>NZ_JBANCI010000020.1:0-461 GCF_037120595.1 Alcaligenes sp. CHO6
GCATCGCCTGCTTTCGCGGCACCGCCCACGCTACCGGTGATCGTCTGCTCAACCTTGGACTCGTCCTGATTCAGAACACCGTCAACAAACGGCTGATCAATCTCGATCGTGGCCACGGGCGTCTCGGTCTGAACATCATAGTCACGGCTCGTATCGGCGTCATACGCATTACCGTACTGATCCTTACCCGTCACCTCGGCCGTGATATCGCCCGGCTGCAGATCTTTCACCGCATCGGCAGGCACCGTCACACTCCAGGTGTTACCTGGCTGCACGGTCGCGGGGTACTCTTTACCGCCAATCGTCACGACAACCGCATCGCCTGCTTTCGCGGCACCGCCCACGCTACCGGTGATCGTCTGCTCAACCTTGGACTCGTCCTGATTCAGAACACCGTCAACAAACGGCTGATCAATCTCGATCGTGGCCACGGGCGTCTCGGTCTGAACATCATAGTCACG
>NZ_JBANCI010000021.1:0-438 GCF_037120595.1 Alcaligenes sp. CHO6
GAAACTTGCCTGACTGAGTCAGGTAACTGACACGGTGTAAAACCCGGAGCTTGACAAATCAGAAAATTCTGTGTTAAAGTTCTAGGTTCTGCTCCAGAGAACGCAACGTTAAGTTTTTAGCTGGTTGGTAACAGCGCTGAAAATTTACCCTTGTTTGTGAAGTTGAGTGGTTAGCCTTGCGGTTGATTGTTCGCCAGGTGGTTCGGAACGAAAGTTCTGGTTTAAGCGGGACGAGTTGGACGGTTTTAAAACTTTCTAACTTCTTCAAAAAAAACGCTTGACACACTGCCTGATCTGCTTCATAATCTCGGTTCTCTGCTGCTAACACAGCAAGGCACGAAGCGCCAAGCGCGACGAGCCAGCCGGGTTAGTCAGTAGAACGACAGGCAACTGTCACTGCTCTTTAACAATTAACAGCCGATAAGTGTGGGCGCTTGG
>NZ_JBANCI010000022.1:0-432 GCF_037120595.1 Alcaligenes sp. CHO6
CAAAGCTGGCCAGAATCGCCGGCTCGTGGCAGGTGTGCAGCCACTGGGCGCGCAATTGCAATTGTTCTTCCGTCCAGGTCGGGCAAAAGGCACGCATGTCTTCTGCGGTACACCCTTTGCGGGCCATGGCCATGGAATCCACGTACCAGGGCAGCTTGGCCGGGTAGGCACGACGACCAGGGCCGGAGACGGGCGGATCGACCATCACCAGACGGTTCAAACCTTCGCTGTTCTTGTGCGCGGCACGCAAGCCAATACGCGCGCCCATCGAATGACCGACCACGATGTAGTCCTTCAGGCCCAGGGCCTGGGCCAAGGCAATCAGGTCATCGGCCTGCGCATCCAGGCTGTAGTCCATGCCTTCGGCCGCTTCGCTCAAACCACGGCCACGCACGTCCTGAATATAGGTGTCAAAGTGCTGGCCGAACTGCT
>NZ_JBANCI010000023.1:0-414 GCF_037120595.1 Alcaligenes sp. CHO6
TGCCCTCAAACGCGCGGGCATCCATACCAATGGTGTTCTCACGCGAGTACAGGCCCAGCGTAGACCAGTGACAACGCGGTTGCAGACCCCAGCCAATGTGGGAGATCGCGTAACCTTCGGGATCGTTAAAGGACTTCATATACTCGTCCAGCAGCTCGGCTTCGACTCCCCCTTCAATCTTGGTGGCGTAGCCGTTTTCCACGGTCAGAATGATCTGTTCGGTCGAGTACTTCTTCTGTGGCAACAGGATGTCGCCCTTGTCGATCACGATGGTGCCGTTGGTACCCCGCTCATTGGGCCAGGTCAGCACAAAGCCGCTGGGCCAGTGATCCCACCGACCCGGCTCGTCCACAAAACCGTATTCACGAATCGCCGGGAACTCACCGAGCGGGCAGCGCAGATTGGTACCGGCAG
>NZ_JBANCI010000024.1:0-375 GCF_037120595.1 Alcaligenes sp. CHO6
GGCTGTATTTCCCGGTCACGCCCTGTGCTGCGTCCACGAAGGAATAGGCGACGTTTTGACGGAAAGGGCCGCCGGCCAGCTTCAGGGTGCCGTCGATATGGGCGGCCCCCCCGACGACCAGACGATCTGTTGCGCCTGCGGTGCCGACTTCCAGTTCATGCACCGAACCGGCATGGGCGGTATAGTCGCCGCTGACGGTCAAGGTGCCTACAGAATTACCGGGGGCCAAGGTGCCGTAGTTATCGACTTGTGCGACCGTACCGGCCCCCCCCAGCGTTCCCTCACGCTCAACGATCACAGCAGAAGCCAGCGTGCCATTGACGGCCAGACGACCACCGCTGACGGTGGTGTCGCCGGTATAGCTGTTATTGCCCG
>NZ_JBANCI010000025.1:0-357 GCF_037120595.1 Alcaligenes sp. CHO6
CCTGGCAGAACCATTTCCTTGTCTTCTGGCAGCTCGATCGTGCCGGTCACGTCAGTTGTACGGAAGTAGAACTGAGGACGGTAGCCCTTGAAGAAAGGCGTGTGACGACCACCTTCTTCTTTGGACAGAATGTACACCTCGGCGTCGAAGTCCGTGTGTGGCTTGATCGAACCAGGTTTGGCCAGAACTTGACCACGTTCCACGTCTTCACGCTTGGTACCACGCAGCAACAGACCGACGTTATCGCCAGCTTCGCCTTGGTCCAGCAGTTTGCGGAACATTTCAACGCCGGTACAAATGGTCTTGACCGTGTCTTTGATACCCACGATTTCGATTTCTTCGCCGACTTTGATGATG
>NZ_JBANCI010000002.1:0-893657 GCF_037120595.1 Alcaligenes sp. CHO6
CTACCTACCTACCTACCTACCTACCTACCTACCTACCTACCTACCTACCTACCTACCTACCTACCTACCTACCTACCTACCTACCTACCTACCTACCTACCTACCTACCTACCTACCTACCTACCTAACTACCTAACTAACTAACTAGCTAACTAACTGACCGTCCTGTGGGTTGGTTGGCAAACCAGATGGCGACGGAGAACACACATCATCAGATCCTCGCCCCAAATCAAGAGTGTCTCTATATAGATAGGGGGTGGTTGAGTAGCCACCCTGATCAAGCATTATGCAGTGCTGTCAGCCACTCGGGGCCCCGGGACAGGGGTTGGGGCGAGTCAGACGACTTACCGCAGGTGTAGCCACCATCGGGGATGCAAGCAGTCTGCTGTTTGAGCCCAAGGTTTGTGCTTGGTCCGGGGGACCAATCACTAGGCGAGTTCAGACTGCGCCCCGATGGTGGCTCGGACAAGGGGACAGGCGCGGGGCACCGGCAAGTAGTCCGCCCCCCCTGTCCCGGGCCCCCGAGCGGCGTCCTATATAGAGCGGCTTGAACCACAAGCGCCCACAAGCAGTCCCCAGAACAAAGGCAAGCGAGGCATTCATCCTCCCTAAACACTCTATATAGTCATAAAGGCATAGCAGCCTCACTGACTTGGCCCTACACTAGCCCGGAACAGATATTCCTTTAGCGAAACTAACCATGCATGAAGACATCCTGATTAACGTAACTCCTTTCGAAACCCGTGTTGCCCTGGTCGAGCAAGGTGCTGTCCAGGAAATTCATATCGAGCGCAGCATCCAACGCGGCTATGTAGGGAACGTCTATCTAGGAAAGGTGGCGCGGGTTCTGCCCGGCATGCAAAGTGCCTTTATTGATATTGGCCTGGAGCGCGCGGCATTTATCCATGTTGCGGACTTGCGCCAGAACCGTACCGAACGCAATCAAGGTAGTGCGACTACACCCATTGAAAAGCTCCTGTTCGAAGGCCAGTCACTCTTAGTACAGGTCATCAAAGACCCCTTGGGCACCAAAGGTGCCCGTGTTTCCACGCAAATCAGCATCGCAGGTCGCATGTTGGTGTATCTGCCTTTTGACCCTCATATCGGGGTATCACAACGCATTGGCTCGGATGCGGACCGAATCGAGCTGCGAGAACGTGTCAGCCGTCTGATGCCCAAGGATGAAAAGGGGGGGTTTATCGTCCGCACTCAGGCTGAATGTGCCACAGACGAAGAAATCAGCGCCGACCAACAGTATCTGCGTACACTCTGGACGCGCATTCAGCAACGCATCCGCGAACAAGGCGCCCCCTCGGTGTTATATACAGACCTGAGCCTGGCGCAACGTGTGTTGCGCGATATGGTCACCCCCAACACTCAATCCATCATCGTGGATTCGCGTACGGTTGTACAAGAAATGAAGGAATGGGCCCAGATTTACACGCCGTCCGTACTGGAGCGCATCAGCCATCACAAAGGCAGCCGCGCCTTGTTTGACACGGCCCACGTCGATGAGGAAATCAACCGCGCCTTGTCGCGCCGGGTGGATTTGAAATCTGGCGGTTATTTGATTATCGATCAGACCGAAGCCCTGACAACCGTAGATGTGAATACCGGCGGCTTTGTGGGCGGACGCAACTTTGACGACACCATTTTCAAGACCAATCTGGAAGCGGCCATTGCCCTGGCTCGCCAGCTGCGCTTGCGCAATCTTGGCGGCATCATTATTTTGGACTTCATTGACATGGACGACCCCGCTCACCGGGAGTCGGTATTGCAGGAGCTGCAAAAAGCACTGGCCAAAGACCGCACGCGTGTGACGATTAACGGTTTTAGTCAGTTAGGCTTAGTGGAAATGACGCGCAAACGCACGCGCGACTCTCTGGCACATCAACTTTGCGAGCCCTGCCCAACCTGCCAGTCGCGCGGCTCAGTACGGACGGCTCGCACCGTCTGCTATGAAATTTTGCGTGAGGTGCTGCGCGAGGCCAAGCAGTTCAATCCCAAAGAGTTCCGCATCCTGGCATCGCAGGAAGTGGTGGATCTGTTTCTGGAAGAAGAAAGCCAGCATCTGGCGGTGGCGGGAGACTTTATTGGCAAGCCTATTTCTTTGGAGGTAGACCCCCATTACTCCCAGGAACAGTACGACATTATTTTGCTGTAAATCCACGGTGCCCGGGACGAGCAGCGCGGACACTGTGGGCAACGCTCTGGCTCGCCCTGCCCCACACGCCAGAACTTGAGCAGGCGGGGACTCGGTCTTGGGCTCCGGGACAAAACACGGGTTCACCCTTGTCAAGAAAAGCCCTTGCAAAAACGATCAACCCGCCAAAAAGGCGGGTCAAGAGTGACTCAGGGGTGTTACCTGTCATCTGCGTGGCGTCTGAGCAGAGCCGGACGCGGTGCTCTTCACGCCCAGAAAACCGTGATGCTTAAAGCGGCGTAACAGGCACAAAGTCATCCTCGGGCACCACCTCTTTAGGCGCATCCTCGGGGTTACATACGCCGGGAGCACGCAAAGAGGTAAATATTTCATTGATTTCCTTTTTGACGTTGCCCGAGTAGCTATAAACCTTGGCATCTACCCAGCCTTTTTGCATCAGGGTCAGGTCCACCAGAATACTTTTTTCCCAACCCGCCCCCGGCTCCAGTTCGTAACGCAAGGTCCCATAGCTGGCTTGACGCTCGTCCATCTTGAATACGGCCGCTTTACCGCACTCTGCCTGATGTTTGAACAAGGCGCGCTGAATGGCTACAAAATCCATATTGATGCGCCGCTCGGTCTTGAAATAGCTGGAGCGACGCAAATCCTGCTCCCGCAATTCTGCATTCTGCTTGGCGCACCCTGCCAACACAGCCAAACCAGCCAGCGCAAGAATGATTTTCTTCATGATGTTCCTTATGGTGCAGCCCCCGGCTGCTTACTCGTTGAACTGAAATTGCATTTGGTAAAAACCGGCGTATACACCGTTGCGGGCCAACAGTTCATCGTGACGACCCTGCTCAATAATCCGCCCCTCATCCAGCACCAGAATTTGATCGGCATTTTGAACCGTGGACAAGCGATGCGCGATCACCAAGGTGCTGCGCCCCTTCATCAGGGTCTCAAGCGACATCTGAACCTGGCGTTCGGACTCATTATCCAGCGCCGAGGTGGCCTCATCCAGAATCAGGATCGGCGCATTTTTGATCAGGGCACGAGCAATAGCCAGACGCTGGCGCTGACCGCCAGACAAGGAGTTGGCATTTTCGCCCACCATCGTATCGAGCCCCTGCGGCAGACTTTCCACGAACTCACGCAGATTGGCCGCGTCCAGCGCTTCCCAGATACGCTGTACAGAAACATCGGCATCGACGCCGGCGCCGTACGCCACGTTCTGGCCAATCGTCGCCTCAAACAGCACGACATCCTGGCTGACCAGAGAAATGTGGCTACGCAAGCTGCGCAAGGTCAGCTCTTCCGACGCAATACCATCGATTCGAACTTGTCCGCTAGTCGGAAGCAGAAAGCGTGGGACCATATTGGCCAGTGTCGTCTTGCCACTGCCCGAGCGCCCCACCAGCGCAATGGTCTGTCCCGGCTGGACGGCAAAGCTGACCTCTGACAAGGTGTTGCGATGGGCATTGGGGAAACGATGCGACACGGCATCGAATTCAATATGGCCGTACACAGGCTGCTTGAGTTCGCGGGTGCCCGTGTCCGGCTCTGGCTCCTGATCGACCAGCTTGAACACGCTTTCTGCGGCCACCAACATGCGTTGCATGGTGCCCGTGATATTGGTCAGGCGCTTGATCGGGTCAAAAATCTGCCCCAGAGCAGCCATGAATGCCGCAAAGCTGCCTATGGTCAATGTGCCGGTATTGGCCTGATACAGGGCTACAAAAATGACCCCGGCCACTGCAATGGACACAAACAACTGAGTAATCGGCGACAAGGCGGCATCGGCCGAGGCTGCGCGCATGGCAAAACGACGCAAGCGGGCGTTCACATACCTGAAACGGGTGTTTTCACGCTCATAACCATCAAACAGCTTGATAACGCGCTGGGCATCAATGGCTTCGCTGACGACCCGGGTCAATTCGGCATTCATGTTGACGGTATCGCGGTTGATGCGTCGCAGTCGGCGCGACACCATTTTGGCCACGAAGACCGAGGCAGGCATGACCAGAAACACGATGACGGTCAGTTGCCACGACATGTAAAGCAGCACACCCAGCAAGGCGATGACCGTCAGGGTTTCACGCACCACAACCGTGACCACTTCTGTGGCCACCCCTGTCATGGTGCCCGCATCAATCGTGAAACGGTTCAGCAAGCGACCCGTGTCGCCTTGTTTGAACTCCGAATCGGACAATCCCAGCAGGCGCGAGAACATGTCTGCCCGTAACGTCAGCAACATTTTGTTGGCGATCCAGGCAAACAAATAAGAGCTGCCGTAGGTGGTGATTCCCCGTACAAACATCAACCCGATCACCGACAAGGGGATGGTCCACATATAGTCGGGATTGGCGCCGGTAAAGCCCCCGTCCAGCAAGGGCTTCATAATGACTGCCAGGACCGGCTGGGTGGCAGAGGAAATGCTGACCAGGATCAGCGCGACCACGACAACCTTCCAATACGGGAGCAAACGGCTGTAAATGCGCTTCCAGAGATCGGATTTAACGGGATCGTGCCCAGCAGGCTTGATTTTGGATTGTATGGCGTTGGACAACGAGGACACCCTATATACTATCTAATTGTGTTTATTCTAACGCTCATTGCCTGAATCGAGCGTCCCGGCTCTTGTACGCTCTGTCTCGTTGTCCTGTTCATGTCTGATCCCTCTGCCCTTTACCTGCGATTGCCTAATTGGCTAGGCGATGTATGCATGAGCCTGCCGTGTCTACAGGCTCTACTGGATACCGGTTTGCCGGTTGTCGTGTGCGCCCGTCCCTGGGCCCGCGAACTGCTTTCGGCTTACCCCTTGCACGGTTTCATTCCCATGACCAGCCACTGGCATCAGGACGCCAAAGCCATACGTCGCTATCGCCGCCAGCATGGCCATCACAATGCGTACGGCCTGCTGCTGCCCGACTCGCTAAGCAGCGCTCTCAGTTTCAAACTGGCCGGCCTGCCAGCCTGCGGCTACCGGGACGATGGTCGTAGCCTTTTATTACGTTGGCCGATCAATAAACCGCAAAAGCAGTTGCATGCAGTGCAATCCTGGTTCTATATTGTTCAGCAGGCTTTGGCACTGTGGCATCTAGGCCCGGTTCCTGAACAAGCCCCAGCCACCCTGGACTTGACGCTCAGCCCCCTGCAACGGCAAGAAGGCGACAACAGTCTGCGCCAAGCCGCCCTGCGCCCCGGTGACTATATTCTGATCGCCCCGACGGCAACGGGACTGCATAAAGGCCGTGTCAAAGTCTGGCCTTATTTCGACCAACTGACCCGCCATCTGCAAGCCCAAGGCAAAACCGTCATTATGTGCCCCCCGCCCAACGAGTATGAGGCCGCCCTGCAAAATGCGCCTAGCGCACGCTGTTTGCCGCCTTTGCCCCTGGGCGCGTTTGCACGACTTTGCCAGCAGGCGCAGTGGGTTATTTGCAATGACTCCGGCGTGTCTCACGTCGCCGCCGCCATCAAGGCCCAGCAACTGACCCTCTGTGGCGTCACCAACCCCGAAGATACCGGCCCCTGGTCTCCACGGGCGATCTGCCTGGGTAGGGATGGTCAATGGCCGACGTTGGACGAGGTGGTACATGTCCTGGAGTCCAAGCGGGAACATCCATGAGCCTATCGAGCATTCTGACCAGCCTGGTCATTCCACTGAATTTGTTTGCCGCCCTGCTGCTAGTGGCGGTCCTGCTGTTTATCGTGCGTCTGCGAAAAACTGCCGCTGCGCTGGCCTTGGCCGGCTTACTCTGGACAGGCGCCTGGTCCTTGCCCGCCACCAGCCTGTATGCCGGTGGCTATCTGGAGAAGATGTATCCTTACCAGCCTGCCGCCCAGGTGGAACAAGCCGATGCCATCGTGGTGTTGGGAGGGCATACAGCCCAAAACCGCAGCAACTGGTTTTTGCCACAGACGGCGCAAAGAACCTCGGCACGGGTAGAGCGGGCTGCAGAACTCTATAAGGCGGGCCGGGCCCCCTATATCGTCCTGTCCGGCGCAGCCCTGGACGGCGGGGTGAGTGAAGCCCAGGTCATGGCTAACACCCTGATCAATCTGGATGTTCCCGCTTCCGCCACACTGATGGAAAACAATAGTCTGACCACCCAGCAAAACGGCGAGTACACGGCCCAGTTGCTGCAGGAAAAGCAAGCCAGACGGGTTCTGCTGGTCACCTCTGCCCTGCACATGCCTCGAGCCATGGCCATTTTTCGCAAGCAAGGGGTCAATGTGATTGCGGCAGGCGCCGCTCCACAGTTGACGGTACCGAACAGTCCCGGCTTTTCCCTGTGGAAGCCCAGTCTGATGGCCTTGCAATCGAGCCGTTCCATCATCAAGGAATACGTTGGAATTCTGGTTTACTGGTCCCGAGGATGGGCCGCATGATCTGTCGTTCCGACTGCGGGGCCTGCTGTATCGCCCCCTCGATCTCCAGCCCCATTCCCGGTATGCCCGACGGCAAACCCGCTGGTGTGCCCTGTATCCAGCTTGATGAACAACAGCGATGCCGAATTTTTGGTCAGCCAGAGCGGCCGGCCTGTTGCTCTGGCTTGCAAGCTAGTCGGGAAATGTGCGGGGAAAAGCGGCAGGATGCGTTGATCTGGTTAAGCACCTTGGAAACGCTGACCGCTCCTGGCTTGAAGTCTTAAACAAAGAGACATTCAGGCTCAAGTCCAGAATGTCTCTTTTTTTACCAGGGACGCTTAGCTGCCGGTTTTCGCTTTCAGATAGGCCTGATAGGTATCTAATGAAAAACGCTGTGCATCAAACCGTTTTTCTGCTCTGACTCTGGCCCGTTTACCCACCGTATGCAGACAGTATTTCTGACACAACATGTCCCGTACGTGAGTTTCAATGGCCGCCACGTCACCACATGGCACTACCCAGCCCTCATGCTGATGCTCTATGCTCTCTGGCAAACCGCCCGCGTTGGAGATCAGCACCGGCAGCCCCAATGCCAACGACTCGTAGCACGCATAAGATGCCGACTCTTTATACGACAAGACAAAACCGACATCACACGCTGCCAATACCGAACGAACGTCTTTGACCAATCCGGGAAACACCACTTGTTGCGCACACCCCAAGGCCTGTACCTGTTCGCAGACCGCAGGGGCTGGCGGATCGCCAGCCACCAGAATCCGCACGCGCTGTTTCAGCGCGGGCTCCAGACGGGCCACGGCCTGCACCAGTAGCAGCCAGCCCTTTTCCAGATCCGTTCCCCCTACCGAGCCCAGAACCAGACAGTCCTCTGTCACGCCCGGACCAAACAGCGCCAGACGGGCAGCCTGTTTTTCCTGCCGACTGACCGGACGATAATGCTCCAGGTCCAGACCATGGTAAATCCGCTCAACCGTGCAACGTCGATAATCCGAATGGGCCAGTTGTTGCGCCACATAATCGCTGACAGCAATACACAGATCGGTTCCAAAGCGTGCTCGCAAGCGATTGCCAAGACTGTGAACGCGATTGGTATTGTGTTTGGTCCAGATAATGACGGGGGGCTTGGGCAGCATCTTGCTGGCGATCATGACATGACGATGATCGGTACTGCCGTTGCAATGCACGATATCAAAGCTCTCGCGCCGCAAAAAATGGCGCAGACGCCACATTTCAGACAAAGCGGCCCCTACTCGGGCTGTGTAAAAGCCCGGCAGCACCCTGACCCCCGGGATCTGGGAGGCTTCGCGATATAAACGACCCGTTGTCGGCGCCGCCAGCGTAAAGTCACACCGATGCGACAGTCCGCGCAACAACCCCAAAATATAGGTGACATGGCCGCCGCCATTACCGTGGTGTATATCCGTGATCAGGACCTTCAAAACTCGCTCCATCAGCGGCTGTGGATGACAAGTAAATGCTCAGGTCAAGCATCTACCGGCCACAAAGTGTATCCGCTATTTCACAAGCTGAACAATGACTGAACACCAGCTCGGGCGTTTTTATATCAGTAAAAGAGAAAAACGGGTCTTGGGCAGCCTTATGCTTGGCGGCGACGCAACACTTTTTGATACAGGTCTTGATACCGCGCTGCCACGGCCGGCCAACTGAACTGGACAAGCAGTTCACGAGAATTTTCGACCAGATTGCGTGCCATCACCGGATTTTTGCTGATTGCCTCGATACCTTGGGCCAATTCCCGGGCATCTTCGGGATGGCTGAGCAACAGCGCATGATAGCCACCCTGCACATACTGGGCAAAGCCACACCAGGGGGCCGGACTCAAGACCACGGGCAAGCCATAAGACATAGCCTCTAAAGGCGCCATGCCAAAGCTGTCATTCAGGGTGGGGTGTACGTAAATATCGGCAGCACGATAAAACGGTTCGACGTTGGACGTTTCCCCCTGCAAGATCACGCGATCCTGCATGTTCAAGGCCTGCAACTGCTGTCGAATTTGATCCCGCAGCCCTGGTTTCCCTCCTACAACCAGCAGACGGTAATGATCGGGTAGTGTCGCCAGGGCGTGCAAGACGGTATTTAAGCCCTTGCGCAGCGGATTGCGTGCCACCAGCAGGCACACCACCTGTTCCTTGTTAAAACCCAGGGACTCGCGAACACGGGCACGCTCGACTCCCTGAGGGTCCGCTTTGGGCATAAGCACACCGGGAGCAATCACCGGATAATCATGCACATTGCCATACGATTGCTGCAATTGCTCGGCAATCAATCCCGATACCGCAACAACAGCATGCGGTCCAGGACGCAAACGACGCTTTTCCAAACCCAGATAACCCCAGACCCGAGGGCTGAAATACGAGCCCAGCTTTTTCAGCCAGGGCAAAGGCCGCACCCGCCAGTTAAAACGAACGGGGGTCACATGAACGACCTCCACATCACCACACCAACCATTCATATGCGAATGAACGATATCAAAGCCCTGGGCAGTGGCCTTGGCCGCCTGGCGCGCAAAGAGGATACCGCGTATCCAGCCCGGCCAGCGTGACCAATGACGGATAGGGACATAGGCCAGCTTCAGGTCGCAGCGGCTGTCATATTCGCGTGCAAAGACAGTGATTTCATGGTGCTGCGCCAACTCGCGCATCAGTTCAACGCCATAGGCCTCGGCGCCCCCGAAGCGGTTGCCAAAGCGGTCGACCACAAACGCAATGCGCAGGCGCTCGGGAATCGCCACGTCAGTATCCTGGGCTTGCCCTGAGCTCATGAGCGGGATACCGTCCGGCGCTTGTCTTCCAGCCGCGTCACGCATTTTTGGAGGAAACGCAAAATATTCGTGGAACGCGAGACAGTGACACGTGGCAGGTCAAACAGATCATCATCGAGACGGGCCAGCCCCCGGTTGGTGGTGGTGGCATTCAGGTAGCCCGCTTGACGCACCCGCTCGCGAATCCCCTGATTCTGATCCCCATAGGGATAACAAAAGGCGCTGACCTCTACTTGCAACGCCTCTTGCAGCTCTGCCTTGGATTGCGCAATCTGGTAATGCGCAATTTCCGAAGAGACATCAGTCAAATGTACATGATCGAGCGTATGCGAACCCGCTTCGTGCCCAGCATTCACCCAGGCCCGCAATTCGGGCAAGGACATCAGACCGGAATGCGGTACGCCTTTGGGCTGATCCCAGAAATTGGAGCCATCCAGATGACGGGCAACAATGTAATTGGTCGCGGTAAAACCCAACTCGTCCAGCACCGGCATGGCGTTCTGAAAGACGTTTCGATAGCCATCATCAAAGCTGATCCCCACCACCTTGCCCTGCTTTTCACCGCGCAGGTACGGCATCAACTGGGCCATGGAAAGGCCCCGGTAACCCAAGCGCTTGAGCCAGGTCATCTGGCGCCGGAAGTCGGTGGGATGCACGGTCAAACCACGATACGGCGAGCCTTTGGGCGCGGGCACGCCGACCTGATGGTACATAAGTATCGGAATCATAGGCGGCATTATAAGGGGCTAATCAGACTTCTGGCGGGTGTAATACCAGAGCTTACTATATCGAAACAAACTGCCCGAAGCGGCCATGCAGGCCAGGATAAAGCCCTGCGGTCCGTCCAGAAAACCCCGCCGAACGACATAGTGACGCACAAACGTCCAACTGGCGTGGCCTGCAATAGCGGGCAGGCTAGTCGTCTTGCCCTTGGCCTGCATCTGGCGCGCCGCATCCGAGGAATAGCGGTTGATCTTGTCAATAAACACTTCCAGACTGGCGTAGGGGTAATGCAGAAAATGGCCTTCTAAAGTGAGCACGGGCGCGGTAGTCTGTACGCTTTCATGGACTTTGGCCTCATTAAAACGAGCCGTACCGCGCTTGAATAAGCGCAAGACCCGATCCGGCCACCAACCACTATGACGCATCCAGCGCCCGGCAAACTCAGACAGGCGTGCGATCCGGTACGCCGTGCCTTGAGGCTGGGCGATTTCCTGCTGAATCAACTGCGCCAGCTCAGGGGTGACGCGCTCATCCGCATCAATGGACAACACCCAGTCGCCCGTAGCCTGATCCAATGCCCGGTTTTTCTGCGGTCCAAACCCAGGCCAGTCTGAAGTGACCGTAACCTTCGCCCCCATGGCGCGAGCAATCTCCACCGTCTCATCCGTGCTGCCGGAGTCCACCACGATGATCTCGTGCGCAAACGCGACCGACTCCAGACAGGCACGAATGTGTGTCTGTTCATTTTTGGTGATCACGATAACGGACAGGCGCGCCCCGCTGCCCAAGGGGGCGACTGCTGTTACTTCTGTCGTTGACGACGGCGCCATGCTTTCCACCTGTTGAAAATCGGCCCGATCACGGGATGGACCGCCACGTTCAGCCTGCGCCCGACGGACACGCCCGTGGTATCGCGCACGGCAAAACGATAAATATGCAAAGGATCACTGCCGGGCTGGTTGGAGCCAAAGGCTCGCGTTGTGTACAAATAGCGAAAGCCCGCCTGCTGGGCGAGCTGCACATAGTCCGGATCAAAATAACCTTGAGGCCAGCACAACTGGTCTGAGACCATTCCCATGTTGGCGATCAGAGTTTTGCGGGACTGCTCCAGCTCCCAGCGCATCTTGTCATTCTTTTGATCGCGCTGCTCACTCAGATCCCAGCGAGTATGGGTATGGGTATGGCTATGGAACTCAAACACCCCATCGGCCTGCATAGCGTGAATTTCACTCCAGCGCAAAATCACTTCATCGCTCCGGCCTTGGGCAATCCGTGCTTCGCATTCCCGATGGTCCGGGCATACAGGCAACTCCTGGCCCTGGCCCAGACAAGGACGCACAGGCCCCTCGTTGATCCAGCTTGTCACCAGGAAGATCACGGCATTAAAGCCATACTTTTTCAGCAAGGGATAGGCGTAGACCCAGTTATCCAGGTAACCATCATCAAAGGTAATCAACACCGATTTGGGTGGTACGCCCTGACCTTGCAAATGGCCAGCAAACTGCGCGCTTGTCAGGCTGGTCCAGCCGTTTTTCTTCAACCATTGCAAATGCTGCTCGAAATGCTCGGGACTGGCATTGATCATGCCCCCTTGCGGGGTGACATGGTGATACATCATCACGGGCACGGTATGGGCCACTTTCATCCCTGAAGCTCCTTTAGCCAGCGATAATAAGCGCCCTCCAGCCGATCGCCCATGGCAACTGGCGTAAAACGCTCGTCACTACGACAGAACAGGCGGCCAGCGGCGCCCATCTCCTGCCGCAATCTGGGGTTCTGAATCAATTGCTCCAACGCCTCCCCCCACGCCTGCTGATCATGCAGGTCCACCAGAAAACCGCTACGGCCCTCCTGCATCATTTCCGGCACACCGCCCACGCGGCTTCCCACAACAGGAATGCCTGCACACCCTGCCTCCGCAAAGACCGTCCCCGAGGCTTCCATGTGGGTAGCCAGGGCGAACACATCCAGATTGGGAAGAATCGACGGCACGTCGGTACGGGCTCCCAACAAATGCACACGGCTCTGCAAGCCCAGACTGGCAATCAGGGCTTGCAATTGCTCATAGCCCGGCGACCCCCCTCCCACCAGCACCAGATGCAGTTTGGGATAACGGGCAAACAAGGTCTGCATGGCAACAATCAACTCATGATGCCCTTTATCGCGCCGCAACACGGCAACACAGCCCACCAGCAAGGTATCGGAGGCCAGCCCCAATTGCGCACGCAAATCGAGCACAGGTGCACGGTCTATGCGCGCCGGGTCGACACTGGGGTAGACCACTTGCACCTGCCCGGGTTTCACCCCCCGCTCGATCAGGTGATCTCGCACGTAGGCGCTGGGTGCAATCACTCGCTTGGGCACGATGGTGTAAGACATCAAAGAGCCCACCTTCTTGGCCAGATGGCGCGTGCGCACGATCAAGGGAGTGCCCGCAAGGCGAGCTGCCACGCCGGCCAACATGGTGTCGCGACGGCTGTGACTGTTCAAGACATCAAACCGCCCCTGGCGCAACACGCGGCGCAAGTGGCGTACGCCACGCAGATAATTGGCCGTACCATCCATCAGCAAGGTATGAACAACAAAGCCCTCATCACGCAACCGTTCGGTCAATTGTGCATGCGGCTGACACGCCGCCTCTACCTGATGCCCGCGTTCTCGCAGAATGCGCATGGCATGCAGGATGTAGTTTTCCTGACCGCCAAAGCTGGTGGCGGCTTCCGAATGCAGAATGCGCAACGGCTTCATCGGTAGCTGATCTCCACATCCGTGGTCGCGTCCCATGCTTCCAGTTGCTCCAGCAGGGAGTCGGCCAGACGTACGCGCCATTGGGCTCCCAACTGAACCACACACTCATAATCGGGGCGCTGTAACTGCACTTCAACCGGCACGCCGCCCTGCTCCTGAGCACGGTGCGGGGCCAGAAGACTGTGCAGACGCTGCGCGTCAGCATGATGATTCAACCCGATGCTCAAACAACTGGCGCGCGCTTCGCGAGCCAGTTGCAAATCAAAAATGGCATCCGCATTGATACGCAGGCCGCCGGTATAATCGTCATTGCTGACCTTGCCTTGAATGATGACCAACTGATCCTCTTTCAAACGCTGACGATGCTCTTCAAACAGCTCATTGAAAATGGCGACTTCCAACTGGGCCGAGCCATCATCGAGCATGGCATACAGCATCTTGCCACGACGGGTCATGCGCACACGCACGGCCGAGAGCACTCCTGCAAACCACTGCGCACTGCGTGATGCCTCCAGACGGGCCAGTGGTGTGGGCGCAAAACGGCGCACTTCATCGCGCCAGGCATCAAACAAGTGACCGCTGAAGTAAAAACCCAGTGCCGTCTTTTCCTGGCGCAAGCGATCCTGCAGACTCCACGGGGCCACTTTGGCCACTTCGCCTTCCACAATATCGTTGGAATCGTCGTCAAACAAAGAGGACTGATTGGCACTGCGTTCAGCCTGCTCCGCGGCCTCGGTGGCGGCACCAATACTGGCCAGCAAGGCGGCCCGATTGTCGTCGATCGAGTCAAAGGCGCCTGCCCGCACCAGCGCCTCAATCGTGCGCTTGTTGACCTGATGACGATCCACCCGACGGCAGAAATCAAACAGGCTGGTAAAAGGACCGCCTTGTTTGCGAGCCTCCACAATGGCCTCAACTGCCGCCTGGCCGGTTCCCTTAACCGCCCCCAGACCATAGCGCATGGTGCGGGGCGGCAGGCCTTTTTCGGTATAACTATCCTTGACCGGCTCAAACCGGTAATTGGAGGCATTGATATCGGGTGGCAGTACTTCCACGCCATTGGCCAGGGCGTCTTTCCAGAAAATCTGTACCTTGTCCGTATCGTCCATATCGGACAACAAGGTGGCGGCCAGAAACTCGGCGGGATGGTGGGCCTTGAGCCACGCCGTCTGATAGGCGATCAGCGCATAGGCGGCAGAGTGACTCTTGTTAAAGCCGTAGCCTGCAAACTTTTCCATCAGGTCAAACAGCTTGACCGCCAGTTCCGGGTCGTGTCCTTTTTTGACGGCCCCTTCCTGGAACAGCACACGATGCTTGGCCATCTCCTCGGGCTTTTTCTTGCCCATGGCGCGGCGCAGCAAGTCGGCGCCCCCCAATGAGTAGCCACCGATGATCTGCGAGATCAGCATCACCTGTTCCTGGTAAACAATGACCCCGTAAGTGCTGCTCAGGGTGCTTTCCAGATCAGGGTGGAAATAATCGACCTCGGCGCGACCGTGTTTACGGTTCACGAAATCCACCACCATGCCCGACTCCAGCGGACCCGGGCGATACAAAGCCAGCATGGCGATGATGTCTTCAAAGGTTGAGGGCCGCAAACTGCGCAGCAGCTCTTTCATGCCCCGCGATTCCAGCTGGAACACCGCCGTGGTATTTCCTTCGCACAAGAGCTTGTAGGAAGCCTCGTCATCCAATGGCAGCGCCATGATGTCAAAGTCGCGCTTGTCTGCGTTGAACTGGCGCACATAGCGCACCGCCCAATCCAGAATGGTCAGGTTGCGCAAGCCCAAAAAGTCGAACTTGACCAGACCGGCAGCCTCCACATCGTCCTTGTCATATTGCGATACGGCGTTGGCGTCCGGGCCTGGCTGCGCGTACAGGGGGCAAAAGTCGATCAACTTGCCCGGCGCAATCAAAACGCCCCCGGCGTGCATCCCCACACTGCGCGTCAGCCCCTCCAGCGGACGGGCCAGATCGATCAGCGCTTTGACTTCCTCGTCATTTTCGTAACGCTCGCGAAAGGCGGGCTCGTCGGCCAGCGCCCGCTCCAGCGTCCACGGATCGGCAGGGTTGAACGGGATCAGCTTGGACAAGCCATCGCACAGGCTGTAGGGCAGCTCCAGCACCCGGCCCACGTCACGCACCACCGCTTTCGCACCCAAGGTGCCAAAAGTCGCGATCTGGCTGACGGCCTGCCGACCGTATTTTTGTTTGACGTAATCAATGACGCGCTCGCGATTGTCCTGACAAAAGTCCACGTCAAAGTCAGGCATGGAGACCCGTTCAGGGTTCAGGAAACGTTCGAACAGCAAGTCATAGCGCAAGGGGTCCAGATCGGTAATCCCCATGCTGTACGCTACCAGGGAGCCCGCCCCCGATCCCCGACCCGGCCCCACGGGCACGCCATTGTGCTTGCCCCAGTTGATAAAGTCCGCCACGATCAGGAAGTAGCCCGGAAAACCCATGGAAATGATGGTGTTGCATTCCCAAGAGAGGCGCTCCTCGTAAGTGGGACGCTGTTTTTCGCGTTCGGCCGGATCGGGATAGAGCTGCAGCAAACGCTTTTCCAGCCCTTGCTGGGCCTGTTGAATCAGAAAGTCGCCCAGCGACATACCCTCAGGCGTTGGGAAATCGGGCAGATAAGGCTTGCCCAATTCCAGTTCCAGATTGCAACGCTTGGCAATCTCCAGCGTGTTCTCCAGTGCAGCGGGAACATCGGCAAAACGCTGCTGCATTTCATCCGTACTCAGAAAGTACTGCTCCGGCGTAAAACGCTTGACCCGCTTGGGATTGGCCAACTGCTCGCCTTCGGCGATACACACCCGCACTTCGTGAGCCCGAAAGTCCTCTGGCGCAATGAACTGAATCGGGTGCGTGGCCACGACCGGCAAGTCCAGCTCCGCAGCCAGACGCATGGCGGCCTGCACGTATAGCTCATCACCGTCCGCGCCACTGCGCTGCAATTCGATATAAAAAGCGCCGGGGAACAAGGACTCCCAGTGATGGGCACACTCACGAGCCAACTCCAGATTGCCATCGGCCAGGGCCTGGCCGACATCCCCCATGCGGCCACCGGACAGCGCAATCAAACCGCTGCACTCCTTAAGCCAGGCACGCTGCACTTCGGCGCGCCCCTTGTACTGGTTGCCCAGCCAGGCTCGAGTCAAAATATCACACAGACTTAAATAACCCGCCTCGTTTTGCACCAGCAGCAGCAAGCGCGCCGGTTTTTCACGGTCTTCCTCGTTCTGCAGCCAGATATCACATCCCATGATGGCTTTCAGCCCGGCTTTGCGTGCCGAGGTATAGAACTTGATCTGCCCGAACAAATTGGACAGGTCCGTCAAGGCCAGCGCGGGCTGACCATAGGCCTGCGCTTTTTTAATCATTTCGGGGATACGGGCGATGCCGTCCACCACGGAAAATTCCGAGTGGGATCGCAAATGGACAAAGGAAGGGGTGATTTCGCTCATGATGGAATTGTACTTAAGCCGATCGACATTGGTGGCTCTGAAATAAGACTGCAGCCGATGAGCCTGCCTTAAAAAGCAGGCTCATCGACGCAGAGAGGGGCTAGCGGCCCGGGCGTCCCCAACCCGAAGGCGGGCCTGGTGGGAACACCGAAGCGCCAAGGGCCTAACGCTGCAGCGCAGCCCAGGCTTTCTCCAGACGCTTGACCGACACCGGCATGGGTGTGCGCAGCTCCTGGGCAAACAACGATACGCGCAGCTCCTCCAGCATCCAGCGAAAATCGCGCAGTCCGCGGTCAGAGGCCCCTTTAAGAGCGGCAACAGCACGTTGATACTTCATCAGCAAGGGCGCCATGTCCTGCATCAGACGCTGATCGCGGGCCGGGTCGGCGCGCAGCTTGTCCACCCGCGTCTGGATGGCTTTCAAATAACGCGGCATATGTGCCAACTGGGCATACTCATTACTTTCCAGAAACAAGGTGGGCATCAGGACATTCAATTGCTGTTGAATGTCTTTCAATGCCTCGGGATGTGCTTTAATCTGCGCCAGTTTTTTTTGCGCCGCACTCCACTCATTCAGGATCTGGCCCGCCAGACGCGCCACCTCCTGGGCTACCAGCCCCAGACGGCTGCGCCCCTCTTGCACACGCGCTTCAAACTCGGCCTGATTCTTAGGCCAGGGCTCCATCATGCAGGACTGTTCCAGGGCCACATTAATAATCTGATCACGTAACTGCTCCTGCGTACCCAGATTGATATAGAGCATGCTGATCCGCGTCAGGTCTGTTATGTTCTTCTCCAGAAAGCGCACCTGCTCACGCAAGGCCAAGCGGAACAAGCGTCGCAATCCCTGGCGATGATGACGCTGGGCCTGGGCCGGATCGTCAAATACGTCCAAATCGCAATGGGTCTTTTTGTCGATCAAGGCCGGGTACCCGATGAAGCTGCGTCCCTTGCGCTTGATTTCCATGAGCTCGGGTAGTTCACCAAAACTCCAGCTGCTCAGTTGCTCATGCTCCAACACCTGCGCCACCTGCTCATCACTGGCCGCCAGTTGCTGGAACGAGGCCTGGGCCTGACGTCCGTGCTCAGCTTTGAGCTGATCCAGATTCCGACCGCCCGACAACATGCGTCCATGCTCGTCGATCACCCGAAAGTTCATGAACAGGTGGGTGGCCAGCGTCTCGGGCTTGAAGTCACTGCGTTGTGGCCGCTGCTTGACCTGCTCCCACATATCCTGGGATATCGCATCCAGCAAACTCATGCCCGGATCGGATGCCTTGTCGAACCAGCGTTGGTGAAAAGCAGCCGCATATTCGGGCAGCGGCACGCAGTGACGACGGATACGCTGTGGCAAGGACTTCAACAAGGCCAACACCTTCTCCTTGAGCATGCCCGGCACCAGCCACTCGCAGCGGGCCGCATCGATCTGGTTCAAGGCGAACAAAGGCACACTGAGCGTTACTCCATCGCGCACTGAACCAGGCTCGAAGTGGTAGTCGAGCGCCATTTTCACGCCCTGCCACTGGACCGAACGCGGAAACACTTCCGTCGTAATACCGGCAGCGTCATGCTGCATCAGCTCGTCGCGGTTTAACTCCAGGCCCTTGGCCTGTTCTTTGGTCAGGCCCTTGAACCACTTTTCCAGCGTGGCTGTCTGATACACGTCCTTGGGAATACGCTGGTCGTAAAAAGCGTAGATCAGTTCCTCGTCCACCAAAATATCAGGACGACGCGATTGATGCTCCAGGCGTTCCACTGCTTGAATCTGCTGACGGTTATGGCGCAGGAAAGGCAGGTTGGAATCTATTTCGCCCGGTACCAGGGCCTGGCGCAAAAACAGTTCGCGGGCCTGCACCGGATCAATCCGGCCAAAGTGAATGCGACGGCCACTGTAAATCAATAAGCCATATAAGGTCGCCCGCTCGTTCGCAACCACCTGGCCGGCTTTCTTCTCCCAGCGCGGATCACTCCAGGTTTTGCGCAGCAAATGGGCACCGACTTTTTCAATCCATTGCGGCTCGATCCGGGCCACACAGCGAGCAAACAGCCGTGTGGTCTCCATCAGCTCGCCCGCCAGAATCCAGCGGCCCGCTTTTTTGACCAGCTTGGAACCGGGGTGAATCACAAAGCGCAATTCACGCGTGCCTTGATAGACGCCGGTTTCTTCGCTCTTGTAGCCAATATTGCCGATCAAGCCGGTCAACAAGGCCAGATGCACCTGCTCATAGGTCGCCGGCGAGGGATTGGCGACCCAGCGCTGTTCCTGCACCAGACTGCGCAATTGGGTGTGGACATCCCGCCACTCTCGAATGCGCAGCGGCGACAGCAAGGCCTGTTTGACGCTATTGGCAAACTTGCGCTGCGAGCTTTGTTCCTGCGACAGTTCTTCCAGCCAGTTCCACAGCTTCACATAGGACAGAAACTCGGACTTGTCGTCATTGAAACGGGCGTGAGCCTGGTTGGCTGCTTCACGCTCATGAACAGGACGATCACGCGGATCTTGAACGGACATGGCCGAAGCCACAATCAGCATTTCCGTCAAACAATGATGCTCGTGTCCGGCCAGAATCATGCGGGCCACACGCGGATCCACGGGCAGTTTGGCCAGCGACCGGCCTACCTTGGTCAGGCGCTGTTGCTCGTCCAGTGCGCCCAGCTCTTGCAAAATTTGATACCCATCGGCAATCGCGCGGCCAGTGGGCGGCTCTACAAAGGGGAAGGTTTCCACATCGTCCAGATGCAGGGCCTTCATGCGCAAAATTACCGACGCCAGCGAGGAACGCAAAATCTCGGGATCGGTAAAAGGAGGACGACTGTTGAAATCCTGCTCGTCGTAGAGGCGAATACAGATACCGGGGCCAATACGGCCGCAACGCCCCGCCCGCTGACTGGCCGAGGCCTGACTGATCGCCTCGATACGCAATTGCTCGACCTTGTTGCGCCAGGAGTAGCGCTTGATGCGAGCCAGACCACTATCGACCACAAAGCGAATGCCGGGCACAGTCAGCGAGGTTTCTGCCACGTTGGTCGCCAGCACCACCCGGCGGGCATTGCCTTTGGGGCGGAAAATACGCTCCTGATCGGCCTGAGACAGACGCGCAAACAGGGGCAGGATCACGGTGTTGCTGGGTTTGTCTTTTTCCAGCGCCTCGGTGGCTTCACGGATTTCGCGCTCGCCGGGCAGGAACACCAGAATATCGCCAGTACCGTGTCGGGCGCATTCCTGCACCGCATCCACGATGCCTTGCATCAGATCCCGTTCTTCCTCGGAGGCAGAACGACGTTCCTCGGCATCGACTAAAGACGGGTCCAGAATCGGGCGATACACAATATCGACGGGATACAGGCGGCCTGATACTTCGATCACAGGCGCATTCTTGCCCTTGTGACCAAAATGCTGTGCAAAGCGCTCGGCATCAATCGTGGCCGAGGTAATGATCAGTTTCAGATCCGGACGCCGTGGCAGCAACTGCTTTAAAAAACCCAGCAGAAAGTCGATGTTCAGACTGCGTTCATGGGCCTCGTCAATAATGATGGTGTCGTAACGGCTTAACAAGGGATCGCGCTGGGACTCAGCCAGCAAGATCCCATCTGTCATCAATTTGATGGCAGAACGCGGTCCAGTCTTGTCGTTAAAGCGGATCTGATACCCTACCCAGTCACCAATCTCGGATTGCAGCTCCTGGGCAATACGCTTGGCCACCGAGGTGGCGGCCAGACGACGCGGCTGGGTGTGGCCAATCATCTTGCCTTGCAGGCCGCGGCCCAGCTCCAGGCAGATTTTGGGTAACTGGGTGGTTTTACCCGAGCCGGTTTCACCACACACAATGACCACCTGATGGTCTTTGATTGCCTGGGCAATTTCGGCCCGACGGGCGCTGACGGGCAGGTCATCAGGATAAGAAATTGTTGGTAAAGAGTGTGGGTTTTCAGTCAATTCGTCGGACTCGTGCATGAAAGGTAGTTTCTGGTACAGACATCATTATAATTTTGGCTTGAAACCATTTGGACGCAAAGATCCCCCGCAATGAACACAGACATCCCCGACTCGTACAACGCCATCGACACACCTGATGAATCCCAAGCACAATTTGTGCGCTGGTTCAGAGAGGTGGCGCCTTATGTGCACGACTTTCGTGGCAAGACGTTCGTGGTGGCCTTTGGGGGCGAGCTCATCAATGATGGACTGCTCTACACCCTGATTCCGGACTTGTCGCTGCTGTCGGCCCTGGGCATCAAGCTGGTACTGGTGCACGGCTCACGCCCCCAGGTCAATGAACAACTACGCCTGAAAGGCGAGACCACCCAGTTTGGACGAGGAACGGAACCGACCAGCGCCGTCGCTCTGGAGTGTGCCAAAGAAGCTGCGGGTGAAATTCGCCTGGATATTGAAGCTGCTTTCAGCCAGGGTTTGCCCAACACCCCCATGTCCCATGCCCAGATCCGCATTATTTCGGGCAACTTTGTAACCGCACGTCCTGTCGGTGTGATTGACGGCCTGGATTTCAAGCATTCGGGTGCGGTGCGCAAACTTGATGTGGACGCCATGCGCGTCATCCTGAATCAAGGAGCGCTTATTCTACTCTCCCCACTGGGTTTTTCCCCAACCGGCGAGGCCTTCACCCTGGACATGGAAGATCTGGCTACCAGCACAGCTATTGCGCTGCGTGCGGAAAAACTGATTTTCCTGACACCCGAGCATATTGGTCATTCCAACAATCTGGATATTGATTCGGAACTGGCCCGCGCCGATGCCGATGCCCTGCTGGCGTCAGGCAAACTTGACCAGGACTGCTCCACGTTCCTGCGCTATGCCTCCCAGGCCGTCAAACGCGGCATTGCCCGTGCGCATCTGGTGCCCTACAAGCAAGACGGCAGCATCTTGCTGGAGATCTTCACCCACGACGGGGTGGGAACCATGGTGGTGGAAGACACGCTGGACGATTTGCGCCCGGCCAATCTGGACGATGTGGGCGCGATTGTGCAGTTGATCGAACCCCTGGAAATTGACGGCACCCTGGTGCCTCGGGGCCGTTCGGTCATTGAGCGTGAAGTGGAACGCTTCACCGTTCTGGAGCATGACGGCATTATCTATGGCTGTGTCGCCCTGATTCCCTACGAAGAAGAACGCATGGCCGAGATGGCCTGCCTGATCGTCCACCCGGAATGGCAGGGCTCGGGCGAAGGCGAAATCCTCTTGCGTCACACCGAGGCCAAGGCTCGTGCAGCGGGCTTCAAGCGCCTGTTTGTGCTCACTACCCGCACCTCTCACTGGTTTATCAAACGGGGGTTTGTCCAAGGCGGTGTGTCGGATCTGCCCAAAGGCAAGCAATCGCATTACAACCGTTCGCGCAACAGCATGGTTTTCATCAAGAAGCTATAAGCTGGCGTGCTGAGCGACTCCAGGCCGGTTTGACGGCCTCCATGCCCTCAGTACAATACGCGCATTCAAGCATTTGATTAAAAAGGAATACGTATGGCACGCATGATTCACTGTGTGAAGCTCAAGCAGGAAGCCGAGGGCCTGGAGTTCCCCCCTTATCCGGGCGAGTTGGGCACCAAAATCTGGCGCTCGATCTCCAAACAGGCCTGGGCCAACTGGATGGAAGTGCAAACCCGGCTGGTCAATGAAAACCGCCTGAATCTGGCTGACGCCCGTGCCCGCAGCTACCTGAAAGAGCAGATGGAACAATATCTGTTTGAAGACAAGGACGTGGAAGCCGACGGCTTTACCGCCCCCCAGGCCTAAACGTACCAGCAGGCCACACACCCGCCCCCGGAGCATGTTCATCGTGCTCCGGGGGTTATTTATTGCTCTCCACTCACCGCCCTCCCTCTTTGCGCACGCCTCCGCCCAGCACTTCCCCCCCGAGAGGAACGTAAATAAATGAAACCCTCCGCCACAATTACGTTTCAGACTGGTCAAAAATCAAAATAAAAAAGCATTTTTAAAAGCTACTCAGAGCCCCAAGGCACAAAATCACGGCTGGCCTTGATACACGCTCAGGGAGTCCAAGCCAGGTAGCGGACGCAGTACAAACACAGGAATAACGGGCTAAGGAACACCCTGTCCAGAGCCGCCCCCTACCTTGGTCCACTTCTACGCCAAGCCATAACCGGTTTGCCGACCCTCAAGCCAAACAGGCCCCTCACGTGTTCATGTCTGCGCAGTCAAGCACGCGCCAAACGCCGAGCCACTGAACCGCACAGCCGCTTACTGCTTTACCCACAGGAAAAGAAGTTCATGTGCCGCCTAGACTTACCCGAGATTGCCCCCTACTCCACCCACTTGCGTTTATGGCTGGTCAATCTCAGTTATCTGCAGGCCTTGTATGGTTCTGAGTTTCATCGCTTTGTGCTGGATACGGTGCAGCAGCGACTACTGGACTGCGGTCTGAACGCTGGAGAGGTGCTTATCCAGGGAGACTATGTTCTGATCACCTTGCACCGCCTGAGCAGTCAGGCGCGCTTTCAACGTGCCCACCCCAATGCCCTGGCCCAGTTGCTGGGCGCTGCTCTGGAGTGCGACCCCATCAGCCAGGGCGACAAGCGCATTTATCTGCATACTCAAGTGGCCTATCACTACGACAGTCGCCAGTACGATACGGACCTGCTCCATCCACCGGTTCCTAACCCCAGCTCTCACCATCACCCCGCCACACTGGCTGTCTGGCACAAGGTCTGGGCCAGGACCTATCGGAACGATATGAACCTGGCGGTCCGGATGCTGGACGACCTGCAAGACGGCTTGTTAGCGTTGGCCTTTCAACCCATTTATCACCTGGACGCAAAACATCAGGGTGCCGCCTTCTATGAGGAAGCCCTGATTCGTCACTCGCGCGGCGCGGACTATTCCTTACCCGACGCAATAGCTGCCATGGAGCGGCTGGGGCTGATTTCACGCCTGGATCGCAGCGTGCTCGGAAGTGTGGTGGGGCTACTCAATGCCAACCCTGCCCTGTGTCTGGGGGCCAACCTGTCTGCCGGCTCTTTGCAGGATGATTTATGGTGGCAGGATTTCTTCAGCTACCTGGACAGCCGGCCGGATGTCGCTCAACGCCTTATTCTGGAGATAACAGAGACAGGCTCCATTGCCCACAAACCCACAGCCTTGCGTCTTATCGCCCAACTGCAAAACCTGGGGGCGCGCATTGCTCTGGACGATACCGGCTCAGGCAACAGCACCCTGGCCTTTCTGGTACAGACCCACGCGGATATTGTGAAAATTGATCGCTCGATTTTGCTTCGAGCACGACGCCCCGGCCAACCCACGCACTTGCTGCGCAATTTGGTCAATGTCTGCGCCGACTACAGCGCCTATGTCATCATTGAGGGCGTGGAGAATGAGGCGGATCTGGACCTTGTGCGCCATTCCGGTGCACAGGGGGCACAAGGCTACCTGCTGGCACGTCCTACCCTGACCCCTATCTGGTGGGAGCACCCCTCATTCATTACCGTGCAAGACGCGGTACTCGTTCGAACCCGGTTCTACCCAGGCTGCGCACCATTGGGCCATCGCCTGGGCTTTTAACCTACCGTCCTGGCACGGCAGTCAGATGCCGCCCTACGTGCTGAAAGCAATCAAGCCTTGCATGGATGCATGCAAGGCTTGAAACACACAGGCCCACCACATCAGAATCAGACTTTGTCTTCAGATTCCGGCTCTGGCAACGGCTCACCACGCGCTGTACGTTCGGTGTTTTTCACACCCGTGTGACGCACATCATCGCCGCGAACCATGTAGATCACCCGTTCCGCCATGTTCTTGGCGTGATCGCCAATGCGCTCCAGCGCACGGGCAATAAAGATCAGGTCGATGGAGTGCGAGATCGTGCGCGGGTCCTCGATCATGTAGGTAATGATGTGGCGCAACGAACCTTTCCACTCACGATCCACTTCCTTGTCACTGCGCACAATCTGTGCCGCATGCACCGCATCCTGACGCGCAAAGGCATCGAGGACATCGTTGATCATGCCAGCGACCGAGGCGCTCATGTGGCGCAGCTCCACAACGGGCTCGTAGCCTGCCGTGCCTTCGTGCAAACGGCGCGCCATCTTGGCGATGCGCTCGGCTTCGTCCCCGCAGCGTTCCATATCGGTCAGCATCTTGGAGATGGACAGCAACATGCGCAGGTCAATGGCAGTTGGCTGATTGCGGGCAATCAGGTTGGTGATGCGCTCGTCAATCTCCACCTCGAGGCGATTGATTTCTTTCTCACGCTCGCGAACCTGATCGACCAGCGACATATCCCCTGTCTGCAAGGCTTCGGTCGCACTCCGGACCATCGATTCAACGATGCCGCCCATCTGCAAAAACAGTGAACGGGTAGCCTCCAGATCGGAGTGAAACTGCTTATTGGTATGTTCGTTCATAGTGGCCTTCTGTAACAGCAAAATGGCTCGCGCCAGCGCTTAATCCATTCATAGATTAAGCACCGATTATGACAGAGACATTAAAATTCAGAAACCGTCAGCCAAGAGCGTACGCACCCCTTGCTGACCGGCAATCAAGGCCACGCTGGCAGGCGCAATCGCGAACAGGCCGCAACACACCACCCCAGGCATATTATTGATGCGTGCCTCCAAGGCTGCCGGGTCCTCAATGGACAGACCGGACACGTCCAGAATCAGGCCACCGTTATCGGTGACAAAGCCCGCACGCTCGACAGGAGTGCCACCCAGGGCACGCAGCTGACGGGCGACAGCGTTTTTAGCCATGGGGATGACTTCCACCGGCAAGGGAAACGCGCCCAGGCGCTCCACCAGCTTGCTCTCGTCCACGATGCACAGGAACTTGTCCGACACTGAAGCCACGATTTTTTCGCGGGTCAAGGCGCCGCCGCCTCCCTTGGTCATGTTCAGCGCCGCATCGATTTCGTCTGCACCATCCACATACCAGTCCATGCGTTCGATGGTGTTGAGGTCTTGCACCGCAATACCCAGGCTTTGCAGACGAGCCGTCGAGCGCTCCGAGCTGGACGCTGCGGCTTTGAAGGCATGCTTGTGGATCGCCAACGCATCAATAAACAAATCGACCGTGGAACCGGTACCCACACCCAAGATGGAATCAGGCGTCAGGAAAGGAAGGACGTATTCAACTGCGGCCTGCGCCACCTGTTGTTTGAGTTCGGACTGTGTGTACATGGCAGATATAAAAATCGGGGGGCTTGGCCCCCCATGGTTTATTTAAGAAAACGAGCGGCAAACTTGCCTTCATTGAAACCCACGCTGACCTCACCGTCAGGTGTAATCAGCAAGGGGCGGCGTACCAAGGCGGGAAACTCGGCAATCAAAGCCAGCCATTGGGCATCGTCCTGCGGCTCTTTGCGTTGCGCAGGCAGATTGCGCCAGGTCATGGAAGCCCGGTTGACCAGCTTGGGCCAGCCACCCAGCTCGTGCGCCCATTGCTGCAAACGAGCCGCTTCCAAAGGATGCTCGCGGTAATCCACAAAACTGAGCGACAGGCCGTTTTGCTCAAACCAGGCGATGGCCTTTTGGCAGGTACTGCAATTTTTCAAACCGTACATGGTGAACATGGCAGAACTCCTTATCAATCAAGCGCGGCGCTCGCGGCGTGCCTGCAGGCGATTGGCGAACACGAAAAAAATACCAATGACCAAAATCAGCAACGTTGCCAGGGCGTTAATCTCGGGCTTGAGGCCCAGACGTACGCGCGAAAACACCTCCACAGGCAAGGTAGTAAAGCCCGGGCCAGACAGGAAAGAGGCAATCACCACATCGTCGAGCGACAGGGTAAAGGCCAGCAACCAGGCGGCCATCAAGGCCGGCACAATCGAGGGCAGAACAACCTGGAAAAATGCTTTCAAGGGCGTGGCGCCCAAGTCCAGCGCCGCCTCTTCCTGCGAGCGATCCAGCTCACGCATACGCGACTGCAAAATCACCGTGGCATACGCGGTACACAGCACCACGTGCCCGATCCAGATGGTGAAGATACCGTTTTGCTCCGGCCAGCCAAACAAAGCATTCAGCTCCACAAACATCAGCAGCAGGGATATGCCCAGCACCACCTCCGGAATGACCAGCGGAGCACTGACAAGGCCAATGTACAGGGCAAAGCCCTTAAAACGCCCCATGCGCGCGAGCACATAGGCAGCCCAGGTACCCAGAATCGTGGCCATGCTCGCTGTCAGTACCGCAATCAGAAAAGACAGCTTGGCAGCACTGAGCAAAGCCCTGTCCTGAAACAGGGACTCGTACCAGCGAAAAGAAAAACCCGACCAGGAGGTCATGATGGCCGAATCATTAAATGAAAAGACGATCAGGAACAGAATCGGAATGTAGAGAAAGCCAAAGCCCAATGTCAGGACCAGGGCACGCAACCAGGGATTGGGTTTGGTCATCGACGGCCTCCCCGCTGTGCTTCCATTTGTCGCATCTGGCTGTACTGGAACAGGATCAAGGGAATGATGAGCAGCAAGACCATCACGCAGGTTACCGCCGCAGCCATCGGCCAATCGGCATTATTGAAAAACTCCGTCCACATGACCCGGCCCATCATCAAGGTATCGGCCCCCCCCAGCATTTCCGGAATCACGTATTCGCCAACCGCCGGGATAAACACCAGCATGGCACCGGCCACCACACCCGACATGGACATGGGCAAGGTGACGTTCCAGAAAGCCGACCAGGGTCGGGCACCCAAGTCGTAGGCCGCCTCAAGCAGGCGCATATCCAGTTTGACCAGATTGGCATACAAGGGCAGGATAAAAAACGGCAGATACGCGTAGATCAGACCGATATACACCGCCAGATCGGTACGGTAGATTTCCAAGGGAGCATCAATCAGCCCCAGTCCCATCAATGCCTGATTAAGCAAACCATCACCACGCAAAATGCCCACCCAGGCATACACGCGCAAGAGCATGGATGTCCAGAAGGGCAAAATCACAGCCAGCAACAGCAGGCTGCGAACGGCCGGCGACGAGCGGGCGATATAGTAGGCCACCGGATAGCCGATCAGCACACAGAAGATCGTGGTAACCGCAGCCATCTTCAGGGAGCTGAAATAGGTAGCCAGATACAGATTGTCGCTGAACAGCAAAATATACCCGCGCAGGTTCAGCACGAAGGAAATGCTTTCATCGGCAATCTGGGCCAACGGTGTGTAAGGCGGCACCCCAAAATCAAGATCGGCAAAGCTGATCTTGAGCACGAGTAAAAAGGGCACCAGCAGAAACAGGATCATCCACAAAAACGTGGGCGCCACCACCAGCGTACGACTGGTGGGCAGCAGTTTGCGCCAGGACAGATTTTTCATGTGCTCAGCACCGCTACGCTGTCATCAGACCAAGACACGTAGACCTCTTCGTCCACGCCAGGTGCGTCGGGTTGAGCCAAAGTGCCACTGGGCATTTGCGCTTCGATCAGCATGCCGGCATCCAGACGGATCTGGTAGCGGGTGTAGCTGCCCATCCAGGACACGTGGGTCACGATGCCGTGGCCCCAGTTGGTATCTTCGGAGGGCAGCTCGCGGCTGACCTTGATCTGCTCAGGGCGGATGGACACGTACACGTCCATGCCCAGCGGCTCGCTGATCCCGTGGCTAACGTACAGCGGACGGCTTAACTCCTCGCACTCGATATGCACATGATCGGGCTCGTCCACCGTCACCACACCGGTAAACAGATTGGTGGAACCGATAAAGCCCGCCACAAAGCGCGAGTTCGGAAAGGAATACACATCGTACGGCGTACCCGACTGGATGATCTGGCCATCCGACATGACTGCCAGACGACTGGCCATGGTCATGGCCTCTTCCTGATCGTGGGTCACCATAATGCAGGTCACGCCCACGCGTTCCAGGATTTTGACCAGTTCAATCTGCGTCTTCTGACGAATCTGCTTGTCCAGGGCGGACATGGGTTCGTCCAGCAAAAGCAGCTTGGGACGCTTGACCAGGCTACGCGCCAGAGCGACACGCTGTTGCTGCCCGCCTGACAACTGGTTGGGTTTGCGGCGTGAAAAGCCAGCCATCTGCACCAGATCCAGCGCCTCAAAGACACGCTCATGGATTTCGTTGCGAGGCACGCCTTCCTGCTTCAGGCCAAAGGCCACATTGGCCTCGACCGACATATGCGGGAACAGCGCATAGGACTGGAACATCATATTGACCGGCCGCCGGTAGGGCGGCAGGTCGGTAATGTCCTCATTATCCAGATAAATCCGACCGGAAGTCGGCTCCTCGAATCCAGCCAGCATACGCAACAAGGTCGACTTGCCACTGCCCGAACTGCCCAGCAGGGCAAAAATCTCGTGACGGGCCACGTCCAGACTCACGGACTGGACAGCCACGGTGTCGCCAAAAATCTTGACGACTTCGTCCACACGCACGAAAGCGTCCTCGCCATCCATCCAGGGCGAGGTTCCGGTACGGATATCTTGCATGATGCCTAACGTCCAGACTTGAGTTCAGCCCACAGGCGCGTTTGCAAACGCTGCACCTTCAATGGCTGCGGTTTGATTACGAACAAAGTCTTGGAGACTTCGGGCGATGGGTAAATCATGGGGTTGTCGGCCACTTCCTTGACCACGAACTCGCGCGCATCTTTATTGGCGTTCGGGTAGAACATGGTGTTGGTAATGGCGGCGTGTACTTCCGGCGTTTCAATGTAGTTGATAAAGGCATGCGCCTCTTTCACATTGGTCGCGCTCTTGGGAATGGCCATGGTGTCAAACCAGACCGGCGCCCCGCCTTTGGGTATGTAGTAGTCAATGGCGTAGGGTTTGTTGGCCTGACGCGCACGGTCGGCAGAGATCATGACATCGCCGGAAAAACCGTAGACCATGCACAGATCGCCCGCGGCCAGCTCATCGATATAACCCGAAGAGCTGAACTGACGCACGTATGGACGAATCTGTTTGAGCAGATCCAGAGCCTCACGATAATCGGCCTCGTTGCTGCTGTTGGGGTCTTTGCCGATGTAGTGCAGGACGGCCGGAAAAACCTGCGCGGCTTCATCCAGAATGGAAATGCCACAGCCTTTCAGTTTTTCGGCATTTTCAGGCTTGAACAGCATGTCCCAGTTCCCCAGGTCGACTTGCTCGCCCATGATTTCCTTGACCTTGGTAACGTTGTAGCCTAGGCCATTGGTGCCGTAACCCCAGGGAATCAGATACTCATTTCCCGGGTCCACATCCGAGAGCAGGGCCATGATGTCCGGGTCCAGGTGAGACCAGTTGGGGATCTGACTTTTATCCAGCTTCTGGAACAAACCACCTTCGATCTGACGGGCTGCGTAATGGGTGGACGGGACCACGACGTCATAGCCCGACTTACCCGTCAACAGCTTGGCCTGCAAGGTGTCGTTATTGTCATAAACGTCATACCGCACGGTAATCCCAGTGGCTTTCTGAAAGCCGGACAAGGTGTCGGGAGCTGTATATTCAGCCCAGTTATAAACGTTAACAACCTGATTCTGCGCCTGTGCAACAGGCATGATGGCGGCAGCGGCCAGCAGGCCAGCGAGCACCTGTGGTGTGTTCATCCCAAAAGACATCGCGAGTCCCCTTCCTATCGAAAGCGAAAAACCCAAAAGGCGAGATGATAAAGCTTTTTTAAAGCCCGTAGTCGTAATTAACGCTGCGTTTCGTGACGGTAAGCTGAAAACATCTGCTGCCACCACCTGTCGCCCTGCGACCCACACACTTTGAGCAAGGATCGCCTGAGACGTTGCACATTGCCCAGCGCCTGGGCGGGGCTGACAGGCCCCTGTCGTGCTCGGTCAAAATCGATCAGCCAGACTTTGTCATTCGCATCCAGCAAAATATTGTAGGCGTTAAGGTCAGCGTGCCAAACCTCGAATTGATGCATGCGGACAATCTCGTGCGCCACCGCTTCGGGGCGGGCCCGGTCCAGGCACATACTCAAAGGCTGCACATCGGGCACCCGCTGGCTTATCAAGGCCGCACGGTAGCAAAAACCGTGTTGCCACCATGCCCCGGCCAGCACTTTGGGAACGGCCAAACCCTTGTTGTGCAAATAAGACATCACCTGAAATTCTCGCCAACTGCGAGTGCGCGAGGCCCCTTGCCACAGGTAGGCCGATTCATTGAAGCGGGCCACCAGACCACCACGGCGATAGTGACGCAGCACAGCCTGGCCAAAGGGCCCGTTCACAAACCAGGCGGCCTGTCGGCCACCCTGGCCCACTTTGCTGGCCTGATCACCGTAGGAGGCGGCCTCGAACCAGCGCTGCAAGGCCTGGGGTTCCAGATCCAGCTGCTTGGCCAGCTCCGGTGCCAGCAGGGCACCGCCCCCCGGCAAAGAATAGACAATTTCGGATTGGGCGCTCACAACGGCTCCTCAGGCTCGGACCAGCAACAAGGCCATGATCAGTACCAACATGCAGGCAAAAATAAACTTCAGGCGGTTCTCGGGCAGCCGGTGGGCCAGCCGTACACCGAAAGGTACCAGCATCAAACTGCCCACCGCCAGGGGAATACCGACCTGCCAGGCGGCCTGACCATGAAAAGCGTAGGTTGCCAATGCAACCAGGGTACCCGGAATAATCATGGACAGCGCCAACCCTTGTGCGCCGGTCTGGCTGTAGCCCATGCGACTGGTCAGAAACGGCACCACCAGGACTGCGCCCCCCACCCCGAATACTCCCCCCGCCAAACCGGCCATCATGCCAACGGCAACATACCAGGCTTGACCAAAAGATTGCGGGTCTGGCCGCGGTGTCCCAGTGCGACGGCGCCGCCGCGAAAAGCCCAAACTCTGATCAAAATAATACAAGGCGATCGCCATCACAAATAACGAGTAGATACGGCGCAGCAAGATGGCATCCATGCCCAGCGCCAGACGTGCGCCCAGCCAGGTAAAGAGCATGGAAGACATGGCCCCCAAGGCGGCCCGGCGAAAATCGATATGATTGTGACGATGGTACTGACGCACGGTCATGAGCACGGCGGGCACCACCATAATCAGCGCCGTACCTTGAGCTGTTTGCTGGTCCATGCCCAACACCAGGCCAAGCAAGGGGATAGCCAGCAAACCGCCTCCAATGCCCAGGACACCACCGGTGTAGCCAATAAGCGCGCCTCCCAGCAAGCAGGCCAGGATCAATTCAAGGCTTATCATGGCTATTACAGGTTGCGCAGTCGATCGACAGCGTCCTCGACCCGATCTACCGCCCAGATTTCCAGGCCTTCAACCGGCTGACGCGGCGCATTGCTCTTGGGAATCAGGGCAATGCTGAACCCGAGCTTGGCCGCTTCACGCAAACGCTCCTGGCCGCGAGGAGCAGGACGGATTTCGCCGGCCAGGCCGATTTCCCCGAACACCACCAGGCCACGCGGCAAGGGACGATTATTCAGCGAGGACAATATGGCCAGAAGTACGGCCAGATCAGCCGCCGGCTCGGTAATCTTGACACCCCCTACGGCATTGACGAACACGTCCTGATCGTAAGTAACCACGCCTGCATGGCGATGCATCACCGCCAGCAACATGGCCAGACGCGAGCTTTCCAGCCCCACCGACAGGCGACGCGGGTTTGGCACATGCGCCGAATCCACCAAGGCCTGAATCTCGACCAGCAAGGGCCGTGTGCCTTCCTGGGTGGCCATGACGCAGGAACCGGCCACGGTTTGGGAATGCTGCGACAAAAACAGGGCCGAGGGATTACTGACTCCCTTCAGGCCTTTTTCCGTCATGGCAAACACGCCTAATTCATTGACCGCCCCAAAGCGGTTCTTGAACGCGCGCACCATGCGGAAAGACGAATGGGTATCGCCTTCGAAATACAGTACCGTGTCCACAATGTGCTCCAGCACACGGGGACCGGCCAAGGTCCCGTCCTTGGTGACGTGACCGATGAAAATCATGGAGGTGCCGCTTTGCTTGGCCAGACGCGTCAGTTGAGCCGCACATTCTCGCACCTGCGAGACTGAGCCGGGAGCGGCGCTGAGCTGATCCGAATACAGGGTCTGGATCGAATCGATCACCACCACGCTGGGTTGATGAGACTGCAAGGCCTGACTGATGGATTCCAAGCGAATTTCGGCCAGCAGGTCGACCCCTTCCGTTGGCACGCCCAAACGACGGGCACGCAAGGCAACTTGCTCGGCAGACTCCTCACCAGTGACGTACAGAACCTTGGTTTGCTGGGCCAAAGCGGCCATGGCCTGCAACAATAGCGTGGACTTGCCCACACCGGGATCACCCCCGATCAGAATCACGCCCCCTTCCACCAGCCCGCCGCCCAGAACGCGATCAAACTCGCCAATGCCGGTTGGCACCCGCGGGAGCTCTCGCGCCTGCACATCGGAAAGACTTTGAACCGGACTGGAGCCTGCCAAAGAGGCAAAACGGTGGGCGCTGGCGGCGGCCGGACTCTCCACGGTTTCCTGCAGACTGTTCCAGGCTCCACAGGCAGGGCATTTTCCCGCCCACTTGGGTGTATCTGCCCCGCACTCTGTGCAAACAAATACCACTTTGGCCTTGCGGGCCGCACGAGTACTGGTGGCCATAATAATTCCTTAACGTCCGGCCAGGCTGCCGCCGCCATCCACGCCCAGATTCTGGCCGGTGATATAGGCCGCTTCATCGCTGAGCAGGAAGGTGACAGCCGCGGCCACTTCCGCGGCCTGTCCAAAACGCCCTAAAGGAATGGAGGACAGACTGCGTTGCTCGGCTTCACTGCCGACAGGATGGTTGGCACGGAACAATTCGGTTTCGATCGGACCAGGAGACACCGCGTTGACGGTAATGCCATAAGGAGCCAGTTCCAGCGCCCAGGTGCGGGTACATCCCAGCAAGGCACTTTTGGCGGCGGCATAGCTGGTACGGTCGAAACCGCCGTGCACGACACGACTGCAGATATTGACGATACGGCCTTCCTTGCGCGCCTTCATCGACGGGATGAAAGCCTGGGCCACCTGCACCGCCACGCGCACATTCAGGTCAAACACCTGATAGAGATTGCCCAGATCCACCTGACCAATAGGCTCAGGCGCGACCATTCCTACATTGTTCACTACCGCATCCACCGGGTATTTTTCGCGGATGACGCGCAGCATTTCCTCGGTTTCTCCTGCATTGCTCAAATCGCAGGAATACAAATAGCCGGGGAAATCAATATTTTCCGTGTGGCGGGCCAGTCCCACCACATGAGCGCCGGCATCAGCCAGTCTTTGGCTGATGGCCCAACCGATTCCTTTGGTAGCGCCGGTAACGAGTACGCATTTATTTTTCATGGCTATGCCTTGTTGGTGTTAATTCTGGACGACGCGCGGCACGCGGGGCGCCACCGCACAAATCAATTCGTAGCCCAGGGTTCCGGCAGCCGCTGCAACCTCGTCCACACTGGGCCCGCCTTGACCGAACAACACCGCCTGACTGCCTACACCGGCGGCGGGCACCGGGGTGAGGTCTACGGCCAGCATATCCATGGAGACACGACCGAGCAAACGGGTACGGACACCGTTGACGGTGACCGGAGTACCGGTTCCTGCATGACGCGGATAACCATCGGCGTAACCACAGGCCACCACGCCAATTCGCATCGCCTGCTCTGCCACATAGGTATGGCCGTAGCCGATACCCTCTCCTTGCTTGACGCCGCGCACGCTGATGATTTCAGCAGCCAAGGTCATGCCCGGCTGCAAACCGAAATCTTCAGCGCTGATTGATGCAAACGGCGAGCTGCCATACAGACAGATTCCGGGGCGCACCCAATGATCCGGGCCAGAGGGCATGTAAACCCCCAGATCGGGGCTGAGGGTAGCGGCCGAATTGCAAACACTGACCGGGCCTGGCAAACCATCGGTAATCCGGTTAAAGCAGCGAATCTGCTCCAACGTGGCATCAATATTGTCGTCCGCGCGCGCAAAGTGCGTCATGCGCCCCACCGAACCCAACTTGCCCGCTTTTTGCAGCCGTTGGGCGCGCTCAAAGGCAGCAGGGTAATCATCCACACTGAAACCCAGGCGGTTCATGCCACTGTTGAGCTTGACCATGGCGTTCAGGGCCGCTCCGCCTTTCCACTGCTCCAGCATCTTGAGCTGCTCGTGGCAATGAATCACGGTGGTCAGGCCAAACTCAGCCAGCACATCCAGATCTTCAGGCTGGAAAAAACCTTCCAGCAACATGATGGGACCGGTCCAGCCGGCAGCCCGGCAGCGTATGGCTTCTTTCAGGTCCAGCATCGCCATACCTTCGGCGGCACTGAATGCCCGCACGGCATTTTCGATGTCATGGCCGTAAGCATTGGCCTTCATGACGGCCCAGATATGGGGCCGTTTTACACCAGATGGAGCCGTAGCATTATTCAGGCTCTGAATAACCATATCGAGATTGTGACGCAGTGACGCAATATGAATGGTGGCCGAGATTGGACGTGGCATGGTTCTCCCCGAAGCAATACGAAAGTCTAAACCAGCCCTAGTGGAAACGAAAGCCGTATACTGGCGGACTATGTCTATCGAGCACTATGAAAACTTCCCTGTCGCCTCTGTGCTGCTGCCGCGTCGCCTGCGCCGACCCGTCACCGATATTTATCGTTTTGCCCGCAGCGCCGACGACATTGCCGATGAAGGCTACTTAAGCGCTGCCCAACGTCTGGAGCTGCTTGCGCAGTTTGAAGCCAGTATCGAGCAACTGCAGTACCATCAGCCCGTTCTGCCCGATTCGCCCCACAGCGAGATTTTTGTCCCATTGGCGGCCAGCATCCGCAATTTTCAATTGCCGCTCAAGCCCTTTATGGATCTGTTGTCCGCCTTCCGCCAGGACGTCACCACGCATCGCTACAGCGATATGGCGCAGGTACTGGATTACTGTACGCGCTCGGCCAACCCGGTCGGTCGGCTGATGCTGCATTTGTATCAGGCCCACCAGCCAGAATGGGTCGAGATGGCCGACTCCACCTGTACAGGCTTGCAACTGGTCAACTTCTGGCAGGACGTGGCGGTGGACTGGCACAAAAACCGTGTCTATATTCCGCAGGATCTACTGGCGCAGCATGATCTGGATGACGACTACATCCAGGCTCGCACTCAACTGCTGCGGCAACCCCAGGCCGATGCACGCTGGCAGGACATGATGCAGTTGCTGGTCACCGATGCCCGTCAGCGTCTGCAAGCGGGCCTGATCTTGTCCGCACATCTGTCCGGACGAATCAGCCTGGAATTGAAAATGATGGTCTTGGGCGGACTGCGCATTCTGGAACGACTGGAAGCGGTAGAGTTTGATGTCTTCAGTCACCGCCCCACCCTGTCCCGCCTGGACTGGCTGCGCCTGATCACCCGCGGCTTGAGCCGTACCTCTTACCGACCCTGAACGTCCATGAGCCCAGACGAGTATTGTCAAAACAAGGCGGCCCAAAGCGGCTCCAGTTTTTACTACGCCTTTTTGTTTCTGCCGCCCGAACGTCGACGCGCCATCACGGCCCTGTATGCCTTTTGTCGCGAAGTCGACGATGTAGTGGACGAGGTTCACGAGGAGTCGGTTGCCCGCATGAAGCTGGTATGGTGGCGCACACAGGTCGCCGACCTGTATGAAGGCCGCACCCAGCATCCGGTCATGCAGGCTCTGGCTCCGCATATCCACGCCTTTGAGCTGCCACAGGACGAGTTGCTGGCCGTGATCGACGGGATGGAAATGGACCTGGATCAGGTACGCTACCAAAGCTGGAACGAGCTGGAGCGCTACTGCTGGCACGCGGCCGGTGTGGTCGGCCTGCTGTCGGCACGTATTTTCGGTCAGACCCAGGAACAGACCAGCGATTACGCACAAAAACTGGGACTGGCTTTTCAACTGACCAACATCATCCGTGACGTGGGCGATGATGCTCGACGTGGTCGTATCTACCTGCCTCAGGACGATCTGGATAGGTTTGGCGTAGCCCCCCATGAAATTCTGGATCAGCAGCACTCGGAACGCTTCGAGGCCTTGATGGCCTTTCAAACTGAACGCGCCCAGGACTTGTACCGCCAGGCCATGCGCGCCCTGCCCGATGCAGATCGCCGGGCACAACGCCCAGGCCTGTTGATGGCCGCCATCTACCATGCCTTGCTGCTCGAAATTGTTGACGAACGCTGGCATGTACTGGAACAACGCATCTCCCTGACCCCCATCCGCAAGTTCTGGCTGGCCTGGAAAACCTGGGTGTCGGGCGGGCGTAGCCTGCAACGCAAACTGGGCCGATGAAAGTCGCGGTGATCGGGGCGGGCTGGGCAGGCTGTGCCGCTGCCTGGCGCTTAAAGACGCAGGGCCATCAGGTCAGTGTCTTTGAGGCCTCACGTCACATAGGCGGACGCGCACGCCGCATCCACAGCCCCAATCTGGGGCGCGACACCGACAATGGCCAGCACATCCTGCTGGGGGCCTACTCCGTCACACTGGGCTTGATGAGGGAAGTGGGCCTGGATGAATCTGCCCGTTTGCAACGCCGGGATCTGGATGTCCTTGCTGCTGACGGCCACTTTCGTCTGCGCAACCGTCCCCTGCCCGCCCCCTTGCATCTATTGACGGGCCTGCTGGGTGCTCAAGGCTTGAGCTGGTCACAAAAAATCAAGCTGGCCCGTTTTTGCCGTTGGCTGATGAAACAGCACTGGCGCACTCCTGAAGGCCTGACGGTATTGCAGTTGCTGGAGCAACACCAGCAAGACAGCCATGTCATCCGTCTATTCTGGCAACCGCTGTGTGTGGCCGCCATGAATACGCCCATTGAGCAGGCCTGCGCCCAACTCTTTGCCCATGTCCTGCGCGACAGCCTGGGCGGTCCCCGTCAAGCCAGCCAAACCCTGATCCCGCTAACCGACTTAAGCCAGCTTTGGTGTGAGCCAGCGCTGCGCGACATTCAACTTCAATTGGGACACCGGGTGCAGCGACTGGAACTGAACGCAGCCGGAGTTCAGATTGATGGGCTGCACTTTGATGCCGCCATTGTGGCTTGCCCGCCGGTTCAGGCAGCACGTTTACTCCACAACCTACCTAGCAGCCCGGCCAGCGAACAATTGCTGGCAGATCTGGAGGCGTTCAGCTATATCCCTATCGCCACCCTCTATCTGGAACTGGAACAGCCCTGGAATCTGCCCCACTCCATGTTGATGCTGGACGATAGCAGTGGCAGCGGCGGGCAATGGCTGTTTGATCACAGCGCCTTGAAACCGGGTAGCGGCGAAACGCTGGTGGGGATTGTCATCAGCGATGCGGTACGCCTGCAGGCGCTGGACCGGGAGCAAGCCATTGCCACGATTATCGCCCAGGTACGCAGCCAAACCCGGCACATGAAAACCATGCCTGCGGTGCGGGCCAGCGAGCTGATTATCGAAAAACGGGCCACTTTTGCGGCCGTGCCCGGCTTGCGTCGACCTTCCGTGACGACACCTTGGACTGCCATTCGTTTGGCAGGCGACTGGACTGATACCGGCTATCCCGGTGTGCTGGAAGGCGCGGTACGCAGCGGTCTGACAGCGGCGCATCTGTAAGTCCTGGATTCAAGCAGAGCACAGCCGAAACGAGGGTGCCGAACCCCTGTCTTTCCTGCTGCTCTGAGCATGACGGCATCCGCTCTTTGAAAACGACCCTGCATAAACTGGCACATGCACCCTACGCATCCAGGTAGTCACACGAAGTCATGCCAAGAAACCCAGCCATCAACCAAGGCCCCGCGTAAGACGCTCTTCAAACAGGGGCCATTGGGGCAAGACACTATTGCGCCGACGGTGTCAGCAAAGTCTGCGCCGGTTTGTGAGCGGCCAGAAAATCAGCCTGGAACAAACGCATACGCACCACATCCCGATATTGGCCATTGATGAAAAACTCGTGTTTGAGTTCGCCTTCCACCTGAAAGCCAAACTTCTGATAGATGTGAATCGCTTTGTGGTTTTCCTTATCCACAATCAGCACGATCTTGTACAGGTTCAACACCCCAAATCCGTACTCGATAGCCAGTTTGGTCGCCCGTGAGGCAATGCCCTTGCCCTGAAACTCGGGCGCAATAATGATCTGGAACTCTGCCCGGCGGTGCACATAATCAATTTCCACCAGTTCCACCACACCGGAGGGCTGCCCCTCCCACTCCACCACAAAACGACGTTCACGCTGATCATGAATGTGCTCATCGTACAGCGCTGCCAGCTCCCCGTAGGTTTCGTAAGGCTCTTCAAACCAGTAACGCATCACGCTGGCGTTATTGTCCAGCAGGTGCACAAAGCGCAAGTCCTCGCGCTCGAGGGGACGTAATTTCACGTGAGTCGTTTTACTCATGATTTTTCTATCCTTTCTTCTATGTTCAATAGACGAACCGCCTATCTGCCGATATCACAGGCCATCGTCATCATGCCTGCATATCGTGTTCTTTTGATGAAGAGAAGATAGCAAAGGTTCAGCGCGCCTCGCAAAGCTCGCCTTGTCTGTCTGAACGCCAGGCACAGACAAGAGGCAAAAAACCCCGATTGATGCTTTCCTGATTCGCCGACTGAACAAGGATCAGAGCAGCGGGAACAGCAAAATCGGGGTTTTAAACCAGTCTTAGACCGGCGCCTGCTCATCACAAGCGCAGTGACGAGTATCAGCGCGGGGCATGTGCCTCGATATAGCGACGCACTTGGGCCACGTCCGCATCCATCACCACCACTTTCTGTGGCAAATCAGCCAGACCGGCCAGGTGCGCTGGCACGGGAGCGGGCTGACCAATGGCCTCTTCAATGGTCTCGGAGAACTTAGCGGGCAAGGCGGTTTCCAATACCAGCATGGGAATGCCATCTTCACGGTAGGCCTGGGCCACTTTGACGCCATCGGCCGTGTGCGGATCGATCAGCGTCTGATACTGCTCGTTCACCTGGGCGATCGTGTTCAACCGGTCCTGGTGCGAGCTGGCACCAGCCACAAAGCCGAACTCTTCCTGGAAGCGTGGCAGATGCTCGCTCAGATCGAACTGGCCTTCTTTGGCCAATTGTTCCCACAATGCCTTGACCTTGCTGCCATCGCGGCCCAGCAGATCAAACACAAAGCGTTCGAAGTTGGAAGCGCGGGAGATGTCCATGGACGGGCTGGACGTGGCGTATGTCTGCTCGGAACCACGGGGACGATAAATACCGGTGCGGAAGAACTCTTCCAGCACATTGTTTTCGTTGGTGGCCAGAACCAGCTTGGCGATCGGCAGACCCATCTGGCGGGCAATGTGACCCGACAGAATATTGCCAAAGTTGCCCGAAGGAACAGCAAAAGAAACTTTCTGACCGGCCGCTGTGGTGCTGCGCAGCCAGCCCCAGAAGTAGTACACCACCTGAGCAGAAATACGCGCCCAGTTAATGGAGTTCACGGCACCCAAATGCCATTGGGACTTGAACTCCAGGTCGCCTGCCAGGGCCTTGACGATGTCCTGGCAATCATCGAACACCCCCTTCACCGACAGGTTGTGGATGTTTTCATCCTGCAGGGAGTACATCTGGGCGCGCTGGAACGCACTCATGCGACCGTAAGGCGAGAGCATGAACACGCTGACGCCACGCTTGCCGCGCAAGGCATATTCAGCCGCCGAACCCGTATCACCGGATGTGGCGCCCAGAATGTTCAACGTGCTGCTGCGCTTTGTGAGTACGTATTCAAAAACCTGGCCCAGGAACTGCATGGCCATGTCTTTAAAAGCCAGGGTCGGACCTTGGGACAAACCCAGCAAAGCAAAACCGGGCTCCAGCTCCTTGACAGGCACCACCTGCTCGCTGTCGAACACACCGGGTGCGTAAGCGCGGGCAGTCAAGGTAGCCAGTTCGTCAGCGGGAATGTCCGTGACAAACAGCCCCAACACCTTGGCGGCCAGTTCGGGATAACTCAGCGCGCGCCAGGATTCCAGCATCTGGGCGCTGACCTGAGGGTAGCTTTCCGGCATGGCCAGACCGCCATCGGGAGCCAGACCTTCCAGCAAGATGTCCGAAAATGGTTGGGCCTTCATGCCGCCACGCGTGGATATGTAATTCATTACAGGTTCTCCACGCGCAAACGGGTCACGGCAGACTGTACAAAGGGCAGATTCTGAATCTGGCTGATTGCGCCATTGATGGCACCTTCACGCGCTTCGTGCGTCAGGAAAATGATGTCGGCCTGCTCGCCGGCCGGTTCCTGGAACATGGAACCAATCGAGATCGAGGCTTGAGCCAGAATACGGGCCACATCCGCCAGCACACCTGGACGGTCGTCCACACGCAAACGCAGGTAGTACGAGGACACCACTTCATCCATAGGCAGGATGGGCGTATCGGACATGGCGTTATGCTGGAAAGCCAGATAAGGGACACGGTGCTCGGGTTCTGCCGTTTGCAGACGGGTGACGTCCACCAGGTCGGCCACCACGGCCGAGGCCGTGGGCAAGGCGCCGGCACCGGCGCCGTAGTACACGGTCTGGCCCACGGCGTCGCCGTGCACCAGCACCGCATTCATGGCACCTTGCACATTGGCCAGCATGCTTTGCAGCGGAACCAGTGTGGGGTGGACGCGCAGCTCAATGCCTTCTTCACGAGCGCGGGTAATACCCAGCAGCTTGATGTTGTAGCCCAGGCGTTGTGCGTGGTGCAGGTCTTCCAGTGCCAGGCTGGTAATACCTTCCACGTGGGCCTTGCTGAACTGCACCGGAATACCGAAGGCCAGAGAGGCCAGCAGGCTCAGCTTGTGCGCCGCGTCCACACCTTCAATATCGAAAGTAGGATCCGCTTCGGCGTAACCCAAACGCTGGGCATCGGCCAGGGCTTCAGCAAAGCTGACGCCACGATTGCGCATTTCGGACAGGATGTAGTTGGTGGTGCCGTTGATAATGCCGGCCAGCCACTGAATACGGTTGGCCGTCAGGCCTTCGCGAATCGCCTTGATGATCGGAATACCACCGGCCACAGCGGCTTCAAACGCCACCATGACACTGCGCTCGTGAGCAGCAGCAAAAATCTTGTTGCCATGCTTGGCCAGCAGCGCCTTGTTGGCGGTAACCACGTGCTTGCCCTGGGCAATCGCTTCCATCACCCATTCGCGTGCCACGGTGTCGCCCCCCACCAGCTCGACCACAATGTCGATCTCGGGGTTGCGCACCACGTCCATGCCGTCCGTGGTCAGGGTGACTTCGTCCCCCACCAGCGCGCGTGCCTTTTCCAGGTCCCGCACAGCAATGGCGACCACCTCGATACGGCGACCGGCGCGGCGAGCGATTTCATCTGCGTTGCGTTTCAATACGTTCCAGGTGCCGCTGCCAACCACACCCAAACCCAGCAAACCTACTTTGATAGGACTCATTGAACAAATCCGTCCTTACGGAACATTTCTTTGATGCCGCGTACCGCCTGACGGGTACGTTGCTCGTTTTCGATCAGCGCAAAGCGCACATAGTTGTCGCCATACTCACCAAAGCCGATGCCGGGGGATACGGCTACTTTGGCATCGCTCAGTAAGCGCTTGGCAAACTCCAGCGAACCGATGTCCTTGTAGAACTCGGGAATCTTGGCCCAGATATACATTGATGCCTTGGGAACATCGACCATCCAGCCTGCCTCATGCAGGCCCTTGGCCAGTACGTCGCGACGGCGGCGGTATTGCTCCACCACCTCCTTGACACAATCTTGTGGCCCTTCCAGCGCCGCAATGGCAGCCACCTGAATCGGTGTGAAGGTGCCGTAGTCGTGATAGCTCTTGATCCGTGCCAGCGCATTGACCAGGGACTCGTTACCCACCATGAAACCAATACGCCAACCGGCCATATTGTAGCTTTTGCTCATGGTAAAAAACTCGACGGCTACCTCACGCGCGCCTTCCACCTGCATGATGGAGGGGGCCACGTAGCCGTCAAAGGTAATGTCGGCATAGGCCAGATCGTGTACCACCAAAATACCGTGCTCACGAGCCAGCGCCACAATACGCTCAAAAAAGGACAGGTCCACGCACTGGGCCGTCGGATTGCTGGGGAAACCCAGAATCATCATTTTGGGTTTGGGAATGGACTCGCGAACGGCTTTTTCGATCTCATCAAAAAAGTCCACTCCGGGAACCATCGGTACCGAACGGATATTGGCACCGGCAATGACGGCACCATAAATATGAATGGGGTAGCTGGGGTTGGGCACCAGTACGGTGTCGCCTTTATCCAGGGTCGCCAGCATCAAATGGGCCAGACCTTCCTTGGAGCCGATGGTAACAATCGCCTCGCGATCCGGGTCCAGATGCACATTGTAGCGGCGCTCGTACCAATTGGTCACGGCTCGACGCAAACGCGGGATGCCTTTTGAGACAGAATAGCCATGTGTGTCCGGACGGGTAGCGGCCTCGACCAGCTTTTCCACAATATGCGCTGGTGTCGCACCGTCCGGGTTTCCCATGGACATATCAATGATGTCCTCGCCACGACGGCGGGCAGCCATTTTCAGCTCGCCTGTAATGTTAAACACGTAAGGCGGCAAACGCTCGATGCGCGGAAAGCGAATCATGACATTCCTTGATGAGAGAAAAGCGAAGACCCCAACCAGAAGGCGCGAAGTAAATCAAAGAGTTTAATCCATGATTGACTGACTGAGAATCACTGCAAACAGATCAGCTGCCGCATCGTCGCTGACGCTTTGCGCTATCATCGATAGCTGAAAACCGGAGAGACTCATCGTGCAACTGCAACGCGAACATAACCCCGCCCTAAATGCCATCACCGCCTACGGTGAGGACTACGTGGCGATCAACTTTCAAAACCACGATCATTCCATCTTCTTTAGCCCTGAAGGACCGGTGCAGACCCTGGCTATTCAAAGCGCTTCCGAGCTGACCGCTGCCTTGCTGCGACAAATTGCGGGACTGGAATCGCTCAAGCAAGACCCCATGGCCTTTCTGGATGACGCCCCGCCCGCACGCCCGGACAATGCGCCGGAACTGATTTTGATTGGGACCGGACAGCGTCAGCATTTTTTGCACCCTGCCGTCACCCAGGAAATGCTGCAGTGGGGCATAGGGGTGGAAATCATGGATACCCAGGCCGCTGCCAGAACCTACAATATCCTCATGTCCGAAGGCCGCAAAGTCGTTGCCGCCTTACTCATACAGGAAAAAGCATGACAGCCGTAAAAATAGGTGCCCCCATTCCCGACTTTTCCGTGCCCTCCACGCAGGGCGAGTTCAGCGCGGCTGATCTTAAAGGAAAAATGACAGTGTTGTACTTTTACCCTAAAGACAACACCCCGGGCTGCACCACCGAATCCCAGAATTTCCGTGATGCCCAGGCCGAATTTGAGGCCGCAGGCGCGCAGATCATTGGTGTTTCGCGCGACTCGCTAGGTTCACATGAGCGCTTTATCGACAAGCAAGGTCTGACCTTCCCCTTGCTGGCCGACACCGAGGAGCGCTTGTGCGAACTGTTTGGGGTCATGAAAATGAAAAACATGTACGGTAAACAGGTACGTGGCATTGAGCGCAGCACCTTCTTGATCGACGCCCACGGGGTCTTGATTCAGGAATGGCGTGGCATCAAAGTGCCAGGCCACGTCCAGGCTGTATTACAGGCTGTCCAGCAAACCGCCTGAAACCTTACCGTGTCGGCCCGCGGGCCGACACACAACCAGGAGTACGTGTTATATGCCGCTACCAACGTTGCCCACCAAGCTGGGAACCCTGCTTAGCGAAAAAGATGACAGTGTCATCCTTGCCGATCCACCCGTACAACCAGACGAACCCGACACGCCCCCTGCCCGCCCTGCCGCTGCCAGCAACAAGGCAGCTGCCACGCCCCGCGCCAAAAAACCTGCGCCCGTAAAAACAGCGCCCGCGGCCCCGACAGCAGTGCCCGCGCCTGCCACCGCCGCCAAGACCGCTCCCGACAAAAGTGCGGCAGCCAATCCGGCTCAGGCCCCCAGGCCTGCGGCCGGCACGGCCAGCAAGCGCACCCGTCTGGCTCCCACTCAGCGCAAACTGTTTGTGCTCGATACCAACGTCTTGCTACACGACTCCAATTCGCTGTTCAAGTTTGAGGAACACGACATCTTCCTGCCCATGATGGTGCTCGAAGAGCTGGATCACCAGAAAAAAGGCCTGTCCGAAGTGGCTCGCAATGCGCGTCAGGTCAGCCGTTCCTTGGAAGGCTTGGTAGGCGATCATGGCCTAGACAAGCCCATCAATCTGGATGGCATCGGCAATACCGAAGCGCGTGGCGCCGTCACCTTCCAGACCAGCGCGCTCGATACCAGCCTGCCCATCCAGCTACCGCTGGGCAAGGCGGACAACGCCATTTTGGCCGTGGTCAACGCCCTGACCAAAAGCATGCCCAAGCGCGAAGTGGTTCTGGTGTCCAAAGACATCAATATGCGCCTGAAGGCCAAGGCCCTGGGCCTGCTGGCCGAGGACTACCGCCATGACCACGTGCTGGATGACTCCGACCTGCTCTATGACGGTGTCATGCCCTTGCCGGACAATTTCTGGACCAAGCACGGCAAGAACATGGAATCCTGGCAACAAGGTGGCACCACCTTCTACCGCATCAGCGGGCCGCTGTGCAGCCAGTTCATGGTCAACCAGTTCGTGTTTACCGAAGGCGACGATCCCCTGTACGCCCAGGTACGCGAGACCGCCGGCAACACCGCGGTGCTGGCCACCTTGCGCGACTACAGCCATGGCAAGAACAATGTCTGGGGCATTACGGCTCGCAACCGCGAGCAGAATTTTGCCCTGAACCTGTTGATGAACCCCGATTTTGATTTCGTCTCGCTGCTGGGCCATGCCGGTACGGGTAAAACGCTGCTGGCACTGGCCAGCGCGCTCACCCAAACGCTGGAGACCAAGCGCTACAACGAGATCATCATCACCCGTGCCACCGTGCCGGTGGGAGACGACATCGGCTTTCTGCCCGGCACTGAAGAAGAGAAAATGCAGCCCTGGATGGGCGCTCTGGAAGACAACCTGGAGGTACTGCATCTGGGTACCGGCAAATCGTCCAGTAACCTGAGCAACCCACAAGGCTCGGAGGCGCCGCGCAACTCCACCATGGAGCTGGTACGTTCCAAGATCAAGGTCAAATCCCTGAGCTTTATGCGCGGCCGCACGTTCATGAACAAGTTTCTGATCATCGACGAGGCACAGAACCTCACGCCCAAACAGATGAAAACACTGGTGACGCGCGCTGGCCCAGGCACTAAAATCGTCTGTCTGGGCAATATTGCCCAGATCGACACACCCTATCTGACCGAGGGCAGTTCAGGGCTGACCTATGTGGTAGACCGATTTAAAGGCTGGCCACATGCCGGTCACATCACCCTGCAGCGTGGGGAACGCTCCCGCTTGGCCGATTACGCCAGCGACGCGCTCTAAACGGCATCCCTGCTCACTCAAACCGGGTCATGAACCCGGTTTTTTTTTAGCCAGGCTGCCCTAAGGTAAACAGCTCCCTCGGGGCAGCAAGCCATAGGCGCGGCGTGAAGTGTTTTTACCGTCAGTCCAGCCCCCGGCAAAATGCTCCCCGCAGGGGAACCAGCCAAAGGCGTAGCGCAGAAGTTTTTTTATAGCCATTATCATGAACCGAACCGAACAACCCATTGGGATCACCATGGGCGATGCTGCCGGCATAGGCCCGGAAATCATCGCCCGTCTGATTGTTGAGGGTCTGCCCCACCCGGCAGTCGTCTATGGCGATGCTGGTGCCCTGCGCCGCGCCTTGTCCGTGATCGGCGCTGACCCGCACTGGCGTGTCCAGGAAATGACGCAAGCGATTTGCCCTCCTGCTGGCGTCATTGCCGTTCTCAACCGTTGGCAGGCTCTGCCCGCTGATCTCCCTTATGGGCAGGTCAGCGCCCAAGCCGGACGCGGCGCGTATGAGTATTTGTGTCACGCTATTGATGATGCCCAGGCCGGACTGATACGCGCTATTGTCACCGCACCACTCAACAAGCTGGCCATGCAAAAAGGCGGTATTGATGCCCCTGGGCATACTGAAATTCTGGCCGAACGCAGTCACACAGAGCACTACGCCATGATGCTGGCCAACGAGCACTTGCGCTCCATTCTGGTCACCATTCACGAACCGCTGGCACGCGTCCCTTCCCTGATTACGAAAGAGCGCGTGCTGCAAACCATACGATTGGCACAACTGGCCTGCACCCAAGCGGGGATCGCCAAGCCACGCGTGGCGGTGGCCGGTTTGAACCCCCACGCCGGTGAAGGCGGAAAGTTCGGCCTGGAAGACATAGAACAGATCACCCCGGCTATTGAACAAGCCTGCGCCGAAGGCATACAAGCCAGCGGCCCCTGGCCCGGTGACACGATTTTCATGCGTGCCCGTCAGGGGGCGTTCGATATTGTGGTGGCCCAATATCATGACCAGGGACTGATTCCCATCAAGCTGCTGGGCCTGGACGAAGGGGTGAACGTGACGGTGGGCCTGCCCTTTATCCGCACCAGCGTGGACCATGGAACCGCGTACGACATCGCCGGACAAGGCAAGGCCGATGCCTCATCACTGCGCTATGCCTACCGTATGGCCCTTTCCATGAGCGCTTACCAGGCATGATCAAGCGTTTACCGATTGACCCGTTCTTGCTGAAACTGTTTGCTACCGTTGCACTGGCCAGTCTGCTGCCCGCCCAAGGCTGGGGCGTGCCACTGTTTCAACACATCACGCAGATTGCCATTGCACTGTTGTTCTTTCTGCATGGCGCCCGCCTGTCACGCGAGGCTATCTGGGGCGGCCTGTCCCACTGGCGTTTGCACCTGCTGATTCTGTCCGTTACCTTTTTGCTCTTCCCGGTTCTGGGCAGTGGCGTGGCAGCCGTGCTGCGCCCCTGGCTAACCGACAATCTGTACTTGGGGATTCTGTTTCTGGCTTGCCTGCCCAGCACCGTGCAATCTGCAGTGGCTCTGACCGCCATGGCTAGGGGGAATGTGCCGGTGTCGATTTGCAGCGCCTCTGCCTCTACGCTGCTTGGCGTATTCATCACTCCCCTGCTGGTCGGCATCATGTTGGCCGGAACGACCAGTGCCCAGGCAACGGTATCCCTGGAGGCGGTGGGAAAAATCATGCTGCAACTGTTTTTCCCCTTTGTCTTCGGGCATCTGCTGCGCCCCTTGATCGGAGCCTGGGTCATGAAACGCCAGCAACTGCTCAAAGTCGTGGATCAGGGCTCAATTCTGCTGGTGGTGTATACGGCTTTTTCAGGCGCTGTAGTAGGCGGACTCTGGACCTCTACGCCGCTCAGTGCCTTGGGACTGATTGTGCTGTCCAACGCCATTCTGTTGACCTTGGCGCAGGTGCTGGCCTGGAATCTGGGACGCTGGCTGGGTTTTTCCTTTGAAGACCGAGTCAGCTTGCTGATGTGCGGTTCCAATAAAAGCCTGAGCAGCGGCATCCCGATTGCCAACGTGATTTTCCCCAGCGTCATGGTGGGGCCTGTCATCTTGCCCATCATGCTGTTTCACCAGTGGCAGCTTCTGGTCTGTGCGTGGTTGGCCAAGCGACTGGCGGCCGGCCGCGGAGACTAAAAAGACGAGGGCCCTTGGGAACGATTGACTGAGCCGGGAATCAGGCGGGCAAGACGATAAAAAAGAGGGGCCCGACAATGTGCACAGGCCCCTCCTATTGTTTTCCTTCCGTATCCGCTACAAAGCGCTACTTGGGCAGCCCATTGCACACTGCGGCGCCCGTCGTCATGTAGGCATGTAATCCAGAAAGCGCGTACTGGCTCCCGCAAAGGTCAGGCGCACCGAACCAATCGGGCCGTTACGCTGCTTACCGATAATGATTTCAGCCGTGCCTTTATCGGGCGAGTCTGGGTTGTAGACCTCGTCACGGTAAATAAACAAGATCAAGTCAGCATCCTGCTCAATAGCGCCTGATTCTCGCAAGTCACTCATCACCGGGCGTTTGTTAGGACGTTGCTCCAGACTGCGGTTCAACTGCGACAAAGCAATCAAGGGACAGTTAAGCTCTTTAGCCAGACCCTTCAAGGAACGACTGATCTCGGAAATTTCCGTCGCCCGGTTCTCACCACCACTAGAGGACATCAGTTGCAGGTAGTCGATAATAATCAGGCCGAGCTGCCCACACTGACGAGCCAGCCGCCGTGCGCGTGCCCGCACCTCCATGGACGACAAGCCGGGGGTTTCATCAATATAGATCTGGGCTTCCTGCACTTGCTGAACAGCATGCGTCAGGCGCGGCCAGTCATCTGCCGTCAACTTGCCGGTACGCATGCGGTGCTGGTCCAGCAACCCTACCGAACCCACCATACGCATGGCCAACTGCACCGCGCCCATTTCCATGGAGAACACGGCGACGGGCAGGCCCTGAGCAATCGCCACATGCTCGCCAATGTTCATGGAAAAGGAGGTTTTACCCATGGACGGACGTCCGGCCACAATCACCAGGTCCCCTGGCTGCAAACCGGAGGTCATCTTGTCCAGGTCGACAAAACCCGTCGGCACGCCCGTCACTTCCGAGTCGCCCTCACGGTGGTACAGCTCGTCAATGCGCTCCACCACCTGACTGAGCAAGGGCTGAATTTCCAGAAAACCCTGCGAACCACGCGCTCCTTCCTGGGCGATCTGAAACACCCGCGTTTCGGCCTCATCCAAAATCTGACGGGCTTCTTTACCTTGTGGATTGAAGGCAGCAGAGGATATCTCGTCGGCCACGGTCACCAGCTTGCGCAGCGTGGAGCGTTCACGCACGATCTCGGCATACCGACGAATGTTGGCCGCCGAAGGCGTGTTATGCGCCAGGGCATTCAAATAGGCCAGCCCCCCCACCTCCTCCTGCTTGCCCGCCACGGACAGAGACTCAAATACGGTGACGACGTCGGCAGGCCGGGCCAGTCCGATCAAACGGGTAATGTGTTGCCAGATCAGCTTATGATCAAAACGATAAAAATCCTCGTCGGTGACAATGTCGGCCACCCGGTCAAACGCGGCATTATCGAGCAACAAGCCACCGAGCACCGACTGCTCCGCCTCGATTGAATGAGGCGGGACCCGAAGGTAATCCAGCGTTGAATCGGATTTGGCTGACTTGCTTTCCATGCATATACCTTCAAATCAAGGAAAAAAATCGACGCCGCAGCCCGCAAAATGCGTTGCGCGGTCTTAAGCAGGAGGTGTATCTGGGGTCAGAACAGTCAGACTCAATAAGACATTGAGCCGACAGGACCGGATGCGGCAGTACAAACAGGCTCGGGCGCGATCGCATTGCCCGGGCAGGCTGGAGAGAAAACAAAAAAGCCGGCTTGCACCGGCTTTTTCTAGCTTGGCAGATACACTCCAAAGAAGAATGTACCATGCGTCAACGCACTAGTCTTAGGCGACGTCGCCTTGAACCACAACGTTGATTTCAGCGATCACGTCAGGGTGCAGAGCAACCTGGACAGGGTACTCGCCCACAGCTTTCAGGTGACCGTCGATCAAACGAACCTGGGTCTTGACCAGATCTTCAAAGCCTGCTGCTTTCAGCGCATTGGCGATGTCCATGGTGGTCACGGAACCAAACAGACGACCATCCACACCGGCTTTCTGAACCAGCGTGAACGTCTGACCGTTCAGCTTTTCGTTCTGAGCCTGAGCAGCGGCCAGCTTTTCAGCCTGCAGCTTTTCCAGTTCGGCACGACGTGCTTCGAACTCTTGCAAAGCAGCAGCCGTTGCACGGCGAGCAACTTTACGTGGCAGCAGGAAGTTACGGGCGTAACCATCACGTACGCGCACGACATCACCCAGATTACCCAGGTTGGCGACTTTTTCGAGCAAAATAACTTGCATGACTAAGGTTCCTCTGGATTATTTGTGGTTGTCGGTGTACGGCAACAGAGCCAGGAAACGAGCGCGCTTGACGGCGGTGTCCAGCTGACGCTGGTAGTGAGCTTTGGTGCCCGTCAAACGTGCAGGGATTATCTTGCCATTTTCCTGGATGAAATCACGCAGGGTGTCCAGATCTTTGTAATCAATTTCTTCAACGCCAGCGACGGTGAAGCGGCAGAATTTGCGGCGCTTGAACAGTGGGTTCTGTTGTGCAAATTTGCGTTTTTTGTCTTTGCCTCTACGGAAAGCCATTTTGTGCCTCGTTAGTAACCGGGCTATACCCGGGAGAATTCAGTGTGAAGCGAGGTGTTGAACACTTCGCGACGATCGAGCCAGACCAGTCAGACCGTAACAGAGCCTTGTCCCGGAAAGTGACGCTGATACTGCTGTACATGCAGCACCAGACGCGTCGAACCTTTACGGGCCGGGGCTATAAAACCTTGTAGCTGCAAATGGGCTCCCAAAGGAGTGTCTGCCAGACCCAAGGCGTTATTGCCTAATGCCACTACCTGCATCGTCAATGCGATTTGCCGGGAGTGACCGGCTTCCATTACGGAAGATTCGTGTTCCAGGACCAATTCCAGAGCAGGGACACCAGCCGGCGTATAACGCAAAGGCTTGATGTCGATAAGCTGGCCGGCAAGAGAGAACTGGTTCACGCAGTCGGAGCTATTACTCTTCAGCTTGAGCTTCAGCGTCAGCCGCTGCAGGAGCGCTGGCTTCGGTGCTTGCTTTACGTGCTTCTTCGCGTTCGACGGACTTCATCATGACCGAAGCGCCTTCAGGGGCTTTCTTCGTGCCAGCGACGAGGTAACGCAAGATGGCGTCGTTGTAGCGGAAGGAATGCTCCAGCTCGTCCAAGGTGGACTGACCGCATTCGATGTTCAGGCACACGTAGTGAGCCTTGACCAGTTTCTGGATGGGGTAAGCCAGTTGACGGCGGCCCCAGTCTTCCAGACGATGAATAGCACCGCCTTCGGAAGTAACAATCGCCGAATAGCGCTCGATCATGGCGGGCACTTGCTCGCTTTGATCGGGATGCACAATGAACACTACTTCGTAGTGACGCATGGAACAACTCCTTGTGGATATCGCCTACTACCCGCTGCAAAAACAGTCAGGCACCAAGCGCGACAGCCCGCCCATTCAATCCGGGTCGAGCAAGAAACAATAGATACTAGCACCAAAAAAGCCTGGCTGACAAGCCAAAAGCCTTAGCCCTGCACGCTTGCGTAGGCAGAGTGATTATGAATCGACTCGAAATTCTCGGCTTCGATGCTATAACGCAACACTCCGGGCAGACTGCGCACGCTGACAGCCACATCCCGAACCAGATCTTCGACAAATTTGGGATTGTCGTAGGCGTACTCGGTCACGTATTTTTCATCAGTGCGCTTTAACAGGCCCCAAAGCTGACACGAAGCCTGCTCCTCCACCGACCGGATCAAGGCGGGCAGATCCAGAGCGTCCGGATGGGAAAAAACGGCTTGCACGGTCACATGCGAGCGCTGATTATGCGCACCGTATTCGGAAATTGCTTTCGAGCAGGGGCACAGACTGGTCACGGGAACCAGCACGGACAGCTCGAACTCGGGCTGGTCATCCACGCCAACACGCGCCGTCCAGCTGACGGTGTAATCCATCAGGCTGGCCACTCCCGATACAGGCGCGACTTTTTCAAGAAATACGGGAAAAGTCGCTGTCATATCGCCACGACCGGCGTTCAGCAAAGGCAGCATGGCCTGGGCCATCTGTACAAAACCGGCTGGGGTCAGGGCTTGACGGCGATACTCTTCCAGCAAGGCCACAAAGCGCGACATATGGGTGCCTTTTTCTTCCGGCGGCAAAGCCACCGTCAACTCCCATTGCGCCACGGTGGGCACAGCCTGCCCCTGCAGATCCAGCATCATCGGATGCCGCACCCCGCGCACACCCACGCGCTGAATTGCAACACGGCGTGTATCCATGCTGCTTTGCACATCTGGCATGGCCAAGGGCGATTCCGACACTGTATTCATATCCATCAGCTTCAGCGACGGCAGAGCCGCCACTGTAAATAAAAAGAATAATTGATGATTATCTTACGCTTATCGCAAGCGAGCTTCGATAACCTTAACAAGAACGCGCATATTGGGGTATTTAAACCCTAAACTGTGCAGAAATTGCCTCATTCCTCGAACAGACTTGAGAAACGCGCACGAATGGAGCGTTCGATGCCAACCGCATCCAGACCCAAATCCTGAGCAATTTTCTTTTGATCGCCGTGATCGATGAACTCGTCGGGGTAAGCCAGCTGCAAAACGGGCATGACCAGCGCTTCACGGCTGATAAATTCCAGCACGGCACTGCCTGCGCCACCCATCAGACAACCCTCTTCCACTGTGACAAAAGCCTGATGGCTTTGCGCCAGCTCTTGCAGCAGGGCCTCGTCCATGGGTTTGACAAAACGCATATCCACCACGGTGGCATCCAGTGCCTCGGCCGCTTTCAGGGCTTCGTGCAACACTGGGCCAAAAGCCAGAATCGCCAGATTTTTGCCCTGACGACGCAAATTCGCCTTGCCCAGCGGCACGGTGTTGAGTTCCTGACTGACCGGCGCCCCAATGCCGGCACCCCGCGGATAACGCACCGAGCTGGGCCCGGGATGCTGGTAGCAACAGGTCAACAGCAAGCGAGTTTCATTTTCATCCGACGGCGTGGCAACGACCATGTTCGGAATGCAACGCAAAAAAGCGATGTCGTAATTACCCGCGTGGGTCGCCCCGTCGGCCCCCACGATTCCGGCACGATCCAACGCAAAGGTCACGTCCAGATTCTGCAAGGCCACATCGTGAATCAACTGATCGTAGCCACGCTGCAGAAAGGTCGAATAAATAGCCACAACGGGTTTTTGCCCCTCACAGGCCAAGCCGGCCGCAAAGGTGACAGCGTGCTGCTCGGCAATGCCCACATCGAAATACCGGCGTGGAAACTGCTGCTCGAACTCCACCATCCCACTGCCCTCACGCATGGCGGGGGTGATACCGTACAAGCGTTGGTCGTGTCTGGCCATGTCACACAGCCACTGACCAAAAATCTGGGTAAAGGTCGGACGCGGCTTGGTGGCAGGTTTGACCAAACCCACGGAGGGATCAAATTTGCCAGGGCCGTGATAGAGCACAGGGTCAGCCTCTGCCAGCTTGTAGCCCTGCCCTTTGCGGGTGACGACGTGCAAAAACTGCAAGCCGCCCAGATCGCGCAGATTGCTCAGGGTAGAGACCAAGGCATCCAGATCATGGCCGTCGATCGGACCGACATAATTGAAACCCAGCTCTTCAAATAAGGTAGCGGGCGTCAGAATCCCCTTGGCATGGCCTTCAAACTTGCGCGCCAGATCCAGTACGGGCGGTACATGCTGCAAAACAGCACGACCTACATTCTTGGCAGCGGCATAGAAACGGCCCGACATCAGGCGCGCCAAATAGTGATTCAGGGCACCCACGGGTGGCGAGATCGACATGTCGTTGTCGTTCAGGATCACCAGCACATTCACATCGGGGGTCACGCCTGCATTGTTCAGGGCCTCGAAGGCCATACCGGCCGTCATGGCTCCATCGCCGATCACGGCGATATGCTGACGTTCGATACCGGCATTGCGCGAGGCCACGGCCATACCCAGCACCGCCGAGATGGAGGTGGAGGAATGCGCGGTGCCAAAATCGTCGTATTCGGACTCGGAGCGCTTGGGAAAGCCCGAAATACCATCTTGCTGACGCAAGCCGGCCATTTGTTCGCGCCGGCCAGTCAGAATCTTGTGCGGATAGGACTGATGACCCACATCCCACACGATACGGTCGTGCGGCGTCTCAAACACATAGTGCAAGGCCGTGGTCAATTCAACCGTGCCCAGATTGGACGACAAGTGCCCACCGGTTTTGGATACAGACTGCAGAACAAACTCGCGCAACTGACGGGCCAGCTCGGGAAGATCGCGTTGATCAAGCTGGCGCAAGTCGGCGGGAGAGTGGATCTGCTCTAGGGAAACGGTTGTCATACTAAAAGACGTCTATCCGGGCAAATAAGTGAAACGACTGTCCAAGAACAATCGCCAATCGGCTATTGTAAAACGCTTCGCGGCCTGTGCCAAAGTCACACAGACCGGCAACGGTCTAATGATCGCGGCCCACGATGTAATCGGCCAGTTGCGTCAGGCGTGTCGCGGCAGGCCCCAAAGGTCGCAACGCCAGTTGGGCCTGCTCATTGAGCGCCCCCAGCAACTCTCGCGATCCTTCCATACCCAGAATGGACACATAGGTGGGCTTGTTATCAGCGGCATCCTTGCCCGCCGTCTTGCCCAAGGTCTCCGTATCCGCGGTGACATCCAAAATGTCGTCCACAACCTGAAAAGCCAGACCCACAGCCTGGGCATATTCCTCCAGGCCATTGCGCACGGTAGACGAGGCGCCTGCCACAATACCGCCCAGCAATACACTGGCCTGCAGCATGGCACCGGTCTTCATGCTGTGCATTTCCTGCAGTTGATCGCGATCCAGGGCAATACCCACACTATCGCAGTCAATGGCCTGACCGCCCGCCATACCGGCACTGCCCGCAGCCTGAGCCAACTGGGTGATCGCCTGCACGATGAGAGCGGGCGCAATTGGCATTTGCGCCAACAGCTCGAAGGCCAAGGGCTGCAAAGCATCGCCAGCCAGCATGGCGCAGGCTTCGTCAAACTGCACATGCGTGGTCGGACGGCCGCGACGCAGCTTGTCATCGTCCATGCAAGGCAAATCATCGTGTACCAAAGAGTAGGCGTGAATCAGCTCCACGGCTGCAGCCGCCAACTCCAGAGCTTTTTGTTGCGCAGCGGCCATCGGCTTGCCTTGCAAGGCAGCCTCACCGGCAGCATACACCAGGGCGGCACGCACACGCTTGCCCCCCCCGAGCACGGAATAACGCATGGCCTCGTGCAAACGAGCAGGCTCCTGACTGACTGGGGGCAAGGACTGATCCAGTACATGTTCAGTTTGCTCAACCCGAGCCTGAAGCCAATCAGAAAAACTGGTAGAACTCATCTTAACTATCTCCAACGGCCTCATCCCCGGACAGGGGACGCAACAGATTGCCTTGCAATACGCTGACCTGTTCTTGGGCAAGGTCCAGCTTGCGTTGACACAACTGGGCTAACTCCACGCCCTGCTCATACGCCTGCAAGGCTTGCTCCAGCGGCAACGCCCCACTTTCCATACGAGCGACCAGCGCCTCCAGTTGCGCCAGAGCGGACTCGAAATCCTGCTGGGCTGGCGCCTGGGCGCTTTGATTATCATCGCGAGATTTAACCATAATTATTCCTGATCAATGAGGGCGGTCCGGACAAGCCGACACCCAATTGGAAGTGGCATTGTACGGGAGCTGGCGCGGGAGGGTAGTCTACAATCCGGATAGAGAGCCGGTACAAAAAAGAAAAATGCCCCCCACGCTGCGCCTGCGGCTTGCTGCCCCCCCAAGGGGGGCGCTTTTTACCTTGGGGCGGCCCGGCGGTAAAAACATGCCCCCCACGCTGCGCCTGCGGCTTGCTGCCCCCCAAGGGGGGCGCTTTTTACCTTGGGGCGGCCCGGCGGTAAAAACATGCCCCCCACGCTGCGCCTGCGGCTTGCAACTCCCCAAGGGGACTCTTTTACCTTGGAGAGGTCCGGCGGTAAAACATGCCTCCACGCTGCATCTGCGGCTTGCGGCCCCCAGAGGGGAAACTTTTACCGTGGGGCGACCCGGCGGTAAAACGTGCCTCCACGCTGCATCTGCGGCTTGCGGCCCCCAAAGGGGAAACTTTTACCGTGGGGCGACCTGGCAGTAAAACATACTCCATACTGCACCAGCGGCTTGCAGCTCCCCACGGGGACTCTTTTACCTTGAGGAGGCCCGGCGGTAAAAAGGCCGCCCGTGGGCGGCCTTTTCAATTCTGCCAGGGTGGCAGGGCAAGCCTAACTGCGCGCTACGGGGCGGCTCGCATCACTCACCCATTCACTCCAGGAGCCCGGATAAAGACCGGAACCCGTCAGGCCTGCCAACTCCATCGCAAAAAGATTGTGACAAGCGGTAATACCTGAACCACACTGATGTACGACCTGATGGGCAGGAGTGGCACCCAGCAAATCCTGAAACTCCTGACGTAACTGCGCTGCCGGCTTGAAACGCCCCTGTTCATCCAGATTATTCAGATGGGAACGATTCAAGGCGTCGGGGATATGGCCGGCCACGGGGTCCATCGGCTCCACATCTCCCCGATAACGCTCCGCAGCGCGCGCATCCAGTACCGTGAAAACAGGCGTCGTCAGGTTTTTGAGCACTTCCTGAGTGCTGACCGTAGGCATGGCGGCGTGCTCAGGCAGGCTTACCGTGCCAGTGGACTGAACCGGCGTGGCGGCCCCTTGCTGCTCGGCTCCCCCCACCTGTTGCCAGGCTTGCCAGCCGCCGTTCAAAATAGCGACCCGGGAGTGCCCCAACCAGCGCAGCATCCACCACATATGGCTGGCAAACAGCGCCCCCTGGGCGTCATACACCACCACCTGCGTGTCATCGCTCAACCCTTTTCCCTGCAAAAGCTGGGCCAGCTCCTGACGGCTGGGCAAAGGATGGCGGCCATTGAAACCCGTCTTGGGCGCGGCCAGATCCAATTCATGATCCAGAAAAACTGCCCCGGGAATATGTCCTTGCTCATAAGCGCGCCGCCCGGCCTGATGATCGGCCAGATCATGGCGTACGTCCAGAATCAACCACTGCGGATTGTTCAGCTCGGCCTGGACCTGCTCGGCGCTAACCAGAAATTCAAACACCTCATGCCTCCTTGACAGAAGCCTGCTCCTGCGCCGCGGCCTGACCTCGCAAGATACGATCCTCGCTGTAGGTACGCCAGGCCGACAACAAGCCAGACCCAATAATCAATCCCATGCCCGCCCATGCCAGCCAGTCGGGCACATCGCCCCAGAATGCTATGCCAATCAGGGCAGCAAAAATAATGGTGGTGTATTGCAGGGCCGCGGTCAACAAGGCCGAGCCCAGCCCGAATGCCCGTGTCATGGTCAACTGCCCGAACAAGCCCGACAGGCCCACTCCCAGCAAAGCCAGCCAGGCGCGCCAGCTCAGCTCCCGCCAACCTTCCCACAGCAGGCCAAGCAGGCTGGAACAGACGACAAAACAGGAAAACAGAAGCACCGTGCGCCATTCAGGTTCGCCAGAACGCCCCAAAGCCCGCACCTGCATCATGGCGACGGCGCTTAGCGCGCCGGCACACAGGCCCAGCATGGCCGCCCACCACTGGTCGGGAGTAATACTGGGGCGCAGTACGCCGATCACCCCCATGAAACCCAGCAGCACCGCGATCAGACGCACAGGATCGCGCTGGGTACCGCCCCAGGCGAGCATCCAGCAGGCAATAAACAGGGGAGCAGTGTAGTTAAGGCTAACCGCCGTGGATAAAGGCAGATTGGCCAGGGCCAGAAAGCCCAGCCACATGGAGCTGACCCCCGACACATTACGTCGGATATGCAGCTTCCAGCTTTGCGGGGCCAGCCTCAAACCGCGACTCTTGGCCCAGAACACCAATAGCAGAACCGACGGTACACCCCGGAACAAAACGATTTGTGCCATCGAGGCCCCCGCATCGGCGGACACTTTGACGCAGGCCCCCATAATGGCAAACATGGCGCAGGCTACCAGCATCCACAATGACTGCATGTGATCAGACCAGATTCAGTGATAAGGGAAAGCCATTACTATACTCCCCACCTTGTAAAAGTGGTCCGCCAACCCCATATCCAGACCACTTACACAACAGCAGGCAAGACAGCCCACGAAACTATCTTGTCCAAAAGCTGACTAAAAGCTGACTATTTTATTTTCACGCCTGGAATCAAGGCTAAAATTCGCGCAGATCGTGTACTCACGGTCACGCTTTTTTCTGTCACACCGGAATCCGCATTCATGAAACGAATTGTCCTTTTCTTAATAACCAACTTGGCCGTCATGCTGGTGCTCAGCGCCTCCATGAATATTTTGGGTGTGGGACGTTACCTGAACGCGCAGGGTCTGGACCTGACGCAACTGTTGATCTTCTCGGCCCTGGTCGGTTTTACCGGCGCCATCATTTCCCTGCTGATGAGCAAGTGGATGGCCAAGCAAAGCGTGAACGCCCGCGTCATCGACCCGAACGCCCCTGCCAACGCCGAAGAGGCCTGGCTGGTCGACACCGTGCATCAGTTGGCTGACCGTGCCGGTATTGGCCGCCCGGAAGTAGCCATTTACGAAGGCGAACCCAATGCCTTTGCCACCGGTGCGTTCAAGAATGATGCGCTGGTCGCGGTGTCCACCGGTTTGCTGCGCGGCATGACCGAAGAAGAAGTCATGGCCGTGCTGGGCCACGAGGTCGCTCACATCGCCAATGGCGATATGGTGACCCTGACCTTGATCCAGGGTGTGGTGAACACCTTCGTGATCTTCCTGGCCCGTCTGGCCGGCTACTTTGTGGACCGCGTGCTGCTGCGTAATGATCGCGATGTGGGCATGGGTTACTACGCCTCGGTTTTTGTGTTTGAGCTGATTTTTGGCGTACTGGCCTCCATCATCGTGGCCTGGTTCTCACGTCAACGGGAATACCGCGCCGATGCCGGCTCTGCCCAACTGCTCGGTTCGCGCCAGCCCATGATTCACGCCCTGGCCCGTCTGGGTGGCATGGCGCCGGGCGAGCTGCCCAAGAACTTTGAAGCTGCAGGTATTTCGGGCGGTCGCTCCATCAGCGCCATCTTCGCCTCGCACCCGCCGATTGCCGCACGCATCCAGGCACTGCAAAGCGCCCAGTCCGTGTAAGCACCCCGGCACTCAAGCCAGACAAAACGCTCCGCAAGCCTAGGTGCTTTCGGAGCGTTTTTTGCAGGCTTTCTGCCTGCCTGCCCGTCGTCATCCGCCTGCGCGCCAGCCCTCTACCAAGCGAATCGGTGTGTCCGTAATCTGGGACTCACGCTTGTAAGAGGCGCTGGGCTATTATTTAGCCATGAAAGAAATCTTCGCACTTCTCGATTTCGGGGGTTATATCGCTTTGCTCCTGTGGGGTATCCACATGGTGCAAAGCGGGGTTCAGCGCGCATTCGGTGCCGAGCTGGGCATCTGGATGGGCCACGCACTGGGTCGGCCACGACGCGCGTTCTTTGCCGGCGCCGCGATTACCGCAGCCATTCAGAGCAGTACCGCCACTGGCTTGATGATTACCAGCTTTGCCGCTACCGGGATGGTCGCCCTGGTGCCAGCCCTGGCCGCCATGCTGGGCGCCAATGTGGGTACGACGCTGATCGTGCAATTGCTGTCCTTCAAGATGACCGCGCTGGCCCCTGCCCTGATTCTTCTGGGAGTTTGGCTGTTTCGCTCGCAAGAGCCGGGACGACGCCGTGATCTGGGACGGGTCTTTATCGGCCTGGGCCTGCTGCTGCTGTCTTTGCATGAACTGGTGGGACTTTTCTCGCCCATTCAGGATGCTCCCTTGCTGCAGACCATCCTGGAAGCCCTGGCCGGCAGCCCCATGACCGGCATGTTGCTGGCCGCCCTGCTGACCTGGGCCGCTCACTCCAGCGTTGCCATCGTGGTGTTGATCATTTCCCTGGCCAGCCACCAGCATATGGACCCGCAGCTGACCTACGCCCTGGTCCTGGGTGCCAATGTGGGCACTGCCATCAACCCGATTCTGGAAGGCGCCGGCAGCACCAAAGACCCCGCCAACAAACGTCTGCCGATTGGCAACCTGGGCACCCGGCTGTTCGGCTGTCTGATAGGCATGATTCTGCTGCCCTGGATTCCCGATCTGATGAGCTGGTTCACCCATGACCCGGCCCGCGCCGTTGCCAACTTCCATACCTTCTTCAATCTGGCAGTGGCCGCCTTGTTCCTGCCTTTGCTCAAACCCTATTCGCGCTTGCTGAGTCGCTATCTGCCCCGCCGCACAGACCCGGACGATCCCGGCCTGCCCTTATACCTCGATCAGTCGGCGCTGGAAGTCCCTGCCGTGGCCCTGGGCAATGCAGCTAGGGAAGCCCTGCGCCTGTCCGACATGCTGCAGGAAATCCTGGATACGGCACGCCAGAACATGCTTAACAACAGCACCCACAGCATTAACCACGCACGCTATATCAGCAATGCCGTCAATCGCCTGGAGCCTTTGATTACCACGTATCTGGCCCGCCTGGACCAGGAGAATCTGAACAAGAAAGATACCCGCCGCCTTAACGATATTCTGACTTTCTCGACCAATATCTCGCATGCCGCCACCATCAGCGTGAACGGCTTGCTCAGCCATACCGCCAAGTTGCGCAAACAGGGCTGGATATTGCAAGCGGAAGAACAGACGGAAATTGGCAAGGTCATGGACAGGCTGATTCGCAATCAGCGTCAGGCAGCCGCGCTGTTTGTGGCCGAAGACGTCAAAACCGCCCGCTTCCTGGCTTTTGAGAAAGATTTTTTCCGCGAACTGGAAGTGGCCGCCGCCGACCGCCATATTCGCAAGATCAAAGCCGGCCAACTGGATTCGGCCGAGCAAGGCTCCCTCTATCTGGAAATCTTGCGCGACGTGCGCACAATCAACTCGTATCTGGTCAGTGCCGCCGCCTATCCCATTTTGGCCAAGCACGATGAGTTGCTTCCCAATCGGGTGCGCTCCAACGACGACTGAACGCTCCAGTCCTTCGGTGACCAGGAACAAGGTGCCAGACAAGCGCAAAATAGCCTCGTGAGCACACAAAAGGGCGACCTGTTTCCAGGTCGCCCTTTTTACTGGCCTCAACCTTGCACAGGCAGACGCGCCAACCCGCCTGCCCTGGCCTTAAGGCGTGCGCGTTTAGTGGGCCTGCTCCCAGTTGTCGCCCACCCCTACCTCCGCCACCAGTGGAATATCCAGCTTGGCCACATTGCACATCAGCCCCGGCAGATGCTCACGCAAGGTGTCCAACTCGTCTTCGGGCACATCAAACACCAGTTCGTCGTGCACCTGCATCACCATTTGTGTACGCAGCTTATTGTCTTCCAGCCAGCGTTGCACCGCGACCATCGCCATCTTGATCAGATCAGCCGAGGTGCCTTGCATGGGCGCGTTAATGGCAGCACGCTCTGCGCCCGCCATGCGAGGCCCTTTTGCTCCCTTTAACTCTGGCAGCCACAAGCGTCGGCCAAACACGGTTTCCACATAACCCTGCTCGTGAGCCTGGGCCTTGATACGAGTCATGTAGCTGGCCACACCCGGATAACGCGCAAAGTAGCGGTCGATGTAAGCGCGAGCGGCATCACGGGTGATGCCCAGATTGCTGGCCAGACCAAATTCCCCCATGCCGTAAATCAAGCCAAAATTGATGGCCTTGGCGGCACGACGCTGATCGGAACTGACGTCCTGGGTCTGAATACCGAAAATCTCGGCGGCCGTGGCAGTGTGTACATCACCGCCCTGCTCGAACACCTGCTGCAAATTGGCGTCCCCTGAAACATGAGCCATCACGCGCAACTCAATCTGGGAATAGTCAGCAGACACCACCTTGCCCAACTCGGAGACAAACGCAGCCCGGACACGACGACCCTCTGCCGTACGTACAGGAATATTTTGCAGATTCGGATCCGAGGAGGCCAGACGCCCTGTAATAACAGCGGCCTGTGAATAACGCGTATGCACCCGCCCGCTGTCCGGATTCACCATTTTGGGCAATTTGTCGGTATACGTGGACTTGAGTTTGGCCAAGCCCCGGTACTCCAGCAACACCTGGGGCAAGGGGTAGTCCTGGGCCAGACGGGTCAATACATCCTCATCGGTGGACGGCGCGCCGCTGGCCGTTTTACGCACGACGGGAATACCCAGCTTGCCAAACAGGATCTCACCGACTTGTTTGGGTGAATTCATATTAAAGGGCTGATCAGCCAGCTCGTAGGCCTTGTTCTCCAGCTCCAGCATTTTTTGCCCCAGCTCGTGACTTTGACGCGCCAGGGTGGACACATCGATTTTGACGCCGTTGCGCTCCACAATGGTCAGCACTTCCGAGGCCTGCACCTCCAGCCGATAAATGCGCTCCAGCCCTGCCTCCTGGGCGAGCTGAGGACGCAGACACTGATGCAGTCGCAAGGTGTAATCTGCATCTTCGCAGGCATAGTGGGAAGCCACTGAGATCTCGACTTCGTCAAAGCCAATCTGCTTGGCGCCCTTGCCGCAAATGTCCTCATACGAGGTGCCTTTCAGCCCCAACCATTGGAGGGCCAGCTCGTCCATGCTGACGCGCTTGTGCGACTGCAGGACATAGGCTTGCAACATGGTGTCGTCCTGAATACCGCGCAAATGGACCTTCTCATTGAGCAGGACGTGAGTATCGTATTTGGCGTTGTGCAAGACCTTGGCCGCCTGCGCATTCTCCAGCCAGGGCCGCAAGGTCTGCAATACATAGTCTTTGTCCAATTGCTCCAGGTCCAGCGAACCCCGGTGTGCGACGGGAACATAGAAAGCCTGGCCTGCCTTGACTGAGACCGACAGACCCACCAGTCGCGCCATCAAGGGGTCCAGGGAAGTAGTTTCGGTATCCAGTGACACCAGTTGCGCCTTTTCAAGCAGGCTTAACAAGGAACTCAATTGCTCCTTGGTGGTGACGGTCTGGTAATCCAGCTCCGTCGGCGCCTGCGGCGTTTGCGCTTCGACGCGGCTGTCCTGTGCAGGCACACGATCCGGGTCCTGCGTCAACTCGCGCAGCCAGGTCCGAAAACCATAAGTCTCGTAAATGTCCTGCAAAGTGGCCTTGTCACGCGGTTCCGGTTCCAGAGCTTCGAAATCCCCCGTAAAACCAGGTACCTCGCAATCGAGCTTGACGGTCACCAGCTGGCGCGTCATTTCAAAGTTGGCACTGAAGTCGCGCAGGTTCTGCCCCGCCACACCTTTGATTTTGTCGGCGTGACGCAACAGTTCGTCCAGACTGCCGTACTCCCCCAGCCATTTGGCGGCGGTCTTGGGGCCTACTTTGGGAACACCGGGGACATTATCCGAGGTGTCGCCAATCAACATCAAATAGTCGACGATCTGATCGGGACGCACCCCATACTTGCTGATCACCCCGTCAACATCCAGCTTCTCGTTACTCATGGTGTTGACCAGCCGGACATGCTCATTGACCAACTGGGCCAGGTCCTTGTCCCCGGTCGAGACCACCGTCTCAATGCCGTTTTCAGCGGCCAGGCGAGACAGCGTGCCGATGATGTCGTCAGCCTCTACGCCGGACTGGCAAATCAGATGCCAGCCCATGGCCCGCACGGCTCTGTGAAGCGGTTCTATTTGCACCGCCATGTCATCGGGCATGGAAGGCCGGTTTGCCTTGTATTGATCGTACAGATCGTCCCGGAAGGTGCGGCCCTTGGCATCAAACACGCATACCATATAGTCCGCCTGATAATCCTGCAGCAAGCGACGAAGCATATTGATGACCCCGTACAAAGCGCCTGTAGGCTGGCCTTGCGCGTTTCGCAGATCGGGCATCGCATGGTACGCTCGATACAGATAGCTGGAACCATCAACGAGCAACAAGGTTTTTTTCATGTCTAACAATAAAATCGTCCGTTTACCGGCCTCTGAGCAGATTCCTACCATCATGAAGGAACTGCAAACTGCGGTCGATACATTAAAAGAAATGGGTGCTGGCGTCAGTGTTTTTGGCAGCGCACGCATCAAACCCGGCCATCCTTACTACGAACTGGCCCAGGAGCTGGGCCGTCGTCTGGCCGAAGCGGGCGTCACCCTGATTGCAGGCGGCGGCCCCGGGCTGATGGAAGCCGCCAACAAAGGCGCGTACGAAGCAGGCGGGCAAAGTGTTGGCCTGAATATACGCTTGCCTCACGAAACGACCAACAATCCCTACCAGACGCACAGTTTGCAATTCGAGTATTTCTACTCGCGCAAAGCCACCTTTTTCATGCATAGCTGGGCCTACATTGCCCTGCCCGGCGGTTTCGGCACACTGGATGAGCTGTTTGAAGTCATGACGCTGGTCCAAACCGGCAAAGTCCCACCTGCACCCATTGTACTGATCGGCACTTCCTTTTGGTCCGGCCTGATCGAATGGATTGGTGACCAATTGATGGAGTTGGGCCTGATTGGCCCCAAAGACCTGAATTTGCTGGTCCTGACCGATGATCTGGACGAGGTTATGGGCTACATCAACCAGTGCTGCGTGCTGCCTAGGGCGGAACCCGCATTGCCCCAGTAAGGCGTCCGGGTTAAATTTGCAGTCTTTCTTCGGCCCTCCATCAGCAGGGCCGAATTTGTATTGAATGCCACAAGCTAGTCGATATTTGCCGGAGTCCTTCACATGAACAAAATCCTTGCCCGCCTTTTGATGGTGGCTTTTTGCACCGCCTTGGCGCCCGTTGCCCATGCTGACGGGCCATCCGAAATCCGTTTTGCCACTGAAGCAGGCTACCCCCCCTTCGAATACCTGGACCCCAGCGGCCAATTGCAGGGGTTTGACATCGATATCGGCAACGAGATCTGTAAACGCTTGCAAGCCAAGTGCGTGTGGATCGATCAGTCCTTTGACAGCCTGATCCCCGGCCTGCAGGCCCGCAAATTCGATCTGGCCAACTCCACCATGACGGCCACCGAAGCGCGGGCCAAGGTCATCGACTTTAGCGAACCCATGTACATCGTGCCGGTTCGCCTGGCCGCCCGCAAGGGCAGCGGCCTGGAGCCCACCGCCGAATCACTGAAAGGTAAACGTGTGGGCGTGCAGCAAGGCACCACCATGGAAACGTATGCGCGCCAGAACTGGGCCAATAACGGCGTCACCATTGTGGCCTACCCCAGCTACACCGACGCCTTCAATGACCTGGCCGGTGGCCGCGTTGACGCCACCTTCCAGGAAGCCCAGAACGCCATCGAAGGCTTTTTGAACAAACCGGCCGGCGCCGACTTTGAACTGACCGGCAGTACCGTCGATGACAGCCCTATTTTGAACGAACCGATTGCCATGGGCATTCGCAAAGGCAACAAAAAACTCAAGAAAACCGTTGATGAAGTTCTGCGCGAAATGAAAGCCGATGGCACCATGCAGGCCTTTGCCGACAAATACTTCCAAAAAGACAACATTCGCATTGCGCCCTGACCTGGATATCTGAACCATGCTGCTTTACGGTTATGGGCCGCAGTTGCTGGCGGGCACCTGGGAAACCATCAAGCTGGCGGTACTCTCGCTGCTGGTTTCCCTGCTGCTTGGCCTGGTGGCTGCCCTGATGAAACTGTCCCGCACCTCGCTGCTAAGAGGGCTGGGCGGTTTGTACACCACCCTGATCCGGGGTGTCCCGGATCTGGTGCTTTTGATGTTGTTCTTTTTCAGCCTGCAAATCTGGCTGAACGAGCTGACCGACTGGCTGGAATGGGACATGATCGAGATCGATCCCTTCGGCGCCGGAGTGGTCACTCTGGGCTTTATTTATGGCGCCTATTTTGCCGAGACCTTCCGGGGCGCCCTGATGGCCATCCCCAAAGGCCAGATGGAAGCTGGCAAAGCCTGTGGCTGGAGCGCCTGGCAAATATTGCACCGCATACAGATCCCTCAAATGATGCGCTACGCTCTGCCCGGACTGGGCAACAACTGGCAGATTCTGCTTAAATCCACTGCCCTGGTATCGCTGATCGGCCTGAGCGACGTGGTCAAGATTGCCCAGAATGCCGGCAACGCCACCTTCAACTCTTTCTTGTTTGTGGGCCTGACCGCCCTGATCTATCTGGGCCTGACCGCAGTCAGCAACATCGGGCTGAGCTACCTGGAGCGACGCTATAACATCGGCGTAAAAGGAGCGCAGTTCTAATGGATGTCCTGAACGAATTCTGGCGCGCCTACCTTTATCAAAGCAACGGGCAGCTCTCGGGCCTGGCCATGACGCTGTGGCTGTTGGTAATCTCGGTCACCATCGGTTTTTTCCTGTCGATCTTCATGGCCATTGGCCGGGTGTCGGGCAAAGCCTGGCTGTCGCGTCCCATCGGCGCCTTCACCTACTTTTTCCGGGGTACGCCGCTGTACGTACAGATCCTGCTGATCTATACCGCCATGTACAAGCTGGCCATCGTCAAATCCGTGCCGGCACTGGAAGCTTTTTTCATGAGCGGCTTCAATTGCATGATTTTGGCCCTGACCCTCAATACTGTCGGCTACACCACCGAGATTTTTGCGGGGGCCATCCGCTCCATGCCGCCCGGTGAGATCGAGTCCGCCCGTGCCTATGGCATGTCGGGCTGGACACTATACCGCCGGGTGATTTTGCCGCAAGCCTTGCGCCGCGTTCTGCCTGCCTACAGCAACGAGGTTGTCTTGATGCTGCACGCCACCTCGCTGGCCTTTACCGCCACGGTTCCTGACCTGCTCAAGATCGCGCGTGATGCCAATGCGGCCACGTACCAGACTTTTACCTCCTATGGGATCGCCGCCCTGATTTACCTGTGCGTGTCCTTCATTCTGGTCGGTATTTTCCGGATTGTGGAAAAGCGCCAAATGGCGTTTTTGAATCACTGACCGCTGAGATGCTGAGCAAAAAAATGGGCCGCTTGCAAAAGCGGCCCATTTTTCTTTAACGATACAGCTATCGCATCAGTCCCCCGTGTGATCCAGATTCTGATAACGCATCTGGCGTCCCATCACACCGGCCATCATCAGAAAGAAAGTCAGACCACGACGCACTTCCGGCTCCTTGGCCAGGCGTATAAGCCCCATCAGGGTCGGTGTGGTCTCCGTAGCCCGCACCTGGTCCGAAGCCATACGTGCCGCATTTCCAACCGACCAGGCGGCTCCTATGCCCTCCTCAAAGCCCTTCATGAGCTTTTCAAGCATGTAGTCGTCCGTCATATCCACCAGATCGGCCAGCAGGGACACCGCATCCACTACCCGATTCAGGCGACCACCGGCCAGCAATGGCTCGATCTTGCCGATCAGTTCGTCCAGGCCCTTGATGCCAGGGTCTTCTCCCAGCAAACTTTCCAGGGCTGTTGGTTTTTTCTGAGCCGCACCCGCATCTTCGGGGTTCGAGGATTTATCCGATACCGAATTCATCTGTCTCTCCTGACTTAAACCAAGCCACGGGCCACAGCCCAGTAAATACCCCGATTAAAGCCCTTGCGTAACAGGCCCCCCAACTTGGTGGGCGGGGTAGGATGCACATCCTCCTTATAGTCGTACCAGAGCGGCATGCCGCCCTCCAGCCCCATTTGAGCGACCGCCACCACCCGTCCGTCGTATTCGTCACTGGTACGCCCGAATCGCAGCTCCGAGGCCAGATTGTTGACCACAACGGGTGACTGATTATGGCAAGAGCCGCCGGCTTTGCTGATAGGCAAGTCCACCGTGTCGCCCAGCACATAGACATTGTCCAGGCCCAGCACCTTCAAGGTTTGATGATCGGTAGGCACCCAGCCTTCATCATCAGCGGCTTGCGAGATCCCTGAATCCCGCACGGCTGCCACAGCGGTAATCGGCGGCGTGGCCATCAAGAGGTCAAATGGCTCCTGCCCGCCTTCCTCGGAATAGGCAATCTTGCGTTCAGGGTCCACCCGGCTCAACGTGAAGCCCCGTTGATGTTTGATATCCCTATCTTCAAAAATGGGCGGCAAGACCTGACACACCTCGTTCTGCATGAACAGGCAGTTACGCAGAAGCTGGGAGGTCGTGGGATAGGTATAAGCAATCTCCACCTTGTCGCGTACACCACGACGACGCAGGTACTCGTCCAGCATCAAGGTTGTTTCTACGGGTGCAATACCGCACTGGTGAGGGACGTTATGAGTTTTGGGGAAGGTGACCGTTACCAGCACACGGCCCTTTTCCAGCTTGCTCAGGCGGTCCGCCAATTGGCGCGCGGGCGCATGCTGATAGAAATGATCACCGCCCTCTTTCAGGCCTTCGATTTTTTCCGGTGAGGGGACGCAGCCGGTAGACAGAACCAGGTAGTCATAGTCGATCTTCTTACCACTGGCGCAGTGCAGACGGCTGGCCTTGAAGTCAAAACCACTGACTTCCTCTAGCTGAAAATCAATTTCGGGGCGCAAAAGTGAAATTTGCGGACGTCGCAACTCGTCCCTGAAAAAAGCATCAAAAGCCACGTACATAAAAGCGGGCTTGTAATAATGCCAGGGAGAGTTGGACAGCATGGTAATGCGGACTTTACCAGAACGAATTTCCGGGTATAGCTTGGTCACTAAATGATTGGCGGTCATCGTACCGCCAATACCACCACCTACAATCACAATATGCTGCACCATCAGTATTCTCCTTAATGGGGGAAACTGCGCACCGGCTCTTGCAATGAAAAAATCTTTTCAAAAACAAGAAGATGCCCAGCTACAACTGAGACTTTGCAAAGCGAGCTTGGTAATGTGTCCAGCCAGTTTGTATCAAGCAGGTATTAAGCAGAAATTAAAGCAACCCATCAGACTCAATAAGCCACTTAATCAATTTTATTTATCCCACACCCTTTCTTGAATTTAAAAATCAAGCTGGGGTGCTTATGCATACACCCCAGCTTTTTAATACCGCGTTCTAAATCCGGCTGACGCCAACCATAGTAAGACAAAAAAAACGCCTGCATCAAGCAGGCGTTTTCTCGTATCGCTAAACCCGAAAAATTAACTTTCGCGTTGGCTGCGACGGCGCTCGTGTTCTTTCAGGTAACGCTTGCGCAGGCGAATGGACTTGGGAGTCACTTCAACCAGCTCGTCGTCATCCAGGAAGTCCACGGCGTATTCAAGAGTCAGACGAATAGGTGGAACCAGATCAATGTGCTCGTCCTTGCCGGAAGCACGCACGTTGGTCAGTTTCTTTTCCTTGATGGGGTTAACCACCAGGTCGTTGTCGCGGCTGTGAATACCGATGATCATGCCTTCGTACAGGGCATCACCCGGGGACACGAACATGCGACCACGATCCTGCAGCTTCCACAAGGCGTAGGCCACGGCATCACCGTCGTCCTGGCTGATCAGCACACCGTTACGACGCTCGCCAACCGTGCCTTCGCGCATGGGGCGGAACTCGTCGAAGGTGTGGCTCATCAAGCCGGTACCGCGTGTCAGTGTCATGAACTCGCCCTGGAAACCGATCAGGCCACGGGCGGGAATACGGTACTCCAGACGTGTACGACCACGGCCATCGGCAACCATATCCTGCAAGTCACCACGACGTCGACCCAGCTCTTCCATCACGCCGCCTTGGTGGCCGTCTTCGACGTCCACCGTCAGTTGCTCGTAGGGCTCCATCTTGACACCGTTCTCTTCACGGATCAGCACGCGAGGACGTGACACGGCCATTTCATAGCCTTCACGACGCATGTTCTCGATCAGAATGGTCAGGTGCAACTCGCCACGACCGCATACCTCAAACACGGTATCGTCGTCGGTTTCATTCACGCGCAGAGCCACGTTGGACTTCAGCTCTCGGTCCAGACGATCACGCAATTGACGGCTGGTCACAAACTTGCCTTCACGACCGGCCAAGGGCGAGGTATTCACCATGAAGTTCATGGTCAGTGTAGGCTCGTCAATGCGCAGCAAGGGCAAGGCTTCCGGATGGGCGGGGTCCGTGACGGTGCAACCAATGCCCAGCTCTTCAATCCCGTTGATCAGAACGATGTCGCCTGCTTCAGCCTCGTCCACCGAGACACGCTCCAGACCCTTGAACTTCAGAACCTGGTTGATACGGCCCTTGATGACTTCGCCATCAGGACCAAATTTCACAACGACATCCTGAGCAGCGCGGACACGACCACGGTTTACACGGCCGACACCAATCTTGCCCACGTAGGAGCTGTAGTCCAGGGAACAGATTTGCAACTGCAAAGGAGCGTTGACATCATCTTCACGCTGAGGAACGTGCTGCAAGATTGCGTCGAACAAAGGACGCATATCGCCTTCGCGCACATCTTCGGTCAAACCGGCGTAGCCCGACAGGCCCGATGCGTAAATGATGGGAAAGTCCAGTTGTTCGTCAGTCGCGCCCAGTTTGTCGAACAAATCAAAAGTCGCGTTGATCGCGTAGTCTGGACGAGCGCCAGGACGATCCACCTTGTTGACCACCACAATTGGACGCAAACCCAATTCCAGCGCCTTGCGGGTCACAAAACGGGTTTGGGGCATCGGGCCCTCGACCGCGTCCACCAACAGCAACACGCCATCGACCATGGACAACACACGCTCGACCTCGCCGCCAAAGTCAGCGTGACCGGGGGTGTCAATAATGTTGATGTGAGTGCCTTCGTACTCAACGGCACAGTTCTTGGCCAGAATCGTAATGCCGCGTTCTTTCTCGATATCGCCCGAGTCCATGACACGTTCGGAGATATGTTCGTTGTCACGGAACGTACCTGCCTGTCTCAACAATTGATCGACCAAGGTGGTCTTACCATGGTCAACGTGGGCAATAATGGCCACATTGCGCAATGCGCGTCTCATAACTCATCCTTCTGATTGAAGTTTTTTGGGCAAAATCTCGGTAGGCAAGCTCTCGATGGCCAGCAAGGCCGACATCGGGTCTTCCATCGCCTGCAACCCGTCCAGGGTGTAGGCATCGTCGATATGAAAAGGTCCTAATTCTGTCCGGCGCAAGGCCGTCAGATGGGCAAAACACCCCAGAGCACGTCCGATATCTTGCGCCAGGGTCCGGATATAGGTTCCCTTGCTGCAACGTACAAACAAACGTGCCGACAGCGGCGTAAAGTCTTGCACCTGCAAATCGTGAATCACGAGATGTCGTGCCTCACGTTCCAGCTCTATACCCTGACGGGCATATTCATACAGGGGCTTGCCATCGCGCTTGAGCGCGGAATACATGGGTGGCACCTGCGTAATGGGTCCTCGAAAGGCAGGCAATACTGCCTCCAGCGCCTCGAGGGTGACGCCGGCAAACTCTGCCGGAGCCTGGGACACCACATTGCCGGTCAAGTCACCTGAATCGGTTTCTTGTCCAAACTGCAAGGTAGCTTCATAGGCTTTGTCTGCTTCCAGCATCGTGGCGGAAATTTTGGTAGCCCGGCCAAAACAGCAAACCAGCAGGCCCGTTGCAAACGGGTCCAGGGTTCCAGTATGGCCAGCTTTGCGGGCATCCAGAGTGCGGCGGGCACGCTGCAAAGCGTGGTTGCTGGACATCCCGTCGGACTTGTCCAGCAGCAGCACACCATCAATCAACTGCCCGCGTTTTCGCGTAGCCATTGTGTGTCAATCCGTGAAGAAACAACAGCCGCGTCAGGGCTGCTCGTCCGGCTCGTCCGATTTGGACGCAGAGCCAGTCAATTCGCTATCGGCCTGGTTGGCGCTGTCGATAAGCTTGGAGAGCTCCATGCCCCGCTCCAACTGCCGGTCGTGATGAAAATGCAGAGTAGGAACGGTATGGATATGCAGCAGCTTGAACAGCAGGGAATGCAACCAACCGGCTTTCTCGGTCAGGGCCGCCTGGGCGACCTCAGGCTCGGCGCCCAGCACCGAGTAAAACACTTTGGCGTGCGCGTAGTCCGGAGACAGCTCCACGCCGGTCAGAGTAATCAGACCAGCGCGGCTCATGTCGATCTCGCGCTGGATCAAGACCGCCAGATCCTTCTGGATCTGGTCGGCCAGGCGCAGATTGCGCCCTGGGTTTGGTTTGGACTTGTGTCGTGCCATAAATTACAGTGTCCGGGCGATCTCTTTGATCTCGAAGATCTCAAGCTGGTCGCCCACTTGGATGTCGTTGTTGCCGCGCAGCGTAATACCGCAATCGAAGCCGGAACGCACTTCCTTGGCATCGTCCTTGAAGCGGCGCAGGGAGTCCAGGTAGCCGGTCCAATGCACAACGTTGTTGCGCAGCAGGCGAACCTGCGAATCACGACGTACCACGCCTTCGGTAACCATACACCCGGCGATGTTACCAATACGTGACACGTTGTAGACTTCGCGGATTTCAACCATGCCGATGATTTCTTCACGCTGCTCAGGAGCCAGCATGCCAGACAGGGCTGCTTTGACCTCGTCGACCGCATCGTAAATGATGTTGTAGTAACGCAGATCAATGCCGTTGGCTTCGGCCAGCTTCTTGGCGCTTTGCTCGGCACGGACGTTAAAGCCGATCACCACCGCGTTGGAGGCAATCGCCAGGTTGACGTCGCTCTCGGAGATGCCACCCACGGCAGCGTGTACTACCACCACACGCACTTCGTCGGTAGAGAGCTTGACCAGCGACTGCACCAGCGCCTCTTGCGAGCCCTGTACGTCGGTCTTGATGATCAGCGACAGTGTCTGCATGCCCTCGCCCAGGTTGTCGAACATGGACTCCAGCTTGGCGGCCTGTTGACGCGACAGTTTCACATCACGGAACTTGCCTTGGCGGAACAGAGCGATCTCACGGGCTTTGCGCTCGTCAGCCATCACCACCAGTTCATCACCAGCGGCAGGCACTTCGGTCAAACCTTGAATTTCCACCGGAATCGAAGGACCAGCCGACGTCAGCGATTTGCCCGTTTCATTCAACATGGCACGTACGCGACCGAAAGACGCGCCAACCAGCACGCTGTCGCCACGGTTCAGGGTGCCGCTTTGCACCAGAATGGTGGCGACAGGACCGCGCCCCTTGTCCAGGCGCGCTTCAATAACCGTTCCCTTGGCAGGAGCGTCAACGGGTGCCTTGAGCTCCAGCATTTCAGCTTGCAGCAGCACGTTTTCCAGCAATTCGTCGATACCCTGGCCGGTTTTGGCCGACACAGGAATAAAGGGCACATCGCCACCGTATTCTTCGGGCACCACTTCCTCGGCCACCAGCTCTTGCTTGACGCGCTCTGGGTTGGCTTCAGGCTTGTCGATCTTGTTGATCGCCACCACCAGCGGCACGCCGGCGGCGCGAGCATGGTGAATCGCTTCACGCGTCTGAGGCATCACGCCGTCATCGGCGGCCACCACCAGAATCACCACGTCAGTGGCTTTGGTACCGCGGGCACGCATGGCTGTAAAGGCCTCGTGACCGGGAGTATCCAGGAATGTGGCTGTACCACGTGCTGTCTTGACGTTGTAGGCACCAATGTGCTGCGTAATACCACCGGCTTCGCCCGAGGCAATCTTGGCGCGACGGATGTAGTCCAGCAACGATGTCTTACCGTGGTCAACGTGACCCATCACCGTTACGACAGGCGCACGGGGCTTGAGTTCAGCATCGTTTTGCGCGTCCGTATCAACCAGGAAGGCTTCTGGATCGTCCAGCTTGGCAGCAATGGCCTTGTGACCCAGCTCTTCGACCAGAATCATGGCCGTTTCCTGATCCAGCACCTGGTTGATGGTGACCATCTGACCGAGCTTCATCAGGTGTTTGATCACCTCGGCAGCTTTCACCGCCATACGGTGAGCCAGATCGCTGACCGAAATGGTTTCAGGCACGTGCACTTCACGGGCAATGAATTCTGCCACTTGTGGTTCGCGACGCTCGGCCTGAGCGTTGCGGCCACCACGGCCACCTTTGCCTCGACCGGCCTTGGCATTGGCTTTCCAGCCTTCGCGACCACCACCGGCACCGGCCGACGCCACATCCGCCTTGGAAGGCTGCTTCTTGCGGCTGGCATCGCTGGTCCAGCCTGGCGTGCTGTCCGTCTTGACGGGTTTACCCGGGACTTTTTCGACCTTGGAACCTTTAACGTCTTTCTTTTGAGCGCCCTTGGCCGCTGTCTTGGTGTCAGCTTCCGGCTCGGGTGCGCGCAAGACCTTACGAGGACGATTCAACATATCGCGCAAGGCAGCGGCTTCTGCCTCTGCGGCCTTACGGGCGCGATCACGATCCTGGTCTTGCTCCACATCGGCGGCAACAGGAGGAATCACCGGGCCACGCGCGGCACGGCGCGGGCTGGTGGCAGCCACATCCCGTGGTTTTGCAGTCGATGTGGGCGTTTTAGTCCCTTGAGGGTGCTGAGTTTTATTCACAGAGTTAGCTTGACGGGCGTCGTTTACAGATTTAGTAGGTTCCACCGGCTTTTCTTGTGCCGTAGGAGAGGGAGCCGATTCAGTCTTTTGCTGAACAGGGGTGGCCGCCGCCGGGGCGGTTGCCTTGGCGGCAGGCGCGGGTTCCTGAGGCTTGGGCTCGGGTTGGGTTGGACTTTCCGGGGCAGCCGCAACGGGCTCCACAGGAGCAGCCGGTTCAGGCGCGGGCTCAGCAACAGGAGTCGGTTCAGGCGCGGTGCGCACTTCGGGTTCAGGCTCAGGCTTGGGCTCTGGCTTGGACTCGACAGGCGCGGCGGGCTCCTTCACAGGCGCTTCGGGGGCCGCAGCGACAGGCGCAGCAGGCTGACTGGCAGGAGCGGCAGGCGCCGCTTGAACAGCCGGTTTTTCCTCGCTGGCCACCTGGGCGGCCTGCTCTTTCGCATTTTCCTGCGCCAATGCCGCATTGGCCTCTGCCACCAGCTCGGACGGATCACGCTTTACAAACACACGTTTTTTGCGTGTTTCCACTTGAATGGTGCGGGAGCGACCCGACCCGTCATCCTGACGGATCTCCGATGTTTGACGGCGAGTCAGGGTGATCTTGTTGCCTTCCTGACTGCCGTGCGAGCGGCGCAACGATTCAAGCAGCTTCGCCTTATCCGAATCAGTGATGGCATCATCCACTGATTTGAGCTCAATACCTGCGCTACGCAACTGCTCCAGCAGAACATTCGCAGGCATTTTCAGTTCTTGAGCGAACTGGGCGACAGTGTTACTCGACATTCGACTCTCTCTTGCTTTACTACAACTATTCTTAATGAATACAACGCGCGGGACCTAGCTAGACATATCAGGCCTCGTCGTCAAACCAGTGGGCACGGGCACGCATGATCAGCTCGCTGGCCGCATCTTGCGCCAGGCCGGTCATCTCGGACAATTCGTCCGTTGCCAGTTCCGCCAGTTCATCCAGCGTTGTAATCTCGTTTTCGGCCAGGACAGCGATCAGCTCGGGCGTCATGCCCTCGACTCCTGCCAGCTCCTTGACCGCGGTCTGTACCAGCTCTTCCTTGGCAATGGCCTCGCTCAGCAGTGCATTACGGGCGCGGGCACGCAGCTCGTTGACGGTTTCCTCGTCAAAGGCTTCGATTTCCTGCAACTCCTGCAACGGCACATAAGCGATTTCTTCCAGACCAGTAAATCCTTCGTCGATCAGAATATCGGCCACAGCTTCGTCCACATCCAGACGGGACATGAAGGTGGCACGCAGTTCCTCGCGCTCTTCGTCCTGACGGTTGCGACTTTCTTCCGGTGTCATGATGTTGATCTGCCAGCCGGTCAGCTCCGATGCCAGACGCACGTTCTGACCTCGCGAACCAATGGCCTTGGGCAGGTTTTCCTCATCGACCACCACGTCCATGGCGTGCTTGTCTTCGTCAACCAGAATGGACTCGACGTGTGCCGGAGCCAGAGCGCCGATCACAAACTCGGCCGGATCATCCGCCCACAACACGATATCGACCTGCTCGCCGCCCAGCTCATTGCGCACGGCGGTCACCCGCGAACCACGCATCCCCACACACGTACCGATAGGATCGATACGCTTGTCGTAAGCAATCACGGCAATCTTGGCGCGCACACCCGCATCACGGGCAGCTGCTTTGATCTCCAGCAGACCCTGTTCGATCTCGGGAACCTCGTTCTCGAACAGTTCCTTGATAAATTCAGGAGCGGTACGCGACAAGATGACCTGTTGGCCACGCGCGGCGTAATCCACTTTCTGCACCCAGGCTCGAACTCGATCGCCCACACGGATATTTTCCTTGGGGATCATTTCCGAGCGAGGCAAACGCGCCTCGATCTTGCCCATTTCAATAATGGCGTCGCCCTTGTCCATACGTTTGACCGTGCCAGAGACAATGGTTTCACCACGCTCCAGAAAGTCGTTCAGGACCTGTTCGCGCTCGGCGTCACGGATTTTTTGCAAGATGGCCTGTTTGGCCGCCTGGGCACCGATACGACCAAACTCGATAGGCTCGAGCGGCTCTTCGATGTAATCGTCCACTTGCAGATCGGGGTCGATTTCCTGGGCATCCGACAGCATTTCCTGCTTGTCGGGCTCTTGCAGGCCAGCCTCGTCGGGCACGACCAGCCAGCGCCGGAACCCTTCATGGGCGCCGGTTTCCCTGTCGATTTCCACTCGGATATCAACATCTTCTTTGAAGCGCTTTTTCATGGCCGAGGCCAAAGCGCTTTCAAGCGCGGTGAACACGACTTCACGCGCTACAGATTTTTCACGCGCCAGCGCATCGACCAGCAATAGAATTTCGCGACTCATCGCTTCTTACCCTTGAAATCAAGAACGGGATCCAATTTGGCACGATCCACCTGGTCATAGGTGAATTCGACCTGCGTCAGCTTGCCCGATGCTTCGTCCAGTTCCAGCCTAAAAACGGTATCCAGCGGAACACTAGCCGGTAGCGCCCCTTCGGGAGCGTGGAGCGTACCCACAAACACTTTCCGATTGTCGATAGCCTCGTGCAGGCGCACCTGCACCCGACTGCCGGCAAAACGCACGTAATCGCCAATCCGCAACAGGGGACGATCCACCCCCGGAGAGGTCACTTCCATGCGTTTGTAGTCCACGTTTTCCACTTCGAAAACGCGCGATAATTGTTTAGACACCCATTCACAGTGCTCGATACGTACCCCTTCAGGGTGATCGATGACGATGCGTAACAAGCCAAGCGGCGCACGCTCAACGTCCACCAGTTCGTACTCAGTACCCGCTAGGGTCTCTTGTGCCAAAGCTAGAATGTCTGCCATAAAATCCAAAAAAAATGGGCTGTACGCCAGCCCATGGTAACCATGCTCACTTGAGGGTCAAGCGGGCCCTGGTCTTGCGCATTGCCAACGTCAAACTCGGAATGGTTGCAGGCGCAACCGAACCGGATGATTTATGCGGCCTTTGCCTTGAAAGGCCGCCCTATTCGCTGGCGCGCAGCATCAAAAAAGACCCAGCCGACACAAATGTCTCTGAGCCAAGTTCTATATTCTACCAGAAAACCGGAAAATACGTGCATTCACACGGCCTTACAGGCCCAAACCGCAGGGTTCGGGCCACAAACTCAAGGACCGCGAGATCCGGCTTTACCGGCGCCCGCGCCCCAGATGGGACTCGTGAGCAGCCGAGCCGGCCGGTTGCCAGTCATCATCACGACGGCTGACACGGCGCACGACTGTTGTTTTCTTCACATGAACCTTGGCTGTTTGCCCGGCAGCAGCACGTTCCGAAGTGCCGCGACGAGCCGAAGGCGCCCGCCCCTCCTGTGCGCCGCGGGCATGACCGCCACGAGCAGATTCACCGCGAGGCAGCTCGCCACGCGCCGGACGGCGGCCAGCATGAGCGCGCGCCCCCTCTTGTGAACGATTGTCCGGGGCACGACCCTCCAGGGAACGTCCTTCTGTCGTACGACCACGCTGCGGACCGCGACCACCTTGGGTGGCGCGGGGCGCACCCCGTCCGTTTCCGGTACGCTCACGGCCGCCTTGCTCACGACGCCCACCATCAGGATGGCCGTTAGCCAGACCACCACTGATAAACAGCGCACCGCTGACGGACTCGTTAACGCGCACATTGTTGGAAGAACGACCACGCCCGCTGGCCAGTCGACCGCCACGCCCAATCCGCGCACCGCTCAGCCCATTGTGTTCCAGCGTACCGAAACCAGGGGGCAAAGCGCTGTCATGCGACAGCGGCTGACGCTCACGACGCTGATGCGAGCCATCTTCATCCAACTCTTTCATCAGACCCAGGCGCAACATGAATGCCATCACAACGTCCGCATCCAGCTCTTCCCAGCGACCGCGACGCAGGCTCTTGGGCAGACTCACGTCACCGAAACGGGTCCGAATCAAACGACTCACCGTCACGCCCATGGCTTCAAACATGCGACGCACCTCGCGGTTGCGCCCTTCGTGAATGGTGACGCGATACCAGCGATTGCTGCCCTCGCCACCCAGAAACTCGATCATGCCAAACTTGGCCAGACCATCCTCAAGCTGAACACCATCACGCATGGACTGCATCTGCTCTTCGCTCAGCTCACCCAAGACCCGGACAGCATACTCACGCTCGGCGCCGTAGCGAGGATGCATCATGCGGTTGGCAATATCACCGGACGTGGTGAAGATCAGCAAACCTTCCGTGTTCAAGTCCAGACGACCGACCGACAGCCACTTACCCACTTTCAGCGAAGGCAGGCGACCGAACACCGTGGCACGGCCTTCGGGGTCATCATGCGTCACAATTTCACCCGCTGGCTTGTGATAAAGAATCACACGCGGAGGGCGCTTGGTATTGGCACGATTGATCAACTGCCCGTTGATACGCACTTTGTCATCTGCACTCACGCGCTGCCCGATATGAGCGGGCTCGCCGTTTACCGAAACCCGTCCCGCAACGATCAACTCCTCCATGTCGCGGCGTGAGCCAATACCGGCTTCAGCCAGCACTTTGTGCAATTTTGGTTGCACCAGCTCGCTGCCCATGTACTTGCCCAGACGCTGCGAGAGGCGATTTTGCTTGTCCAGATGACTGAATGCGATGTCATCATCACCGTCCAGAATCACGACTGGCGCATCATCAGCCGGGTTCGAGTAACGGGCCGGCTGAGCAGTGCCAGAGCGCTTGCCGGGGCCGCCGCGCGCGTCCTGACGACGGCCAGCAGGCGCAGGTTTGCGGCGATTGTTTTGTGGGCGGGCCGGACGCGCCTTGACCTCACCGGCAGCGCTCGTCTGAGCCTCGTCATTCTGGCGTGGAGCAGACTCTTGGGTCGCGTCACCACGACGGCGACGAAACGGAGTACGCAATTTGCGCCCCTGGCCTTTCGCGCGGGGATTCTTGGGGTCGGCCGCGCCAGCGGTATCCGACGTGGAGGCTGTGTTCGTCTCGTGCGAATCAGTCATTTTTAATCATTTACTCCAGAGTTTTTTATTTCGTCCGGTACCTGTGTATCCGATAGGCCAGCCGCAGCCTGGGCCTCATCCAAGGAGTCCGGTGTCATATTCACTTCAGCTTGTTCCGTTTGTGGCGACCCCGCTTCTGAGGCCACCCCAAGCCAATTGTCCTGATTGCCTGACTCGGAACCCGGTTCGGATTCCAGCTCAAGCTGAGCAGCACAGACCTGTAGCGGCTCCGTACCCTCTTCCAAAGCAGCGCTCTGCTCTGCTTCTTGTTCTATGCCCTGCTCTGCCTGGGAGCCAGCCGGCTGCACCCCAGCGGGTGCGGGCGCCTGCCCTGCCACTTGTTCCTGACTTTGGTCCCGAAGATCCGCCTCTTGCTGAGGACCCGGGGGCTGGCTCTGCTCTTGATCCGCCCCCTGCTCCTGTGGCGGGTCAGCCGACACCAGCGGCTGACCATTGGGCAAGGAGGCCAATGCATCCAGAGAATCCAAGGTCTCAACCGAGGGCAACTCATCCAAAGAGCGCAAACCCAAATCATTAAGAAACTGACGGGTCGTGCCCAGCAATGCAGGGCGACCGGGCGCATCACGATAGCCCAGCACTTCAATCCAACCCCGATCTTCCAGCGTCCGCACAATCTGAGTCGATACGCTAACGCCACGTATATCCTCGATATCGCCGCGGGTAACGGGTTGCCGCCAAGCAATGATCGCCAAGGTTTCCAGCACGGCCCGCGAATACTTGGGCGCGCGCTCCAGACTCAGGCGGGACAAAAACACTTGCATGGCCGGGCGACTTTGAAAGCGCCAACCCGAGGCAACCTGAACCAGTTCCAGGCCACGCTCCTTCCAATCCAATTGCAAGATGGCCAGATAACGACGCAGATCATCTGCGCTCAGCGGCGGGGAGACGAACATCTTGCGCAACTCGGCGCTGTTCATGGGCTGCTGCGCACACAGCAAAGCCGTCTCCAGGACTCGGATTATTTCACTTTCGGTCACTGCTGGGAAGCCTCACTTTCTGGCGATACTTGCATAAAGCAAAAATTCCATGTTAATATCTATTTTTTCCGGCGCGGGGTGGAGCAGCATGGTAGCTCGTCGGGCTCATAACCCGAAGGTCGTAGGTTCAAATCCTGCCCCCGCAACCATCACCCGGAACTGCTTAGCAGAATCAATCAAGCCAGCCAATTTGTGCTGGCTTTTTTGTTGCCCGCCGTTTGGGTCCGCCTTGTGATGCACCGCAGCCTGCGCGCGCTGGCACAAAGCAGCAGGCGCGATCCCTGTTGCAACACGCAGGCGAACTGTCATGCTTGCCAGCCGTGTCCCACCAACCGCCATCGCTGCCAAACAGGCGGATACCGCTAAAGACGCGCGCGCCCATACACGCCCCCGGTTCAAACCCGACACGGCCGCATTACAAGCGATAAACAATTTTGTGTAAGCACACATGCTGATGATGAGTACGTCCGCAAGCCCTATCGGACTGGATTTGAATTGGCGATCCACATTCAGGACCGCGAAAACAGCACAACAACGTTTGGGGCAATAACTGATCGGGGCACAATTCAGGTCGGCACAATCAAACACCTGCAGCGCTACACCTAGCAAGCACCACAAGGCTTATCGATTGCCTACACCTGAAACAAAGCCAGAAACAGAGAAATTCGTTTTGCCGGTACATCCCGCCTAGTAGGGGAGCCGACTGCTATCACAGCCAGATGCCAGCTATCAAGAGCTGGTCGCTATACAGGAAGCCGCTTGCGCGTTTGAGCTTTTAGAAATGCCAGACCGACTGAACCTGTAAGCACACTATGTATTACACCATTGCGACCGGCAAGACGCAAGAAAATTGAAAGACCCTTTTATCCACACCTCCCCGTGCAGGGCGCCTCAGGCATAAAAATGAAATAAACACGCCATGCTATGTACATAATCAAAAACTATGTTATAGTTATTTTTCTGACGCGGGGTGGAGCAGCATGGTAGCTCGTCGGGCTCATAACCCGAAGGTCGTAGGTTCAAATCCTGCCCCCGCAACCAAATTTAAAAAACCGTCGCTTATGCGGCGGTTTTTTTTGTCCTTATTTTCCGGCAATCATCTGCTGCCTATCACCTGACAAGCGTATGGCTTGTCGTATGGCCTGCCCCCTGGCCGTCCCCAAAGCCTTGACGAACCAGCACGTTCAGCGACCACTACGGCGCTACCGCCGTCTTGCGCTGTGCCAACCACTGCAAACCGGACCGCACATGATCGCGCAGCCAGGCATACACAGCCGGGGTCTGCCCCGTCTCGAACTTCGCGTGCAGTCTCAGATCAGAAAGCATTTGCCGCACCCCGTCAACAGACACTCCTGGCTCCAGATGCACCATGGGCCACGGCGGGTCCATCTTGACATCCAAGGACAATCGCCCTTGCGGAGCGGGCAACTGCCCAATAAATGCCAGCAAGGCATGGCGGCTGTCCCGATCAGCCACTGAGTCAGGCATAAGTCGCACGGCGGTGCGCGCCGCCAGCAAAGCCTTATCAATAGAGGGGCGCGGGTCCTCATCCATGCTCATGCTCATCACCACAACTGGCATGACCATGGATTGAATCAGATTCTGATTGTCCAGATACAGCCTCAGGCTTTTCAGTTGCGCCTGCTCAAGCTCGCTCTGGCTCAAGGCGCGTCCCGCTGCGGACTCAATGCCAAACTGCGCCTGAACCCGAAATTCTCGCAGGGACTGGCTGCGCAACCGAAGCTGCTCCAGATACAGATGGGCCGAGGCTGGGTCCCATTGGTATTTAAGCGAAAAATCCATCGGCTTGGCTTGCAGGCGCATAATGTAGTCCTGCCCCGGCAGCCGCCCCGTCAAAACATAAATACCGCTGATCGCCATTTCTATGGCTTGAGGCATATCTTGCTGCCCCGAAAAATCGGCCAATCCCTTATCTTGCAAAACCAGCTCATCAAAGGCCAGCAGCATCGACGAATACCCTGTTGACCATTGGGCATTGTGAACACGACAAGCTCCCTGCTCATCTTGCATCTGCAGCTCGGCACCCGACTGCGGCTCCAAAGCCACGTAATGACGCAGATACTCACAGGCCGGGCCTGCTTGAGCTGAGGTCGCCAGCATGATCGCAAGGCCCAACGCACCGGCAATTTTCTTCATGAATGTCTCTAATTGAACCCGTTTGGGCACCGATGCCAAACAAGCCTTCCCTTTGCATAAAACGCTGGCTAGTATACAAAGCCCTCAGGACGTATGCCCTGCTCTGTTTCACAATAGGCTCACCACCGCCCCGATTGCCATGGACAGCACAGAATCACTCCAATTTTCCCTTTGCACGCAACTGAACCAGCTCGATGCGGCAGGCTGGGACACCTTGTCGGGCCATCATCTGCTGGTCAGCCATGCTTTTTTAACGAGTTTGCATGAAAGCGGTTGCGTCACCCCTCAGACAGGCTGGTCGCCGCATTACCTCTTGATGCATCGTGGTGCGACTCTGTGCGGCGCCGTGCCGCTGTATCTGAAGCATCACTCCCGGGGGGAATACGTGTTTGATCAGGGCTGGGCTCAGGCCTATCAACGTCATGGTCTGGACTACTACCCCAAGCTCTTGTGTTCGGTTCCGTTTACGCCTGTCAGCGGCCCACGTCTGCTGGCCGGTACACCAGAAGATCGCGTCTTGCTGGCACGGCAGCTCATTGAACTGACGCGCAGCAATCAACTGTCCTCTGTCCATGTGCTGTTCCCTCACGCAGACGACCGGTGGGCTCTGGAACAAGCGGGCTTCATGATGCGCCAGGATGTGCAGTTTCACTGGCAGAACCGCGATTACGCCAGCTACGAGGACTTTCTGGCCTCGCTAACCCAACAGAAGCGCAAGAAAATGCGGCAGGACAGCCGCAAGGTTTACGAGCAAGGTCTATCGTTTGAGCACAAACAGGGCCTGGAAATCAGCGAGCGGAATCTGGATTTTTTTTACCGCTGCTACGCCAATACCTACCAGGAGCGTGGTCAGCATCCCTATCTGAACCGAGACTTCTTTGCCCGCCTGCGCGACCAGATCCCCGAGTCCCTGGTACTGATTCTGGCACGCCAACAGGGAGCATATATTGCCTGCGCCCTGTCGCTACGCGACAAGGACGCCCTGTACGGACGTTATTGGGGCTGTACTGCCTACGTACCCGGCCTGCACTTTGAGACCTGCTATACCCAGGCGATTCAGTTTTGCATTGCGCAGCAACTGCGCTTTTTTGAAGGCGGCGCACAAGGGGAACACAAACTCTCGCGCGGCCTGTTGCCCACACCGACCTGCTCCGCTCACTGGATCGCAGACCCTCGCTTTGCTCAAGCAATTGATGCGTTTTTGCACGAAGAAGCGGGCCATGTGGCTCGCTATGAGGAAGTGCTCAGCCAACACACCCCGTTTAAAACACGGGTGGACTGAACAATCAGTCTTTCTTGTCTTTGCCCGGTGGCGCAAAGGGAAAGACCGAAAACATTTGCCGGGTCTGATCTTGCATCTGGTCCTGCATTTGAACAAACAGATTCTTGCTTTGATCAATATAGCTGTTCATGACAGTTTGCATGATCGGGGCCTGCACACTCATGAACTGCGCCCAGGCCTCAGGGCCAAACTGGCCACCATACATCCCCTTGGACTGCTCGGTCATGCGTTCCTGAATTTCCATGAATGCCTGAATATTCTTTTCCAGATACGAGCCCATCACCCCTTGCATGGCATTGCCATAAAAGCGGATGATCTGCATCAGCACTGGAGTGGAGAACATGGGAATACCCCCGCTTTCCTCCTCAAGAATGATCTGCAGCAAAATGCTGCGCGTCAGGTCCTCGCCGCTTTTGGCATCGACGACCGCGAACTCCTCCCCGGACAGCACCAGCTGCTTGACATCAACCATGGTGATGTAAGCGCTGGCCTGTGTGTCGTACAAGCGACGATTGGGGTATTTCTTGATGAGTCGAGGAGATCCCATGCTGGTGCTTACTTCCTAATCAATAAAACAAAACATGCACTGTGTACGTCTGCAAGCCTTAGCTCATGTGCAGACCGCCATTCAGGGAGAAATCCGCGCCAGTGGCAAAACCCGAATCACCCGACGCCAGCCAGGCAACCATGGACCCGATTTCATCGGGGGTGCCCAAGCGCCCCACCGGAATGGTAGCGACGATTTTCTCCAGAACGTCAGGACGAATCGCCCGGACCATGTCGGTGCCAATATATCCGGGGGAAATAGTATTGACTGTCACCCCTTTATTGGCAACTTCTTGAGCCAAGGCCATCGTAAAGCCATGAATACCGGCTTTGGCTGTCGAGTAGTTGGTCTGGCCAAACTGACCTTTTTGCCCATTGACCGAACTGATATTGATGATACGCCCCCACTGACGCTCCACCATGCCATCGATCACTTGCTTGGTCACGTTGAACAGGCTGTTCAAATTGGTGTCGATCACGGCACGCCAGTCTTCCTGACTCATTTTACGAAAGGTGCCATCGCGCGTGATCCCTGCATTGTTGACCAGCACATCCACACGGCCAAACTCGGCAAACACTTTCTTGAACGTCTCGACAGTGGAGTCCCAGTCTGCCACGTTGCCCACCGACGCATGAAAGGCGTAACCCAATTCGGCCTGTTCGCCCAACCATTTCTGAAAATCACGATTGGGGCCGCAGCCTGCAATCACGGTGAAACCGTCCTTGGCCAGGCGCTGACAAATGACTGTCCCTATCCCTCCCATACCACCAGTTACGTACGCTACTTTGCTGCTCATAGACATCTCCAGAAAGGGGTGACAAAGCTCATATCCCTGCGCCAGTCCGGGCAATGAGAAAGCCTGACATCGGGATGAAGGAAGCAGGCCAGCGGCCCTGCTCCCAAAATCTGAAAAACGGAAAAATTAACTGGCACGCACTTTTACATAACTGCCAGGCGCCTCTTCCAGAACGGGATAGCGCGCATTGCCCAAGCGCCGTTTGGCGCGACGCCGCGATCCCGACAAGGGCGCAAGCCAGGCAATCCAATCCGTCCACCAACTGCCGGGAACAGACTGGGCCCGCTCCAGGTACTGCTGAGCCTGCAGGCTGGCAAGGGGTTCATCTTCCTGCAGCACCCAGTAGTTACGGCGCTGCTTGGCAGGGGGATTAATGACGCCAGCGATGTGGCCCGATGCTCCCAGCACAAAACGAGCTTGGGCAGCAGGCAACGCCCGCAAAGAAGCATAGGCCGATTGCCACGGCACAATATGGTCTTCTTTGGAACCGTACACATAAACCGGCAAAGCCAGGCTGCTCAGGTCAGCACGATACTGACCGACCGGCACTCCCCCATCCTGAATCAGACGGTTTTCCAAGTAGGTGTTACGCAGATACCAGGTAAAAAAAGGACCGGGCAGATGCGTGCCATCAGAGTTCCAATACAGCAAATCAAACGCAGGCGGCTTCTTGCCCTGCAAATAATTACTACTCACATAATTCCAAACCAGTTCGGCGGGACGCAAAAACGAAAAGGTACTGGCCAGTTCACGGGCATTGAGCAATCCCCCCTGCCCCAACTGCCACTCCCGAAAGGCAACCTGCGCCTCGTCGATAAAGACGTTGAGCATGCCGACATCGCTAAAGTCCAGCATGGTGGTCAGCAGGGTCATGGACGCGGCTGGCTCCTGCCCTTTGGCACGCGCCAGCGCCAACGCGCTGGCCAGCAAGGTGCCTCCGATGCAAAAACCCAGCGTATTGATCTTGTCCTGCCCCGATAGCTCCTGACTGACACGAACCGCCTCGAGCACGCCTTGCTCCAGATAATCCTGCCAGCTCAGGGCATGAATATGGGGCTCATCGGTAGGCTGAGGATTTCGCCAGGACATCAGATATACGGTCAAGCCCTGATCCAGGGCGTGACGCACAAAGGAATTCTCAGGCTGCAAATCCAGAATATAGAATTTGTTGATGCACGGTGGCACGATCAGCAACGGCACGGCATGCACCATCGCGGTGGTGGGCGCGTACTGGATCAACTGAAATATATCGTTCTGAAACACCACAGCACCAGGCGTGGTGCCCACGTTAACCCCAAGCTGAAACTGGCTTTCATCCGTTTGCGTCAAACGTCCTTTTTGCCAGTCCTCCATAAAATTGGACATGCCCTCCAGGACCGACTGGCCGCCAGTATCCATCATGGTCTGCAGGGCCTGGGGATTGAGCATCAGGTAGTTGCTGGGCGACATGGCCTCGGCCCACTGCATGGTGGAAAAGCTCAGACGCTCGTGCTGGGCCTCATCCAGCTCCATCAGACCGAGCATATCGTTCATGGCCTGAACACTCAGTTGCCAGACATGAGCATTGAACAGGGCGGTAGGATTGTTCTGCCAAGCGGCATCGGCAAACCGTCTGTCTTTCGCCGGGGGCAAGTCGCCACGCTGGGCCTGTTCCCACAAATTCTGCCACTGCTGCAGGTAATGGGCTTGCAATTCAGCACAGCGGGCGGCATCGATCGGTTTGCCAAAACCTTGAAAAGCACGGTTGTTACTCGACATCTGCCACCTGTAAACGAATTGCAAATACGCTTAGAGCATGACGTTCGTCGCAAACCCAGTCAATTGGGGTAATTAATTAGGCTGACACACCATCAACTGAAACCAAAGCCTGCTTTTCATAGTGCGTAGGAACAAAAAACGGCTAGCGATGGGCCAGACGCGCAATGGTGACTTGTCGGCCCGTTTGCGGCGAACGGCGATAGGAGTAAAACCGCGCATCATCCTCGAACGTGCACAAGCCACTTAGATGCACCTTCATGGCGCCCGGACTCAATTGTTCCAAGCGATGGCGCGCAATGGCGGGCAAATCTGCCTGCCATTTGCCGGGATGCTTTCCCGCATTAAAAAAAGTAGCCAATTCAGGTTCCGCCCGGACATAGGCATCAAACACCTCCTGCCCCACCTCAAAGTGCTTCTGGCTGATGGCCGGCCCAATCCAGGCCTGCCAGGAACCCGCTTGCGGGCAGCGCCTTACCATCGCCTGCCAGGTTCGCTCCAGCACCCCGGCCTGCAAGCCACGCCAACCGGCATGAGCAACCCCCACGACCCGGGCTTGCTCGTCCCAGATCACGACGGGCAGGCAGTCGGCCGTCAAGATAGCCAGCGTGCGGTCGCTACGGGTAGTGACGGCGGCGTCAAACTGCCGAGGCTCGGCGGGTAAAAGATCCTGATCGGCATCCAGCACATCCGTGCCATGAACTTGCGCCAGCCAGATCGGCTCTACGCCCAAAAAGTCCACCATACGCTGACGATTGGCCTGCACCCGCTGCGGATCATCACCCGTATTCAGCCCCAGGTTCAGGCTTTCCCGCTCGCCCTGGCTGACACCACCGGCACGAGTCGTACAGAAATAAAGCAGTCCCGCTTGTTCGGGGCCGCCAACCGTAGGAATCAGCTGTGCGTGTGCCATTCAATCGTCTCTGCAACAGATTGATAATCAGCCGGTGGCTCGGCCGAAAAGCGACGACGCTCGCCGGTATCGGGGTCCTCAAACTCCAGCACATGAGCGTGCAACATTTGACGCTGCGCGCCCGCCACGGCCCGACCGCCATAAAGCGTATCGGCCAGCAAGGGGTGCTTGATCGAACTCAGGTGGACCCGGATCTGATGGGTACGCCCTGTCTCCAAGCGACACGCCACCTCGGTCACCGCCTCGTCACCGGCATAGCCCTGACGCAGCATCTGATAATGCGTTACTGCCGGCTTGGGAGCGACAGAGGGCCCGATACTCATGCGTACGGGAACGCGCAAGTCACGCCCGATGGGCTCCTCGACCGAACCTTGACCCGGCAATACGCCATGAACCAGGGCCAGATACTGGCGTCCCATGCTACGCTCTTGCAATTGTCGGACAAAGTGGGTTTGAGCAACTTCCGTGCGAGCGACAACCAGCAAGCCGGACGTATCTTTGTCCAGCCGGTGTACGACACCGGCACGGGGCACCTGACGCAAAGCGGGAAAGCGAAACAGCAGACCATTGAGCAAGGTGCCGCGCCAGTTACCCGCGCCCGGGTGCGTGACCAGACCTACCGGCTTGTTAACCACCAGCCAGGAATCGCTTTGAGCCACAATTTCAAAGTCCACGTCATCGGGCTCGAACGCCATGTCTTCGGGTGCCTGTTGCTCCCAGACCTGAACGATGTCACCGGGATAAACCGTATGCTTGACCTTGACCACCTGGCCGTTGACAAGCACATGCCCGCTCTCGACCCAGGACTGCAGACGGCTGCGCGAATGCTGCGGCAGCAAACGCGCTAAAGTCTTGTCCAGACGATCGGGAGACGCGGAGATGGGAAGGATAAAACGCAGTGCGTCGGAAGAAACAACACTATCTTTTTCAGTATCTGTGTCAGGCATGGCGACAAATCATATAATTGAGCAGCAATGCTAACACCAAGGACGCTTTTGTGACTCGCATGAACCTGAACTTGCCACGTATTCGTGGTACCAAGCTGGCCCACGTAGCCGCATTAATGCTGGCTGCCACATTGCTTGCTGGCTGCGGCACTACCAAAAAAGAAGTTGACCCTACCTCGGGCTGGACCGCCGAGCGCTTGTATAAAGACGCCCGTGAAGAGATGGCGGCCGGCAACTGGAAAGACGCGCGTACCCGCCTGGAAGCCGTCGAGTCCCGCTATCCCTTTGGCACCTATGCACAGCAATCGCTGATCGACCAAGCCTACATCAACTGGAAGGACGACGAGCCTGCCAAGGCCCTGGCGGCAATTGACCGCTTTCAGAAGCAATACCCCAGCCACCCTGGCACCGATTACATGTTGTACCTGAAAGGGCTGATTTCTTTTACGCCTCCCAGTGCGGCCCTGTCCAATATCACCCAGCAGGACCCCAGCGAGCGTGACCCCAAAGGTCTGCGTGAGTCCTACGAAGCCTTTAACGATCTGCTGCAACGCTACCCTAACAGCCGTTACGCGCCCGATGCAGCCAAGCGGCTGACCTGGCTGGTCAGCACCATCGCACAGAACGAAGTACACGTGGCTGAGTACTACTACAAGCGTGGGGCGTACGTGGCGGCCGTAAACCGTGCGCAGACCGTCATTACCGACTTCAAAGGCGTGCCCATTGCTGAACGTGCGCTGTACTTGATGTACCTGTCCTACGACAAGTTGGGTCAGACCGAACTGCGCGACACCACCAAGCGGGTGATGGACGAAAACTTCCCTGACTCGAAGTACTTCAAGGAAGGGCTGGATTCCAAGGTGAATTACTGGAACCCGATCAACTGGTTCTAAGCCTTGAAGCAAAGCAGCGCACAATACGCGCTACCTTTGTGAGGCGACAATAAAACGTCTCGCAGAACGCAACCCAAAAAAGGGCCAAATCCCATCCAGGATTCGGCCCTTTTAGTTTTTTTCTACCTTCAAACTGATGTTCCCTGCCAGCTTGTGTTGTCCTAATCATCCGAGCAAGGACTATCAATAAGACTATCCATCAGATAGCTCCGTGCCCTGGCGGCCATCCGAGTCCGCCCATCCCCCCACTGGCTCCAGAGCATCCTAAGTATCACCGCTCTTTCCTGGCATTGTCCTTTTGCACGCTATACATGCGCTCGGCAAAAGCCTCGGCCTTGGCCGGGTCTAAGGCTTGGCCTCCGAGGATTTTCATGGTGTCGTTCAAATACACCATCCGGTCCTCCAGATCCTCCTGCAGACCAATCAGGTAATAGCCTATCTGGCAAAAATACGTGGTCCGGGCTCGGGTCTGGGCTTCGATCTCTTCCACACCCATGCGCTGGAAGAAATTGGCCAAGGCGTTCATGCAGGCCTTGTCCGCCCGCGCGACGGCTTGCCGCACCCGCTCGGAGCGCCTTGCCCAATCCCGCATGGCCATATCCAGACCCGGCTCAAAACGGGACACGTCCAGCCAGGTGGAGAACAGGGACAACATGCCATCTTGCAAATTGTCCACGTTCTCCAGCGCCAGCATGGTGGAACGCATGTTCTTTTGCTCCCAAAAACCAACCAGCCCGTCCAGCAGGTCGTCCCTGTCCTTGAAATGCCAGTAAAAACTGCCTCGCGTGACGGCCATAAGCTGCGCCAGCCGGGTGATACGCACGGCCTCCACCCCTTCCTGCATGAACAGGCGGATAGCGGCTTCCAGCCAGTCCGCCCGTGTCAGATGCACGTTGGGCTCGGTCAGGGCCCCGGCCTGGGCCACCCGTTCAATCAGTTCCTTATCACTCATATCGCCTGCTTGTAGAGTCGCTTTAGTCGCCAAAGTATACCGGCGCTCCTCTTATAACAGACCCAGCATTCGTGGAAACGCCAAGGAAACAGCGGGCACGAAGGTAGTGATCAATTGAACCGGAATGGCGACGAATACGATCATGGCGATGGCCGGGCCAAAAGAGCGATGGACTGTCACCTTACTGATGCGACAGGACATGTACAGCACCGGCGCCATGGGCGGGCTGTTGGAACCCACAATCACAGCACACGCCACGATGGCGGCAAACTGAATCGGATTGACGTCCGCCACGCCTACCAAAGGCAGAAGCAAGGGAGCGACGACAACGGTCAGCGACACGTCGTCGATAATCATCCCCACCAGAATCAAAAACACATTGACCATCAACAAAATGCCGATGGGACTATCGACCAGTCCTGTCACAAAAGTAGTCAGGTCCTGTGGCACGCCCTGCGCCACCAGGATACGACCGATCAGGAAAGAGAACAGCAAGATCAGAATAACTGTGCCAGTGGTCTCGGCCGTGCGTACAAAGCTGTCGCATAACTTGCGCAAAGTCAGCTCACGATACACAAAGCAGCCAATCCCAATCACGAGCACAACCGCCACCGCCGCTGCCTCGGTTGGCGTGAATACGCCCCCGTAAATCCCCCCCAGAATCAGCACGGGGATGCATAAGGCGGGAATCGCCAAAAGCAGGCTTCCCAATGCAGAACGACGGCCTGTATCGGAGGCTGGTGGCGTGGGCTGCTCTTTGAACCAACGTCCTGCGACCACGTAATTAAACAGGATCAAACCCACCATCAGGAGCAGCCCGGGACCAATTGTTGCCGCAAAACAGGCCACCACGGACTGCTGGGTGACAACCGCAAACAAGATCATGGTGATCGATGGTGGGATCAGAATCCCCAGCAAAGAAGAAATTCCCAGCAAGGCCGCTGAATAGGGGCGCGGATAACCACGCTGCTCCATGGGGTCGACCAGAATCGTTCCGATCGAGGCAACCGCTGCAGAAGCCGTACCCGAAATGGCTCCGAACACCCCGGAAGCCAGGACCATGCTGGCCCCCATCCCCCCGCGGCGGTTCTTGACCAGCATTTCGGCAAAGCCAACCAGCCGGTGGGCGATCCCGCCGGCCTGCATCAAATACCCCGCCATGATAAATAAAGGCAAAGCCAGAAGAACCAAGGAGTTCAAAGAGCGAAAACCCTGCAGCATCAACGTATTCAGATTGACGTCATACACCCAGGTCAGCAGCAAAAGCGTACCGGCAAAAGACCAGGCCACCGGCACTCCCACGCCCAGCAGGAACAAAAGCAGGAGAACAGAAAAACCAGCATGCATGATTAATATTCTCCCCGTTGCAAGGCCATCCAGGACTCATAGACATCACGCAAGCCATAGGCCAGACTGCCGAGGGCATTGAGACCGATAGCTGACTGAGGAACCCAGACAGGGATAGACAGCTCGGCCATCGTGGTGGAAAAACGCGATCCCCACATGAACATGCGCAAGGTCCAATAGGCAAAGGCCACCACAATTAGCAGCACCAGCACTGCCACACAGAATCGGTGAATCGCTCGCGCACGCGGCGTTTTCAAACGATGGGACAGGTAATCCACCACCAGATGCTGACGGGACTGGCTGGCGATCAGCGCCCCTGTCATGTACAGCCAAATCGCCGCCACCATCACAATGGTATGGACACCGGTTGCTGGCCAGTGGAGGTAATAACGCGCAGCCACCACGTAGGCCAAACCTGCTGCCACTACAATGCTGGACACAATGGCCAGCCATTGAAGGGCGATCAGGGCCGGGCCTTGCTTGATCGGAAGGTCCTCACTCACAGTCATACTCCCTTGTACGCCGCTGCTTACTTCAGCGCCGAGGCATTTTTCTCGATATGCGCCATGATGCTATCGCCTACCTGTGACTTCATGGACGGCCAGACCTGCGCGCGGACATGCTCTCCCAGCGCGGCCAGTTGATCCTTGTCGAGTTCGATATAGTGTTTGCCCAAGGCTTTCCATTTCTCGACCACTGCCGCGTCGGTCTCTTGAGCCTTGGCGAACTGATCCTTCATGATGGCGATGGCCGAAGCCTGAACGACTTGCTGCTGCTCGGGCTTCAAGGCCTCCCAGGCCTGCAGGTTCATGGACAGCACACCGGTAATAAACTGCTGCTTGCTGCGCACGTAGTAATCCAGCGTGTCCCGGAAGTACTCGTAGTCGTAATAAATGACGTTGGCTGCATCGCCATCGACCACGCCGGTCTGAATCGAGGTAAACACTTCACCCCAATCAATGGCGGCCGTCTGGTAACCCATGGCCTGCACGGACTGCTGCATCAGGGCGATAGGAGGCACGCGCACCTTGATATTTTTGGCGTCCTGCACGGTCAGCGCATGTTTGCCTTTGGTGGCCACTCCATTGAACCCTTCAGGCCAGGCGCCAAAAAACTTCAAGCCATTTTCCTTATACACACCATCCAGGGTTTGATTCAGCCAGCCACCCGGTTGATAAGCGGCCAGCGCCTCCTCCCAGGTGGTGAACATATAGGGCGTATAGATCACCGCGATGCGCTTGTCGTAGGAGGTCATGGGCCAGTTCAGCATCAACTGCACGTCACCAGCCACATGCTGGTCGAACACCTCCTCCTGACCACCCAACTGGTTTTGATAAAACACGCGCGGCGACAAAGCGCCTTGCGTGCCTTCTTTAATCAGAGCCGCCCATTTCTCGATGGCATCACCACTGGGTGAACCTTGCGCGCCCGAGTCCGTCGCAATGCGCATGGTTTGCGCAGACGCGGTGGCCGCGCTCAGGCTGAACATCACAGTCAGCAAAGTCTTGCTCAACAGCTTCATAACTCCTCCTGGGTATCTCTTTTAAATTTGTTGTTCACACTTTGAGTATCAGGCTTCCGCCCGGTTTCGCCACAGCTCCCAGCCCAAACGGGCCCGGACGCCGATATCCAGAAACGGGCGTGGCGGCAAGGCATCGGGTTGCCCCAAAGCCTGCATATCGGCAATCAAGGGATTGTCCAGACCGCAAGCCAGATCCGCGACCAACATGCCCGAGATCGTGCCCTTGGTCAGCCCCACCCCGTTCTGACACACTGCGGAATACACATGCGGGGCCACCTGACCAAAGCCGGGCGAGCCGTTACGGGACAGACAGATGAAGCCCGTCCAGGTGTGCTCCATTTCCACGTTCTTCAGATTCGGGAAACGCTCGTCAAACAGGGTTTTGTGCTCAATGCGCACGCGGCGACGGCTCTCGTCATCGCTACGCAAACTGGGAGCGTATGTCATGTGCTGACGAATCAGAATGCGCTGGTCATTGGTGCGACGCATGGTAATGCCCACAAAGGCGTTGGCGGGCGTCAAACCCCAGCTGGGCAAACCACCCAGTTCGCGCTGTTCGCTTTCCGTCAGGCAACGGGTCAAGCTGGCATGAGCCGCCATCGGCATCAGCTTGCCGCTATAAAAACCGAACTGCTCCGCAAAGACGTTCACGGCCAGAATCATCTTGCCTGCACGAACCTTGCCACCGGGTGTTTCCAGCGTGACGCCATCGCCTTGCTGCAAGGACAGCACAGGTGTTTTCTCGTAGACGGTGACGTTGGGAGGCATATTGTCGGCCAGACCACGCGACAGGCCGGCTGGGTTCAACAACACGGTGCCGGGGGTATAAATCCCTGTGCGGAAATGCTTGAATCCCAGCTTGTCGTGCAGCGCCTTGCCGTCCAGCCACTCATGCGGTTCCTTCAAGGACTCCAGCACTTGCAGCGTAGGCTTCAAGGTTGTGCGTACGCCTTCCTCGGAAACCGCGGCGTGGAACTTCCCGATGGGACTCCAGTCGCACTCGATGCCGTAACGCTCGACCTGGGTTTTCAAGTAAGCAATCGCGGTACGCGCCAGGCGTACATGCGAGCGGGCGGCATCCAGCTCGCCCATGGAACTGCCGACGTTATGAGGGCTATCAATTGCAAAGCCGGAGTTTCGACCTTGCGCGCCCTCGCCCACCTGATCCGCTTCCAGCACAACGATGCGATCGCCGGGGCGATTCTCTGCCAGGCGACGGGCTGCGGCCAAGCCGGCCAGGCCACCACCGACGACCACCCAGTCAGCGTGCACGTCGTTAGCCAAGGCGGGCTTGGGTGTGCGGGGAGCCAGCAAGCGACTCCAGCCATTGGTCTTGTCGTTCTCGGGCAGACACGTAATGTTCTGGATGCTCATGTCGCCGCCCGTGCGCTGGCCCAGTTGCTGGGGTGCAGACAGTAATGAATCAGCGCGGAGTCTGCTTCATAGATCAAGGGGGTGCCAGCAGGCAGCCAGATGCAATCGCGCGGCCCCGCCTCCAGAATGCCCTCAGGGGTGTGAATGCGCATGCTGCCCTCAATCACCGTCACGACCTCGTCATACAGCACGGTCCATTCAATACGGGCCTGATTCAAACGTGCATACCCCGCCCCCAGAGGCGTACCGTCATCCTCGCCCACAATCTCCGCCAACTGCGCCATCTCTGGCTTTTCCTGTCGAGGCTGAAAGACCAAATCGTCAAAACGCATTACTCGCGGCAACGCTTTTTCTCTTGTCATGCGGATCACCAAACACAAGTGGTTTTAGAACATACATAGTTGTATGTTGAAATGGTAATGAGTCAGATTTGGTGAGTCAATGACATGGAGTATGGGGATTACCCTGCGATCAGTTACGTTTTTTGTTTAAACCTGAATGATTATTTTCAGTAGATGAAGCGCCGTAAAAGACTGAAAGCCGGGGCCTAACTACTTTCAATCAGGAGCAACAATGGCCAATCCATAAAACTTAAAGCCGGAGCATCCAGCTCCGGCCGTTTCAATTAATGAACGCTTACGGAATCCATATCCTTATTTCTGGGATAACTGGCAAATTGCGCCACCATCGCCGTGCTGCTGGCATCCAAACCGTGCACCTCGACATAGGCTCCACCACGGCGCAGTTTCAGCACAACCCGATCCAGCGCTGCGACCGAGCTTAAGTCCCAGAATCGTGTCTGGCTTACATCGATGCAAATGCGCGCCACTTTCTCTTGGTAGTCGAACTTCTCAACAAAGCTCTCTGCAGAAGCAAAAAACACCTGCCCAAACACGACATACGTACGGGTCTGGGCATCCTGGCTAAGGCTGGAGCTAACTTGCAAAACACGGCGAACTTTATGTGCAAAGAACACGCCAGAAAACAAAACGCCTGTCAGTACTCCCTTGGCCAAATCATGCGTGGCCACCGTTACCACCACCGTGGCCAACATGACGACACTGGATGTTTTGGGGTGAACCACCAGATCCTTGATCGAGCGCCAATTAAAGGTGCTGATAGAAACCATCACCATCACAGCGACCAGGGCCGCCATAGGTATCTGCTTCACCCACTCCCCCAGGAACACAACCAGTATCAAGAGCACCACACCCGCCGTTAAGGTGGACAGGCGACCGCGGCCACCGGATTTCACGTTGATCACTGACTGACCAATCATGGCGCAACCAGCCATGCCTCCCACAAAACCCGTAGCGATATTGGCAATACCTTGACCGACACACTCTCTATCCTTGTTACTCGTGGTGTCGGTCATATCGTCCACAATGGTGGCCGTCATCAATGATTCGAGCAGGCCCACGACACATAGGGTGGCAGAATAAGGAAAGACAATTTGCACGGTCTCCCACGTCCAGGGAACCTGTGGGATCAAAAAACTGGGCAAACTGTCCGGCAAGGCTCCCATATCGCCGACGGTACGGATATCCAGTTCCAAAACCATGTACACAATACTTAGAACAACAATGGCCACCAAGGGCGAAGGCACCGCCTTGGTGAAATAAGGCAATCCATAAATGATAAGCAGACCTGCCGCAGTCATCGCATAAACGGGCCAGGCGACATTGCTTAACTCTGGCAATTGGGCCATAAAAATCAAGATAGCCAACGCGTTGACGAAGCCCGTGATAACCGACCGAGAGACAAACTGCATAAGCTGGCCGAGGCGTAAAAACCCAGCCAACATTTGCAGTACTCCTGCCAGAATGGTTGCAGCCAACAGATAGTCGAGCCCGTGCTCTTTCACCAAGGTCACCATCACTAAGGCCATCGCCCCGGTCGCTGCCGAAATCATCCCGGGTCGCCCGCCAACAAAAGCAATAAGCGTCGCGATAGAGAAAGAGGCATACAGACCGACTTTAGGATCGACTCCGGCAATAATGGAAAATGCGATCGCTTCAGGAATAAGGGCCAAGGCCACCACCAGGCCAGCCAGCAAATCACCCCGAACGTTGGAGAACCACTCTGTTCTCATTTTTTCAATAAACATGAACACTGCCCTTAGCAAACAAGGGATAGACGCGCTCACAACGCCCTACTCCACAAACAAGGGCAGAACGTGCAAGGCAAACAAGAGCAAGCCCGTAGCGATGGATAGCTACAGACCAGTCAAACAGGTAGGGGGCAAGAAGAGAGCGCTCTTGCAGCGCTAGTGCCACTTAGGGCGGTGTAACGGAGTGGAAGTGTCCGCGAGGCATGGCTGCGCCCCGGTAATCCAGCGGTTCCAATGTGAAGTAAGCAAGGGCAGCCATAGCCGTCATTGTACTCAGAAAACAAAAGCGTTTCTTGCCTCTGGAAACAAGCACCCGACTAAACTGGAAATCGGCCAAACAACCGACCTCCAGCATTATCTTGATCTATGAACGGGTGTACGGAAGCAGCTCCTTAATGGCGCCGTCAGCGCTGCGCCGGGCCATCTTGCATCGAGACATCCGTCACTTCCTCGCTTTGCCGCCGGGCTTTCTGCTCCCGCAGAAACGCCAGAGCACGGGCAGGATCACGAGTACGGGCAAAGGGTGGCAAACCCCGCCACAGCAATTTGCCGTAGGGTTTCTCGACAATACGGGTGTCACCCACCATCAACACGCCCCAGTCGCGCTCGGTACGGATCAGGCGCCCTGCTCCTTGTTTCAAGGCAATCGCGGCTTCTGGCAGTTGGTATTCCATAAAGGGATTACCACCTCGATCCTTGCACTCCTTGATACGCGCTTCCAGCACGGGATCATCAGGTGGCGCAAAGGGCAGTTTGTCGATTGCCACCAGAGTCAGTGCATCACCGGGCAGGTCAATCCCTTCCCAGAAACTGGCGCTGCCCACCAGCACCGCATTGCCACGCGCCCGGAACTCATCCAGCAGCACTTGCCGCGATCGCTCTCCCTGGCGCAGCACGTTACGCTCAATGTCTTCCCGATCGAATCGATCCCGCAACATCTCAGCGATTCGCTCCACCGAACGCAAGGTGGTGCACAGCACCAGCACCCCGCCCTGCCCGGCCTTGATCAGGGGGATGAGCGCATCCACGAAAGCCTGATTGAAATTCGGATGACTGGGAAGCGGCAAGGTGCTGGGCACATAAAACAGTGCCTGATTCGGATAGTCGAACGGTGAAGCCCAGGCTTCGGTGCGAGCATCAAACAAACCGAGCTGTCGCTTGAAGTGGTTGAAATCGCCATGCACCGACAAGGTGGCCGAGGTCAGCACCCAGGACTGCTCCTTGCCTCTGTAGCGCGAAAAAATCTTGGCCACCGATAAAGGAGCACTGTGCAAACGCAAATAGTGCTGGCCACTTTCGACCCAACGGACAAACTCATCGGGCTGGTCCTGCTCTTTTTCACTTTCAGGCAGGTAGGCATGGCGCCCCTGACGATCCGGCTGGCTCCACTGGAACAAACGCGCCCGCAAGTCCAAGGCGCTTTTATGAGCCGCGGCCAGATCAGGATGCCGCTCCGCCACCATGGCCAGCATCTTGATGACCTTGTCGAAGGTTTCCAGCAAATGCTCCAGCGCTTCATCAAACAGCTCCGGCTCGGGCAAGGCCTGGAACGTGGCACGGCCACCTTGAGCCGCCAGCGACGCGGTTCGCAAATGCAAATCCCGAGCGGCTTGCTCCAACTTGCGGGCGACCTGACTCCAGTCCACGGTCTCGCGCGCCTGGGCCAGACCTGCCGCTTCAATCTGCCGACACAAATCGGTCAATTGGTACAAGGACACGCTACTACCCAGAAAACGGGTGGCCACGTCGGGCAATTGGTGGGCTTCGTCAAACACCACCAGATCCACGCTGGGCAGCAAATCCGTCACACCCTCTTCGCGCAGGGCCAAGTCGGCCATGAACAAGGCATGATTCACCACCACCACATCGGCATCCTGAGCATGGCGGCGCGCTTTCATCACGAAACAGTCACGTACAAAGGGGCAATCCTGCCCCAGGCAATTATCTCGTGTGGACGTGACCCGATGCCAGATGTCCGCATCCTCAGGGACTTCGGCCAGTTCGCCTTTGTCGCCACTGCGACTGCGCTCGGTAAAAAGCTGGATGGCTCGCAGATACGCGATCTCCGCACGGGACTTCAGGGCTCGGTCGTCCTGCCCCAGGCGCTCCAGATGGTAATGGCAAACATAGTTGCTGCGCCCCTTGAGCAAGGCCACATCCACCGGCAGGGCCAGCGCCTTGCGCAAGTGGGGAATGTCGCGCCGGAACAATTGATCCTGCAAGGTGCGCGTGCCGGTCGAGACCAGCGCTTTGCCCCCTTGCATGAACACAGGCACCAGATAGGCCCAGGTCTTGCCCGTTCCTGTACCGGCCTCGGCGATCAGCACGCCGGAGTCGGCGACCGTTTCGCTGATGGCTTGGGCCAGCTCCAGCTGAGCCTGCCGCGGACGATAGTGCGAGACAGACCCTGCCAGGGGGCCCTGAGGGGAAAATATATCGGAATAATCCTGCAACAACATGGGGCAAAACCGCTAAGGGTGAGGTGATGAAAGACAGAACTGTCTACAATCACAGTGGAATACATACAAGATGATACCTGCCAATTCTGGGTCGCTGCCGGTCTTTATGGCAAAATGCGGCGCTTGCAGACCCTTTTACAACGATGGACCCATAACTGAAATGACTGTGGAAACCCTCGCCCAGCAACAGGATCACCAACAGATTCTGGCGCTACTGGCCTCTGAACTGAACATCCGCATCCAACAAGCCGCCGCCACGGTCGAGCTCTTGGACAACGGGGCCACGGTCCCTTTTATTGCCCGTTACCGCAAGGAAGCCACCGGTGGCCTGGACGATAATGTCCTGCGCGATCTGGAAGTGCGCCTGATCTATTTGCGCGATATGCAATCGCGTCGTCATGCCATTCTGGAATCGATCCGCCAGCAAGAAAAACTGACGCCCGAGCTGGAACAGGCCATTTTGGCAGCGGACACTAAGCAGCGTCTGGAAGACTTGTACGCCCCTTACAAGCCCAAGCGTCGCACCCGTGCCCAAATTGCCCGCGAAGCGGGTCTGGAGCCGCTGGCAGACGCCATTCTGGCCCAAAAAGAGGCCGATCCACTGGCCCTGGCCGAAGGCTACCTGAATGCCGAGGCCAAAATCGACACAGCCAAGGCCGCTTTGGACGGCGCCCGCGACATTTTGGCCGAGCGCTTTGCTGAACAGGCCGATTTGCTGGAAGCCATGCGCGACTATCTGTGGAAGTCCGCCCACCTGTACTCCAAGGTTGCCGAAGGCAAGGAACAGGAAGGTGACAAATTCCGCGACTGGTTCGACTTTAACGAAGCGCTGCGCCAACTACCTTCTCACCGCGTACTGGCTTTGTTGCGCGGTCGTCAGCAAGGTGCGCTGGACCTGCGCCTGGGCCTGAACCCCGAACAGGATCAGCTTTTGCCGCACCCTTGTGTGCTGAAAGTGGCGGAACTGACCGATATTGGCGCTGACTTTTCCGCCGACGCCAGCCCACGGGATCACTGGTTGGCCGAGGTCTGCCGCTGGACCTGGCGCGTCAAGTTGCTGACGGCGTTTGAATCCGAGCTGATTGGTCGTCTGCGCGAACAAGCCGAGCAGGAATCCACCCGCGTGTTTGCCGCCAACCTGCGCGATTTACTCTTGGCCGCCCCCGCGGGCAATAAAGCCGTTCTGGGCCTGGACCCTGGCATTCGTACCGGCGTCAAAGCCGCTGTGATCGATGCCACCGGCAAGGTACTGGATACCGCCACCGTCTACCCCTTTGAGCCTCGTCGCGACCGCGAAGGGGCAATTCGCACCCTGGCCGGTCTGGCTACCCGTCACCAGGTTGAACTGGTAGCCATTGGCAACGGCACAGCGTCGCGTGAAACAGAAAAACTGGTGGCCGACCTTCAGTCGGCCTTCCCGCAACTGCCACTGACCCGCGTGGTCGTGTCCGAGGCAGGGGCATCGGTGTACTCTGCTTCGGAAATGGCTGCCCAGGAATTTCCTGATATGGACGTCAGCCTGCGTGGTGCCGTCTCCATCGCCCGCCGCCTGCAAGACCCCCTGGCCGAGCTGGTCAAGATCGACCCCAAATCCATTGGTGTCGGGCAGTACCAGCACGATGTCAACCAACGCGAGCTGGCCCGCAGTCTGGATGCGGTAGTCGAGGATTGTGTGAACGCAGTCGGGGTGGACGTGAACACTGCTTCTGCTCCCCTGCTCGCCCGGGTTTCGGGGCTGAACAACACTCTGGCCAAAAACATCGTGACCTGGCGTGACGAGAACGGGGCTTTCCAGAGCCGCAAACAATTGCGCGAAGTACCCCGATTCGGCGAGAAAGCGTTTGAGCAGGCAGCGGGCTTCTTGCGTATTCCCGGCGCAGCCAACCCCCTGGACGCGTCTGCCGTTCACCCCGAAGCCTACCCGGTTGCCGCTCGTATTCTGGAGCGCTTACAGGCCCAGGCCAGCGATGTCATGGGTAAATCAGGCGCCCTCAAAGGCCTGTCTCCCTCGGACTTTACGGATGAGCGCTTTGGTTTACCCACCGTGCGTGATATTTTTAACGAAATTGAAAAGCCCGGTCGTGACCCACGCCCTGAATTTACAACCGCCAAATTCCAGGAAGGCATCAACTCCCTGAATGACCTGACGCCCGGTCTGATTCTGGAAGGCGTGGTCACCAATGTGGCCAACTTTGGTGCCTTTGTGGATGTGGGTGTCCATCAGGATGGCCTGGTGCATATCTCCGCCCTGTCGGACACCTTTGTGAAAGATCCACGTGATGTGGTTCGCGTAGGTCAGACGGTTAAGGTTAAAGTCCAGGAAGTGGATGTAGCCCGCAAGCGTATTGGTTTGACCATGCGCCTGAACGACGACAGCGCCCCGGTGCGTGGTTCCAGCAGCACAAGCAACGCTCCCCAGCGCCGTTCCGGAAACAATCGCCCCAACCGGCAAGCTGAACCGGCACCAACAGGTGCCATGGCAGCGGCCTTTAGCAAACTTCGGAGATAAGCCATGACTGAGACCGAGCGCCTTTCCCAACTGACGCGTCTGCTCAATCTGCTGACCGGATTTGATCAGGAGGAGCAGGAGATTGCAGCCATCAGCCAGACCATTCTGGCTGCCAGCGCCAGTACAGCGGCGATGGGTGAGGCCTATGGCAAGCATGCCCAGAACCTGATGGAACATGATCCGGATGGCGCTCTGGTCCTGGCCATCAGCTACGAGCTGGATGACTATCTGGCACTAGCCGATACCGTCGATGAGCTGTGGGAAGAGATTCTGGCCGCTTTTGAAAGCCGGGACCTGCCCGCTTTTCCTTACGACGACATGCCTTTCCAGGATGTGGACGGCTTTTTTCAGTGGGCGAATGAACAGTTGCAGGAGTTTCACCCCTCCTACTGTCTGCTGGAGTTTGCCCAGAGCTATGACGAGGAGTTCCAGCTGATCGTCGTCAAACGTGAGCACCTGGACGAAATTCTGACGCTCTGCGAGCAGCTGGACATACCAGCCCAGGCGGCAGAATAAAGACTAGCTGCACAATCTGAACAAAAGTAGCGAGCCCTGCGTGAGCATTCATGCAGGGCTCGATGTTTTGCGCCAGGCGCACATCACTCCCAGCCCTGGCTGAACCTCACCCTCGTCAAGCGCTTTTATGCGCATGCACCAGTAGCTTGAGGCGTTGGCTCGTCAGGACGGGACATAAAACCCGACATCAGGGCAGCTGCAGACTCCATCCCAAGGAGGGATCAACCCTGCAGCGCATCATCCCTGCTAGTCCCGCATCGAGTCCAAAGCGGCGTGGACGGCGTCACGCTGATCGACCGATACCCGCGCGACTTCTTCCCCTGCGCAATGAATCTGCAGTTCCGAGCCCTCTTGCCTGACCACCTCATCAAATGCCGCCGTCTGCAAGGCCTTGATCGCTACACCGGCCTGCTTGGGGTCCGCATAGGAGCGGGACAGAAACAAGGCTTGACCCGCAGCGTCTTGCAGGCGGAAACGGAAAGTACCATCCTCATCGCGGAAGTTCACGAAGCGAGCTTTGCGAGCCTTGGATTCCGTTTTGACGGCCGTCACGCTCAATGGGTCACGCAAGCCAACCGCGGCTTTCAACTCATGGATAAAAGGCGTTGCATAGGCACGGGCCTTACGGGCGCCAACTTGCAACAGGTCTTCAATGTCTTGAGGACGAGCCATCAGGGCTTCGTAACGATCCCTCATGGGAGCAATCATGGCTTCCAGCAACTGGTGCAAGGCATCCTTGGCCTCGCCCCAGGCCATGCCCTCGATCAACTGCTGCCGGAAGGCTTGAGTCTGCTCGGGTGTCGCAAATGCCTTGTACAAGGCTGTCAGGTGCGAATCATCCGGATCTTTAGGCTCGCCCGGGCCTTTGGAGTCCGTCACAATGCGGGCAATGGCTGCCTTCAATGCCTTGGCGCCACCTTCGAACAACGGGATCGTGTTGTCGTAGCTCTTGGACATCTTGCGCCCGTCCAGACCGGGCAAGAGTGCCACGTCTTCTTCGACCTGCACTTCGGGCAACACAAACAGCTCTTGGCCACGACCATACAGATGGTTGAAGCTCTTAGCGATATCACGGGCCATTTCCAAATGCTGGACCTGATCGCGGCCCACTGGCACTTTGTGTGCATTGAACATCAAAATATCGGCCGCCATCAGCACGGGGTAGCTGAACAACCCCATGGTCACGCCATCATCAGGCTCGGCCCCCGCCAGCTCATTCTTGTCCACGGCGGCTTTATAGGCATGGGCACGGTTCATCAGGCCTTTGCCGGTCACACACCCCAGCATCCAGGCCAGCTCTGGAATCTCCGGAATATCAGATTGACGGTAGAACGTTACTTTTTCCACATCCAGGCCGCAGGCCAGCCACGTCGCGGCAATCGCACGGCGCGAGATGGCCACGCGCTCTGGATCGTCGCATTTGATCAGGGCATGGTAATCGGCCATGAAGAAAAAGGCGTCGACATCGGCTTGTTGGCTAGCACGGATGGCGGGACGAATCGCGCCAGCATAATTACCCAGATGTGGAATACCGGTTGTGGTAACACCGGTCAGTACTCGTGTCGTCATGATAAAAAATACGCTTATAAAACTACGTGTCAGGGTCAGGAATCAGGTGCCCGGGCCAGGGCCGCACCCCATTCCTACAAAATAACTGCCTGGCGCCGTTCTGACTCCAGGTACTCGCGCGATTGCATTTCCATCAACCGCGAGACAGTACGGTGAAATTCATTAGCCATGGGGCCATCCACATACAACTGTTCCTCGGGCACCGCCGCGGACATAATAAACTTGACCTTGTGGTCGTAAAAAACATCGACCAGCCAGGTGAAACGCCGTGCGGCAGAAGCATCACGGGCCGTCATACGGGGAACATCGGACAGGATCACAGTCTGGAAACGATTGGCCAGTTCCAGATAGTCGTTCTGTGAGCGTGGGCTCACGCACAGGGTTTCGAAATCGAACCACACGGCCGAGCCGGACAAGGCCACCGCTTTCACATCCCGATTTTCGATACTGAGCACAGGCTCTTGAGGAGCCGTGTCAGACAGGGCGGTGAACATGGATTGCAGCTCTGCGGTGGTCTCCGGCCCCAAGGGCGTCAGATAGGTTTTCACCTGTTCCAGCGCACGACGACGGTAATCCACGCCGGTATCCACGTTCATGATATCCATGTTCTTCTGGATCAGCGCAATGGCGGGCAGAATGCGGTCGCGGTGCAGACCTTCCGGATACAGCGTGGAGGGCTCGTAGTTGGACGTCATCACAAAGGATGTGCCGCGCTCGAACAAGCCCAGCAGCAGCTTGTACAGAATCATGGCGTCAGCCACGTCCGAAACATGGAACTCGTCAAAACAGATCAGGCGATAACGCTTGGCGATACGTTTGGCGACCTCGTCCAGCGGGTCGCTCATGCCCTTGACCTGATTGAGCTCTTTGTGCACGCCGCGCATGAATTCATGAAAGTGAATCCGGGTTTTACGCTTGAGCGGCACTGTCAGGTAGAAAGCGTCCATCAGGAAGCTCTTGCCACGTCCTACGCCTCCCCATAAGTACACCCCACGCGGCACCTCCGGGCGGGAGAACATACGGCGCAAGGCGCTGGATCGCATCTTGCGATAGGCCACCCACTCGTCGTAATAGCGTTGCAGCCGCTCAATAGCCTGCTCTTGCGCCTGGTCGGCACGGTAGCCTTTTTCTGCTAGGGCCTGATGGTAATACTCGCGAACATTCATAGCACTGAAAATAAAAGAACCTGTCCAGGACAGGTAGTGATCTGCCAGCCTGCGCTGCGGCCCGCCGCAGCACGGCTATTAAGGCAGGCCCTGAGCCTTGCAGCGCGGTCACTATCACACACATGCCAGCCCTGCCAGACTGACGTGAACAGCCTTTGGTGGCGAAAAAAAGGGCGAGACTGTGCCCGCCCTTTTCCCACAACACCCTGAAAGTCTATCAGAAGTTCAGAGCGCGCTTATCCACTGCGAGAGCCGCTTCTTTCAGAGCTTCGGACAGGGTTGGGTGTGCATGGCAAATACGGGCGATATCTTCGGATGCGCCACGGAATTCCATGATGGCAACCGCTTCAGCCACCAGTTCGGAAGCCACAGGACCCACAAAGTGGACACCCAAGACCTCATCGGTCTTGGCATCCGCCAGAACCTTCACAAAGCCGGTTGTATCACCCAGTGCGCGGGCACGGCCGTTAGCCAGGAAGGGGAAGCTGCCAGCGCGGTAAGCACGGCCGTCCGTCTTCAGTTGCTGTTCGGTCTTGCCAACCCAGGCGATCTCGGGCGAGGTGTAGATAACCCAAGGCACGGTGTCGAAGTTGACATGCGGCTGCTGACCAGCCAGACGCTCGGCCACGGCCACCCCTTCTTCTTCCGCCTTGTGCGCCAGCATAGGACCACGAACCACGTCACCCACTGCCCAGATACCGGGCAGGCTGGTCGCGCAATCCTCGTCCACAATCACAAAGCCACGCTCGTCCAGCTTCAGACCGATGGTTTCCGCGCCCAGGCCGGCGGTGTTAGGAACACGGCCAATGGAGACGATCAGCTTGTCGGCTTCCAGTTTTTGCTCGGCGCCAGCTGCATCCACGTAGTTGATGGTGACCTGTTTGGCGGACTTTTTGATTTCGCCCACTTTCACGCCCACGTTGATCTTCAGACCTTGTTTGGTGAAAGCCTTCAATGCTTCCTTGGCAACGTCGCGATCCACAGCGGACAAGAACTCGGGAGCCCCTTCCAGAATGGTCACTTCAGCACCCAGGCGACGCCACACGCTGCCCAGCTCCAGACCAATCACGCCGGCGCCAATCACGGCCAGCTTCTTGGGTACCTTGGCCAGACGCAATGCGCCATCGTTGGACAGAATTTGTTCTTCGTCGAACTCGGCACCGGGCAAGGCACGGGCCGAGCTACCGGTCGCAATGATGACGTTTTTGGCAACCAGCTCTTCAGCATTGGCACCGGCTACGTTCACGGACCAGCCGCCATCCACTTTGGCGCCAAAGGAGGCGGTGCCGTGAAAAAAAGTCACCTTGTTCTTTTTGAACAGGTACAAAATGCCATCGTTGTTTTGCTTGACGACCACATCTTTGCGACCGATCAGCTTGTCCAGGTTCAGCGATACGCCCTTGACGTCCACACCGTGCTCGGCCAGGTGCAGATTGGCGTGCTCGAAATGCTCAGACGATTGCAGCAAGGCCTTGGAAGGAATGCAACCCACGTTCGTGCAGGTGCCGCCAGGAGCGGGCTTGCCTTCAGCGGTCGACCAGGCGTCCACACAAGCAACGCTCATACCCAGTTGAGCCGCACGGATGGCGGCGATGTAGCCACCAGGGCCCGCACCAATCACGACAACATCAAATTGCTTAGCCATAAAAAAATCCCATAAATGTGAAAAGGCACACTGGACCGTCTGCGAGTCAGACGGGAAGCAGTCAGGCCGGAAAAACCAGCCCCCAGGGCCTTAAACAAAGCCGGCCAAGGCTTAGAAGCAAGCACTTGGCCGTAAACATACTAGACCGGAACGACCACGTGCTTAGACGTTCAACAGCAAACGCTGTGGATCTTCCAGGGCTTCCTTCATGGCCACCAGACCCAGAACGGCTTCGCGGCCGTCGATGATGCGGTGGTCGTAGGACATGGCCAGGTAGTTCATGGGGCGAACCACGATCTGACCATTTTCCACAACGGCGCGATCCTTGGTGGCGTGAATGCCCAGAATGGCGGACTGTGGTGGGTTGATGATGGGAGTGGACAGCATGGAGCCGAACACGCCACCGTTGGAGATCGAGAAAGTGCCGCCTGTCATCTCTTCCAGAGTCAGCTTGCCGTCACGAGCACGGGCGCCGAAATCAGCAATCTGCTGTTCGATTTCAGCAATGCTCAACTGGTCGGCGTTGCGCAGGATAGGCACCACCAGACCGCGTGGGCTACCAACCGCTACACCAATGTCAAAGTAGCCGTGATAGATGATGTCTTTGCCATCTACCGAGGCGTTCAACACGGGGTACTTCTTCAAAGCAGCCACTGCGGCTTTCACGAAGAAGGACATGAAACCCAGCTTGACGCCGTGCTCTTTCTCGAACTGGTCTTTGTACTTTTTACGCAGATCCATCACCGCCTGCATGTTGACTTCGTTAAACGTAGTCAACATGGCGTTTTCGGACTGCGACTGCAACAGACGCTCGGCGATACGGGCACGCAGGCGGCTCATCGGTACGCGCTGTTCTGGACGACCATCCAGGGACAGGGTAGGAGGAGCCACGGGAGCGGCGGCAGGCTTGCTGGCGGACGCGGTGTTGGCTTGCAGTGCGTCACCCTTGGTGATGCGACCGCCACGGCCGGAGCCTTCCACGGAGCTGGCTTCCACGCCTTTTTCAGCCAGGATCTTGGCGGCCGCAGGCGATGCTACGGACGATACCGATGCAGCAGGAGCGGCGGGAGCGGCTGCAGGTGCAGCCGCAGGAGCGGCTTCAGCGGCAGCGGCTGGAGCGGCAGCGCTGGCCTTGCCTTCGGTGTCGATACGAGCCAATACATCACCGGAGGTCACGGTGCTGCCATTGGCTTTGACGATCTCGCTCAGCACGCCCGAGGCAGGGGCGGGAACTTCCAGCACGACTTTGTCGGTTTCGACTTCGATCAGGATTTCGTCAGCCTGGACCATTTCACCAGGTTGTTTTTTCCACTCCAGCAAAGTGGCTTCGGAGATGGATTCAGAGAGTTGGGGAACCAGAACGTCGGTAAGTGCCATGATTATATTTTCCGTATTTAAAATTTTGGGTGCGTTATTTGGTCAGCATGAAGCCTTTGCGAGCGCCGAAAGCCTGCTCCAGCAGCGCCTTGTGCTGTTCCTGGTGCTTGGCCAGGTAGCCTACGGCGGGCGAAGCGGACGCGGCGCGGCCGGCGTAACCCAATTTCTGACCTTCGCTCATGTTCTCGTAGATGTGATGCTGAACGTAGAACCAGGCACCCTGGTTTTGAGGCTCGTCCTGAACCCAGATCACTTCCTTGGCGTTGCTGTACTTGGACAGCTCTGCCTGGAAGGCCTTGTGAGCAAAGGGGTACAACTGCTCCACACGGATAATGGCAATGTCGCTGCGCTCTTGTTCCTTACGGGTGTTGACCAGGTCATAGTAGATCTTGCCCGAACACACCAGAACGCGCTTGACAGCGGCTGCATCAATGGCCTGATCCGTTTCACCGATCACAGGCATGAAGTGGCCTTCAGCCAGATCGCTCAGTGGCGACGTGGCGTCTTTGTTACGCAGCAAGGACTTGGGCGTCATGATGACCAAGGGCTTGCGGAAAGGACGAATCATCTGACGACGCAGAACGTGGAAGATCTGGGCGCCATTGGTAGGCTGGACAACCTGAATATTGTTGTCTGCACACAGTTGCAGGAAGCGCTCGATACGAGCCGAAGAGTGCTCCGGACCCTGACCTTCATAACCGTGTGGCAACATCAAGGTCAGACCGCAATGACGGCCCCACTTGGCTTCACCCGAGGTAATGAACTGGTCGATCACTACCTGAGCGCCGTTGGCGAAGTCACCGAACTGGGCTTCCCAGATGGTCAGGATATTGGGTTCTGCCGAAGCATAGCCATACTCAAACGCCAACACGGCTTCTTCGGACAGAACCGAGTCGATCACCGTAAAGGACGCCTGGCCCTCGGAGACATTCTGCAAAGGAATATAGGTGCCGTCGTTCCAGCGCTCACGTTTTTGATCGTGCAGCACGGCGTGACGGTGCGTGAACGTGCCACGACCCGAGTCCTGACCGGTGATACGGATGGCATAGCCATTGTTGACCAGGGTGGCAAAGGCCAAGTGTTCGCCCATGCCCCAGTCAACCTGTGCCTCGCCCCGTGCCATGGCACGACGGTCGTTCAGCATGCGGTTGACCAGCGGGTGAACGGTAAAGCCCTCGGGCACGGTGGTCAGTTTTTCGCCGATGCGGGTCAGCTCGGACATGGGCAGTGCGGTATCCGCATGGTCTGTCCATTTTGCGCCCAAGAATGCAGACCAGTCCGTAGCGTACTTGTTCTTGTAATCGGTCAGAACCGGTTCCACCGTCCGTTTGCCGTCTTCCATCAATTGACGGTAGGCTTTAACCAGATCTTCGGGCTCGTTCTCGGACAACACACCCTGCGCAACCAGCTTGTCAGCGTACAGCTTGCGCGTGCCATTGTGCTGACCAATTTTCTTGTACATCAGCGGCTGGGTCATCGAGGGCGTATCTTGCTCGTTGTGACCCAGTTTGCGGAAGCAAACGATGTCAATCACCACGTCGTGCTTGAACTCGCGACGGAAATCCAGTGCCAGCTGAGTGACGAACACCACGGCTTCGGGGTCATCACCGTTAACGTGGAAAACAGGGGCCTCAATCATCTTGACCACGTCGGTGCAATACAGTGTGGAGCGTGTATCGCGTGGGTCAGACGTCGTGAAACCAATCTGGTTGTTAATAACGATGTGCAGGGTGCCACCGGTACCGTAACCACGGGTCTGGGCCAGGTTCAGTGTTTCCATGACAACGCCCTGACCGGCAAACGCCGCATCACCGTGAACCAGTACGGGCAGAACCTGACTGCCGTCCTCGTCGCTGCGACGATCCTGACGTGCGCGCACCGAGCCCTCGACCACGGGATTAACAATTTCCAGGTGAGAGGGGTTAAAAGCCAGAGACAGGTGTACTGGACCGCCGCGGGTGGACAGGTCGCTGGAGAAACCGTTGTGGTATTTCACGTCGCCGTCGGTCAGACCTTCAGCGTGACGACCTTCAAATTCGGCAAACAGGTCGCCGGGCATCTTGCCCATGATGTTGACCAGCATGTTCAGACGACCACGGTGGGCCATGCCCACGATGATTTCCTGAACGCCGTTCTCGCCTGCGTGATTGATGACTTCATCCATACATGCGATGAAGCTCTCGCCACCTTCCAGGGAGAAGCGTTTCTGGCCGACGTATTTGGTGTGCAGGAAGCGCTCCAGGCCTTCGGCTTCGGTCAACTGCTGCAAGATGTTGCGTTTTTGCTCAACGCTGAAAGAACCTGTGCCGTGCACCGACTCCAGACGCTGCTGAATCCAGCGCTTGACGACCGGGTCGGAGATATACATGAATTCTGCGCCCACCGAACGGGAATACGTATCACGCAAGGCCTTGAGCATGTCGCGCAGCGTCATGGTGTCGGCTTTGGTGAAGTAGGTGTTGGTGGCGGAGTAGACCTGATCCAGATCCGCTTCGGTCAAGCCGTAAAAAGCGGGGTCCAGCTCGGGAATGTTGGGACGTTCCGAACGCTTCAGGGGGTCCAGATCAGCAATGCGTGCGCCCAGGGAGCGATAAGCCGCAATCATGGACTGGATGGACACTTGCTTCATGGCAACGGTCAGATCCGGTGCCTGCGCGCTGGTCAAGAAGGCATTGGCTTTGGCACGTTGCGCGAAGGACTCGACGATAGGCGCGTGCGCTTGATCGCGGGTGCTGTCGCGGCCGTCAGTAGCTGGCTGATGCTGCAGTTGATCGAAGTACTCGCGCCATTGGTCGGCGACGGAGCCCGGATTGTCGAGGTAGGACTCGTAGAGTTCTTCGACGTAAGGAGCATTGCTCCCGAACAGATAAGAGTTACTGAGCAGTTCTTTTTGCGATGACATTATTACGCTTCACCTATCCGAGTGTTTCACTCGTGTTGAGATGCAGGAAAACCTTCCGCGACACGGACCTCGCCGGTTAGCGGATAGCAGGAGCAGAAGGCAACGTGGGACGCCTTATACAAGCCGTATTGATCTAGTATAACGCCGCACACAAAAGGCGCAATTAATGACATCTAAAATGCTTGGGGACTGCACCAGACCGTTGGCATTAACAAACACATCGATCTATCACGCGGACGGATTCTTACAAAAGAAGCGCGCCAAATCATGATTGACGCCCCTTGCCTGCCCCACATGATGGAAAAATTCCGATATGCTAAACGGGTGCAGCAAGTACGCGCGTCGCCGGCCTCTTTTCCACCAAACCGAGCCCAGCCTGCCCTTGGTCACCTTGAGGCAGGCAACAAGCGTTGCCATGACATATGCTGCCTATAACAAATCAGCACCTACCTGGTGTCTGTATTTCTTATAAATTAGATTCACTTTTACACTAGAAAATCCTATCAGGAGCTTTACCAAAATGGATGCCAACGCCGATCTGGCCAAACTTGCGCTGGACTATCACGCGTATCCCACTCCCGGGAAAATCTCGGTGGTCCCTACCAAGACCCTAGCCAATCAAGATGACCTCTCGCTAGCCTACTCCCCCGGCGTCGCATCTGCTTGCATGGCCATCCACGCCGAAGGCGAAGAAGCCGCCGCCAAGTACACCTCGCGCGCCAACCTGGTCGCCGTGGTCACCAACGGGACGGCGGTACTGGGCCTGGGCAATATCGGCCCTCTGGCCGCCAAGCCCGTCATGGAAGGCAAAGGCTGCCTGTTCAAGAAATTCGCTGGCATCGATGTATTCGATATCGAATTGAACGAAACTGATCCCGACAAGCTGGTCGACATCATTGCTGCGCTGGAACCCACTTTGGGTGGGGTGAACCTGGAAGACATCAAGGCCCCCGAGTGCTTCTATATTGAAAAGAAGCTGCGCGAGCGCATGAGCATCCCCGTGTTCCATGATGACCAGCACGGCACTGCCATCATTTCGTCCTCCGCTGTTCTGAACGGCCTGAAAGTCGTCAACAAGAACATCGCCGACATCAAGCTGGTTTGTTCGGGCGCGGGCGCTGCCGCCATTGCCTGCCTGGACTTGCTGGTTGCCCTGGGCGTGAAGCTGAGCAACATCTTCGTAGCTGACTCGCGCGGCATCATCTGGAAAGGTCGTGACGAGAACATGGAGCCCAACAAGGCTCGCTACGCTCAGGAAACCGACGCCCGCACACTGGCTGACGCCATGGTGGGCGCTGACGTGTTCCTGGGTTGCTCGGCCCCTGGCGTACTGTCTGCCGACATGGTCAAGACCATGGCCGACAAGCCCCTGATTCTGGCGCTGGCCAACCCCGAGCCCGAGATCCGCCCTGAAGTGGCCAAGGCTGCCCGCCCTGACTGCATCATCGCCACCGGCCGCTCGGACTACCCGAACCAGGTCAACAACGTATTGTGCTTCCCCTTCATCTTCCGTGGCGCCCTGGACGTTGGTGCCAGCGTGATCAACGAAGAGATGAAGCTGGCTTGCGTGAAAGCCATTGCCGAACTGGCCCAGGTCGAGCAAAGCGACGACATGGCCACCGCGTATGGCGGCGAAGATCTGCGCTTCGGGCCTGAGTACATCATTCCCAAGCCGTTTGATTCCCGTCTGATTGTTCAGATCGCTCCGGCCGTGGCCCAGGCTGCGATGGATTCTGGCGTTGCCGCCCGCCCCATCGAAGACATGGACGCCTACCGTCAGAAGCTGATCGCCATGACCTACCACACCGGCCCGCTGATGCGTCCGTTGTACATGCAGGCCAAGGCTGCGCCCAAGCGCATCATTTACGCTGACGGTGAAGACGAGCGCGTCCTGCGTGCTGTCCAAACCGTGGTGGACGAAAAGCTGGCTCAGCCTATTCTGGTTGGCCGCCCCAGCGTCATCGACATGCGCGTCAAGAAAGCGGGTCTGCGTCTGGAAGCCGGCAAGAACGTGCAAATCGTTGATCCTGAAGACGACGATCGCTTCACCGAAACCTGGACCGCCTACTACAAGCTCAAGGCACGTGAAGGCGTCACGCCGGACATCGCCAAAGCCATGATCCGCAAGCACAACTCGCTGATCGGCGTGATGCTGCTGCAACGGGGCGACGCGGACGGCATGATCTGCGGTGTGGCCAGCAACTACGACAGCCAGCTCAATTATGTCGAGCAAGTCATTGGCCTGAAGAAAGAAGCCCAGACTTTTGCCGCCATGAATGTGCTGATGCTGCCGACACAGACTCTGTTTGTGTGCGACACCCACGTCAACGAGAACCCCACCGCCGAACAGGTCGCCGACATGACGATCCAGGCCGCCGAGGAAGTTCGTCGTTTTGGCGTAGTGCCTCGCGTTGCCCTCTTGTCGCACTCGAACTTTGGCAGCCGCCAGACCGAGTCCTCGCGCAAGATGGCCAAGGCTCGTCAGATCCTGGCTGAACGCGCTCCTGACCTGGAAGTGGACGGCGAAATGCACGCTGACTCCGCCCTGTCCGAGAAGATCCGCCTGAAAGCCTTCCCCGACAGCACGCTGCGCGGTTCGGCCAACTTGCTGATCACTCCTAACCTGGACGCCGGCAACATCACGTACAACATGCTGAAGATGACAGGCAGCAACGGTGTGGCCATGGGCCCCATCCTGCTGGGTGCGGCTCGCCCCATCCACATCCTGACCACCAGCGCCACGGTGCGTCGCATCATCAACATGACCGCCCTGGCTGTTGTAGATGCTCAGCAAGAAGCTCAGCAAAACAGCTAAACCTGTTTAGCTAACTGAAAACCGGATGCCGCTTTAAGCCGCATCCGGTTTTTTTTGGAGTGTCGCTGGACTGAAAACGATCAAAACAGACGTTGTCCTCAACAAGGCCTACAGGCTAGGCCAGAAACCCGTGTCTGCAGGCAATTCATCCACTGCTTCAAAAGACACGGCACGCAACAGAAAATGCTGCTCCCCACTCAAAGGGACTTACCGTGCTGCCGCCCTGCCCCCCCAGAGGGGGGGGAGGACAGAGCTCTCAAGCCATAGCAGGAGTCGTCTGCCGTCCACGAGACAAACTCAAGCCACCAATGGTCAGTGCCAGGAAAATGGCAGCGGCAATCCACCAACCCATCGCCCCGGTAATCAAGGCCTGGCCAATCAGCCCTGCCTGAATGACGTAATACACCATGGGGATCAGGGTCTTGCGGACAATTTCCCCCTCACGGCCCAGCATGCCGACTACCGCCCCGGCGGCGACCACGTTATGAACACAAATCATGTTCCCGGCGGCCCCACCGACTGCCTGCAATGCAACCACAACAGCGGACTGGTCGATATTCAAACCAATCTGCTGTGCCGTAGAGAACTGGAAGTAGGAGAACATCATGTTGCTCACGGTATTGGAGCCTGCAATAAATGCGCCCAAGCTGCCCACCCAGGGCGAAACACTGGGCCATGCATGCCCTACCGCGGTGGCCGCTCCTTGCGCCAGCACCAGAGGCATGCTGGCGATAGAACCATCTGCCGCAGCCGAGTTGATGAACACCTGAACCATAGGCACGGCCAGCAACAAGGCAGGCGCTGCACTACCCATGGTGCGCAGCGAGTCTTTGACCCCCACCACGTACTGCTGGCCACTCATGCGGAAGATGGCGATACATGCCAAGGACACCACAATCAGGATTGCCCCCGGTGAGAACAACAATTGCGCCGATGTGGAAATACCCGTACCGAAAATGCCTTCAATTCTGATGGTCGCGGATGGACCGGTAAGCCAGGCCTTAACGGCAGGAAAAGTGCGGGTAACGATCAGCAGCAAGACCACCAGCACATAGGGCGAGAACGCCCGCAAAACGGAAAATCGTTGCGGCGCCTCCGTATTGTCCATGGCAACCGTGCCCAGCCAATGAGAAGGCCATTGACTGCGATCGGGAAAATCAAATGTCTTACGTGGCGCAAACCATCCTTTCCGCGCTGCTGTCACGCTCAGCACCAGCCCCACCATCGCGCCCAACATCGACGGAAACTCGGGCCCCAGAATGACGGCAATCAAATAATAAGGAACCGTGAAGGCCAGACCCGCAAACAGAGCAAACTTCCATGCACCCAGCCCTTCGGCAAAGGAGCGGCGCTCACCAAAGAAACGGGTCAGCAGACCGCAGAGCAACAAGGGAATCACAAAACCGGTCAGAGCATGGATCAGAGCCACATTCTCGACAATCTGCTGCAAATACTCCATCGGCTGCATGGGCGCAATGGCAGCGGCCACGTCAGCTTTGTTATCAATGCCCGAACGCACACCGACCAGCATAGGCGTGCCGACTGCGCCAAAGGACACCGGCGTGGACTGAATGATGAGTACGGACATGACGGCAGCCATGGCCGGAAAGCCCAGCGCCAGCAGTAAGGGCGCCCCTACCGCGGATGGCGTGCCAAACCCAGAGGAGCCTTCGATCAGGGAGCCAAACAGCCAGGCCACAATAATGACCTGAATGCGACGGTCGGGCGACACATCCATAAAGCCCTGCCGAATCGCTTTCAAGGCACCGCCCACCTTGAGCGTATTCAAAAGCAGAACAGCTCCAAATACAATGAACAGCAAGGTCAAGGCGGTCACAATCCCGTTGACGGTAGCGGCTGCAATCACCGCGGTCTGGCTACCCCAGACAAACAAGGCAAGTAGAACCGTCACCAGATAAGCGGCCCCCATCGACAACTTGGCTGATCGTCCCATCACCACCATCAATAGAAAGACGACCAGCAATGGCGTCAGGGCCAACAAGGTGTATAAAAGACTCATCCCGGATTCTCCTTTGTGTGACTACATGTACGCAGGAAGCACTTCTGTTAAAGGACAAAAGACCAGCATGAAACAGATCTTCGGGCAGAAAGGCCGCTTCCCGTTTTGTATTTTTGAGCATCATAGCGGTATTACCACCTTTGTATTACCAGCACAAACCCTGACTAGTTTGGCCCCTACCCTCACCAAAATCCTGTGAAATCAAATAAAGTGGTAATACCAATATCCGAGAAAGCCTCTCCCATGACCAAGCAATCCCGCTCGCGCCTGTCAGACCAGGTTGCAGAGAAAATTCGTCAGCTGATTCAGGAGAAACATTTGCAGCCGGGGGACCGCATCCCCTCCGAGCGTCAATTGGCCGAGCAACTGGAGGTCTCGCGCGTGCCCATACGGGAAGCCTTGCGCTCCCTGTGCTCTGAAGGCCTGCTGGTGACCCGCCGCGGCGGCGGTACCTACGTTCAGGATAGCGATCTGATGAACTGGCCGGCCCAAAGCATTGCGCCCCTGGAAGAGTTGATCCATGAAGACCCGCTGTACCGCTACGATGTCCTGGAGGCGCGCCGCGCCCTGGAGGCCAGCACGGCCTGGCATGCAGCGCACCGGGCGACAGAGGCGGACAAAAAGCGCATTGAGCACTGTTTTCAGGTCATGGTCCGTCACCAGCAGAATCAGGATGCAGATCTCTCGGCGCGCGCCGACGCGCAATTTCATCTGGCCATTGCCATGGCCTCGCATAATGTCGTACTGCTGCAACTGATGAACGGTTTATTCCAGCTGGTGTTCTCGACAGTGAAAGAGAACCGACGGGCCATGTTCGAGTTCGACAATGCCCGTGAAGTCGAGATTCTGACTGAACAGCATGAGGGAGTGATGAAGGCGATTCTGAACGGGGACGCAGACCGGGCACGCGAGCTGATTGGCCATCACCTTGATCACGTCCAGGCAAAAGTCCGGCTGTCAGAAGAAAACAAAGCACGTGAGCAACGCATCTTTCGCTTTAGTAACCCTCTCTCTCCACCGTGAGTACAGCTGACTCACGCACCCGTACCCACTCGCGCGTCTGAAATCGGACTGTTTACAAAGGAAAAAAGCAAAAAAAAAGTGCACCATGTGGTGCACTTAGCGTTCTCGCTATGGTCACTGCCCAATAGCGCTGCGGGCCAGATCTACACCCGGGGCAAGCCCCAGGTACCCGGTCCCGCAAGAATTAACGCTGAGCAGGTACATCGCGCTGGGTTGGGCCCACATACAACTGACGTGGACGGCCGATCTTGTAATCAGGATCGGACAGCATTTCGTTCCACTGCGCAATCCAGCCTACGGTACGAGCCAGGGCGAAGATAGCGGTAAACAGGGAGGTTGGAATGCCAATAGCACGCTGAACGATACCCGAGTAGAAGTCCACGTTGGGGTACAGTTTGCGCTCGACAAAGTAAGGATCTTCCAGAGCGATGCGCTCCAGTTCCATGGCCAGTTTGAACAGAGGATCGTTCTCCAGGCCCAGGGCTTCCAGAACTTCCTTGCAGGTTTCCTGCATCAGCTTGGCGCGTGGATCGTAGTTCTTGTAGACACGGTGACCAAAACCCATCAGGCGCACGCCCGAGTTCTTGTCCTTGACCTTCTCCATGAACTCGCCAACCTTGTCGATGCCGCCGTTGGCTTGCAACTCTTCCAGCATGTTCAGGCACGCTTCGTTTGCACCACCGTGAGCAGGACCCCACAAGCAGGCAACGCCCGCAGCGATCGCAGCGAAAGGATTGGTACCCGACGAGCCGCACAGACGAACGGTGGAAGTCGAGGCGTTCTGCTCGTGATCTGCATGCAGGATGAAGATGCGATCCAAAGCGCGCTCAACCACTTCGTTGACCTTGTAGTCTTCGCAAGGGGTGGCGAACATCATGCGCAAGAAGTTGCCGGTGTAGGACAAATCATTCTTGGGATAGATGAATGGCTGTCCCAAAGAATACTTGTACGCCATCGCAACCAGCGTTGGCAGCTTGGCGATCAAGCGAATAGCCGACACATGGCGGTGATGAGGATTCGTGATGTCCGTGGAATCATGGTAGAACGCCGACAAGGCACCGACCAGGCCAGTCAGTATTGCCATGGGGTGAGCGTCCGGACGGAAGCCGCGCAGGAAGTGCTGCATCTGTTCCTGAACCATGGTGTGGTTCGTCACCAGGGAGTCGAACTCCTGTTTCTGCTCGGCGTTAGGCAGCTCGCCGTTCAGGATCAGGTAGCACACATCCATGAAATCGCACTTTTGTGCCAACTGGTCGATAGGGTAACCACGGTACATCAACTGGCCCTTGTCGCCGTCGATGTAGGTGATGCCCGATTCGCACGCCGCCGTCGCCATAAAGCCGGGGTCATAGGTAAACATACCTGTCTGACCGTAGAGCTTACGGATATCGATCACGTCCGGACCTACGGTGCCCTTGTGTACAGGGAACTCAACCGAAGGGCTACCGTCGGAGAAGGATAGCGTGGCTTTTTTTTCTGACAATTCCATCACTTTTTTCCTCAATGGTTATAGCTTTCGCATAATGTCTACTAGTCGCTGAATGTCCGGGGTGGCGTATTGCCCTTCCGGCTCGGAGCGAGCCAGAAGGACATCCAGCAAAACTGTATCGTCCATTTCGAACAAACGGGTCAGGGCCGAGACGTCCTGATCAGTCAGCTCGTTTTCGTATTGATCCAGAAAACGGGTGATCATCAAGTCGTTTTCAAGCAAGCCCCGGCGCGCACGCCAACGCAGACGCGCACGCTCCAATTCCGTCAATGTTCTCATCGGTACATACCCACCTTTTTAGATACTGCGACGCACCAGCATTTCTTTGATCTTGCCGATGGCATGCGAGGGATTCAGTCCTTTTGGACAGACATCCGTACAGTTCATGATCGTGTGGCAACGGAACAAGCGGTAAGGATCTTCCAGATTATCCAGACGCTCGCCAGTAGCCTCGTCACGCGAGTCGGCAATGAAACGATAGGCTTGCAACAAACCGGCAGGACCGACGAACTTGTCGGGGTTCCACCAGAACGAGGGGCAAGAGGTCGAGCAGCAGGCACACAGAATGCACTCGTACAGACCATCGAGTTCCTCACGAGCTTCAGGCGTTTGCAGACGCTCTTTCTCAGGAGGAGGCGCATCGTTGATCAGGAAGGGCTTGACCGAATGGTACTGATCGAAGAAGTGGGTCATGTCCACGATCAGGTCACGGATAACCGGCAGACCTGGCAATGGGCGCAGGACCACAGGTTCTTTCAGGTCGCGCATATTGGTCGTGCAGGCCAGACCGTTCTTGCCATTGATGTTCATGGCATCGGAACCGCACACACCTTCGCGGCAGGAACGACGCAACGCCAGGCTGTCGTCCATATCGTTCTTAATGCGCAAGATCGCATCGAGCAGCATCTTGTCGGTAGGTTCCAACTCGACTTCGATCTTTTGCATGTAGGGACGCTCGTCCTTGTCAGGATCGTAGCGGTAGATTTCAAATTTGACCTTACGTTTTTGGCTCATGTCAGTATCCTGCTTAGAAAGTCCGGGCCTTGGGCGGAATCGTTTCGGCTGTCAGCGGTTTCATCTGGACAGGCTTGTACTCCAGACGGCTGCCTTCCGAGAACCACAAGGTGTGACGCAGCCAGTTCTCGTCGTCACGCTCCGGGTGGTCGTTCAGGGCATGAGCGCCGCGACTTTCCGTACGATTGGCGGCCGACTTGGTCGTGGCACGAGCCACTTCGATCATGTTGGCCACTTCCAGCGCCTCAATACGGGCGGTATTGAAGACTTTGGACTTGTCTTTGAAGTAAATATCCTTGACTTCGGGAACCAGGGATTCGATCTGGTCGACGCCCTTGTGCAGCAGATCCAGGGTACGGAACACGCCACAGTGAGCCTGCATGGCCACGCGAATCTTGTTGCCCACATCCTGAGCCTTTTCGCCCGAGGTACGGGACTCCAGACGATTGACGCGGTCCAGCGAGAACTCGATGGAGGACTCGTTGATTTCCTGGTGAGCGTGATCTTTCTCGGGGTGCGAGTCCACAATGTGGTTGCCGGCAGCGCGACCGAACACGATCAGGTCCAGCAGCGAGTTTGTACCCAGACGGTTGGCACCGTGTACGGACGTGGCCGCACACTCACCGATCGCGTACAGACCGTTGACGATCTTGCTCTCGCCGGTCGGGGTTTGCGTCACCACCTGACCGTAGTAGTTCGTGGGGATACCGCCCATCTGGTAGTGGATGGTGGGAACCACGGGGATCGGGTCCTTGATCGGGTCGACGTTACCGAACTTGATGGCGATCTCGCGAATCGAGGGCAGACGTTTCTTGATGACGTCGGCACCCAGGTGATCCAGCTTCAGCACCACGTAGCTGCCGTCGCCACAACCGCGACCTTCCTTGATTTCCTGGTCCATGGAACGGGACACGAAGTCACGAGGGGCCAGATCTTTCAGGGTAGGAGCGTAACGCTCCATGAAGCGCTCGCCGTCCTTGTTCAACAGGATACCGCCTTCACCGCGCACGCCCTCGGTAATCAGCACGCCGGCACCGGCCACGCCAGTGGGGTGGAATTGCCAGAACTCCATGTCCTGCAAAGGCAGACCTGCACGAGCGGCCATACCCAGACCGTCGCCCGTGTTGATGAAGGCGTTGGTGGACGCAGCCCAGATACGGCCAGCACCGCCGGTAGCCAGCACCACACGCTTGCCTTCCAGAACGTAGATTTCGCCGGTTTCCATTTCCAGGGCAGTCACGCCCAGGACGTCGCCCGCTTCGTTACGCAGCAGATCCAGTGCCATCCACTCCACGAAGAACTGGGTGCGGGCAGCAACGTTACGCTGGTACAGCGTGTGCAACATGGCGTGACCGGTACGGTCAGCTGCCGCACAGGCGCGCTGGACAGGTTTTTCACCAAAGTTGGCGGTGTGACCACCAAATGGACGCTGGTAAATCGTACCGTCCTGGTTGCGGTCAAAAGGCATGCCAAAGTGCTCGAGCTCGTACACTGCGTGCGGCGCTTCACGGCACATGAATTCGATGGCGTCCTGGTCACCCAGCCAGTCCGAACCCTTGACGGTGTCGTACATGTGCCAGTACCAATGGTCCTCGCTCATGTTACCCAGGGAGGCACTGACGCCACCTTGGGCGGCCACCGTGTGGGAGCGGGTTGGGAACACCTTGCTGAGCACAGCCACGGACAAGCCGGCCTGAGCCAATTGCAGGGAACAACGCATACCGGCGCCACCGGCACCGACCACCACTACGTCAAACTGACGGCGGGGCAAAGATTTTGTGATGGAAGCCACGGTTTAGAGACTCCAGATAATTTTTGCAAAAAAGACGACACTGGCCACCAGCCACAGCAAGGTCAACACTTGCAGGAACAAGCGCAGGCCAGCGGGCTTGACGTAGTCCATCCAGATGTCACGCACACCGATCCAGGCGTGCCAGGACAACGACAGGAAAAACAGGGTTGCCAGCAACTGACCCAGAGGCAGGGAGCCGACCGTGAACGAGAACAGGCCGCGCCAGGTCTCGAAATTCAGTTCACTGCTAAACAGGATGCCGCCAATGATGACCAAGGTGTAGATGGCCATGATGACTGCAGTCACCCGCTGTGCCAGAAAGTCCAAGGTACCGTAGTGGGCACCCACTACCAGGCGGTTTGCGCCAATGCGCTCACGATTAGCCATTACCACACCCCAAACAGTTTCAAACCAAACACAACAGTCAGCGCCAGGCTGACCCCAAACACCATGCCGGCCGATTTCTTGGCGGACTCTTTGTCATTACCCAGGTGCAGGTCCAGTGCCAGATAGCGGATGCCGGCACAGAAGTGGTGCAGATAGCCCCAGATCAGCACCAGAAGAATCAGCTTACAGACAGGGTTGTCGACATAGCTGCGCATGGTCTCGAAGGACTCTGGAGAGCTCACGCTCAAAGAGAACAGTGGCAATAGAACGAGCGGCAGGCAAAGAAACAGCAATGCGCCGCTGACACGATGCAAAATCGACGATTTTGCGGCCAGGGGCAAGCGGTAGCTCAATATCTGCGGCACGCTGATATTGCGATACTGCGGACGCTGCTTGGGTGCGGTATCAGACATGATGGCCTCGAAGTAGATAAAAAAAAGTCATAAAATTTTTAACCTTGGTATTTTCACCTATTTGACACGACGATGCAGTATCAAATACCGTATGCCGCCGTACTAGCTGAGTGTGTTTCGGTAATGGAAGCGCTCAGTCAGGTATAAACCTCGGCGCAACTCCATCGGTCGGTCACCATAGGTGTAGGACACACGCTCTACATACAAAAGCGGGGAGCCGGCGGCCACCTGCAGAACCGAGGCAGCCTCTTCGGTGGCGCTGACCGCGCCAATCTTTTCATCGGCACGCACCATGCTCACGCCAAACTTGCTCTCGAACCAGGCATACATCGGGCCCTTGTTCTGCTCGACGGCGTCCAGGGTCAGGCCCTTGAACACCGAGCCGGGCAACCAGATATCGTCATAAATGGTGGGAACCTGATCAAAGGAGAGGACCCGGCGCAAGTTCACCACCATGTCGGACGTGCGCAAATCGAGCAGCACCGCGACATCCGTGGGAGCCTTCATGCGACGAACATCAATGATTCGACTTTGTGAGGCGACCGGCTTGCCGTCATCGGGGGCCAGACGCAAAAACCGAAAACGCACCCGCGCCTCGTGGTGGGTGGCTACAAACGTGCCTTTTCCTTGACGGCGGATCAGAAGATTGTCGGCGGCCAGCTCATCGATAGCCTTGCGCACCGTCCCCTGGCTGACCTGAAAACGTGCGGCCAGTTCCAGCTCACTGGGAATGGCCTCGCCAGGCTTCCACTCGCCACGATCCAGCCCCTGCAGCAGCAAAGCCTTGATCTGTTGATACAGAGGGCTATAGGCCGCGCTAGGAGCGGATTTTTCGATTTCCTGGGTGCGTAGCGGCGGCACGTTCTCAGACATGGGGCTCATAAAAAATGCGCGATAAATACAGCGGGGAACACGCATTTGTTCATAAAATAGACAGTGCGCTAATTTTCGCATGACCGGCCTCGAATGTCTAACGCTCTTATGTCTTATATAAGATATAAGACGTTTGACGTCCTTATCGTTTTGGTCTAGTCTGCGCAGTGAAAAAAGAGACTATTCCTCTTGCGAAAAACCGTTTCCCAAGCCGGCCGCCGGCTCGCAAAAGATTTAAACTGTGTTTTTCGTCACCGTCTTCAAACCCAAAAACGGAGTCATACTCTCATGTCCAAACCCGCAATGCGCGTCGCCGTTACCGGCGCTGCTGGCCAGATTGGCTACGCCCTGCTGTTTCGCATCGCTTCTGGCGAAATGCTGGGCAAAGACCAGCCTGTGATCCTGCAGTTGCTGGAGCTACCCGACGAGAAAGCCCAAAAGGCCCTGAAGGGCGTCATGATGGAACTGGACGACTGCGCGTTCCCCCTGCTGCAAGGCATGTCCGCCCACAGCGACCCTGAAAGCGCATTCAAAGATGTTGATATCGCCCTGCTGGTCGGCGCCCGTCCACGTGGCCCCGGCATGGAGCGTAAAGACCTGCTGGCCTTCAATGCCCAGATCTTCACCGCACAAGGTCGCGCCCTGAACAAAGTTGCCAGCCGCGACGTCAAGGTTCTGGTGGTGGGCAACCCTGCCAACACCAACGCCTACATCGCCATGAAATCGGCTCCTGATCTGCCAGCCAAGAACTTCACCGCCATGCTGCGCCTGGACCACAACCGCGCCCTGTCGCAACTGGCCGCCAAGTCCGGCAAGCCCGTTGCTGACATCGAGAACCTGATCGTCTGGGGCAACCACTCGCCCACGATGTACCCTGACACCCGTTTCGCGACGGTGAACGGTGAGAAGATCGACGCCATCATCAACGATCAGGCCTGGAACCGCGACACCTTCATCCCCACCGTGGGCAAACGTGGCGCCGCCATCATCGAAGCCCGTGGTCTGTCCTCGGCGGCTTCGGCTGCCAATGCCGCCATCGACCACGTGCGTGACTGGGTATTGGGCTCGAACGGCAAATGGGTCACCATGGGCGTTCCTTCGGACGGCTCCTACGGCATTCCTGAAGGCATCGTTTACGGCGTGCCCGTCACCACCGAAAACGGCGAGTACAAACGTGTGGAAGGCCTGGAAATTGACGCCTTCTCGCGTGAGCGCATGGACCACACCTTGAACGAACTGCTGGAAGAACGTGACGGTGTGAAAGACCTGCTGGGTTAATTAAACCGCCAGTGTCTGCAATCCCCGCCCGTATCGGCGGGGATTTTTTTTGCCTGTCGCCTTATCACTGATGCCTGCTGCTCGATACTTCGCGCCTGGAACCAGTGCGCTGGAACACGGCACAAGCCTATCCAACCCTAGGCTGGCCGCTCCCGTCGTCTGAATCTTCCTGCACAGACGGCACATACACCACCATACGCAAATGACGACTCTCATCAATGATGAGCGAGGTCTGCTCAAACTCGCGCAACTCCCCATCTACAAGCACGGTGCGTAACGCGCCGCAAGGTGAATGCACATCATGTTGCTCCCACCACTGCTTGAACTCCGGTGATACGCGTTTGAGCTCATTGGCCAGTTCATGAATATCCGTTCCGTCTGTGGCCCGAGCAAAGTCGCGACGAAAACTGGTCAACATCTCCAGCGCCTGCGATTCCCAAGGGACAAAGCGGGTGTGCAAAGCGGGATTCGTAAACATCTGCCACAGAAGATTGCGCTGCCCATCTGGATACGCCCCCAAGCCCAGCAGATCATCCGCCAAGGCATTAAAGCCCAGAACATCCCAGCGTAAATTCAAGACAAAAGCCGGATGCGGCAAGTCGTGCATCAAGCGTCGCACCAAGGGCGGCAAGACACACCAGGTAATTCCTGGCTCGGCAGGCAGGCGCTCATGCGCCAGCAAGAACAAGTGTCTGCGTTCGGCCGCATCCAGTTTCAGAACACGGGCCAAATTGTCCAGAAAGCTGGCCGATACGCCAATATCACGCCCTTGCTCCAACCAGGTGTACCAGGTCAGCCCCACTCCCGCCAAAGCCGCCACCTCCTCGCGCCGCAAGCCCGGAGTGCGGCGCCGTCCGCCACTGGGCAAGCCCACCTCCTCCGGCAAAAGACGTTCACGGCATGCGCGCAAAAAGGCAGACAGCTCCGGGCGTGTTCGCTCCAGCGTCCTCATCAATCAGCACCCCATTGCTTTAAGTAATAGCATAAACAGTTAAATTGTAATTGTTTAAAAAGAGTTCAAGAATACACGGGTTTTCAATTCAGACAAGCATCATGAACTCGAACTCTTATTGCCAAACCCCACCCCCGCCGACGCCCGACACACCGCCCTGGCTAGGCTTGTCCGTTTTACTTCTAGCTGGTTTTGTAACCATTTTTGATCTGTTCGTGGTCAATGTGGCTATCCCGGACATGCAAAGCAGGCTGGGAGCAAGCTTTAGTCAGATCGGTTTTATTGTGGCGGGCTATGAACTGGTCTTTGGGGTGCTGCTGATCACTGGCGGGCGGCTGGGCGATTTATGGGGTCGGCGCAGGCTCTTTCAGATTGGCATGGCCGGTTTCACATTAGCCTCGGCACTATGCGGGCTGGCACCCAGCGCTTTCTTGCTGATCCTGGCCAGGGTGCTGCAGGGTCTGGCCGCTGCTCTACTTTTTCCCCAGGTCTACGCGTCCATCCGGGTCAACTTTGACGGTGATAACAGCCGTCGCGCCTTTGGTCTGTTGGGAATGACATTGGGTCTGGCCGCGATTGCGGGACAGGTGCTGGGAGGATGGCTGGTTCATTTCAACCTGTTTGATCTGGGCTGGCGCAGCATCTTTCTGATCAACCTGCCTGTGGGTCTGCTGGCGATTGGGGCGGCTCGCTACATTCCCGAAACCCGTGCGCCCCAGGGCCAGGGGCTGGACAGCACGGGCGTGGTTCTCATCAGTCTTGCCCTGAGCCTGCTGCTGATCCCCCTTATCCAAAGCTCAGAGCACGGCTGGCCCCCATCCAGCCTGGCCGCCCTGGCGGCCTCCGGACTTTTGCTTCTGGCTTTCTACAAACAGCAGGAAAAACGCCGACAGGCGGGGCAGTCGCCCCTGGTGGATATGCAACTGCTGGCCCAGCCACGCTTTGCCTTAGGCGCTTTACTGGTCCTGCTGGTGTATTCCACGGCCAGCTCGTTCTTTCTCTGCTTTGCCCTTTTGTTGCAAAGCGGCCTGGGTCTGAGTCCGTTTCAGGCGGGCAGTATTTTCGCGCCCGCCAGCGCAGGCTTTGTGACTGCGTCTCTGGGTGCACCACGCCTGGTCGCCCGTTATGGCACCCGTGCGATTACAGCCGGTGCCCTTGGCTATACGCTGTCCTTTGCCTGGCTGATCGCTCAGGTCGCCTGGACAGGAGCCCGGATGGAACCCACTCACCTGATTCCCGTCCTGATTTTTCTGGGCGCCAGCCAAGGCCTGATCATGACTCCTTTGCTGAATCTGGTTCTGGGTTTTGTCAAAGCGGCTCAGGCAGGCATGGCATCCGGGGTGATTTCCAGCATCCAGCAAGTTGGGGCAGCGCTAGGGGTGGCCGTGGTTGGCCTGCTCTTTACTGCGGGCCGAAACGCAGGTGGTCTTGCCTCCTCCCAGACCGAACAATATGTGGCGGCCTTTGTAGCAGGCATGAGCTATAACCTGCTGGCCTGCATCCTGGTCTGCCTATTACTGATGGCGTTGAGCAAACTCGCTCAATATCAGGAGCAGCCCTGACCACCAACAGCCCCTTCCCCCACGGGCTGGCTTGAGCAGGCGGGCAGCCACTGCCTCACTTCTTGCGCAATTTACGCCACAAGGTGCTGCGACTGATCCCCAGTTGCTGGGCAGCCAGAGCACGATTACCGCCGCATGCTTGCAGCACCTGGGCCACATGCTCCTGTTCATTGCGCTCTTGCCGCTCACGCAGCGCGGGCACCGCCTTCTCTGTGGCGGTCGCCTGCAATTCCGGAGCGATTTCCTCCAGCTGTACCGCCTGCTCCCCCTGGACAGAGCCCAGCACCATCAGCCGCTCAATCAAGTTTTCCAGCTCACGGATATTACCGGGCCAGGCGTAATCAGGGCCCCGCTTCAACAATTGCGTCAGCCACGTTGGCTGCAACGTAAGCGCGCCGCCTAAACGCTGGGCTACTTTCCCCAAAAGATGCTCCACCAGCTCCGGCAGATCGTCGGTGCGCAGCCGCAAAGGCGGCAAGCGCAGCACCAGAATATTCAGGCGATAAAACAAATCCTGGCGGAACACTCCTTCTTTCACCTGCGCCGCCAAATCGCGATGCGTCGCGGCAATCACACGCACATCGACCGGCGTGGGCTCAATCGCCCCGATACGCAAGACTTCCTTCTCCTGCAACACACGCAACAAGCGAGTTTGCAAAGGCAAAGGCATTTCCCCGATCTCATCCAGAAACAAGGTACCGGTATGAGCCGCTTCCACCAGGCCCACTTTGCCGCCCCGGCTCGAGCCCGTAAATGCCCCTTCCACATAACCGAACAGCTCGCTCTCCAGCAGGCTGTCGGGAAAAGCGGCACAGTTGACTGCCACAAACGGTTGACCACGCCGGGCGCTGGCGCTGTGTATGCCCTGAGCCAGCAGCTCCTTGCCCGTCCCGCTTTCGCCAATGATCAAGGTCGTGGCCGTGCTTTGTGCACAAGCCTGGGCCTGAGCACGTAATGTGCGCATGGCCGAACTCTGCCCTATCAAGTCGGCCAGTTGATAACGGGCATGCCGCGACGCGGTCTGCTGGCTACGTGAGCGCAAACTGCGATCCAGCCGCTGAATGGCTGCCGGGTCCTGACAAATCAACACAGCCCCACTCAGGCGCCCCTGCTCGAGAATCGGCATACGGGTCACAATCGCCGTGCGCCCTCCCACCTGCTGCACCGTATCAAGCTCTACTTCCACACTGCGCAGTGTGCCGGCCAGATCCAGCTCGGGATACAAGGCCCCCAGGCGGCGCCCGATCATGGCCTGAGCAGGCTGACCCAACCAGGCTTCCATGGCCGGGTTCACGGTTTCAATACGCTCATCCCTATCGACTGACACCACACCGTCACGCAACTGCGCCAAAATCGTATTCAAGCGATCCCGACGAGCCGCTTCAGCGCGAGCAACACGGGCTAGTTCGATAGCGGACTCCAAAGCCTGTCGCACTGCTCCTTGTGAATACAGGAGCACGCCTTCCATCTGGTTCTCACGCGCCAGATCCACGACCAGCCCGGGTGCCAGCACCCACTCCACACCCAGCTCTTTCAAATCCTGAACACAGCTACGTGCATCGGCCTCGCTGCGATAGCTGCGTAGCTCCACGGGCAGATCAAAACGCTGCACAAACTCCATCAACTCAAGCGGTATTTCGCCATAGGTCACCACGGCTTTGCGCTCGGCCTGTGCCGAGGCCAGACTGCCCATAATGTCGAAACCACCGGGATGTACCAGCACCACGGGCAGGTCCAGATGCTCACGCAAATAACTGCCGTTGGAACCGGCGGACACCAGAACGTCGATTTCACCTGTTTGTCGCAAAACCTGCACGGTTTCCACGGCCTCGCCATAAGCCTTGTCCACGATCAGAATTTCAGCCTGGGCGCGGAACTGCGGCACCAGCTCTTCCAAGAGAGACCGCAGTCCGTGCAAACCGAACGCCACCAGACGCAGACGAGCAGGAAGGGAAGACGGATAAGGCATGTGGTTTCATCCAGGCATCAACAATGCGACATTGTTTCAAATTACGTTTCAACATTGAAACACAAAACAGTGAAAGGCAGTATTCACGAAAAGAACTGACGCGTGCAAACCATGGCAGAAATCCCCGCCTAGTCTGGCTTCAGGCGTTTCCTCGCCCCCATACCTGAACTTGGCACAGCATTTGCTTTATTGAAATCAACCCATCGCAGCATCACGCTGACGACATTTTTTTATCTTGTGATCTGGAGCCCCAAATGAGCCAAAACCCACTGACATCGGCAGGCGCCCGTTTCCGCCAGGCCCTGCGCGACGAGCAGCCTTTGCAAATCATTGGCGCCATCAACGCCAATCACGCCTTGTTGGCACAACGAGCCAATTACCGTGCCATTTATCTGTCGGGCGGCGGTGTGGCTGCCGGGTCCCTGGGTCTGCCTGACCTGGGTATCAATACCCTGGACGATGTCCTGACCGACATTCGTCGTATTACCGATGTGTGCGATCTGCCCCTGATGGTGGACATTGACACCGGCTTTGGCGCCTCGGCCTTCAACATCGCTCGCACCATCAAAAGCCTGATCAAGTTTGGCGCGGCTGCCTGCCACATTGAGGATCAGGTAGGTGCCAAGCGTTGCGGTCACCGCCCCGGCAAGGAAATTGTCAGCACGGAGGAAATGGCTGACCGCGTGAAAGCCGCTGTGGATGCTCGCACCGACCCGGATTTTTTCATCATGGCCCGCACGGACGCGATTGCGGTGGAGGGCGTGGATGCCGCCCTGGAGCGCGCCCAGGCCTGCGTGGAGGCTGGTGCTGACGGCATTTTTGCCGAGGCCTGCTACGATCTGGACACCTATCGGCGTTTTACCGACACCCTGAATGTGCCCGTGTTGGCCAATATCACAGAATTTGGACAAACCCCACTGTTTACCGTGCAGGAACTGGCCTCGGTCAATGTCGCCATGGTTCTCTATCCACTGTCCGCATTCCGCGCCATGAACAAAGCAGCCGAAACCGTCTATCAGGCGATCCGCCGTGACGGGCATCAAAAAAATGTCATCGATTTGATGCAGACTCGCGAGGAACTGTACGATCGTATCGGCTACCATGCTTACGAGCAAAGCCTCGACAAGCTGTTCCAGAAAAACAAGAAGTCCTGAGCCATCACAGGCTCCCGCCAGCCCCGCCAAACCGGGCCTCGCGCGGGTCAAAACCCCATTTGGCAGCCAGCCTCGCGCGGGCTGCCCAGCAACCAGGAGACCTTTATGAGCAGTACCGAGAACACCCCTAGCACTGGCTTCAAGCCCAAGAAATCTGTTGCCTTGTCTGGCGTTGTCGCAGGTAATACCGCCTTGTGCACGGTCGGTCGCAGCGGCAATGACCTGCACTACCGCGGCTACGACATCCTGGACCTGGCCCAGGCTTGCGAATTTGAGGAAGTGGCTTACTTGCTGATTCACGGCAAGCTGCCTAACCGCAATGAATTGCGCGCCTACAAGCAAAAACTCAAGCGTCTGCGCGGCCTGCCCCTGGCCCTGCAAAGCGCACTGGAAACCCTGCCCGCCCACAGCCACCCCATGGACGTGATGCGCACGGCCGTATCGGTGCTGGGTTGTGTGCTGCCTGAAAAGGACGACCACAACCTGCCCGACGCCCGCGACATCGCGGACCGCCTGCTGGCCTGCCTGGGCTCTGCCCTGCTGTACTGGTATCACTACAGCCACAATGGCGAGATGATCGACGTGCAGACCGACGATGACAGCATCGGCGCGCACTTCCTGCACCTGCTGCATGGCGAAAAGCCTTCGGCCGAGTGGGAAAAAGCCATGCACGTGTCGCTGAACCTGTACGCCGAACACGAATTCAACGCCTCCACTTTCACGAGCCGCGTCATTGCCGGTACAGGCTCGGACTTTTATTCCGCGATCTCCGGCGCCATTGGCGCCCTGCGCGGCCCCAAGCACGGCGGTGCCAACGAAGTGGCTTTTGAAATCCAGAAGCGCTACGAGACGGCCGACCAGGCCGAAGAAGACATCCGCAAGCGCGTGGAGAACAAGGAAGTCATTATTGGCTTTGGCCACCCCGTCTACACCATTTCCGACCCCCGCAATGAAGTTATCAAATCGGTGGCCAAGGAGCTGGCCCAGGCCGATGGCAACACTCGCATGTATGAAATTGCCGAGCGTCTGGAAAGCGTGATGTGGGAAGTGAAAAAAATGTTCCCCAACCTGGACTGGTTCTCGGCCGTGTCTTACCACACCATGGGCGTGCCCACCGCCATGTTCACGCCCTTGTTTGTGATTGCGCGTACCGCAGGCTGGGCCGCTCACATCATCGAGCAGCGCGTGGACAACAAAATCATCCGTCCTACCGCCAACTACATTGGCCCTGAGAATCAGCGCTTCGTACCCCTGGATGAGCGCCCATAAGTCATAGATCCTGGGCTATTATTCGCCTGTGATCTTGACCACAAGCCAACGCGCAAGCCTCACCGTTTCCGGTGAGCCCGAGCGAGGCAAGGTGGAAATGGCGCCAGGGGCGCCTCCATATAGTGACGGAGATGCTCCGGCCCTCTGGCCGGGGTTCTTCACTCTCGGCCCCGCTGCATCACGCAGGCGGGGCCGTCTTGCTGGTAACTTCAATGCTCTCTGATTTTGTACGCTATGCCTTGCCACTGGCCGGCACCCTGATGATTGCCTGTGCCCTGACCAGCCTGGTTTCCGGCGCTTATTTGCTTCTTTTCAATCTGCGTCGCAGCCATCAGGTGTTGCGTCACCCTTATCTGGATCAGTACCCCTGGGAAAAGCTGACGCTGCCCCTCAAAGCCGGTGTGCTGCTGGATTATTTTTTGCGCCTGAATTTCCCCAAACGCCAAGGCTCGCTGTTTGGCAATGCCAATCGCCTGCTCCAGCACGTACAACCCGACGATGTTCCCATGGGCATCAAATGGCCCCTGATGGGACTGTGGGGCGGCTGCTTTCTGGGCATGATCTGCATGCTGGCCGTTTGGGTTCTGATCGCCCTGCACTCCAACCCTACCTGAGGGAGCCTGCCATGACGGCCACCATCCATCACGACCCACAAGCACGTCTGTTTTACTGCGACATTGAAAACCGCCGCAGCGTCATCGAATACGAACTGGCCGATGCAGTCATGAGCATCACCCACACGCGTGTGCCACCCGAGCTGGAAGGCCGTGGCATTGCCGGGCAACTGACTCGCTTTGCACTGGAAACGGCAAAAAACCAACAGTGGAAAGTGCGGCCCGTATGCAGTTACGCGGTGGTCTATATGCGCCGTCACCCCGAATACGCCGATCTGCTGGCCTGAACCCCAGAACGTTCAGCTTTCAGTAAGTCTTATATAAGATATAAGACCATTGCTTCACTGCGCGCTTCAAATTACAATTGAGGCGAGACGCGATTTATTGCATTTTCATATCAACCATTTACCGATAGGCACCCGCACTATGCTGGACTCTTACCGCGAACATGTTGCCGAGCGCGCTGCTCTGGGCATTCCCCCGCTGCCTTTGTCGGCTCAGCAGACCGCCGAGCTGATCGAGCTCATCAAGAACCCACCTGCCGGTGAGGAAGCATTTCTGGTCGACCTGCTGACGCACCGCGTCCCCGCCGGTGTGGACGATGCGGCCAAAGTGAAGGCCTCCTACCTGGCCGCCATCGCGCTGGGCACAGAAACCTGTGCTTTGATCAGCCGCGAGCGCGCTACAGAGCTGCTGGGAACCATGCTGGGTGGCTACAACATCAGCCCGCTGATCGAATTGCTGGACAGCCCCGAGCTGGGCCAGATTGCCGCCAACGGCCTGAAAAACACCCTGTTGATGTTCGACTCGTTCCATGACGTCCAGGAAAAAGCCGAGAAAGGCAATGTATTTGCCAAGGAAGTCCTGCAAAGCTGGGCTGACGGCGAATGGTTCACCAGCCGTCCTGAAGTTCCCGAAAGCCTGACCGTTACCGTTTTCAAGGTCACTGGCGAGACCAACACGGACGATCTGTCGCCCGCCCCCGACGCCTGGAGCCGCCCGGACATTCCGCTGCACGCGCTGGCCATGCTGAAAAATCCGCGCCCCGGTATCGAACCCGAAGAGCCCGGCAAGAAAGGTCCTGTCAGCTTCATCGAATCCCTGAAAGAAAAAGGCCATCTGGTTGCCTACGTGGGTGACGTGGTGGGTACCGGTTCTTCGCGCAAGTCGGCCACCAACTCCGTGCTGTGGTTCACCGGCCAAGACATCCCCTTCGTTCCCAACAAGCGTTTCGGTGGCGTGTGCCTGGGCAGCAAAATTGCCCCCATCTTCTACAACACCATGGAAGATGCCGGCGCGTTGCCAATCGAACTGGACGTGTCCAAAATGGAAATGGGCGACGTTATCGAACTGCGCCCCTACGAAGGCAAGGCCTTCAAGAACGGCGAGCTGATCGCTGAGTTCCAGGTCAAGTCCGACGTGCTGTTTGACGAAGTGCGCGCCGGCGGCCGTATCCCACTGATTATCGGCCGTGGCCTGACCACCCGTGCTCGCGAAGCACTGGGCCTGCCTCCGACCACCCTGTTCCGCCTGCCACAAAGCCCTGCCGATTCCGGCAAAGGCTTCTCCCTGGCCCAGAAGATGGTTGGCCGTGCTTGCGGTCTGCCCGAAGGCCAAGGCGTGCGTCCCGGTACGTACTGCGAACCACGCATGACCACCGTTGGTAGCCAGGACACCACTGGCCCAATGACGCGCGACGAACTCAAAGACCTGGCTTGCCTGGGCTTCTCGTCCGATCTGGTGATGCAGTCCTTCTGCCACACCGCCGCTTACCCCAAACCTGTTGACGTCAAGACTCACCACGAGCTGCCTGCTTTCATCAGCACACGCGGCGGTGTTTCCCTGCGCCCAGGCGACGGTATCATCCACTCCTGGCTGAACCGCATGTTGTTGCCCGATACCGTCGGTACCGGTGGCGACTCGCACACCCGTTTCCCGATTGGCATCAGCTTCCCGGCCGGTTCCGGTTTGGTGGCCTTTGCTGCTGCTACCGGTGTGATGCCTCTGGACATGCCAGAATCCGTTCTGGTGCGCTTCAAGGGCGAAATGCAGCCCGGCGTCACGCTGCGTGACCTGGTTAACGCCATTCCTCTGTACGCCATCAAGCAAGGTTTGCTGACCGTGGAAAAAGCCGGCAAGAAGAACATCTTCTCCGGCCGCATCCTGGAAATCGAAGGCCTGCCCAACCTGAAGATCGAACAGGCTTTCGAGCTGTCCGACGCTTCGGCTGAGCGTTCTGCCGCCGCATGTACCGTGCGTCTGAACAAGGAACCCATCATCGAATACCTGAACAGCAACATCACGCTGCTCAAGTGGATGATTGCCAATGGCTACGAAGACGAGCGCACCATCTCGCGTCGCATCAAGGCCATGGAAGCCTGGTTGGCCAATCCAGAACTGCTCGAACCCGATGCAGACGCAGAATACGCCGCCGTCATCGATATCGACCTGGCTGAAATCCACGAGCCTATCGTGGCCTGCCCGAACGACCCTGACGATGTGAAAACCCTGTCCGACGTGTCCGGCACCGTGATCGACGAAGTGTTTATCGGTAGCTGCATGACCAACATCGGCCACTTCCGTGCCGCCTCCAAGCTGCTGGAAGGCAAGCGCGACATTCCAACCCGTCTGTGGGTCGCTCCTCCGACCAAGATGGACCAGCAACAGCTGACCGAAGAAGGCCACTACGGCGTTCTGGGTGTAGCCGGTGCGCGTATGGAAATGCCAGGCTGCTCGCTGTGCATGGGTAACCAGGCTCAGGTTCGTGAGGGCGCCACCGTCATGTCCACCAGCACCCGTAACTTCCCCAACCGTCTGGGCAAGAACACCAACGTGTTCCTGGGTTCGGCTGAGTTGGCGGCGATCTGCTCGCGTCTGGGTCGCATCCCCACCCGCGAAGAGTATCTGGCCGATATGGGTGTGCTGCAAGCCAATAGCAAGGACATCTATCGCTACATGAACTTCGACCAGATCGAAGAGTTCAAGGAAATTGCCGACTCCGTAGGTCTGTAAGTCCTGGCTTTTGCCTGAAAACGCCCTCGCCGCCCATGCGGTGAGGGCGTTTTTGTTTGTCCTTTTGATCCGGCCCCCTAGGGGCTTCCCTCATTCGCACACCCCAGTCGTGGCAAAGGGTAAACTAGCCTGTCCCTCTATCGGCTTTGTATGTCCATGTCGCAACTCAACTCCAAACTGCTCGCCCAACAACCCAAAGAAATCCAGCGTCTGCTCACTTACACGGACGCGCTGGTCCGTTCCGGCTCGCAGATCGAAGACCGCTACTGGCAAGGGCTGACCGCTCAATTGCTGGACAAGCTCTATAGCGGACGACGCAATACGGCCGTGGAACAAACGCTGGAACTGCTGGGCAGCCAGCAGCAACACCAGCATTACGAAATTCTGATGGAACTGGCCGAATCCCACGCGGAATGCCAGCAAATCGAACATGAGGGCGTGCGCTACGATGCGCTGCTGTTCTCGGCCCCCCTCACTGCCTGGACGCGTTATCAGTTGCCCCAGGGCGTGCTCAAGCCCCAGCAGCACAAGGAGCTGGAAGATGCCCTGCGCGCAACCGTTCTGGCTGAAGGCACGCTGTGTGCACTGCTGCCCAATCTGGTCAACTACGACGAGATGCCCCAGACGTACCAGCAGGCTTACACCTGGACTCGCAGCCTGACCGCGCAAGCCTTGGGTCGCAGTCAGGAACTGCCGCCGCTGAACAAGCCCGAAGAAGCCAGCAGCCTGCTCGCAGATGCCCGCTTTCTGATTGGCGTTGTCATGGCCCCGGTCGGCCAGCCCCTGTTTCGTTGGCAACAAGCCAGCGACAATCTGCACGCGGACCATCTGCGTTATGTCGAGCAATGGGTGGAGCGTTACTCGGCTATCGTCACTCCTTTGTTTACAGGCTGCCAGCTGCAGTTTCTGGCCCCTAATGCCTACTACGTCAATAACCGCGAATCTGATCGGGAAATTCGCCCCTTGGCGCTCAAAGCGGGGGTGACCTGGCTGCAAACCGCAGTCAAGCTCTCGCCCGATCATTTACGCGCGGTGATCGTGGCCTGCGGGGATGAACAGGTCGAAGAATACCGGGTAGGCTTTAGCACCCTTTCCTCGCCCACCGTCATTTATGGTTGTATCTGGCCTGTTCTAAGCCAGGAAGAGGCGGATTCCTCGTTCCACAACGAGGACCACATCGATATTCCGGATGTGATTGCAGCGCTGCTGAGCACCTTGGGCCTGGTCCAGATCCAGCGTTTGCCCGGCCTGCACTCCACCGAGACCTGCGACGATTGCAACGCCCCCTTCTTCCCGGATATCAATGGCGAGATGCAACACCCGGAACTGCCGGACGAAATCGACCTGGACCCCGTACAGCTGCACTAAATTGAACACTGCTCCTGTTTCTCAGCCTGTATCCATAGACCTGTTTTGCCGTGTTATCGACAATCTGGGGGATATAGGCGTGTGCTGGCGGCTGGCCCGTCAGCTGGCTGCCAGCCCCGATGTCGCTCAGCTGCGCCTGTGGGTGGATGATCTGCACAGCTTCAGCCGCATTCAGTCCGAAATCCAAAGCGGTCTGCAAAGCCAGCAGCTGCAAGGTGTAGATATAGAACACTGGCACGATGCGCGCCAGGACTACCCTGCGCCACATCCCTTTGTGATCGAAGCCTTTGCCTGCGAGCCGCCCGACGCCATGACAAGGCAACTGACGGCAGACAGCCATCTATGGATCAATCTGGATTACCTGAGCGCAGAACCCTGGGTGCAAGGCTGTCACGGTCTGCCCTCCCCGCAAGCAAACGGGGCCAACAAGTATTTCTTTTTCCCCGGATTTGTCCCGCAAACAGGGGGCCTGCTGCGTGAAAGCGATCTTCTGGCCCGCCGCGATGCCTTTCAACAAGACGATGCCGCCTACCAGGCCATGCTGAACCGTCTGGGCGTGGCGCAGGAACACATTCAAGCCTTGCTCCAGGGCGAGATGCAGCAAATGTTCCTGTTCTGCTATCCCGATGCACCCGTGCTGGCCCTGCCCGAGGTGCTATCCACGCGACAGCAGAAAACCTTGCTGCTGGTGCCCGAGTCGGTTGCCCAACGCATCCCGGATCTGGAGCAAGGCAACTTGCTGGTACAGCGTATCCCTGCTGTGAACCAGGCCGACTTTGATGCCTTGCTCTGGCGCAGCGCACTGAATATCGTACGCGGCGAGGACTCGCTGGTGCGCGCCATCTGGGCCGGTCAGCCCATGCTGTGGCAGCCCTACGTGCAGGAAGAACAGGCCCATCTGGACAAGCTTCAAGCCTGGCTGGATACCGGCAATCTACCCGAACCGGTTCAAGCCCTGCATCTGGCCTGGAGCAGCGCAGATCAGCCCGGTGCTGCCGCTGCCTTGAGCCGCTGCCTGGAGCCTGAGGTGTTGCGTCTATGGCACCAAGAAGCCCGCGCATATAGTGCAAAACTGGCTGAACAAGCCGATTTGGCCAGCAGTTTGCTGAGTTTTTACACCCAAGTCGCCCGAAAACGCTAAAATAACCGATTACCTCTTAAAAGCTCCCTGACACTGCGTTTGGCGGAGCCTGTCCCATTCGGAGTTTTTTTAATGAAAACCGCACAAGAACTGCGCGTTGGTAACGTCGCTATGGTCAATGGCGACCCTCTGGTCGTTCAGAAAACGGAATACAACAAATCCGGTCGCAACTCCGCCGTTGTCAAACTGAAGTTCAAGAACTTGCTGACCGGCTCGAACAGCGAAGCCGTGCACAAAGCCGACGAAAAATTTGAAGTTGTTCAGCTGGAAAAGCGCGAATGCACGTACTCTTACTTCGCTGACCCCATGTACGTCTTCATGGACGAAGAGTACAACCAGTACGAAATCGAAGCCGAAAGCATGGGCGACGCCCTGGACTACCTGGAAGAAAACATGTCCGTTGAGGCCGTTTTCTACGAAGGTCGTGCCATCTCGGTTGAGCTGCCCACCATCATCGTGCGCGAAATCACCTACACCGAACCTGCCGTGAAAGGCGATACCTCCGGTAAAGTGCTGAAACCCGCCAAGATCAACACAGGCACCGAAATCAGCGTGCCTTTGTTCTGCAACATCGGTGACAAGATCGAAATCGACACCCGCACTGGCGAATACCGCAGCCGCGTGATGTAAGAAAGTCGTCGTGCCGCCCAGTGCGGTACGCGCAAAAAAAGGGGCTGTTTTTACAGCCCCTTTTTCCTGTCTGTCACCATGGGTGCTCGAGACGATTTGGCGTCCGATCCATAGCAGAAGCAGCACTCTGGCCACTCCTGCACGACCCGCTCTTATCGCTTCCCAAACGCCTCCTCAAAAATTCCCATAATGGTCTTCTTGTCCGTCTGAATCGGGTTAGTCGCACCACACACATCCTTGAGCGCGTTATCTGCCAGAACCGGGAAATCTTCCCGCTTCACACCCAGCTCTTCCAACGACTTCGGAATCCCCACCATATCCGCCAGTTTTTTAATCGCGGCGATGACATCCAGCCCTTTCAGATCTGCATTGTTATCCGACAGCAGCTTGCCGATTTCATTGAGGCGCTCTCCGGCCACCTGCATATTGAAAGCCTGCACATGCGGCAACAACAGGGCATTACAGACACCATGCGGCAGGTCGTAGAAACCGCCTAGCTGGTGCGCCATGGCATGCACATAGCCCAGTGAGGCGTTATTGAATGCCATCCCTGCCAGGAACTGCGCGTACGCCATTTGTTCGCGGGCTTTCTTGTTATGGGGTTCACGCACGGCAACAGGTAGATACTTGGCAACCAGCTCGACCACCTTCACCGCGCAGGCGTCCGTAATCGGGGTGGCGATGGTGGAGACATAGGCTTCGACGGCGTGGGTCAAGGCATCCATGCCGGTGGCAGCGGTCAGCGATGCCGGCATGCCCTCCATCAGGTCTGAGTCGTTCACTGACAGGAAGGGAGTGATGTGGCGGTCGATGATCGCCATTTTTACGTGACGGGTTTCGTCGGTGATGATGGTAAAGCGTGTCATTTCCGACGCCGTGCCGGCGGTCGTATTGATAGCCAGCAGTGGTAGTTGCGGCTTGGCAGATTTATCGACGCCTTCGTAGTCGGCAATCTTGCCGCCATTGCTGGCGACCAGCGCCACACCTTTAGCACAGTCGTGCGAAGAACCGCCCCCCAGGGAGACGATCAGGTCAGCGCCCTGCACCTTCAAGGCCTCCAGGCCCGCATTGACATTAGCGACCGTAGGATTGGGCTGTACCTGATCAAAGATCGCAGTATGGATACCTTGTGCAATCAGCTTGTCCGCCACCATCTTGGCCATGCCTAGCTTGGCCAGATCGGCGTCAGTGATAATCAGCGCCTTTTTAAAGCCCATCTTCCCGACAATCGGCATGGCTTGATCCAGGGCACCAGGACCCAGAATATTGTGCGAGGGGATAAAGAATTCCGAAACGGTCATTGTGCGTATTCCTTATGGATGAACGAAGAAATCCCTTGCCGCTTTCAGTGCAGACACATCAAAAGCGCGCAAGAAGGGCATCCCCCCATATTGCATGGGGGGAGGTTTGGACACACTACGAATAGATCAATAAATCAGAAGAAACCCAGGGCGTTCGGGCTGTAGCTGACCAGCAGGCACTTGGTTTGCTGGTAGTTGTTGAGGGCCATCTTGTGCGTTTCTCGACCAATGCCGGATTGTTTGTAGCCACCAAAAGCCGCATGGGCCGGATACAGGTGATAGCAGTTGGTCCACACGCGACCCGCCTCAATGCCACGGCCTACACGATAGGCACGTGAGCCGTCGCGGCTCCAGACGCCCGCTCCCAGACCAAACTCGGTGTCATTGGCAATGGCGATGGCTTCTTCCTCGTCCTTGAAGGTGGTCACAGCGGCCACCGGTCCGAAGATTTCTTCCTGGAAGGTACGCATGCTGTTTTTGCCCAGCAGCATGGTGGGGCTGATATAAAAACCGTCGTCCAGGCCCTGACCCAAACGATTGCGTTCCCCGCCGATCAGGCGTTGCGCGCCCTCTTCGCGGCCCAGATCAATGTAACCGAGGATGCGCTCCATTTGCTTCTCCGACACCTGGGCGCCGACCATCGTTCCAGCATGCAACGGATTGCCTGCCTGAATGCGTTTGACGCGTTCTACAGCGCGCTCAATGAATCGCTCATAAATGGATTCCTGAATCAGAATACGCGATGGGCAGGTGCAAATCTCGCCCTGGTTCAAGGCAAACATGCTCAAGCCTTCCAGAGCCTTATCCAGGAAAGCATCATCGCTTTGCATCACATCTTCAAAGAAGATGTTGGGGCTCTTGCCGCCAAGCTCGACCGTAGCGGGAATCAGGCGATCGGCAGCAGCGTGCAGGATTTCTCGGCCAACGGGTGTGGAGCCGGTGAAGGCGATTTTGGCGATGCGCTTGGAGTTGGCCAAGGCATGGCCTGCTTCTTTACCGTAGCCGGTGACCACGTTGAGCACGCCGGCAGGCAGAAGGTCACCGATGATTTCCATCAGCAACAAGATGGAAGCAGGTGTTTGCTCGGCAGGCTTGAGCACGATGGGACAACCAGCCGCCAAGGCGGGCGCCAACTTCCAGGCCGCCATCAGCAAGGGGAAGTTCCAGGGGATGATCTGCCCGACCACACCGATTGGCTCGTGGAAGTGATAGGCGACCGTGGTGCTGTCCACGTCCGAGATGCTGCCTTCCTGGGCACGCAGGCAACCGGCAAAGTAACGGAAGTGATCGACGGCCAGGGGCAAGTCAGCAGCGCGGGTTTCACGAATGGGTTTGCCATTGTCGATGGTTTCTGCCACCGCCAGACGCTCCAGGTTTTGCTCGATACGGTCGGCAATGCGCAGCAGAACGGCAGAGCGCTCGGCAGGCGCCGTGTTCGCCCACTGATGGCGCACCTTGTGAGCGGCATCCAGCGCCAGTTCGATGTCCGCCGCACCGGAACGGGCCACCTGGCAAAAGACCTGCCCGGTCACGGGCGAGACATTATCGAAATATTCGCCCTCGACAGGCGGTACCCAACGGCCACCGATGTAGTTGTCATAGCGGGATTTGAACGGGAATTCCAGATCCAGGCCCATGGATTTGAGATCGGACAGATTCATGATGTCTCCTTTATTAGTTAGTGTGGTGTCACCGAAGGCGCACCGTAGAAAAAGGCAAGGTTCTCCTTTGTCTTGTTTTTACTAAAGCAAATAGCGTGCCAAGCTAATTAGCGATTGTCCCGACTCGCTCCTGGGCCTGCCCCCCTCCATAATGGAACGACCTCCAGTCGCAGGCTGCGACACCGACTGTCGCAAAACGCGAACACTGTCGCAGACTGCAACACCCCCCTCGGAGCACCTTCATGACTTTTCGACACACGTTTTGCCCGCAGACCAACGAAACCATGTGGCGACAGTCCTGGGAGCGCTGTCAGACCATGCAGTCCGAGTTAAGCGCAGAACCGCGGGACATGAGCCAAGGCGCATTGCGACAGTTGCTGGAACAGCAGCATCACCTGTTGCATCACTCTGCCGCCGCCGTACAGGATCTGGCCGCACTGGTACGCCCACACCGCAGTCTGGTCTTGCTGTGTGATGCGCAAGGCACCGTGCTGCAGCAAGCCGGTGACCCGAACTTCCTGCGACGGGCCGAACAGGTTGCCTTGCGGGCTGGGGTCAGCTGGGCAGAAAATCATCGGGGCACCAATGCCATTGGCACCGCTTTGTTTTGCGCACAACCCATCAAGATTCACGGCAGCCAGCACTATCTGCCTGACAACCGGATTTTGAGTTGCCATGCTGCGCCGATCTACGATCCTTACGGGCAGATTATCGGCGTGCTCGATATCTCCGGGCCGGCGGAGCTGGAGCATCACTATGCGCTGGATCTGGCCCAGCTCTACGCCCGCCAGATCAACCGGCAGATGCTGGAGTCACTTTGCTCACCTGCCCGTCGTCTGCTACATCTGCATACCGACCCCGGACTGCTCAATAGCGCGTTTAGCGGACGGCTGGTTCTGGAGGACGACATTATTGTGGCCGCTGATGAGCTTGCCGCCCGTATGTTGCGTCAGCACTGGCAGGAACTGCCGGGGCAGGATCTGCAGTCCGTGCTGGAACGAGCGAAAAACACCAGCGAGGCGCTCACCCTGCATCTGAGCTCTACCACCAAACCCGCTCCGCCAGCCCGCCCCGTCCCGACTCAGGCTGAAACAGCGGAAACCCAGCCCCTGTCCCCGCAACAGGAGCAGGCGTTGGCGCCTGCCTTGCGAGCCATGCAAATGGGTTTGTCCATCCTGCTGAGCGGCCCCAGCGGTTCCGGTAAAGAGCGGATGGCCCGTGAGCTGCACCGTCGCCATCCCTCACGCGGCGGCCCTTTTGTGGCGATCAACTGTGCTGCCCTGCCCGAAACCCTGATTGAGGCCGAACTATTTGGCTATGAGGCCGGGGCGTTTACCGGCGCCCGCCGTCAGGGCTACGCCGGTAAACTGCGTCAGGCGCATGGCGGGGTGCTGTTTCTGGATGAAATTGGCGATATGCCTGTGGGTTTGCAAAGTCGTTTGCTACGTGTGTTGCAAGAACGTGAAGTGCAAGCCTTGGGATCGGAGCGTACTCACCGTTTGGACTTCCAGTTGATCAGTGCCAGTCACCAGCCCCTGGAAAAACTGGTGCGCGAGGGGCGTTTTCGCGCGGACCTGTATTTCCGGCTGCAGGATTACATTTGCACCGTCCCCAGCCTGAAAGAGCGTCCCGACCTGGGCGACTATATTTCCAGGGAGCTGGTCGCCCTGTCACACGGTCAAGTGGCACCGCAACTGCACCCCGATGCCTTGAAAAAGCTGCAGGACTACGATTGGCCGGGCAATTATCGCCAGTTGCGATCGGTGCTGCTGCAAATCATGGTGCAAGACTATCCGGGGCGTGTCTGGCGGATACAAGACCTGCCTGCTTTGCCGTGCCTGAATGCGGAATCGCCCGCCCCCCAGGAACCGGCATTTGCCGTAACAGCCGACCGCAGCAGAAGCAGAGCCACTGCCCAGTCTGCGGCTCCCACACCAAAAACGCTACGAGAGCAGGAGTACGCCGCCGTTCAGCAGGCCTTAAAACAGCATCAGGGAAATATATCGAAGGCGGCACGCGCCTTGGGTCTGCATCGCAGCACCCTGCACCGCCGTTTGAAAACGATGTCGTCCTTCTTTACTGCAGACGATCATCGTCCAGAAAGTCCGGAATCGGCATGGCAATAATGCCATCATCAGCCAAGTCCTGGTATTCCTGCACCGTGGCCTGACCGCGTATGGCACGCGGCTCGATATCGCCCTCATGCATGCGGCGCGCCTCCCGCGCAAACTGGGTGCCCACATTGTCCGACTTGCGGATTACCGAGCGCAATTCCTGCAAGATCTGGCCCTGAATCGCCCGCATTTGCTCTTCAGTGGGCATGGCCGACGGCAAGGGTGCGGGAACCGGCGCACTGGCGCTTTCCTGGGCCCCGACATTGATACGAGGAGCCGACAGCTTACGTTTGACCTCGTGGCTGTCACAGACGGGACAGCACAGCAGGCCACGACCGAGCTGCTCATCGTAACTTTCGCGTGAGCTAAACCAACCCTCGAACACATGGCCGTGTTCGCACTCAAGATCAAAAACCTTCAAACTCATGATGTGTGTATCAATGGGCGGACAGACCGCCATATTGTGACATAGAAGTGCAGACTGATTGATACCGATCCCGCACAGAATATCGCTTAACGGGGAACAGCGGCCAATAAGCGCTGAGTCAACGCTTGCTGGGGATGGAACAACACCTGCTGCGCGCTGCCCTGTTCCACAATATGTCCTTTGGCCATGATAGCGATGCGGTCGGCCAAATACTCCACGACCCCGAAATTATGGGTGATGAACAAGTACGCCAGGCCCAGCTCCAGCTGCAACTCTCGCATCAAGTCCAGAATCTGCGCCTGCACAGACACATCCAGGGCCGAGGTCGGTTCATCGCAAATCAAAACTGCGGGCTCCACCGCCAAGGCCCGCGCAATCGCGATGCGCTGGCGTTGGCCGCCGGAAAACTCATGCGCGTAACGCTCCAGGGCATTCTTGGGCAGACCTACCCGATCCACTAACGTTCCAATGCGTTGACGACGCGCCTTGGCGTCCAGGTCGGGACGCAAAGCAGTCAGGCCCTCCAAAAGAATATCGCCCACCATCATGCGTGGGTCCAGAGAGCCATAGGGGTCCTGAAAGATAATCTGCAAGCGCGAGCGCAACTGTCGCAACGCCTTGCCTTTCACTCGCAGGACGTCTTGCTCCTGCAGATAGACTTGACCACTGATCTGGGCCTGCCGATCCAGCAAACGCATCAAGGTACGCGCCACAGTGCTCTTGCCGCAGCCCGATTCGCCCACCAGAGCCAGCGTCTCACCCTTGTGCAGTTGCAGGCTCAGGCCCTTGACCACAGGAATGGAAGGCGAGCGTCGCCACCAGGAACCGGCTTGTTTGTACGACACGGACAGGTCCTGAATGTCCAGGACCCGCTCTTTGTCACCTTTATGGGTAGCGACGGCTTCAATCGGCGCCGCCGCACGAGACAAGGGCCGACCACGCTTTTCAAATGTGGGGATGGCGCCCAGCAACTCTCGGGCGTAAGGGTGAGTCGGGCGCAGAAAGAACTGGCTGGCCAGGCCTGACTCCACAATTTGCCCATGCCGCATCAAGGCCACATAATCGGCATACTGTTTCACCAGCAGCAAGTCGTGGGTGATCAGCAAGATGGCCAGTCCCATCTCTTTCTGTATATCCGCCAGCAGCTGCAAAATCTGCGCCTGAACCGTCACATCCAATGCAGTGGTCGGCTCATCGGCCACCAGCAAATCGGGTTTTGCCGCCAGGGCAATCGCAATCATGATGCGCTGTTTTTGCCCGCCGGAGAACTGGAACGGAAAGTCGTCGTAACGCTGGGCTGCAGCGGGGATGCCGACGCGCTCCAGCCACTTGATGGCACTTGCCCGCTCCTGCCCGGCGGGCACCACTGCATGACGTCGGATGACTTCGCTGATCTGACGGCCAATGGACATGACCGGATTCAAACTGGTGGATGGCTCTTGAAAGATCACGCTGACGCGCTTGCCACGTACATCCTGCATACGTTGCTCGGGCAAAAGCGGCAGCCCCAGTCCGTCCAGCGCAATTTGCCCGGACTGCATCCAGGCCGCTTCTGGCAAAAGACGCAGAATCGCCATGGCAGTCATGCTCTTGCCGCAGCCCGACTCGCCCACCAAGGCAAAGGTTTCGCCCCGCTGAACGGCCAACGACAAATTGCGCACCACACTTTGCACACCGGCATCAGACTGCACGCGCAGCTCCAGATCTTCAATCCTGAGTACGGCAGGAGCGTCAGAAGACTTCCCGGTCGCGAGGTTTTCCGTCTGACTCATGCCTTGGCTCCCCCTGCTGGGCGCACCCGCAACGTCTTGAAACGACGGGTCCGAGGGTCAAAAGCCGTTTGCACCGCATCGGCAAAAATATTCGCGGACAGAACCAGCCCCAGCATCATCACAAAGGCCCCAGCCAGACCCCACCAGATAATCGGATCGCGGGACAACTCGCTACGGGCAGCATCAATCATGCGGCCAAAGGACGGCATGCTGGGGTCCACGCCAATACCCAGATAGGACAGCACGGCCTCATACAGCACCAGACCGGAGAACTCCAGAATCAAGGTAATGAGCACAATATGCATGACGTTGGGCAAGAGGTGGCGGAACATGATGCGAAAGTGACCGACACCGAACGCCTGGGCCGCCTGAACATAATCCAGCTCACGCAGTTTCAACACCTCGGCACGCAGCAAGCGGCAAAGACCGGCCCAGCCTGTCAGCCCCAGAATCAGACAGAGCATGAACAAACGCAAATCCGCGCGGGCCGCCACGGTGTCAAAGCTCTCGGGATGGGTGTCGATATAGACCTGCATCATCAGCACGCAGGCGGCAATCAACAGCACCCCCGGTATGGACGTCAAGGTGGTGTAAATATATTGAATGACATCGTCCACCCAGCCCCGGAAGTAACCGGCCGCCAAGCCCAGAATAATGGCCGGCGGCAACATGGCAAAGGTGGTCAGGGTACCAATCACCAATGCAGTGCGCACACTTTTCAGGGCTTGCCAGATAATGTCATTACCCGTGCGGTCCGTGCCCAGCACATAATAGTTTGTGCTCAGACTCCAGACCAGACAAAGCACGATGACCAGCAGACAGGCGCTGAACCAGATCAACCGCCAGTTAACCAGACCCTGACCCTGCCACCAGTAACGCCAGGCAGCGCCCCAACCCGTCGCCATGGACTGCCTGCGCCCCCATACGGTCAACAAAACGGCCAGCAGCACACAGCCCAGCGCCCCCCACGCCAAACCTGTTGCCCCCAGCTGCAGCATATCGCGCCGGTGCTCGGCGGGCGTGTCCACCCCCACTCCAGCATTGACCAGCCGCGGAAAATCCCGCACGGGTTTGCCGTCAATCAGCATGCTCTCCTTGGTCAGCTGGAAGCGAGCCAAAGGAGCGGAATAGGTTTTCTCCACCTTTGCCAAACCGGCTTTGTTAAGGATATCGTCCAGCGCCGAGCGCGCGACAGGCGCGTAGCTAGGTGCACTGACTTCCTGTCCGGGGGCGGCAGGCAACAGTGGCCGATAGTGAATCGAGTCCAGCAAACCCACCAGCAGGAAAAAAACGAGGAAAACCGCGGCACACATGGCCGAGGGCGTACGGGCCACACTGGCCCAGGCCGACCGCAAAGCCGGGCGTTTGAACACTCGCCAGGTATAGACTGCCATCGCCAGGAACAGCGCCAGCACAAAGGTATCGGTCCAGAGAAAGACGAACTGTGGCATGGCGGGCTCAACTGAAACGAATGCGGGGGTCAACCAGGGTGTAGGAGATATCAGCCAGAATCAAACCGGCGATATACAGCATCGATCCTAAAAACACCATGGCACGCACAATGGAGAAGTCCTGGGCATTGATGGCATCAATGGTGAAGCTGCCCAGACCCGGAATACCAAAAAAAGACTCGGAAATCAGACTGCCCATGAACAGCAAGGGCAAGGCAGAGACCGTGCCCGTCAGGATAGGCAACAGTGCGTTGGGCAAAACGTGACGAAACAGAACCGTCGAGTCAGTCAAACCCTTGGAACGTGCCGTACGCACATAATCGCGGCTGGCCTCTTCCAAAAACAGACTGCGGTAAAAGCGCGACTCCGCCCCGACGCGCGACAAAATGCCCACCAGCACCGGCAAGACCAGAAAGCGCCAGTTATCCAATCCATCCACCCAGCCGGAAAATGGCACCCAGCGCAATACGCGTGCAAACAACCACTGCCCGGCAATAATGTAGAACAGGCCCGAAATGGACATCAACACCACGCATAGCACGACGGCAGAAAAGTCCAGCCGGGACCCACGAAAAAACACCATCAGCAAGGCAATGCTGATGCACACCCACAAACCCAGAAAGAAGGTGGGTAGGGCCAGCGCCAGACTGGGCCCCATGCGCTGCTTGATCTGATAGGCAATATCCTGCCCCTGATCGGACAGACCAAAATCCAGACGCAGCAAGGGAACAGATCGCTCATAAAAGATGGTGTCGGTAAAAGCCTGGGCCCCCTGGGCCTGCGCGTTATAGAACAGGGGCTTGTCATAGCCGCGCTCAGCTTTCCAGTTATCAATGGCCGTCTGGCTGACACGCTGCCCGCCGATGGATAAACGCGCCATGTCGTCGGGCGTGTTGACGGCAAAAAACAGCACAAAGGTCAGCAGGTTGACCCCGATCAGAATCAGTACGCCATACAGAATGCGCCGCACGATGTAGGAAAACATCAATCTTTCTCCTGACGCAAAGCCACATGGCGGCGTCGCGCCCGCGCCTGCGAACGCACCGCCCATACGAGCACCACCAGCAGCACACCCAGCGGGATGGCGGGCCACCATACAGGTGGATTCCACCAATCGATACGCTCAACACGCTGTTGTGGGTCGATACGGTAATACTGCAGACTGTCGCGCACCATCAAGGACGGCTTGGCATTGCGCACCCAGCTTTGATAGGCGCCACCCGCATTGGGGACGTAGCCAAACATCCAGGGGGCGTCGTGCTGCACCAGACGAATCATCTCCTGCACCACGGCGTCCTTTTCCGGGCCATCATTCAAAAAACGCATCTGTTCATACAGGCGGTCGAACTCGGCACTTTGATAATTGGCGGCGTTCTCGCCCCCAAAATCCTTCTTGGCCTGAGGTCCGTACAGCAAGGTAAAGAAATTCTCCGCATCCGGGTAATCTGCAACCCAGCCCCAGAGGAACATCTGGGCGGCGCCACGCTTCATCTTGTCCTGAAAGCGGTTGTAATCCGTGGCGCGTACCTCCAGCTGCAAGCCCACCTGAGCCAGCTGGCGGCGCATCCAATCCACCGTGGCGTCCGAGCCCATGCCCGCCATGGAGTCGTAATACAGAATCAAGGGCTTGCCCGTGCGGCTGTCGCGTCCGTCAGGATAACCGGCCTGCCGCAACAGCTCGCGCGCCTCATCCAGACTGCGTCGCTTCACCACGCCGTCATCCTTGGTGTAGACATAGGGGTTGGCGCCTTGCGGCAAAGGCTGATAGCCCGGCACCCCAGGCGGCAAGGGGCCATGTCCAGCCTGGCCTTGGTCATTCATGAAGATCGATACGTACTGCTCCCAGTCGAACACAATGCTGATGGCCAGACGCAGCTTGCGGTTTCTCTCGAACTGCTCCGGCGTATCGCCCTGCCCGACCACCGGGTCGTGCCAGTTAAAACCCATGTAAAACAATTGTGCTTCGGGGGCCGTTCGCAGTTGCAGGCCGCGCTCCTGATACAAATTGGCTTTCTCGACCGAGTCCTGAGCGGCAACCGTCATGGCTACCCCGTACTCACCCCGCTCCACTTGCGGAATGTCGTAATAGCCCTGCAGAAACTTGCCCATCAGGGGCACACCCTCTTTCTCCAGAGAAAACACCACCTTGTCCAGAAAAGGCATGGGCTTGCCGCAATCGTCCAACAGCCCGGCCGCCTGATCGCCCGGCTCACCGACACAAGGGTAGGGTTCGCCCCGGTAATTCGGGTTGCGGCTCAGAACATGACGACGATTGGTCAAGGACTCGGTCAACATGAAGGGCCCCGTACCCACGGGCCAACTGTCCAGCGTCAGATTGTGCTGCGCCATGCCTGGCTGGCTATAGAAACGCTCGGCCTCCCAGGCCATCGGGGCCGTAAATGTCATGGCCAACCAGTATTTGAACTGCGGATACTTGCCATTGACCTCGATGCGCAACGTGTGTTTGTCCAGCGCCCGTACTCCTGACAGCGTATAAGGTCGCAAATCCAGCCATTGCGGGCGCGGCTCCTGTTTGTCGACACGGGCCAGCTCCTCGCTAAACTCCTTAAAGCCCCGGATATGCTCGGCCATCACGCCCAAAACGGGCGAGGCCAGCCGCGGGCTGGCCAAACGCTTGAAGGCATAGACGTAATCGTGAGCAGTCAGCTCGCGCGAACCCGTATGGTCAAAGTCAGCAATACTGTACGCCCCGCTCAGGTCCGGAGCCCGCATGGGGTAGTAGCGATAGTCACCCTGCTCATCCAGCGCAAACGCCGGATGAGGCTGAAAAGCAATGCCTTTCTTAATGGGAATGTCGTAACGGCTGATAGCCACCTGCTCCCCCGGCGCATCTGCAGGCAGCTGATTACCCTGTGCGTCCAGGTAGACCGGTTCCACCAACGCTTGCGCCACTTTAGGTATCAGGCGGTAGGGACGGTCCAGATAGTGATAGCCGTACAGGGGCTCGTAAATGGAATAGGTAAACGGCGTCTCGTCCCCGGAATAGGACAAAGCAGGGTCCAGATGATTAGGCGAGCGGGTCGTAAACGCACTGTACAGCGTGTTCTGGGCTGCACTGCCTTCGTGATAAGGACTATTGACCGGCTTGGAGCAGGCCGCCAAGGCGACGCATATCACGGCCAGCCCAATCTGACGCAGAGAACTTAGCATTGCCCTTGCTGCCAACAGTCATAGCGCCATTTCCATGGCGGAACAGGATTGGGTTCAGACCAGATGCCGACACGGGCCTGCTGGGCTTCACGCTCCAACTCTGCGATACGTGGATCACGCAAAAAACGGCCGCCTTTTTCACGATTGGCCATGGCCATTCCCGCCCGTACCAGTTTCTGGTTAGCCGTTTCCCCCCCTGCCAGCGGTACATCACAAACGGCACGACCGTGACGGTCCCGTTCATGGCATGACAAGGTCAGATGTTGACCGGAGACCAGATCCGACAGAAAACGCCGCGAGGCCTCGGCAAAAGGCTGGCCAGGACGACGGCTGTCCTTGGTCGTCTCGGGCGCATCAATACTGGCCAGACGCACTCGCTCCTGCTTTCTGTTGCCGGACAGAATCGTCAGTGTATCTCCATCGGCCACGCGCACCACTCGTCCAGTCAGCTCAAACCCTTGCGCCTGAACCGGCCCGGTCCATGCCGTCATCAAGGCGGTCAGGCCTGCGCAAACAGCGGCTCGCCGCGTCAAAGAAGAAAAGCCGGACAGCGGAAACACGATCATGATACGGACAACACTCCAGGCGGATTGCAGAAACCAAGCCAACAAATTATAGATACTGCGCACCGCCTGTCCAGAGCATTGTCCCTAGGCGGCCCGCCTGCATCGGGCTCCCTACCGACGAGGCCAGGCACGCTGCAAATACCAGGAGGCCTGCTCGACGCCCTCCAGGCCGAACACGGTTGCAGGGTTCTGTTGTACTCGATGAGCCACAAACAGATCCGCCACAGCATCGGGGGCCACCTGCCGCATCAGGCAGGCCTGATACAAAACAGCCAACTTCTGCACCCAGACACGGCCCCCAGCCTGAGAAACCGTATTCAATAAATCCTGGGCCGCCTGCCTCAGTTCCGCGTCATCCCCCGTACGGACATGCAAATCGGCCTGCAAGGCCTCCCCTACGCCCTCCTGACTCAAGGCGCGCTGCACATCCAGGCACATCACATTACCAGAGCCTTCCCAAATCGAATTGACAGGGGCCTCCCGTAGCAGGCGCGGCATCGGTCCTTCCTCGATATAGCCGTTGCCCCCCCAGGTTTCCATGGCTTCGGCACACAGAGCGATAGCCCGACGGCACACCCAGAACTTGGCCGCTGGAGCCAGGACACGCAGTACCGCCTGCGACCCTGGGTCATCGATCCGCTCCTGCAAGTCCACCAGAAACAAGGCCAGATGAGTGGCAGCTTCGCTTTCCAGACTCATATCCAGCAAAACGGCCTGCATCAGGGGCTGATCGATTAATGCTTTGCCAAAAGAGCGTCGATGCTGACAATAATGCAAAGACTGCACCAAGGCCTGCCGCATCAGGGCGGCGCTGCCCAACACGCAATCAATACGGGTACGGGCCGCCATTGCCGCCAGCAAGGCAATGCCTCGACCTGCCTGACCCACCCGCCAGGCCAGCGCGCCGTCAAGATCAATCTCCGCACTGGCGTTGGAACGATTGCCCAGCTTGTCCTTGAGCCGGCGTATATAGCGCCGGTTCAGCCCATATTCGGTATAGCGCGGCATCAGGAAGCAGGAAAACTGCTCGTGCTCACGAGCCAGCACCAGATGTCCGTCCGCCTGTGGCACGGAAAAAAACCATTTGTGCCCGTACAGACGAAATGCCTGGGAGTCGGGGTGCGCCTCGGTGATGCAGGTGCGCAGATCAGAGCCGCCCTGCATTTCCGTCATCCCCATGCCCACAAGCACACTGCTTTTTTGCATGAACCATTGCGCCGAGGGATCATAATGATTAAGGCGCAACCTGGCGGCCCAGTCCTGAAACGGTTCAGTCTGCAACAAAGGGGCGGCCGCCCGCGTCATGGTCAAAGGACACAAGGTACCCGCCTCGATCTGACCCTGCATGTAAAAACCCATCGCACGCTGCAGATGGTGTCCGGCCCGAGCCTCAGACGGCCAGATGTGCAGTCCCTGCTCCATACCCAGTTGCATCAGATGATGCCAGGCAGGATGAAAGTCCACCTGGTCCACGCGCTGGCCCTGGGCGGACCAGCCACGCCATTGCGGTGGCTGACGGTTGGCCAGGGCACCCTGCTCGCGCCAATGGGCGCAACCGAGCGTGCGCCCATATTCCGCCAGCGCCTGCCGGGCCTCCTCAGACGCCAGCATCGCTTGCCAATACTGTAGGGCCGGATCTTCGCCAAACAGATCATCATCCATCAAATCCGGCACTTGATTCTGTAACTGCTGCTCCAGACCCATCACGCCTCCTTGATACCGGCCCTCTCGCTCCCTGATTCAGACTAGAGCCATTTGGCCTTCTTGAATTTCCAGTACAAGAATCCGCAGACACTGCCCATCAAACCCAAGGCATAGGGATAACCCAGTGTCCACTCCAGTTCCGGCATGAGCTTGAAGTTCATGCCGTAAATCCCCGCAACTGCAGTCGGTACAGCCAGAATGGCCGCCCAGGCCGCCAGCTTTCGGGTGGTGTCGGTTTGCTGCATCTGTCCGATCATCAAACCGCCTTCAAAGGCAAAAGCCAGCGCTTGTCGCTGGCTATTGATGAACTCGGCCGTACGGGCAATACGGTCCGACACCTCGCCAAAATAAGCCCGGCTTTCCGCATCGACATACTCAAGTTCAATGCGTGACAAGCGGCGCGTCAGTTCGGCCAGGGGCGACACCGCCGTATGGACTCGCAGCAGATCACGCCGCAAACGATAAATCCGCCGCACATCATTTTCCTTGAAGCCGCGAATCAGAAATTGCTGCTCGATCGCCTCGACCGCCTTCTCAGTCTGCTCCAGGGAAGTCTGGTACTGATCCACAATCAGATCCAGCAGTTCTGAGGCGACAAAATCACTGCCCCGTGCCAGCAAGGCAGGGGTACTCTCCAGGCGGGCACGCAACTGCAGATAACTGCTGTTGGAACCTCGCCGCACCGTCAGCAACAAGCCGTGGGCGATCAGAATCTGCGTTGTGCCCAGCAAGGGACGCAAATCTTTCAGACCCAAGGTGACCGCCACCACAATCAGACAATTGCTAAACTCCAGCAGCTTGGGACGGCGATGGGGAGCGATCAGTTCCTCGACCGCATTGTCCGGCAGGCCCAGTTGAACCCCCAGTTCGCGCAAAATCGCCTCGCTGGGATCTTTCAAGCCAATCCAGATAAAGCCATCCTTCAGGGGATCGTGGGCAGGCAGATGATGAATATCCAAAGCCATGGCAGGCTGGCCAGACTGATAGCGATACGCGGCCACCACCATATCCTGTACATCAGGCGTGACCGGAGCTATTTCTTGCATGCTGCCTCCTTGCAGACAAAGCCAATTTTTTTGTTCGATAATAGCACTGGCCTGCCTACGCGCCGCGACGGTGGCCACTAGCAAGGATCAATATGAAATCACGAACCATTCTATGCCTGGGGGCCTTGATAATGGCGGTAGGCGTCGGTCTGGGCGCCTTTGGTGCCCACGCCCTGCGCGCCATGGTGGACGCCTCCGCCCTGGCGACCTGGCAAACGGCTGTCCTGTATCAATTGCTGCATGGACTGGGCCTGTTGCTGATCGCCGCCTTGGGTAACCGGCTTCATCCCGCCTGGCAATCTCGCAGCGCCGTCCTGATGCTGGTCGGCGTCCTGATCTTCAGTGGAAGCCTGTACATTCTGGTGCTGAGCGGTGTGAAGTGGCTGGGGGCCATTACCCCGATAGGCGGGGTTGCGATGATTCTGGCCTGGCTTTGTCTGGCTTTTGCCGCCGTGCGCGGCCAGGGTGCCTGACCCGGGACACTGGCCTTCGTATAATGGGGAGCATAGTCTGCCTAACAGGAGCGCCCCGTGTCCGATCCCGCTTTGTCCTTACGCGAGTTTACCCGCCAACTTCCCAAGGCCGAACTGCACCTTCATATTGAAGGCACCCTGGAACCAGACTTGATCTTCAAGCTGGCCCAGCGCAACCAGATCACCTTGCCCTACCCCGACCAGGCCAGCCTGCAGGCTGCCTATCAGTTCACTGATCTGCAGTCCTTTCTGGATCTGTACTATGCCGGGGCCGGTGTCCTGATTCACGAACAGGACTTCTTTGACATGAGCTGGGCCTACTTTTTACGCGCCCAGGCCGATGGCATTGTCCACACCGAAATCATGTTTGACCCGCAGACACATACGGCCCGCGGCGTTGCCATGGAAACCGTATTCGCAGGCATTGCGCGGGCGGCACGCCAAGCCAGATCCGAACTGGGTATCAGCAGCTATCTGATCCTGAGCTTTCTGCGTCACCTCAGCGAGGCGGACGCCTTTGAGACCTTGAAAGCGGCCCTGCCCTTGCGCGAACAGTATGCAGATCTGTGGGTCGCCATTGGTCTGGACTCCTCAGAAAAAGGCAACCCACCCGCCAAATTCGAGAAAGTCTATGCTCATGGCCGTGAACTGGGCTTTCGTCTAGTTGCTCATGCCGGCGAGGAAGGCCCGGCCAGCTATGTGCGCGATGCGCTGCAGCTTCTGAACGTGGAACGCATCGACCATGGTGTGCGCAGCCAGGATGATCCGGCCTTGATGCAGTACCTGATCGATCACGCCATTCCCTTGACGGTCTGCCCTCTGTCCAACATCAAGCTCAAGGTGTTTGATAGTCTTGACCAACACAACCTGAAGCATTTGCTTGATCGCGGCTTGAATGTATGCGTGAACTCGGACGACCCGGCCTATTTCGGGGGCTACCTGCTGGATAACTATATGCAGACTGCCCAAGCCCTGGGCTTACAGGAAGCGGACTTGCGCACGCTGGCTGCCAATAGTCTGCGCGCCTCCTTTTTGCCCAAGGAAAAGCAGCAGTTCTGGTTGAACAAGCTGGAGTCTATTCCCGGCCATGGCTAAGCCTTCCCTGTATCTGCCGCGGGCGTTTTTTGCCCGCGACCCACGTTACGTCGCCCTGGAGTTGTTAGGCAAAACACTAGTGCTGAATGACGAACGCGGCCAACGCTGCGCCACCATTGTGGAAACCGAGGCCTATCTCGGCCCCCAGGACCAGGCCGCCCACAGCCGGCGAGGTATCACCGATCGCACCCGACTGATGTTTGGCCCGGCCGGCTATGCCTACATTTATCTGATCTACGGCCTGCATCACTGCATGAATATCGTCAGTGGCGTGGAAGGAGACGGCACGGCGGTGCTGCTGCGAGCCGCCCAATGGGCCTCTCCCCTGGAAGGGCCTTCCCTGTCCGGGCCGGGACGGCTGTGCAAAGGGCTGGATATCGACAAGGCCTATAACGGTGCCGATGCCTGCTCCCCCACCTTGCATCTGCTGGACGCTCCCGCTCTGGCGCCCGAGCAGATCCACATCGGCCCGCGCATCGGCGTGGACTATGCAGGCGACTGGGCCACGGCCCCGCTGCGCTACGCCATCGCACAGCACCCGCAGGTCTCGGTCAAACCGGGTAAAACCGCTGCAAAACGCAGCACAAAGGGCCTTAAACGCCCCGTCTAGAACAGGTATTATTAGTCCTTCAAGCTCTGAATGCTTCCCAGCTGCTTTAAAGGATTTCTCATGCGACTCTCCGTACTCCTTAGCGTCCTTCCCGCCGTTTTTCTGGTCGCCTGCACGGCCACGGGCAATAGCGCCCAAAGCGGTTCAAGTTCGTCGTTGCGCAACACCTCGGGGGGGCTGTGCGATGCCGACTCCCTGAGCCCGGCCGGACAAACAGCCAGCCAAAGCCAGATTGAACGTCTTGTCAAACAGGCCGGTGCCTCGCAAGCCCGCATTCTGGCTCCGGATCGTATGTACACCACCGACTACGACCCTACTCGCCTGAACATCCGGGTCGATGAGCAAAACCACATTTTGTCGGTCTACTGCGGCTAAGCCCCATGACTCACGAGCAAAGCCAACACCTGCTGAACACGCTGTTCGCGCCCTGGGTGCAAGCCTTGAAGCTGCGCGTGGAAAAGGTGCAGGAGGACGGCGTAGTGCTGCGCCTGCCCTTTTCAGAACAATTGACCCATGTCGCGGGGGTGGTGTGCGGTCAGGTTTATATGGCGGCAGCCGATACCGCGATGGTGCTGGCCATCAGCCAAAGCCTGGGCGAATTCCGTCCCATGACCACCGTTTCACTGAACACCAGTTTTGTGCGCCCGGTTGCCCAAGGCGATGTCCTGGTCCATGCCCAGGTTCTGAAACGAGGCAAGAGCATGGTCTTTGGCGACATCAAGCTGTTTGATGAACAGGACCGCCTGGCCGCCCACGCCACCACCACCTACGCCCTGTTGCCAGGTTGAGCGCGGCCGAGCAGACAACAAGACAGACTCTGACACAAAACAAATAGCCTGGCGGTTTGTCATAGCAGGGCAGGCCCGACTATCATCGTCATAGCATGCTCGCCCCCGGCCTTGTCCAGGGGCCGCTGCCCCGTCCGATTCCTTGTTGATCGCTTTTCTGGAGACATTCAAATGGCAAAAGTCCTGGTTCTCTATTACTCCGCCTACGGCCACATTGAGAAAATGGCCCAAGCGGTGGCTGAAGGTGCGCAAAGCGCTGGTGCGACGGTGGATATCAAACGTGTCCCCGAACTGGTCCCGGAAGCGGTGGCCCAGAAAGCGAATTTCAAGCTGGATCAGGCCGCTCCGGTTGCCTCGATTGCCGACCTGGAAAACTATGACGCCATTATTGTGGGCACCGGCACCCGATTTGGGCGTATTAGTTCACAAATGGCCAGTTTTCTGGACCAGGCCGGTGGCCTGTGGGCACGCGGCGCCCTCAATGGCAAGGTAGGTGGCGCCTTTACGTCCACTGCTACCCAGCACGGCGGGCAGGAGCTCACGCTGCTGTCCATTATTCACAACCTGATGCACTTTGGGATGATTGTGGTGGGCCTGCCCTACAGCTTTGCGGGTCAAACCCTGCTCGATGAGGTAACCGGTGGCAGCCCCTACGGAGCCTCTACCATTGCCGGTGGCGACGGATCGCGCCAACCAAGCCAGAACGAGCTGGACGGTGCCCGCTTCCAGGGCCGTCATATCGCTGAAATTGCCATGAAGCTGAAAGGCTAAAACGGAGGACAAGAATGGGCATGATGATTGAAGGGCAATGGCACAGCAAAGAGCCAGTCAGCCGTACTGAGTCCGATACATTTCAGCGTGCCCAGTCCACCTTCCGGGACTGGATTACGGCCGATGGCGGCCCCGGTCCCCAGGGGCAGGCGGCACAGCCCGCTCAGGCCAACCGCTATCACCTGTATGTGTCGCTGGCCTGCCCTTGGGCACATCGCACCTTGATCATGCGCGAACTGAAAGGACTGCACAAACTGATTTCCGTCTCAGTTGTGAATCCTGTCATGGACGATCAAGGCTGGACGTTTGAGCCGGCTGAAGGTGTGATCGCCGATCCAGTCATGGATGCCCAGTTCCTGCACCAGCTCTACGCCAAGGCTGATCCGAACTTTACCGGCCGCATTACGGTTCCCGTGCTGTGGGACAAGCATCGGGCCACGATCATCAACAATGAGTCCTCCGATATCATGCGTATTTTCAATAACGCATTCGATACCTTGGGGGCACGCAGTCTGGATATGGCTCCGCTCGACTTGCGTACCCAAATCGAGCAGATCAATAGCCATGTCTACGACACGGTGAACAACGGCGTGTACAAAGCCGGCTTTGCCCGCTCACAGTCTGCCTACAACACTGCCGTGCATGCGCTGTTCCAGAGTCTGGACGGCTTGGAAACCCGACTGGCCAAACAGCGCTATCTGACTGGTACACGGCTCACTGAGGCCGACTGGCGTCTGTTCACTACCTTGATCCGCTTCGATCCGGTCTATGTCGGCCACTTCAAATGTAATCTGCGCCGTTTGATCGACTATCCGAATCTGTGGAACTACATGCTGGAGCTGTACCAGATGCCCGGCATCGCCGATACCGTCAATCTGGATCACATCAAAACCCATTACTACAGCAGTCACCGCCATTTGAACCCGACAGGCATTGTGCCCGCTGGCCCACTGATGGATCTGAACGGGCCCCACGGACGCGGCCATTTACCTGCCCAGCCAGGCCCCTTGCATATTGGTCTTCAGTAACCGGGGCGATCAAAAATATCAGGATTGAGCAAAATAGATCGGTCAACCTGATTAATGTCGGTGCGCCCGCAAAAAGCCATGGACACATCCAGTTCATTGGCCATCAATTTGAGCAAGCGAGCCACGCCGGGCTGACCGGCCGCTCCCAAAGCGTAGAGAAAAGCACGGCCAATCATCGCTCCCTGGGCGCCCAGGGCCCGTGCCCGCAACACATCCTGACCACTGCGAACTCCTCCGTCGACGAGCACCTCGATCTTGTCACCCACCGCCTTGCTGATAGCCGGCAGGCAGGAAATGGAAGAAGGCGCACCATCGAGCTGACGACCGCCGTGATTGGACACGATCAGCGCATCGGCGCCGCTGTCGACTGCATGGCGAGCATCGTCCGCATCCATAATGCCTTTGACAATCAGTTTGCCGCCCCAGGCATTTTTGATCCACTCGATATCTTTCCAGCTCAAGCTCGGGTCAAACTGCTCAGCGGTCCAGGTCGCCAAAGAACGCAAATCCGAAACGCCCTTGGCATGGCCGACAATATTGCCAAAACTGCGGCGATGGGTGCGCAACATGTTGCGACACCAATATGGTTTGGTCGCCAGATTGAGCAGATTGGGCACCGTCAGGCGCGGAGGTGTCGTCAAACCGTTTTTGATATCTTTGTGACGCTGCCCCAGCACCTGCAAGTCCAGAGTCAGAACCAGCGCCGAGCAATGAGCTGCTTTGGCACGCGCAATCAGGTTTTCAATAAAACTGCGATCACGCATGACGTAGAGCTGAAACCAGAACGGACTACGGGTCGCCTGAGCCACATCCTCGAGCGAGCACACACTCATGGTGGACAGTGTGAAAGGAATACCAAAGTCCCGAGCAGCCAAAGCGGCCAGCATTTCGCCGTCGGCATGCTGCATACCCGTCAGGCCTGTGGGGGCAATAGCCACTGGCATGGCCACGTCCTGCCCCAACAGCGTCGTCCTTATACTGCGATGACCAATATCCACTGCCACACGCTGTCTGAATTTCAGCTTGTGAAAATCCTGCTCATTAGCCTGATACGTCCCTTGCGTCCAAGAGCCAGAGTCGGCGTAGTCATAAAACATCTTGGGCACGCGGCGTTTAGCCACCAGGCGGAAATCTTCAGTGCAGGTAATTTTCGACAGATCCATGACATTCAGCTCCAAAACAATGGCGTAATAATGCGACTTTGTTTCCCTGGGGGCAAGTCATCCCCGACTGGCTGGCTCTTGTTCCGCGTAGACGGGGTCACCCCCCAGAGATGGCTTAGGGCCCCCAGTCGAGCACACCAGTCCTGATAGACGGCTCACTGTTCCTGCTAAAGCACGCTCCCCCAAGAGGCTGCTCAATGCCCCCTGACGCGCGAACTACTCGCGATACACGAACAAAACCTTTCTTAACGCAGCTCCCCCAGGGCTGACTGGCTCTTTGTTGAGCTGCGTTGCCTCTCCAGGCCGATCCGACGAGAAGCCACTGCGAGCCGTTTGGCCTCTCCAGCCATCTCATCGCCTTGAAACCAGCCCTTGCCAAGCACATGCCCAACCGAAAAACGACTATTCATCGAAACTTTATCGAAAAAAATTCGATATTGTGGTGACAAGTAAAAATAGCCGTGCTATAGTTTTACTTCTTTAGCGGCTGTAGCTCAGTTGGATAGAGTACTTGGCTACGAACCAAGGGGTCGTGGGTTCGAATCCTGCCAGCCGCGCCATATTCAAGAGTGTTCTATATAGAACAGTCTTCAAGACTTCAGTCTTGGCAAGTAAAGCCACAATGAATTTTCATTGTGGCTTTTTTGTTTCTGTCATCAATGACACACTGCGCACGCCCCTTACTCTCAGGTCCTGGCGCTTGCCTCGTATGCATTCTGCCGCTGCGAGCTGCTCGACTGAAAAGCGGACTCACGCCCTGCCTGCCATTCTTCACACTCCAATGCCCTTTTCCGCCTGTCCGAAGCAAGCTCCCTTCATGACATCGGGACGTTTTGGACGCATCCGACTCCAGGAAAACCAGTACAAGCGGCCAACTCAGGCACCAATCGTAATGGACTCCCCCTCTTCCTCTGGCCCGCTGCTCAGTCAAGCCGAACCATTTTCGTATTTATTTTAAAAAAAGAGTATTACAGGCTTGCCATGCAGATAAATAGTCTGCTATAGTTTCATTTCTTTGGCGGCTGTAGCTCAGTTGGATAGAGTACTTGGCTACGAACCAAGGGGTCGTGAGTTCGAATCTTGCCAGCCGCGCCATATAAAGAAAAAAGCCACTTCTTCGGAAGTGGCTTTTTTCGTTTGTCTTTCCGCTTTTTTACCCAACCTGACTCTCCCGGTTTCTCTGCTTTTTTCCTGTGATTTGCATGCAGCGGGCAAAGTTAATTGTTTCCACCCATCAGCCTTGTCAGGCAGAAAAGCACAACACTCATCCTCAAGTCCCTGCCCAGGCGTTTATAAACTGAACTTCACAAATGCCACGAACCAGATGTAACAATTGAAACATTCTTTTAATTTCAAAAAATTAGGGTAAAACCTCTCTATTATTGCCAACACGAATTAAAAGAGGGGACATACCATTCCAAGAGCTTATGCCACGGGCTGCGTACAACACGCAGTCACATACGACAGAGAAAATTGAGCCGTCCGGCTTGTACCTGCTGAAACCGATATCCCGGTGCAGCCTGTCGTTGGCACATCTTGGGCTATTCCCATCTTTGAATAGACCCGAAAAACAAACAAAGCAGATCTGTTCATTAATCTAAAGAGGAAACCCATGACTCGTCGCATGCTCGCTGCGCTTTTACTGTCCATTCCACTTGCTGCCTGCCAGACCCTACAGGGTGGTGGAACGGGAGGCGAAGACAAGTTCACTGCCGCCTACCTAAAAACACACCTGAAACCAGGCGTCACCACCTCTGAGCAAGTGCGCCAGCTCTACGGCAAACCCGATACCACTCAAGAAGGCCCAAACGGACCATCGATGTGGACCTACTCTCCCCGTAACACCGCAAACGCTGACTTGCTGTCCTCTGCCATGGGTGCCTTCGGACTGGGGGCCGCCAGCAGCCTTACGGGTGCAGCACCGGCGGATTCCTACACGCTGTTCATTCATTTTCAAAACAATAAGGTTTCCGACTACAGCTTATCGCAGATCTAAAAACCGCTTGGTTTAAGACTGGCTATACTCAAAAGCCTGGGCGGGTCAGCCCAGGCTTTTTTACAGCAAGGCAACGAGACTCATCATGACTTCACGCACTTTCCGTTTACTGCCCGCCGGCCTGCTTCTGGCCTGCGGCCTGGCCTTCGCGCAAAACACGCCTCCCTCGACCCAGCTTGCCCAAATGGGTGGTGCCATGCACGCCGCCGCAAAAGTCTGCGGCGACTACTCCGAGGCGCAATTGAAAGAAATGAAGGAAAAGCAACAGCAGTCCATGAAAGAGATGGGCCTGAACGAAGCCGACTTTGAAGCAGCGTTCAATGCAGGTCTGGAACGCGGCAGCAAGGACATGGCCACGATCAGCGAAGCGCAGCGCCAACAAATGTGCGAGCAATTGCGCTCCGGCCCCAAGTTTTAAATTCGCTCTTCCCAACCAGAAAGCGCTCTGGCCCCCCAAGGAACCAGAGCGCTTTTTTACTGCCAGCGCCAGAACCCCAAAAGGTTTACAACGCTTTGACCATATCTTCGATGGTCTTTTTGGCATCGCCAAACACCATCATGGTCTTGTCCATATAGAACAGCTCGTTATCCAGACCGGCATAACCGGCGGCCATGGACCGCTTGTTCACGATCACGGTTCGGGCCTTGTACGCTTCCAGAATCGGCATGCCCGCAATTGGCGAAGCCGGATCGTTCTTGGCGGCCGGGTTAACCACGTCATTGGCCCCCAGCACCAGCACCACATCGGTCTGCGCAAACTCGCTATTGATGTCGTCCATTTCAAAGACTTGCTCATAAGGCATTTCGGCCTCAGCCAGCAAGACGTTCATATGGCCAGGCATACGACCGGCCACCGGATGAATCGCGTAGCGCACATTCACACCCTGGCTGGTCAGCTTGTCCGACAACTCTTTCAAGGCGTGTTGAGCACGGGCCACGGCCAAACCGTAACCGGGCACAATCACCACGGACTCGGCATTGCTCATCATGAAAGCGGCATCTTCTGCACTGCCGGATTTCACCGAACGATTGCCCTGATCCGCGCCACCGGCAGCCGCTTCCGGATTGGCACCAAAACCGCCCAGTATCACGTTGAAGAAGGCACGGTTCATGGCCTTGCACATGATGTAGGACAGAATTGCACCGGAAGAACCCACCAGCGAACCGGCAATGATCAGCATGGAGTTGTTCAGGGAGAAACCAATCCCTGCTGCGGCCCAGCCCGAATAGCTGTTCAGCATGGAGACCACCACCGGCATGTCCGCCCCGCCAATCGGGATGATCAACATCACGCCCAGCAGGAAGGACAAGGCCAGCAGCACGCCAAAGGCCCACCAAGCCTGGGTCATCACAAAGATCGCACCGCAGAGCAGGGCCAGGAGCCCGAGCAGCAGGTTCAGCATGTGCTGACCTTTAAAAGTGACGGGTGCCCCTTGGAACAGTCGGAATTTGTATTTGCCCGACAGCTTGCCAAATGCAATCACCGAACCGGAGAAGGTAATGGCACCGACCAGCGCGCCCAAGGCCAGCTCCACACGGTTACCCATGGGCAGCGCCACCTCGGCCGAACCAATCCCGAAGGCCACCGGCTCCAGCACCACGGCAATCGCAATGGCGACCGCAGCCAGACCAATCATGCTGTGCATGAAGGCCACCAGCTCCGGCATTTTGGTCATCTCGACACGGCGTGCCATGATGGTGCCCAGCACGCCGCCAATGACCAGACCGATCAGAACCCGCAGCAGGCCAGAAAGCTCTTTGCCTTCAGGAGCCAGGCTGTAGATCAGCACGGCGGTGGTGGCAATGGCCAAGGCCATCCCCACCATGCCGAACAGATTGCCACGACGCGAACTGGCTGGATGCGACAAGCCTTTCAGGGCCTGAATGAAACACACTGAAGCCAGTAAATAGCACAAGGTAACGGTATTCATGGAAATCATGATTGCCCTTCCTTGGGCGTATTTTTAGCGCCCTTCTTTTTAAACATTTCCAACATGCGGCGGGTTACCAGAAAACCACCGAACACGTTAACCGAGGCCAGCGCGGTGGCGATGATGCCCATCACCTGTGCCCAGGAGCTTTCGGTTAGGGCTGCCGCCAGCATACCGCCCACAATGATGATGGCCGAGATGGCGTTGGTCACCGCCATCAAGGGGGTGTGCAAAGCGGGCGTCACTGTCCAGACCACGTGGTAACCCACGTAAATGGCCAGTACAAAGATGATCAGATTAATGACCAGGGGAGAAATAATATCCATGATCTCAGGCTCCCTGCTGTGGAAAGAGTCGTTTACCACCCTGAACCACCCGGCTGGCATTCACAATGTCGTCGTCCGCAGGGATATGCAGCTCGTCAGACTGATCCTTGAGCATCAAGCCCAGAAACTGTTGAATATTGCGGGCATACAAGGCAGACGCATCCGCGGCAACGCGAGCCGGAAAGTTGGTCTCGCCCACCAGGGTCACGCCATGCTTTTCCACAATCCGATCGGCTTCGGTCAAGGCGCAGTTGCCACCGCGTGCCGCAGCCAGGTCAACAATGACCGAACCCGCCCGCATGGACTGCACCACCTCCTCGGCAATCAGGCGCGGGGCGGGACGCCCCGGAATCAAGGCCGTGGTGATGATGACGTCGGCCTGAGCGCAACGTGCCGCCACCACCGCCGCCTGTCGTTGCAACCAGGAAGCAGGCATGGGACGCGCGTAGCCGCCTACGCCTTGCGCCGCTTCCCGCTCTTCGTCAGTCTCGTAAGGTACGTCAATGAACTTGCCACCTAGCGACTCAATCTGCTCACGGGCAGCCGGACGCACGTCAGAGGCCTCGACCACCGCCCCCAGACGACGGGCCGTCGCAATCGCCTGCAAACCGGCCACCCCCGCGCCCAGCACCACGACACGGGCCGCTTTGACGGTACCCGCCGCGGTCATCATCATGGGAAAGAATCGGGGATACAAAGTGGCCGCTTTAAGCACTGCGGCATACCCTGCGATATTGGCCTGCGAGGACAGAACGTCCATGCTTTGCGCCCGCGTCGTACGCGGGATCAGCTCCAGGGCAAATGCCTGGCAACCAGAAGCAGCCAGTCCATCCAGACCCTGGCTCTCATAGGGGTCCAGCATACCGACGAGCACATGTTCGGCACGTAGACGGGCCAGATCCACATCGGCTGGCCCTACAAGCAGCAGTACGGTGGCCTGATAGGGATCGCCTATCGTAGCCCCTGCCGCCTCGTAGTCTGCATCCGAGCTGGCAATACCCTGTCCAGCACCCGCCTCGACAATCACATCATGGCCCGCCTTGCGGTAGGCCCTGACGGTATCGGGCGTGGCCGCTACCCTCTTTTCCCCGGTCCCCCGGGGGCTTAGTACACCCAGTCGCATCTTCAATCTCCAGTTAATTAACTAACTTCTACGATCTCTGACGACGTGCAGTACCCGGCTGGGTGAGTCTGCCTCTTTTCAGAAGCGACTCAGCAACCACACCGGCCCGATGTGTGCTTCCACACCACACCGGAACACTCTCTATAAATTCGGATGCGCAAGTACAGGCGTCTGACACGCCTGCTTAAACAGGATAGAACGCTATCCTTTTGTTTCCCTCTCCCTCTCCTGCGCGCTGTCAAAAACAGTCATTCTTTTTGGAACTCACTATAAGGGCCTTTATTTGACACAAGAAATCTGCACCCGCACTAGACCGCTTTAGACAAAAACGCAAGACACATTACTACCACCTGATTATCGCAACAGAGGGCGTGAGCGGCAGATTTTTTTCTCTGCGCATCGCGCACATCCTGCCAGGCCAGCCATTTCCAAAGACTTAGTTGCCTGATAATTAAAACTACAAGCATTGACCTGCTGCTAAGATAGCAACTTCGTATAAAACATGTCATCAACTTGTAATTATTGTTTGTGCCAAGGCCCCAGGGCGGTTTATATCGCCGGCGGCGCCTGAGCCACTTCCTTTAAAAGCCTAGGCAACCGCCTTCTTGCAGCGCGGCTTACCTGCATTATTCAGTCCCAGGCTGATCTATCCCCATGGCAGACATCCACATCGATCGCGTCGTTAAACGCTACGGCAGCAACACCATCATCAATGAACTGAGCCTGGAAATCCGGCACGGTGAATTCTTCACATTATTAGGCCCGAGCGGCTGTGGCAAAACCACCTTGCTACGCATGATTGCCGGTTTCATCATCCCCGATGAAGGCCGTCTGTATCTGGACAAAGAAGATATTACCTACCTGCCCGCCCACAAGCGCGAGACCGGCATGGTATTTCAGGACTACGCCCTGTTTCCGGACAAGAGCGTCTTTGACAACGTGGCCTACGGCTTGCGGGTACGTAAAGTCAGCAGCAGCGACATAAAGAAAAAAGTCGGCTACATTCTGGACCGCGTCGAGCTGGGCGGCATGGCCCAGCGTTACCCTGCTGAACTGTCAGGCGGTCAACGTCAGCGTGTGGCCCTGGCCCGTGCCCTGGTGATCGAACCCCGGGTGTTGCTGATGGACGAGCCCCTGTCCAACCTGGATGCCAAGCTGCGCATTCAGATGCGGCAGGTCATTCGTGAACTGCAACAGGAATCGAACATCACGGCTATTTTCGTGACACATGACCAGGAAGAAGCCCTGTCCATGTCGGACCGCATCGCTTTGTTGCGCCAAGGTCGGATCGACCAGCTCGATACACCTGAACTGATGTACTCCAGCCCACGTACAGCGTATGCTGCCGACTTTATTGGGGCGGCCAACCTGATCGACACCCTGGGCGTTCATCAGGAGCCCGACCACACCACCGTCAGCATCGCAGGCGGCCATATCATGGTGAACAATCCGCCCCCAGCAGGCCAGGTCTTGCTGGCGGTACGTCCCGAACACATCACGCTGCATACGCAAGCGCTGGCTGGCAGCATCCCCGCCCAGGTGGTGGCTCGCCAGTATCTGGGGACCAAAACGGCCTACAGCCTGAAGCTCAATGACGGCAAACAGATCATTGCTGACGTTGCGGCCGCCCTGGACCCCCATCTTTTGGCAGGCCGCTCGGTGAACCTGAGCTTTAGCCCTGAATGTCGTCTGGTCGAGGCGTAATACTCATGGCTATTGCTGCAAGACCCCTGGCCCTTCGTTCTCCCTGGTTCCTGCCTGCCCTGGTTTGTCTGGTGGTACTGGTTTTCTGGGTCGTCTGGCCACTGGCTTCCTTGTTCTATCAAAGTGTCGTTGATCCGGCAACGGGCCTGCCCAGCCTGCACGGCTTTGAAACCTTTTTCAGTGACCCCCGCTACGTCGAGGCCTTTTTCAACACCATCAAGCTGGGGCTGATTTCCACCATCGGCACCTTGCTGCTGGGCGCTCCACTGGCCTATGTGGTGGCGCGCTACGACTTTCCCGGCAAAGCCATTGTCGCCATTTTGCCGCTGACCACCATTGTGCTGCCGGACATCATTGTCTCGCAGGCCTGGCTGATGCTGCTGGGCAATAACGGCGTGGTGCGTCTGGCGCTGGAGAACATCGGCATCGACCTGCCCAGCTTCTACGGCTGGTTTGGCATGTCTTACGTGCTGATCCTGAACGATTACACCTATGTGTATATCGGCATGCTGGCGGCGCTCAAGGCTATTGACGGTACGCTGGAAGAAGCGGCTGTGAACCTGGGGGCCAGCAACTTCAAGCGCGCGCTTAGCGTCACCTTTCCGGTGCTGATGCCTGCCTTGCTGGTCAATGCCATGATTGTGTTCACACTGGCCGTGGACAACTTCTCCATCCCCATGATTCTGGGCGGTCAGGTCGATGTACTGTCCTCGCTGACCTACACCACCTTTCTGTCCGAAATGAGTGGCAACCCCACCATGCAAGGCGTGCTGGCCGTCGTCTCGGTAATTCTGGTCGGTGCCGTGCTGTTCATCCAGAAACGGGTTCTGGAGCGCAAGACCTTCCAGATGCAGCAAGGCCGTGCGCCGCGTCCTGTACGCGCCCAAGGCCTGGCCGGCATCTTGCTGACCATCGGCGCCGTGCTCTTTGTGACCTTCTCGCTGATTCCGGCCTTTATCGTGCTGATTGGCGCGTTCACCAAAGCCAGCGGCCCGGTCATGCAATACGGGACCTTCACCCTGGACAATATGGAGCGCGCCCTGCGCTACGCACCGGAGCCCATCCTGAACTCGCTGATGCTGGCCAGTGTCGCCACCGTTGCAGGCACCTGCTTTGCCACGGTCTGCAGTTACTTGATCGTGAAAAAGCGACTGTTCGTGGTGACGGCGCTGGACTATATGGTGATGCTGCCCCTGGCCATTTCAGGCACTGTGCTCGGTATCGCCCTGATCCAGACCTACAACAGCGGCATGCTGGTGCTCACCGGCACCTGGGTCATCATGGCCGGCGCCTACTTTGTGCGCAAGGTGCCCTTTTCCATTCGCTCCGCGTCGGCCTCGCTCTACAACATTCCCGACTCGATCGAAGAAGCCTCCATCAACCTGGGTGTCAGTCCTTTTCAGAGTTTCTTCAAGGTGGTGTTGCCCTTGATGAAGCCAGCCATTTTGGGGGCGGCCATCCTGATGTGGGTGACTTCCCTGGCCGAAATTTCCGCCACGATCGTGCTGTATTACGGTGGGATGGAAACCATGCCCATCCAGATGTTCCGCCAGATTGACGCCGGTTTTCTGGCCCGCGCCTCGGCCTATGGCGTGATCTTGATGGTCGTGATTCTGGTGCCTATTTATCTGGCTATCCGTTTCCTCAAGCTGGATCTGTTTTCCAGCCGCTAATCTAAAAAGGCTCATTATGCTGACTACACGTTTCCTGAAAACAGGTCTGGCACTCTCGCTCAGTGTCGGCGCCCTGTCCCTGTCCAGTACCGCTCTGGCCGCCAATGCCGTGATGTATACGCCCAACAATGTGCAAACCATTGATACGGCCCTGGAAATCGCCCGCAAAACCGCGCCGGACCTGTCCATTCAACAAGTAACCTCAGGCGCGGGCGCCTTGATGAAGCGTATCGAAGCCGAAGCACAAAACCCGTTGGGCGATGTGGTCTGGGGCGCTGGTTACGGCACCATGGCTGCTTTCCAGCAAAACTTTGAGCCCTACGAATCACCCGAGAACAAGGCTATTGCGCAGGCCTTCCACGGCAAGGACAGCCTGTGGACCAGCTCCAATGCCCACGTCATGGTCATCATGGCCAACGAGCGCCAGCTGAAAGGCCTGGCCGCTCCCAAGACCTGGTCTGATTTGTTCGAGCCTCAGTGGAAAGGCAAGATCATCATCGGTGATCCCGCCTCCTCGGGTAGTGCCTACGATCAGGTTTACGGTATTTACCAACTGTACGGCGCGGAAGGCCTGAACAAACTGGCTGCCAACGTCATCGTGTCCAAGAGTTCTGGCCAGGTCTACAAAAGTGTGGCTAACGGTGAATACCCTCTGGGCGTGACCATGGAATACGCCGCTTACGCCTACGTCGCCGGTGGCCAGAAAGGGATTGAGCTGATCTACCCTGAAGACGGCACTTTTGTTGCCCCGGAAGGCGTGGCCGTGATCAAGAATCCTAAGAACGGTCAGGAAGCAGCTCGCAAACTGGTAGACGTTTTGCTGTCCAAGGAAGTACAGGAAGCCGAACTGGTAGAAAACTTCCGTCGCCCCACCCGTAGCGACATCAATGTGGCCGAACTGACCCAGTTGCCAAACCTGGATCAGATCAAAGTGGCCACTATCGATCCCTTGAAAGCGGCGGCTGAATACAACACCGTGCTCGACGCCTGGAAACAGGCTTTGGCGGCGGCAGGCAAATAAGTCCGGCAAGCACGGGGCTGCCTCGTCCTGCTTGGCAGCTCAGACCTTGCAGCCTGAAGACTGAACGCACAAAAAACCCTTGGCCTCTGGATATCACTCCATGCCAAGGGTTTTTTCATTATTACTGCCGACACACGGCAGCAAGCAAGACTCGCAGGATGCCAATACACAGCCCTATGCGTATTCAAACCCGCGTATAAATCGGCAATACCGTCTGGGGCTGAGAGAAGCAAAGTGCCACTCAAGCTTCTACTTGGAGCAATCCACCGGGTAAATCTGGTCTTCACGCAGGCGTGGGCGATCGGCCTCTACTTCGGTCAAAGGTTCAACACGCTGCATGGTCGCCAACGAGCGCTGAGCCAGACGCTGGTACATGCGTGTTCCGAAAAATTTCCCATCAATGGCCTTCTGATCCAGCTCTTTGACGATTACTGCGGGAGAGCCGGCCACCAGACTGCGCGGCGGCACCTGCATGCCTTTTTTAACAAAGGCCATGGCGCCAATAATACTGTCCGCGCCAATATCTGCCGCGTCCATGACCACCGCATTCATGCCCACCAGTACGTTGCGTCCAATCACGCATCCGTGCAGCACCGCACCATGTCCGACGTGACCGTCCTCATGCACGATGGTGTCCTGGTAGGGCGTGCCGTGGATCACACAGGTATCCTGAATGTTGGACCCCGCCTTCATGATGATGCGCCCGAAGTCGCCACGCAAACTCGCCAGGGGGCCGATATAAACCCCTTCGCCGATAATCACGTCCCCAATCAACACGGCGGTAGGATGAACAAAGGCCGTAGGATGAACGACGGGCACCAGACCATCAATAGAATAAATATTTTGCATACCTGCCTCGTACAAAGCCTGCACCTGGCCAGCACGGGGTCCGGCCAAAAAGAAGATCATAGCCTCTACAGCTCGATATAATGCGCCGTCCTCTTTCTTTTTGCATCCTATGAGCATGTTGTATTACTGGCTGGCCTTTTGCTTGGGCATGGTGTTTTACGCCGCCTACCTGTCGCAGTCCTTTTTGCTGGCGCAAGGCATGATTTATATGAAAGAAACAGATAGATCGCCTTCCCTGCTCTGGCTGTTTACCCGTCTGCTCGGCTTTATCCTGCGCACCATTCCCAGCCTGCTGATGCGTCCAATCCCCTTGATCCTCTGGGTCCTGGGTCTGGGCTTGACGGTGCAATACAGCTTCGCACCATAAGTAACAGAGACGCGGCGACCGCCTCCTTGCACCCGTCGCTATCCGTTTCAAGCGCTCATCCGAACCTCCCTGAGCCTGCGCCTACCAGTCAAGTTTGCTGCGTCGGTCAGTCAATTCCTCACCCGCTCCCGGCCCTACACTGAGTCAAATCATAATGGCCGGGTGCGGTATTGTGCACGGCATGGGGATCAAGATCGCGAATACCGCGACATGGAGGATGTATGCAGACAAGGAAAATCGTTCGGGCCGCCGCCGTACAGGCCGCCTCTCCCAATTACGATCTGGCAGCCGGCGTGGACAAGACCATTGAACTTGCCCGTCAGGCGCGCGATGAGGGATGCGACCTGATCGTGTTTGGCGAGACCTGGCTACCGGGCTACCCTTTTCATGTCTGGCTGGGCGCACCGGCCTGGTCACTCAAATACAGTGCCCGTTATCAGGCCAACTCGCTCTGTCTGGACAGTGCAGAATTTCATCACATTGCCCAGGCCGCGCGTACCTTGGGTATTTTTATTGCCCTGGGCTACAGCGAGCGTAGTGGCGGCAGCCTGTATCTGGGGCAGTGCCTGATTGATGACAAGGGCGAGATGTTGTGGTCGCGCCGCAAACTCAAACCCACGCATGTAGAGCGCACGGTCTTTGGTGAAGGGTATGCCCGCGACCTGATCGTCTCCGATACCGAGCTGGGGCGGGTCGGAGCCTTGTGCTGCTGGGAGCACCTCTCCCCCTTGAGCAAATACGCACTCTACTCCCAGCATGAGGCAATCCACATTGCTGCCTGGCCCTCTTTTTCACTGTACAGCGAACAGGCACATGCGTTGAGCGCCAAGGTGAATATGGCCGCTTCACAGATTTACTCGGTGGAGGGTCAGTGCTTTACGATTGCTGCCAGCAGTGTCGTCACCCAAGAGACGCTAGACATGCTGGAAGTCGGTGAGCACAACGCCCATCTACTGACCGTAGGCGGAGGCAGCTCCATGATCTTTGCCCCTGATGGCCGTACCTTGGCACCTTACCTGCCCCATGATGCCGAAGGCCTGATCATCGCTGATCTGGACATGGAAGAAATTGCCTACGCCAAGGCCATCAATGACCCTGTGGGGCACTATTCCAAACCCGAAGCCACTCGCCTGGTGCTGGACTTGGGACATCGTGAGCCTATGACCCGCCTACACCACAAAAGCGTCGTTAAAGAGAGCACGGCTAGCCCATCGCCACTGAGCAGCGCTCCGGCCGAGCCTACTCAGCCAAACTACAGCACTGACACGGTACTGCTGCACGAGCCATCCTGACGGGTCCAGGTCGATCAACCTTTACGCCCCACAGAAAGGGCCCGGTGCGCTTGCTGCTCGCTCATTGAGGGGTAAGCCAGGCACCGGGGGCTCCAGCTGGTCTGAAATTATCGCCTCCTGGGACGCTTTCTGGTCTGGTCCAAACCCTGGAACATACCGGATACTTAGCCAGTTCGGCTGATGGCAGCGTTTGCTATCTGCCTCTGGTTCTGAGACGATGAGGTCTTCCATGGAGCAATGGTCTACGACGACAATTCCCCCCGCACGGCGCGCCCCTTACTGGATGGAAGCCGTCAACAAAGCCTATGTGCAACTGGAATGTGCCGTTCCCTCCCGCTCCACGGCTCCCTTCTTTGGCGCCATTACTCGTCGCGAACTGGCCGCCGTCAATCTGTCCCGAATCACCTCGACCACGCAAACCGTATTGCGCACGCCATTGCAAATCTCCCGCGCCTCTGAAGATATTTTTCTGCTCAGCATTCAGGTCGCGGGCACCGGGCAGCTGATTCAGGACCAAAAAACGGCCCATCTCAAGCCTGGAGATCTGGCCCTGTACGACTCCACCCGCCCTTACCAGCTTTTGTTTGACCAGGATTTTGAGCAATATGTGCTCTCCTTGCCCGGTTCCATCTTGCGCAAACGCTTGCACCATGCCGAAGACATGACCGCCTGCACGATGAGCAGCGCCCAATCCGGTACGGCACGCCTGCTATCGCATATGGTGTCCGAGCTGATGAACAGCCCGCCGTCCCGCGGGGATCTGGTAGACCGCTCGCTGGCGGACAGTCTGGTGGGTATTTTGGTGGCGGCACTGGCTGACAATCTGAGCACACTGCCCTTGAAAGACCACACGGCCTCGCAGCGACGCGAGCGAATCAAAGCCTATGTGCTGGAAAACCTGCGCGATCCTGAACTGTGCGTTGGCAAGATCGCCCAGCGTCTGGGGCTGGCCGCCAGCACGATTCACCGCGCCTGGGACGGCGAGGCGACTTCACTGACAAACTGGATCTGGTCCATGCGCCTGCAAGGGGCTGAGCAAGACTTGCGCCGCCTGGCTCATCACAAGCGAACCATTACCGAGATTGCCTACCACTGGGGATTTAGCAGCTCCGCGCATTTCAGCCGTGCCTTTCGACAGCATTTTGGGGTACCGCCCAAAGAGGCCCGCGAAGCGATGCGAGCCCTTTCTCAACCACGCTTGATGACTGGCTGATCAGGCAATCGCCTTGCCGTCATTCAGGGCCAGCAGGCCTTTGATCAGACGGTACAAGATCCAGACGCTCACGATGACGATCGTCACAAAACCGATCAGAATCGCCATCAGCAAGAAAGACAGGGCCACACCAGCCAAGCCCCACCAAAAGGTGCGGATTTGCCAGTCAAAGTGCGACTCCAGATACGTGCCGCGCACTTCATCGCGTTTGATGTAATTGATGATGATGGCAACCAGGGCGGTAATGCCGCCAAACATGGACAAGATATACAGCGCGTAATTGATGAGTGTCAGATTACGCAGACTGACCAGTTGATTGCTACCCCCACCTTGTGGGACAGGGTTCATTTCTTCATTCATCCATCACTCCTTGGAAACACAATCGGTAGCGTCATGCTTGTCCTAACGCTACCGAAGAAAGCCCATTCAGGCCAGCCCCTGCCTTAGCGCAACCCGATAAAAGGCATGGCCGAACCAGGCACCAGACTCTCTGGCAATTTGCCGTCCCACTTCTCCACGGCATTCAAATTGACCAGATTCGTATTTTGCGCCAGTGCCTGTGCCTTGGCCGAAATAGCCTTGGCTTCCGCTTCCCCGCGCAAACGAATGCCGTCGGCTTCGGCCATATACCGTTCACGCTGAGCACGAGCTTGAGCCTCAGCCTGAACCACCTCGATTTCCGCCTGGATGGAGGCGGTTTCCTTCTGTTGGCGAGTGGTTTCGATCTGAACCTGAGCCAGCATACGGTTTTCGATCGACTGCTCGTAAGCCTTGGAGAAGGACACTTCCTCAACCTGCACGCCCATCATCTGCAAAGGCGCAGACTCCAGCGTCACCCGCATGGCTTCGTTGATATCGGCCCCGAGCTTTTCACGATTCTGAATCGACTGGGCGGCCGTGTATTTACCAAACACGTTCTTGATCACGTCCAGCGCCTTGCGTTCGAGCAAGCGCGTTTCCAACGCCTCCAGCGAACCATATTCGGAATACAGCTGGGCCACATCGGTTTCTGGCACGCGATACGTGACCGATGCGACCATCGAGGCAGACTGCTGATCATAACTATAGGCTTCCAGCTGCATGCGAACTGTGTGGTCACGCACCGAAATTTTGCGCACCGTATCAAAGAACGGTACCTTGAAGTCCAGGCCCGGTTCGGCCACGCGCACCAGCTTGCCGTTGCGCAGCACCACACCCCGCTCCCCCTGGTCAACCTGCAGAAATGAGCCCATGGAGGCCACAATCAGGATCAGGAAAATAAGCAGCGCAGCCCCCAGGAAACCGAGTCCCTTGGAATAATTGGCGCCACCTTCAGACTTTGTTTTCGCAGCCAGTTTAGTAAATGGATTTTTATCAGTGCTCATCACGGTTTCCTGGGCGTGGCTGTCGCGTCTGGTCTTTTAATTGACGCCGTTCCACCATCAGTTGCCGTATGCCTTTGGCAATCAGGTAGGCCAATACCGCAGCCCCCAACAAAATCAAGATGATACGCATGACGCTTCAGTCTTCCCACTAGTTTTCAACAAGACGGCAATTATCCCCGATTCCTTCTGTCATGCTCAGAAAAGAAGCGTCAAAATATGACAACTAGCCCGAATTGCGGGGAATCCATTCCCAACGAGCACCATTGCATCGTGCTGCCCCGTACCTGACAGCCGCCTCGTTACTCCAGCGAAGCCAGTGCGGCATCCAGATCAGCCATATGTGCCTGTACGGGGGGGACATCACTGCGCGTTGCGATCAAACGCAGAATATGATTTTTGCTGTCCTGGAACGTGCGCATTAACTGCTCGAGCTCGGCCGTGGAATACTGGCGGGCGTTATCACGCAAAGCGGCTTCCAGTACATCCAGCTGCTCATAGACCGAATCCAGATCTTCACGCTCCTGGATATAGAGACGGGTCAGCCAGATCTGCTGGCCCACGGCGTCCCATTGCTCCAGTCCGGAGAAGCCATGTTTTTGCGTCAGACTATTTAACTGGCGGTACAAGTCCGAGCCGCGCTCCACCTGCTCAAGTTCCAGTACAGGCGGCAAGCCATCCGGCTGCCCCCCGTCCCACACGGGCTCGCTGCGCTCCACCGTTTGGAGCACGGGCAAAATATCGCGCAGGCTTTGCACGTAACGAGTCACCACCTGCTCATCTAATGCCAGCTCAGTTGAAGACGCCAAAAACGGCAAGCCCATCAAGGCTATGCCACAGATACAGAGGACTCGTTTAATCATCGCTCGCCCTAAAAAACAAGACTGCCGTCTTGAACGACGCAAAACACTTTGTTTGATTGTAAGCACGAGACCCGCTGCTTTACTTGGCCTGTGCCAAAAACGACACAGCCTTTTCATTCTTCAAGTGTCTTTGTTTGAAAAGTCTTGCACTCTTTGCAATCCGTGTTGTTTGAAACATCCCTCCTTCCCAGATCCGCAACTGATTCGGATGAAGCAAGGGAAAGGTAACAATTATTGTTTTTTACGTATCACGGGAACGGAGTGAACACAGCGCAATCCGCGTGGCGGATGCAAAAAAAAGTGGTGCAAGTATCTGGTGACTGCCGGCCATTAAGGGGCCGACATATCGTCAGAAAACAGCAGGCAATAAAAAAAGCCCTTGAAAACAAGGGCTTAATTTAATTCCAGCTGGCGGAGACGGAGGGATTCGAACCCTCGATACGGGTATAAGCCGTATGCTCCCTTAGCAGGGGAGTACCTTCAACCTCTCGGCCACGTCTCCAGCTCTAGGAAAGAAGCTACTATAGCATTTATAAAAAACCAATGCAAATAGCAAAAGAGATTATTTTTCCTGATCCAGCTCGAAAGTCTTGTGCAAGGCACGCACAGCCAATTCCATGTACTTGTCGGCAATAATCACAGAGGTCTTGATCTCGCTGGTGCTGATCATCTGGATATTGATGCCCTCTTCGGACAAGGCACGGAACATCGAGCTGGCAATACCGGCGTGGTTACGCATGCCGATGCCCACGATGGAGACTTTGCAAACGGCTTCGTCAAACACGATTTCACCAGCGCCCACGGCAGGGCCAACCTGATTGGTCAGCAATTCCTTGGTGCGCAGTGCATCATTGCGGCTGACCGTAAAGGAGAAGTCGGTCGTGCCTTGAACCGACAGGTTCTGCAAAATCATGTCGACTTCAATATTGGCGGCGGCAATGGGGCCCAGAATGGAATAGGCCACGCCAGGGGTGTCGGGCACGGCACGCAGGGTGAACTTGGCTTCATCACGGCTGAAGGCGATGCCAGAGACAACGGCAGCTTCCATTTTTTGGTCTTCCTCGAAAGTAATCAGCGTGCCCGAAGACATTTCTTCTTCGAGCGGAATCATGGGGTCGGTCAGGGACGACAAGACGCGTACGGGCACCTTGTACTTGCCGGCAAATTCCACGGACCGGATTTGAAGAACCTTGGAGCCCAGAGAGGCCATTTCCAACATTTCTTCAAAAGACAGCACTTTCATGCGACGGGCTTCCGGCACGACGCGCGGGTCGGTCGTGTAGACACCGTCCACATCGGTGTAGATCAGGCACTCGCTGGCCTTCATGGCCGCTGCCACCGCCACCGCCGAGGTGTCCGAGCCACCACGACCCAGGGTCGTGATATTGCCTTCATCATCCACACCCTGGAAACCGGTCACCACGACCACACGGCCTGCGTCCAGATCCTGGCGGATGCGGGTGTCGTCGATAGAACGAATGCGAGCACGGGTGTAGGCGTTGTCAGTTTTTACGGGAACCTGCCAGCCGGTATAGCTGCGGGCAGGTACGCCTTGGGCCGCCAGGGCCATGGCCAACAGGGCGCTACTGGCCTGTTCGCCCGTGGCTGCCAGCATATCCAGCTCACGCGGATCAGGCTGAACGCTCAGTTCTTTGGCCAGGCCTAGCAGGCGGTTAGTTTCGCCGGACATGGCCGAAGGAACCACCACCACCTGGTGCCCGGCGGCATGCCATTTGGCAACCCGACGCGCCACATTCTGGATGCGCTCGATCGAGCCCATCGACGTGCCGCCATATTTATGTACGATCAGGGACATCTTTTACTCTGCATCAAAGGGCTAAGGTCTGGGATAGACACAAAACCCAACTATTCTAACGACTTTCTGTGCCCCAAGCGCAGGCTCTACCACATGCGCACGCAAAAAAACACATACTTTGTCGACTCAACACCATAGCCCACGCTCCTGCCACAGGCCACCCCAAAACTACTTACTTGCTTGATCGGCCTTCAGGCCGGCTTGCTGCCCGCCTGAACCGGCAGATTCGATCAGCACCCGACCACGAACACAGCGGATCAGGTTTGGTCCATGCTTCCACATCAAATTTCTGTCGTGACCCTGGGCATGCACGCCACGCAGCTGGCGCAGCAGCTCTGCCAGACGGGCATGCGTGGGCAAACCGGCGCCCTGCTCCTGCAACCAATAACGGATCACCATGCTTTGCCGGGCCGGTTCCAGACCGCGCCAGGCGCTCAAACTGAAGCTGCGGCCGGTTTCATCCGGCTCCAGACCCAGCCAATCCTGACGCGCCACACTGTCCAGGACCTCCTGCGTTTCACGGCTCAGGTGGGCCTGTCTTTGCAAACGGCTTTGCCAACCGGGCCAGCGTGCATCCAGCACAGGCGTGAGCAAGTCACGCACCGCGCCACGGGTGTAATCAGGATTGGTATTGGTGGGGTCTTGTACTGCGTGCCAGCCTGTGGCCGCCGTAAAATGTTCACTGGCTTGAAGAATGAGTGCCCTGGGCTGCTCCAGCCAGGGTCGCCAGTAACTCAGATCATCACGCTGCATATGGGGTGCCATCGCACCCAAGCCGGTTGTGCCCGTGCCTCGCAGCAAACGCATCAAAACGGTTTCAGCCTGATCGTCCTGATGATGGGCCAGCAGCACATGCTGCAAGCCAACAAAATGCGCCAGTTCAGCCAGACCTTGATAGCGGGCATCACGTGCGGCGGATTCCATGCCATCCGCGCTGAGACGGCGGAACTGCACCTGGACCCGCAAGCTGTGACAGGGTCGCTGCAAACGCGCCGCCAAGTCATGCACATGCGCTTGCCACTGATCGGCAAAGGCTTGCAGGCCGTGATGAATATGGAAAAAATGAAGTGTGACTTTGCGGCGGCTGGCCCAAAAATGGGCATGTACCGCCAGCATAGCCGAGTCCGCGCCACCACTCAGGGCGACAGCGATGCTATCGCTGCTTGTAAAACTCAGGTGGTGGTCAAGCGCCTTTAGCAGCGCAGGCGAGGGGCTAAAGCCCCCCAGCGGACTGCAAGGCAATGGATCAGGCACGTACTTCCTGATAGCGGCCATAGGCCAGGAGACGTTCCATGCGTTGCGCCAGCAATTGCTCGGTAGTCAGACCCGACACCTGACGCAAGGCGTCGGCCAGGGCACGGCCCAACTGACGAGCCATCATCGTGGGGTCGCGATGCGCGCCGCCGATCGGTTCATTGATCACGCGATCGACCAGACCCAGCTCTTTCAGACGGGGCGCCGTAATGGCCAGAGCCTCGGCAGCGACGGGAGCCTTGTCGGCGCTACGCCAGAGAATCGAGGCACAGCCTTCCGGCGAGATCACGGCATACGTGGAGTACTGCAGCATGGAGACTACATCCCCCACGGCGATGGCCAGGGCACCGCCCGAGCCGCCCTCACCAATAATGGTGGAGATGATAGGCACACGCAGCTTGGCCATGGCAAACAGGTTGTGACCGATTGCCTCGGACTGACCCCGCTCTTCGGCGCCAATGCCAGGATACGCGCCAGGAGTATCCACGAAGGTGAACACGGGAATACCAAATTTCTCGGCAAGGCGCATCAGTCGCAAGGCCTTGCGATACCCTTCCGGGCGAGGCATGCCAAAGTTGCGACGGGCACGCTCTTTGGTGTCGCGCCCCTTCTGGTGACCAATGACCATGCAGGGGGTGCCATTGAATCGTGCCAGCCCCCCCACGATCGCCAGGTCGTCCGCATACATGCGGTCGCCGTGCAGCTCGTGAAAGTCCGAAAAAATCTGGTTTACATAGTCCAGGGTATATGGACGTTGTGGATGGCGAGCAACCAGGGCCGTTTGCCAAGGCGTGAGCTTGGCATAAATATTTTTGGCCAGCGTCTGGCTTTTTTGCTGCAGACGGCTGAGTTCCTCTGAAATATCCACAGCGGAATCAGATTGCACATAGCGGAGCTCTTCGATTTTGCCTTCGAGCTCGGCCAAAGGCTGCTCAAATTCCAGGAATGTATTTCGCATGTCGGTTCTTAAGGTTTAGGCCTAATTTAATATCGTACCGCAACTGTGTTCAGACTGCGCCACAGATGCCAGGTAGCCACCGTACACCACGGCGCCCACGCCTGAGCAACTTCACGCGCCTCGAACCGGGACACCGGTTCGCCGCTGAAATAGTGCTGAGAGATTGCCTTGAGCAGACCCGCATCGTCCAAAGGGAGAACATCGGGTCTGTGCAAGTTGAAAATCAGAAACATATCCGCCGTCCAGCGACCGACGCCACGAATGGCGCACAGGTCAGCAATAACGGCTTCGTCAGACAGGGACTGCCATGCCTGGGGGTCGATTTTACGAGCATCGAAGTGCGTCGCCAAATCAACGATATATTCGGCCTTGCGTTTGGGTAAACCCAATCCATGCAAGGTCTCGTAGCCCAGCTCCAAAATCAGTTGGGGCGACAGCGCCTGACCGCAGCCCTCCAGCAACTTCGCCCACAACTGGTCTGCTGTACGCGAGGCCAGTTGCTGGCCCACGATGGAGCGCACCAATGTAGTAAAAGCCGGCGCCTGATGTTGCAACCAGTAATCGCCATGCTGGGGGATGAGCTTGCGCAAGATACGATCGCGCTTCATCAACTGGGCGCACGCGTCGTCCCAGTAGTCAGGTTTGCCCACCAAACGCACTTGAGGGCCGGATTGAACGCCGCTTAGGCCCTGCGCCATTGTGTTGCTCCACCTGGCCGGTCCTCAAGCTCTACGCCCTGCTCTTTGAGCTGCTCACGAATAGCATCGGCACGCGCAAAATCACGGTTCTGCTTGGCCTGGCTGCGCTCAGCCAGAAGCTCGTCAATCTGGGTGTCGCTCAAGGAATCGGCACCGGCCACGCTGGCTGCCTGACCAAAACGTGTGCTGGCGCGCCAGTAGACGGCCGGGTCCACTTGCAACAGGCCGATCACGCCCCCCAGGGCGCGCATCAGACCAGCGGCCTGCGCATCCTTGTCGCGGTTGGCCTGGCCAGCCAGTTCAAACAGAACGGCAATAGCGCCAGCCGTATTGAAATCGTCGTTCATGGCTTCGGCAAACGCCAAGGCGGGGCCTTGCGTCCAGTCGATCTGAACGTCGGCAGCAGGAACGTGTTGCAGGGTCTGGTACAGACGATCCAGAGCCTGCTGGGCATCGCGCAGATTGTCCGGCGCGTAATTTTGCAGGCTGCGGTAATGATTGCGCACAATAAAGAAGCGCAGCATTTCCGCTTCACGCGGATTGGCGATATAGCTGCTTTGGTCGTCGGCCAGGCCCTCGGGAGCCACGGTATCGCGAATGCGACGGAAGTTGCCCAGGGACTTGGACATTTTTTCCGAGTCCACCATCAGGGGACCGCAGTGCATCCAGACATTGGCCAACTGGCCGCCAAAGGCCCCTTCCGTTTGGGCGATTTCGTTCTCGTGGTGCGGAAATTTCAGGTCCGGGCCACCGCCGTGAATATCCAGGGGCAGACCCAGCAGCGCCTTGCTCATGGCCGAACACTCGATGTGCCAGCCTGGTCGACCCAGACCGTACGAGGACTCCCATTTGGACTCGGCCGGCTCATCGTCTTTGGCCGATTTCCAGAGTACGAAATCCAGAGGATCACGCTTGGCAGAATTCAGGGCAACGCGCTCGCCCGCCCGCAAATCATCCAAAGAGCGGCCTGACAATTTGCCATAACCGGGAAACTGACGCACCGCGTAGTTCACGTCCCCATCTTCAGACTGATAGGCCAGGCCGTTTTCTTCCAGCTTGGCGATAATGCCCAGCATGTCAGGCACGTGCTGGGTCGCACGGGGCTCCGAATCCGGACTTTGCACACCCAGGGCCTTTTCGTCAGCGTGCATGGCGTCAATATAGAAGTCCGTGACTTCAGACATGAGCTGCTTGCGCTCGACGGCGCGACGGATGATCTTGTCGTCGATATCAGTAATGTTGCGCACATAGGTGACGCGATAACCACTTGCTCGCAACCAGCGCTGCACGATGTCAAAACTGACCAGCATTCGCGCGTGCCCCAGGTGACAGAAGTCGTAGACCGTCATGCCACAGACGTACATACGTACGTGGCCCGGTTCAACCGGAGAAAACACCTCTTTAGAGCGTGACAACGAGTTATAAATGCGCAACATGGCCTGTAATCGTCATAAAATCGGAACCTTGTGCCAGAACAATTGCCCTTGGATGAGGTTCCGTATTTCCCGCCCGGCAAGAGGCAAGGTTAGAATGATGGTCAATAAGTATAGCAAGCAGACCTCGTTAAAGGCAGCAATCTACCAACCTTCCTGGTCTTCAAGCCAGATTTTATAGGCGCCCCCTCTGTGTTCAGTACATCTAGACGGACTCGGTTTCTCGCTCCTTGCTCCCTGGCCCTTTTGCTGGCCCTGGGCCACACCGTGAGCGCCCAATCCCTGCCCGATTTGCCCCCGCCCAGTGCGCGGGTAAACGATCCCTTGCTGGATATCGCTCCCGAACCTGAACGTGGCTGGAAGGGTCTGGCTCGCGCGCTGGACGTACTGGCTCCCAGCGTCGATACCGCTTTGCCTCTGAGTGGCGCACAAATCAGCCAGCGCATCAGCACCCTGATTGCTCAAGGCCGTCATGCCGATGCCCTTCAGGCCATCGAGAAACAGCTGGAGCAACGCAAGGACCGGGGTGAACCGGGTGCCAATGTGCAGTTGCTGTTTTTGAAGGCGCGTGCACTGTCGGCCAGCGGCGATCACAATGGCGCCATCCGCATTTATCAGGACATGACCACCTACTATCCAGAGCTTCCCGAGCCCTGGAATAATCTGGCGGCTGAGTACATTGCGCAAGACAAGCTGGAGCTGGCTCTGGAGGCCCTGAAGATGGCTCTGACCGCTGATCCGTCTTATGCGCTGGCACGCGCCAATATGGGTGAAGTCCAGCTCATGCTGGCCAATGACACCTACCGGCAGGCGGCCGCCAGCGGTGTGCCCAAAGCAGCCCAACGCGCACAACAAACTGGCCAAATTCTGCAACAATAAGATTTTTATTTGACGGGATTGCCCCTATCTTATGTTTGCAAGCACATTTCAATGGTGTGATCAGGCTCGCGGCTTGCGCACCCTGCTTATTGCTGCCTGTATGGCTATGCCTATGATGAGCAGTCCGGCTATGGCAGCAGATTCTTCCACTTCTTCTGAAGGCACTTCTATGAGCACCTCTCCACGCGTCCAACTGCAGACGAATTACGGCACCATCCTGGTCGAGCTGAACGCAGAAAAAGCCCCCAATACCGTGGCCAACTTTGTGGACTACGTTACCAGCGGTTTTTACGATGGCACCGTGTTTCACCGTGTGATCAACAACTTCATGATCCAAGGCGGCGGCTTTGAGGCCGACATGAAGCAAAAAGCGACCAATGCGCCCGTCAAGAACGAAGCCGACAACGGTTTGAAGAACGACAAATACACCCTGGCCATGGCTCGCACTTCCGATCCACACTCGGCGACCGCTCAGTTCTTCATCAACGTGGCCGACAACGATTTCCTGAACTTCACCGCGCCCACCGCCAACGGCTGGGGCTACGCCGTGTTTGGCCGTGTGATTGAAGGCACAGAGGTGGTCGATCAGATCAAGGGCGTGCGCACCGGCAACAAAGGCTTTCACCAAGACGTACCTGTTGATGACGTCATTCTGGAAAAAGCCACGATTGTCGAATAAGCTCACGCTGACCGGCAAGATCTGGATTGCCGCGGACCTGCATCTGGGTCCGGACAATCCAGACACCCTCCGGGATTTTCTGCAGTTTCTGCACTCCGCCCAGCATCAGGCACAGGTCTTGATTCTGGGCGGTGATATTTTCAATGCCTGGATTGGTGACGATCAAATTTCCCGCCCTGCCCCCTGGCTTGCTCAAGTCAGTGAGGCGCTGCGCACGTTTGCGCATCAGCATCCGCTTTATCTAATGCGCGGCAATCGCGACTTTCTGCTGGGTAACACCTACGCCCGCCATGTCCACGCCACGCTATTGCCGGATCAAGTCATCCTGGACACCTCGGCCGGTTTGATTCTGATGTCACACGGCGATGAGTATTGTCTGGATGATCTGGACTACCAACGCTTTCGCTACTGGGTACGCAAACCCTGGCTGCAAAAGCTCTATCTGGCCTGCCCTTTAAGCCTGCGCCAACGTATTGCCGACTCGGCCCGCGCCGGTAGCCAGCGCGGCAAGCAATACAAGTCCAAAGAGATTATGGATGTGCAGCCTGCGGCGATTATTGCTGCCTGCCAGGCCCATCCTGTGCAGGCCCTGATTCATGGTCATACACATCGCCCTGCAGTGCATGACATTCCCGGCTTTGAGCCGGTACGCCGATGGGTGCTACCGGATTGGGAGGCGGACTCCTCGCAAGGAGGACGCCGTGGCGGCTATATCAGTATTGAAGGCACACAGCTTTGTTTACACCAATGGGGTAAAGAGGATCAGTGCCAGACACTGGGACCTTAGTAAGAGTGACTTCACCTACAGCCAGCCAGGTTTAAGCTCCCCGTCTTTTTATACCTTCTTACGATAAAACCTGTTTTTCTTCACACGGTGCTGGTGGCAGGAATCAAGGTGGCTGCATGAGCATTTTTGAGGGGGCAGTTGGGCTCGACTTGGCGGGTCTCCGGCCCGTGCTGCGCACGAGCTCCCTGGTCTCTTGCCGTATCCAGGCGCCCTGTGAACTCGCGGGGTCCTTCGTCCCCCGGACGAACCACAAGCACCCCGCTCAAACAGCAAAGGGCTTGCATCCTGGATACGGCAAGAGCCCTGACTCGCCCGTCGAGCCCAACTACCCCCTCAAAAACGCAAAAGAGACCGTGATTTTTGCCAGCAAGATACTTTCACTCGCGGCTACTGAAGAGAATCACCGAAAGCTGGTCTCGTGTCCGAACACCGACTCTTAGCACCATGAGCAGCAAAGCTGCTTGTCCCCTCCTCACTGTGAGCCTCTCGGTTCGTCTGCCCCGGTATCCGGGGCGGTTCAGACTGCTTGCCGCAAGCGGTGTTCGGATACGGGGTGCAAGCGCCCTTCTGTTTGAGCGGGGCACTTGTGTCTTGTCCGGTGGACAAGACACCCCGCGAGTTAAGGGCGCGCCCGTATCCGAACACCGACAAGGGTACCGGTGCACAGCACCGGCAAGTAGTCAGCCCGGATACCGGGGCAGACGAACCGAGAGGCGCCTTGCTGAGACCAAGCTCCCTTCAATAAGCAGCAGCGTATCGAAGCCAAGACAAGCCATGCCAGACCAAACAACGGGCGACAAACCCGCTATTTGCCAACAAACCCTTGAACACAATAGTCACCAAAAACGCGCATATCAAGTTGGTACATCGCTAGATAAGCGGACAGACAGACAGACAGACAGACAGACAGACAGACAGACCGATAAATAGATAGATAAGTAGGTAGGTAAAGTAGGTGCGTGCAAAGACGACATTGACCGAGCCTCACTGAAAAGAAAAATCCCCGCTGGCCAACAAGCCAAGCGGGGATTTCAAAACATCTTAGGCGGCAAAGGTCTACGTCATCAGCCACACAAACAATACCCCGCCCAACGCAATCCGATACCAGGCAAAAGGACGATAAGTACGGCTGGACACAAAACGCAGCACGGCTTTCACTAGAAACAGTGCGCTAAAGAAGGCAGCCACAAAGCCCACGATAATTGCGGTGCTCTGATCCGAACTTAAAGAAGCGCCGTTGCGGTACAAGTCATAAACCGTGGCAGCCAACATGGTTGGCATCGCCAGGAAGAAAGAAAACTCCGTGGCCGTCTTGCGCTGAATACCGGCCAGCATGCCACCAATAATCGTCGCCCCCGAACGCGAAGTACCGGGCACCATGGCAATACACTGAGCGAAACCCACCACCAAAGCCTGCTTCCAGGTGATCTCCTCCAGGGCAAAGGCCGTGGCCTTTTGCGAGGTGGCAGTTTCACCCTGATCCAGCTCAGAGGTATTTTTTGCGTACTGCGGCTTGCGCTCGACCCACAGCATCAATAACCCCCCCAATACCAGCGTGAACACAAACACAATCTGGTGATGGAACAAGGCTTTCACGTACTGAATCGTCAAGGCACCAATAACAGCGGCAGGTAAAAAGGCGATCAGCAGATTGCGCGTGAACATCAGCTCCGTGCGATCACCGCGCAAGGTCCCCATAATCAGCTGAATCAGGCGGGCGCGAAAAATCCAGATAACCGCCAGGATCGAACCGAACTGAATCACGACCTCGAACACCTTGGCATCGCCCGAGGAAAAATCAATCCAGGACCCCAGAATCAACAAATGCGCGGTACTGGAGACAGGAATGAATTCCGTTATGCCTTCAACAATCCCCAGAAACAGGGCTTTCAACAAATAGAGAGTTTGCTCGGTCATGTTGTGTCAATCAACGCCAATAAAAATTAAGTGTTCAAGAACGGATCAATTTGTTCTTCATCGTAGGGCAGACGCTCCAGGCTGACTTGGGAAATGCGACGCCCTTCCAGCTCTTGAACCTTGAAGCGATACACGGCATCGCGTTGCTCAAGCTCACAGACATCACCCACCTTGGGCAATTGTCCGAAACGTGTCAGAAGGTAGCCCGCCAGGGTCGCATACTCTTCCTGCTCATCGACCAGGCCGTCTACACCCAGCATCTGCTCCAGATGATGCAAGTCCGTCGAGCCATCCAGCAACCAATGATCCTGGGACTCCTGAACAATATCGGGACTTTCATCTTCGCTGGGAAAGTCGCCCGCAATCGCCTCGAAAATATCCAGCGGCGTCACCAATCCTTCAATCGTCCCAAACTCGTCGGTCACCATAACCAGTTGGCCACGGCTTTGCTTGATGGTTTCCATCAGATCCAAAATTCCGATGGATTCATACACAAACACCGGCTGACGCAACTGGTCCAGACGGATATGACCATGAATCAGCAAATCTGCCAGTAACTCTTTGCTTCGACCGATACCAATCACCTCATCGAGCGAACCACGGCACACAGGCACCATGCTGTGAGGCTCCTGTGTCATTTTCTCGCGAAGGACCTGGACATCGTCTTGAATGTTGACCCAGGTAATGGCATTGCGTGGCGTCATGACCGAATGGACGGTTCGCTCGGACAAGGTGAGCACGCCACTGACCATATTGCGCTCTTCCTGACCGAACACGGTCTGCGCTGCCACACCCGGCAGATCGGGACCGATCGCCGCATCGCCCGAGTCCGGACGCTTACCCAGCATGCGTAGCACCGCCTCGGCCGTGCGCTCGCGCATCGGACGCCCCGCTTGCAACAGACGCAGCTTGCGACGCGCCAACTGGTTGAACATTTCGATCAGGATGGAAAAGGAAATGGCTGCATACAGGTAACCCTTGGGTACATGTATGCCAAAACCTTCGACCAGCAGCGAAAAACCAATCATGAGCAAAAAGCCCAGGCACAGGATCACCACCGTCGGACGGCTATTGATATAGGCGGTCAGCGGCTTGGAGGCCACCAGCATGATGCCAATGGCGATGACCACAGCAGCCATCATGATGGGCAAATGCTCGACCATGCCCACCGCGGTAATGACCGCATCCAGGGAGAACACGGCATCGAGCACCACGATCTGCGCCACAATGACCCAGAAACTGGCATACATGCGCGAGCCGGAGGCATGCGCGCTGCGGTTTTCGATACGCTCGTGCAGTTCCAGCGTACCTTTGAGCAAGAGAAAGAATCCGCCCACGATCATGATCAGGTCTCGACCTGAAAAAGCCAGACCCATGACAGAGACCAGAGGGTCTGTCAGTTGCACCAGGTGAGACATCACGGTCAGCAGGCCAAGACGCATCAGCAAGGCCAATGACAGACCCAGCACACGCGCCCGGTCACGCTGTGCCGGCGGCAGCTTGTCCACCAGAATTGCAATGAACACCAGATTATCGATGCCCAGAACAATTTCCAGAATTACCAGTGTGAGCAACCCAACCCAGACGGTCGGGTCCATCAACCACTCCATCTCAGCTCCTTGGCGCTGTGATTAAAAGAACACCCCGGCGATGCCGGGGTCTAGGTTCTTAATCTTGCAGGTGCGACAGCATCTGAATAAAGATCTTCGGACTGGCGGCAATCACATTTCCTGTTTCTTTCCAGGTTTGTTCGCCCTCAAAGTCGCCCACCAGGCCCCCGGCTTCGGTAACCAGCAAGGTGCCCGCAGCCAGGTCCCAGGATTTGAGGTTGACGGCACAAAAACCATCCAGACGACCTGCCGCCACATAGGCCAGATCCAGAACCGTTGCCCCCATGCGACGCACGGCGGCGCAATCGGCCAGCATGTCGGCGAACGGAGACGTGGGTTTTACACCCGCGCCCGAATCGGGAACGTGCGCACCGATCAGGGCATCGTGATAACGGGTCTGGCCCGAGACACGGATACGACGATCATTCAGGAAGGCACCGCCCCCCCGGCTGGCTGTAAACAATTCGTTGCGGTTGGTATCGTAAATAACGGCGTGGGCAGCCTGGCCACGGTGCATCAGCGCAATCGATATCGCGTAGCACGGAAAACCGTGGATAAAGTTGGTGGTGCCATCGAGCGGATCAATAATCCACTGGTACTCGGGAGTGCCTTCACCTGCAGGCTCCAGCGGTGGGCGCTCGCCCGTTTCCTCACCGATAAAACCATGATCGGGATAGGCTTCGCTCAACACTTCAATGATGGCTTCCTCTGCTGCGCGATCCACTTCCGTGACATAATCTTTAGGGCCTTTACGCGCAACCGACAGGTGCTGGAGGTCCAGACTGGCGCGAGAGATAATGGTGCCGGCACGGCGAGCCGCCTTGATGGCGGTATTGAGCATCGGGTGCATGGAAATTCCGTTTTTTTAACAATAATTGAGCCTGCCTGGCGTGCCCTGTCGCAGGGCAAAATCGCATGGGCAGACACAGGAAGCGTAGCTTCAAAGTAGCTATTTTAAATGACTCAGACGCAAGCATCGGCATTTGATGATAATTTTCACCGGGTTCGCTTCATTATGGTGCAACCCAGCCACCCTGGAAACGTGGGCGCAGCGGCCCGTGCGATCAAAACCATGGGCTTTGGCGACTTATGTCTGGTCGACCCGCTGGACCCGGACGTTGTACAAAACCCTCAGGCCATCTCGCTGGCCAGCGGCGCCCTGGACGTTTTGGAACAAGCAAGTATCGTTCCCACCCTGGCTCATGCGCTGGAACCGGTCACCCTGGCGTTTGCCCTGACCGCCCGCCCCCGCTATCTGGGCCCCCCGGCTGCCGATATTCGCCAGACCGCCGAACTGAGCCGCGAACACCTGCGTCAACACGCCGGTACGGTGGCCATCGTGCTGGGCACTGAGCGCGTCGGACTGACCAACGATCATATCAGCCAGTGCCAGTACGTCTGCCACATTCCGGCCAACCCCCAGTACAGCTCACTGAATGTTGCCCAGGCACTGCAACTGGCTGCCTGGGAGTTGCGTTACGCCTTGCTGGCCGAAAGCGGCGCCCCCCTCTTGCCCCACACCGAGGGCAAGGTGGACCCTGGCAAAGCGCTAGCTACCCAGGCCAAAGTGCAAGCCCTGATGCAGCATTGGGAACAGGCCATTGAAAGCGTCAAATTCCTGGACCCCAAGCATCCCAAAAAACTGGTCCCCCGCATGCAGCATTTGTTTGGACGCGCGCAACTGAGCCTGGACGAGGTGGATATGTTGCGGGGCCTGTGTACCGCCATGATCAAGACCGCCAGAGCAGCGGGGCACCCCATCCCCGAGCAACGCAAAGAGGAATCCGCCGGTCCCGAGCAGCGCTGATTGCGCCACGGCTGCCGTCGCTCCCGCCTGCCCGCTGCACGCAGCGGGCATTTGCTTTATTGAACGATCACACAGTGGACACTTTCCGAGCTGGCGTATATTCTTAGCAGGTTACGTTTTGGTAAACATCGGCCGTTTTCAAGCATGAATACTCCAGAGACCGTAGAACCGCAGGATCAGGCCGGGCCGCGCACCTTGCAACGCGGCCTGCTGGTGCTCAAGACTTTGCAGAACCATCAAGGCAAAGGAATGAGCGTCACCGATCTATCGCGTGCCACCCAATTGCAGCGTCCCACGATCTACCGCCTATTGGCCGCCCTGATCGATCACGGGCTGGTGCAAAACAGCAGTCACAGCCGCCGCTACAGCGCCACACGTCAGGACCAGGGCTTGTTTGGCATGGACCCCAGGGTCACCATCATGCAACCCATCATGCAGGAGCTGGCGCAGCTGACGGGGGATGCTGTTTTTCTGGTGGGACGCGATGGCGACGATTCGGTCAGCTTGTGGCGTGAAATCGGCCCCTATCCGGTGCAGATACTGGCGACTTATGTGGGCAAACGTCAGCCTCTGGGAGTGGGCTCAGGCGGCATGGCCTATCTGGCCACACTGGGAGACGAGGCAATCGAGCAGATCATCGAACGCAACGCTAATCAACTGGATCAGTATGGGGGCATGACCCAACGGGAGATGCGCCAACTGGTCACCAACACCCGGATTCGCGGCTACTCGGTGGTCGGCAATTACGCCGTTCGCGGCGCTCTGGGAGTAGGTTGTGCGCTCTGCGATCACAAAGGCCGGCCCATTTTGGCCATGAGCGTGACCGCCATTACCGAACGCATGCCCGCACCGCGTCAGAAAGAGATCGCCGGTCTGTTGCGCGATGCACTGGATTCAGTCGCTGACAAATTTTAAGGAAAGCAGCGGGTACCGCTTTCTTTCCTTCGCGCCGGGCTTTCCCGCCTAGCCGCCCCTTTTCGCCACCCGCTGACTCCGACCCTTTAAAGCTCTGAGCCCCTGCGCTCCCTGGTCATCCACTCATCCAGCCCCTTGCGGGCCTGGACATCTGATCGTCTGATCCGTTCGTTTTCGCTAAATATCCTCTCTGCACAAATCCGAGCCGCTTTATATCTAAAGCAACTGCTTGGCTCTGCGCTAACCCTGTTTTCCCCTAGGGTTAACGCGGCATCGTTTCACCCTGCGTAAATAAAGCGACATTTGCTTTATTGATCCACGCCCAAGCCTGTCGCTATCTTGTCAGCACAACGATAAGCCCACCAAGGGCACACCCAAAAGAGGAAAGCGAGATGCAGGCAACCGTCCCGACCCAGCTGCACGTGCTGGCGAAACGGTGCATCACGCAACCCTACCCCTTAGCCGACCCACTAGCCAGGTCGGGGAGACAAAAACAAGGATAAGTTCATCATGAACACCACTGCTACCCTCACGGCCAAGCCCAGGCCGAACTTGCTGACACGCTTTACCAACATCTGCGTGCGTTACGTAGAAAAATGGATGCCTGACCCGTATCTGTTCGCCGTCATTCTGAGTTTGCTGGTTGTCGGTTTAATCGCCCTGTTTGTAGACGGCGCCACCCCTGGAGGAATGGTGGATGCCTGGTACCGTGGAGTATGGGGGCCGAAAAGCATTTTCACCTTTGCCCTGCAAATGGTGTTGATTTTGGTGACCGGCTATACGCTTGCCGAAGCGCCGCCCTTAAAACGCGCCATTATCTGGCTGGCCTCTCGTGCCCGCAATCAGGTTGAAGGTGCGCTGCTGTGCTTTGCCGTAGGTTCCCTCTTTTGCCTGCTGAACTGGGGCCTGGGCCTGGTTGCCGGCGCTCTGGTCGCGCGTCAGGTCGCCCGCCGTCTGCCTCACGTGCACTTTGGCTATCTGATTGCCTCGGGCTATATGGGCTATTTACTCTGGACTCAAGGGCTCTCCAGCTCGATTGCGCTGGCCAATACCGACCCCAACAGCCCGATCAATGTTATCCACCAGTTGACCAACATGACGGTGCCTTTCAGCCTGACCATCTTTCAGCCCTACAGCTGGATTCCGGTGCTGGCCCTGATCATCCTGCTATTTCTGACGATCTGGCGCATGGAACCCGACCATGCCTTGCCGCCCGACCCGGCCGTCTTTGCCGATATTGAGAAAGACCTGCCCAAAACCAAGGCTAGCACTCCGGCTGAAAAGCTGGAAAACCTGTGGATTCTGAATGTGCTGTTCTTTGCCGCGGGTATGTACTACTTCGTGCGCAGCGGTTTTGCGTTGAACATCTCCTCCATGATCATGCTGTTTACCGTTACGGGTGCCCTGCTGCACTGGACGCCTATCCGCTTTATCAAGTCCTTTGTCGAGTCCGCCAAAACGGCTGGCCCGCTGATTCTGCAATACCCGCTGTATGGCGGCATTATGGGCTTGCTGGCCTATATCCCCATGGAAGGCGGCCGCGCCCTGGAAGAAATCCTGTCCTCCGCGCTGGTCACCGGGGCCAATGAATACACCCTGCCCTTCCTGACCTTTATCGCCTCCATCATCATCTCGCTGTTTGTCCCTTCCGGTGGCGGACACTGGGGGGTGCAAGGCCCCATCGCCGTGCAGTCAGCTCTGGCCATCGGTCAGGACAGCTCTGCCTATCTGGGCCTGATGTCCATGGCCGTGGCGTTTGGCGAAGCCGTTGCCAATATGATCCAACCCTTCTGGCTCTTGCCCGTGCTGGCCATCGCACGCTTGAATGTGCGGCAGGTCATGGGCTTTACCGTCGTGGCTTTTCTGATTGGCACCGTCGTGTTGACGATTGCTATTCTTATTGCTCCTTTCACGATCTGAGGTCATGCCATGTCTGTGAATGAGTTCGCCACCCGAAACACGACATCCAGCCAGCAGGCGGCGGAAGCTGCTCTTGCCCGCTACGAACAAACCGAGGATCTGATCCAGGCTTTTGCCCATCTGGACAAGGAGCAGGTACGGCGCCTGGCCCGGGAGCAGGAAAACCGTAGCGGCCCTTTGAAGGGGCTGCTCATCGGCATCAAGGACCTGATCAATACGGCCGATGCGCCGGCCACTTACGGGTCACCCATTTACCGGGACAACCGGCCCAGTGAGGACGCGCCCATCGTGCAAGCTCTTCGCGCGGCCGCTGCGGTGCCCTTTGGGAAAACCGTGACCACGGAATTCGCCCTGTTCCATCCCCCCAAGACCCGCAACCCCTGGAATCCGGATCACACGCCCGGCGGCTCATCATCAGGCTCGGCCGCCGCCGTAGCGGCCAATGTGGTGCCTGTGGCCTTGGGTACCCAAACCGCCGGCTCTGTCGTGCGCCCTGCCGCCTTTTGCGGTATCTACGGCTTCAAGCCCAGCTTTGGGGTCCTGCCCAGCAACGGCCTGAAAACGATCAGTCCCTCGTTGGACACCGTGGGAATCCTGGGCCAGCGCCTGGAAGATATACAGCGCGTGTTCAATGTGCTGCGCACCAGCCCGGAAATCACATCCAGCCTGTTGCAAGCCCCCTTGCGTCTGAGTTTTTTACAGACCCCGTGGTGGGAGGAACTATCAGACGATCTGCGGGACCGACTCAAGGCGGTGATAGCCCATCTGAGCGCCAACGACGGCCAGTTTGAGATCCAACGTAACGGTAAGGACAGCCTGTTTGGTGAGCTGACTCATGCACAACAGGCCATCATGGGCGCTGAAGTGCTGATTCATTTAGGCCATGAGCGCCAGCACCATCTTGAGCTGCTGTCACCCGCTTTGCAGGCCTATCTGGACCGGTGTGCGCAGACTCGGCCGGCTGAACTGATTCAGGCCCAAGGCCTGGTCAATCAGCTCAAACGCCAGCCCGAGCTGATCTTCGGCGATGCAGATTTGATCCTGAGCGCCTCGGCCTTGGGCGAAGCCCCTACACGTGAGACGACGGGCGATCCGGTGCTGTGTCGGGCCTGGACAGCGTTGGGCATTCCATGTCTGAACATGCCCATTGGCTTTGGCCGCCAGGGGCTTCCCTTGGGCCTGCAACTGGCCGCCCGGCCCGGGCAGGATGACCTGCTGCTGGAAGCAGCCACTCGCATCGCCCATCACCTGGGCACCCGCTCCATCGCGCTGCCTGAGCTGCGTTCGTGACACTTCAGGCAACAGGCTTTAAAGAAACACATCGACAGAGGTATGACAGGGAAACCTAATGACGGACAGCAACTGGAATCTTAAGAATCAAGCGCGCCAGCAAAGACTGCAACGCGCCAGCCGAGCACTGGGAGACTCGCTGCAAGGCAAACTGTGCAGCACAGATAAAGCCAGCTTATTGCTGGAAGCCGTCTTGCAGGCAGGCGATCGTGTATGTCTGGAAGGCAACAACCAGAAACAAGCCGATTTTCTGGCTGACGCGTTGGTGGGGGTCGATCCCACACAGATTCATGACCTGCACATGGTGCAATCCGTGCTGGCCTTGCCCCAGCATCTGGATGTGTTTGAAAAAGGCATCGCCAGCCGCCTGGACTTCAGCTTTTCGGGCCCGCAAGGTGCACGCCTGGCCCGGCTGGCATCGGCAGGGCGACTGAACATCGGTGCTATTCATACTTATCTGGAGTTGTTTGCGCGTTACTTTGTCGATTTGACTCCGAATGTGGCGCTCATCGCCGCTCAGGCCGCCGATGAGCACGGCAATCTATACACCGGTCCCAATACCGAGGACACCCCCGCCATTGTGGAAGCCACCGCTTTTTCGGGCGGCATTGTGATTGCTCAGGTCAATGAGCTGGTCAATAGCAAGACCACGCGCCTGCCTCGCGTGGACATCCCCGCAGATTGGGTGAACTTCGTCATCCCGGCCCCGCGCCCCCACTTTATCGAACCGCTGTTTACCCGCGACCCGGCGCAGATCAGCGAAATACAGGTCTTGATGGCCATGATGGCGATCAAGGGCATCTACGCGGAATACGGCGTGCAGCGCCTGAACCACGGCATCGGTTTTGATACCGCCGCCATCGAGTTGCTCTTGCCCACCTACGGTCAATCGCTGGGCCTGAAAGGCAAGATTTGCCAGCACTGGGCCTTGAATCCGCATCCTGCCCTGATCCCCGCGATTGAGGCTGGCTGGGTGCAATCCGTGCATTCCTTTGGTTCCGAGCTTGGCATGGAAAATTACTTGCGCGCCCGCTCCGATGTGTTCTTCACTGGTCCCGATGGCAGCATGCGCAGCAATCGTGCTTTTTGTCAGGCAGCGGGTCACTATGCCTGCGATCTGTTCATCGGCTCCACCTTGCAGATCGATCTGCAGGGCAATAGCTCCACCGCCACGCTGGGCCGCATTGCCGGTTTTGGTGGCGCACCGAATATGGGGGCCGATGCCCGTGGCCGGCGCCACGCCAGCCCCGCCTGGCTCAAAGCAGGTCAACAAGCCCGCGCAGGACGCCAGGGGGCGGCCGGTACGCCGCGAGGCCAAAAGCTGGTGGTGCAGATTGTGGAAACGTTCCGCGAACACATGACGCCGGCCTTTGTGGACACCCTGGATGCCTGGACCCTGCAGGAGCAGACCGGCATGGATCTGCCCCCCATCATGGTGTATGGCGAGGATGTCACCCACATCCTGACCGAAGAAGGCATTGCCAACCTGTTGCTGTGCCGGAGCGACGAAGAACGCGAGCAGGCCATACGCGGCGTAGCCGGGTATACGCCCGTAGGCCTGGGCCGCGATGTGCGCATGGTGGAAAACCTGCGCGACCGCGGCATCATCCGGCGACCGCAGGATTTAGGCATAGACCCACGTCAGGCCACTCGCAATCTATTGGCCGCACGCAGCATGCGGGATCTGGTTGACGCCTCGGGCGGCCTGTATCAGCCCCCGGCGCGCTTTCGTAATTGGTAAGGGCCCGCACCGCTATTTGCATTAGGAGATCACGATGACTCAGCATCCTCACGGCCTGGAGACCCTGGCCTACCGTTTTCAGGGGCAAGAGCCCATTGGCCCATTCCAGCCCGTGCTGATTGGCGTCGTGGGTTCGGGCAATCTGGAAGTACTGGCCGAACCCAAGGACAGCCCCGACTGCACTATTCACATTCATACCTCAGCACGAGGGTTTTCCGCCATCTGGGATGCCGTGGTACGGGACTTTCACCAGCGTCATCCGCTGGCCGGCATTCACTTTGACATCAACGATATGGGAGCCACCCCGGCCGTGGTCAGCCTGCGTCTGGACCAGGCCGCCAGCGAAGCGCTGGCACGTAGCCAAGCACAAGGAACACAGTCATGAGCAGTTATCTGGAATGTTCTGCCCGCCAGCGCGTCCAGACTCTGTTTGACGCGAACAGCTTTCATGAGTGGTTGCCCCCGGCGCAACGCATCAGCAGCCCGCACCTGGCTCAGTTGGGCGTCCCCTCATCTTTTGATGATGGTGTGGCCATCGGCCATGCCTTGCTGGAAGGGCAGACCGTTTATGTGGCAGCGCAAGAAGGCGAGTTCATGGGCGGTGGTGTGGGCGAAGTCCACGGCGCCAAGCTGGTGGGCCTGCTGCGTCGTGCCATGATCGACCGCCCTGCTGGCGTGGTGCTGCTACTGGAGTCCGGCGGTGTGCGCTTGCACGAAGCCAATGCGGGTTTGATCGCCGTGTCGGAAGTGATGCGCGCCCTGCTGGATACCCGCAATGCCGGGGTGCCGGTGATTGCCCTGGTAGGCGGGCAAAACGGTTGTTTTGGCGGCATGGGCATAGTGGCTCGCTGCACCAATCACCTCATCATGAGTGATGTAGGCCGTCTGGCCATGTCCGGCCCCGAAGTCATTGAAGCTTCACACGGTGTGGAGGAATACGACTCCAAAGACCGTGCGCTGGTCTGGCAGACCAGTGGCGGGAAACATCGCTGGCTGACCGCCGATTGCGACGACCTTGTGCCTGACACTGTGACAGCTTTCCGTGCTGCCGCCGTGCAAGGATTGAAAAAACCAGCCCGTGGCCCCGTCACCGTGGAAGAACTGGAACAGGAACACCAGATGCTGGCCCATCGCACCGCCTTGCTGCCTGTCGAACAATGGGAGCACACGGAGAACCAGGCTCGCCACTTATGGCAGGCGCTGGGTTTGAAGCACAGCGATCAAGTCGGGCAGATGGATGCCGCGGCCGTCAAAGCATTACGCAGCCAGGAGGCGCTGTCATGAAATGGGAAGCACTGGTGAAATCGCTGTTCGATACGCAGCACACCATCACCGAACAGGATTTATTTTTACAGGGGACAGCCGAATTTGAGGGTCAAACACTGAACGTTATTGGAACCACCGAACACGCGCCTATTGGCGTATCCCTGGCTTTGACCCAGGCTCAGGCGGTGCTGGACACCATCAGGCACCATCCTGGCCGCAGTCTGCTGCTCTTGGTCGATACCCAAGGCCAGCAACTGCGCCGCCGCGATGAGCTGCTGGGTATCAACCGCGCCATGGCCCATTTGGGCATGTGTCTGGATCTGGCCCGACGCAAAGGTCACAAAGTCATTGGACTGGTCTATGACCAGGCACTTTCAGGCGGATTCATCACCTCCGGGCTGATTGCCGACGCCTGCTATGCCGTACCCGAGGCCGAGATTCGCGTCATGCGCATTCCCGCCATGGCCCGCGTCACCAAGCTGCCCGAAGCCCTGCTGGAAGAACTGGCACAGTCCAATCCGGTTTTTGCGCCCGGCGTAGACAACTATGTGGCCATGGGGGGTATTCAGGCTGTCTGGGACAACCGTTCGCCTGAGCATCTGCGTGCGTCATTGCGTGCGGCACTGGCCCAGTCCGATCACCAGGATCGCCGTGCCAGTGATGGCGCCCAACGCGGTGGTCGCCGTCTGGCGGCCCAGATCATTGACCAAGTCTTGCAGGCATCCTGATGACCGCACCACTGCCCGCTCGCCGTCACCATCTGATTACGCTGGACAGCCCAGCCTGGGATCAGGTGCTGGCGGATCTGGAGCCAAGCAGCCACGCCAGTCTGAGCCTGCAGCAATGGCAGGCCCGAGGCTGGCCGCTGGTAGTCAGCCGTCAGCCAGGTGAACTGCGTCACGGGCAGCTGCAAGTGGGCATTCCGTTACCGACCGATTGGGGACGGCAACGTCTGTCCCTGATTGTTCCCCAGGCGCGGAGCCTGGCCTGGGGCAGTTTCCCCCCTGCCCATGAAGCCCAAACCTTGCTGCTGGTTTCCTTGGCGCAAGACTGGCTGAGCTTATGCCAGCAGATGCAGGCACACGGCTGCACAGCTCAGGTTTATGGCAGTTATGGCTGGGAGCTGATCACGGGGCAAGGTTATGTGCGTGAAGGCTCGGACCTGGATTTGCTGCTGCCCGTGCAGTGCGCCACGCAGGCCGATCGTCTGGTGCAGCTCTTGCATGCGGCCAGCGAATGGCCGGGTTTGCCCCGTCTGGATGGCGAGCTGCTGTTTCCGGATGACGCCGCCATCGCCTGGCGTGAATGGCAGCAATGGCGCAGTGGTGCCAGCAGCAAAGTCATGATCAAACACACGCATGGTTTACGTATTCAGGCGCACTCGGACTGGCCTGAGCACGCCCCTGCCCTGGAGTCTTCTCATGCTGCTTGATGCCATTGAAACAAGGGTATGGGCGCCCCCACCGACGCCCCCTGAGCGCATGGACCCATCCCCTTCCTGGCGTTGTGCGGACATAGGCCGGGCGGCTGTTCTGGCGCTGTATGACGAGCTGATTCTGGCCCCCAAGCCGGGACTGGTTTCCTTGCTCGACAGCGGCAGCCATGACGATATGGACGCCAGCACCTTCTACCGCAGTCTGTTCGCTCTGCGCCACTATTTTTCTGACATGGCAGCCCTGGGCCAACAGCGTGCTCCCTTTTGCCAACTGCAAACTCGCGGGATGGCAGCGGAGGCTCGCATGCAGGCGGCAACCGCCGGCATCAATACGCACCGTGGAGCCATCTTCATGCTCGGCCTGCTGTGTGCAGCCGCAGGCGCCTGCCTTCCTTTTCGCGCCCTGACTCCCGCCACGATTCGGGACCAACTTCAAACATTATGGGGGGCAGCTTTACAGGCCCGCAGCCAGCAAACCTCGTCCGCACTGCCGGGTGGACAAGCGGTACGCCGCTATGGTTTACAGGGCGCGAACCAGGAAGCCGCCCAAGGATTTCCCACCTTGTTTGAAACGGCCTGGCCCGCCTGGCAAGCCGCTGTCAACCTCTTGTCTCCGCACAGCGCGCCTATTACCGATCAGCAATTGCAGACCGTGGGTTTGCATACTTTCTTTTCGGTGATGGCGGTCCTTGACGATAGCAATCTGGCCCATCGTGGCGGACTGGAGGGGCTGCACTACGCGCGCCGCTGCGCCGCACAGTATTTGCACGCAGGCAGCGCATTTACCCCGGATGCGGTGCAACGCGCCCAAACCTTGCATCACGCCTTTATGCAGCGCCGTCTGTCCCCTGGAGGTGCTGCCGATACCTTGTCGGCCTGCTATTGGCTGGACCGCCTGCAAGCCACGGCTCCCGGCCGTGCACGCCAACGTCGTCCTATTGGAGTCTGACCATGAAAATCGCCCTGCTGTTTTCCGGGCAAGGCATGCAATACGCGAACATGCTGCCCTGGCTCAATCCGACCCATCCCTTGCTGCTGCAGATGCAGGATCAGTTACACGTTGCCGATTGGCGCAGCGCCATGCGCGATGCCAATTGGGCGAGCACCAACGCCCATGCCCAGGTCGTCCTGACAGCCTGCGCCTTGGCCGCCTGGCAGCAATTGCAGGAACGAGTCCCTGCCCTGCAGGCGCCCAGCCCTTGTCTGGCTGCCGTGGCTGGCTACAGCATTGGCGAACTGGCAGCTGCATGCGTCGCGGGAGTGCTCTCCAGCAGCGACACGGTCACACTGGCCGGACAACGAGCCGCCCTCATGGATCAGGCCGGGGCCGGACAAGACAGCAGCATGCTGGCGATCAGTGGGGTTTCCATTCGGTCAATTGAACAATGGTGCCAGGCACAAGGCGCTGCCCTGGCCATACGCAATGGTCCCGAGAGCGCCGTCTGTGCGGGGCCACGCGACAAACTTTCGGCCCTGGAAACATTCGCTCAAGAACAGGGGGCGCGTTGCACGCCCTTGGCCGTGACTATTGCATCCCATACCCATTGGATGAGCAGCGCCGCTCACGCCTTTCACGAGCAGCTAAACCAAAGTGGGCTGGCGGCCCCCAATGTGCCTTGGCCAAGCAATGCCGGTGTGTGGGTACACAGCGCGGCAAGTGCGGCCCACGCCTTGGCAGCGCAACTGATGCAGACCGTGCAATGGGATGCCTGCATGGAACAGATTGAAGAACGTCAGCCCGATGTGGTGTTGGAAATCGGCCCAGGGCGCAGCCTGGCGACCCTGTGGAACCAACGCTATCCCGATATCCCTGCACGCTGCGTGGATGAATTCCAAACCCTGGATGGCGTGCAACGCTGGCTGTCCAGATGGGCCTGACTGTCAGTTGCAGCACCAGGTGTACTCCTGCCCTGGCAGACTCGCTGGGGGCTTGAGCTGAGCATCTGGAAGCGGCAGCCCCTCCCTCCTGACCGAGCTCCAGCAAGGCCATCGCGTTCCTATCAAACCGGCTTGTGCCCTTCTTTCTCCAGTTGATTGCGCACAATACGGCACGCCCGCAGCACACTCAACACATTGGGGCTGCGTTCGCGCGACTTCATGCAAACCAGACCAATCCGCTGCGAATGCCGATACGGCCACTCCAGGCTTAACCACTGGATCTTGTCAGAAAACACCTCTTTGGCACGGGCAGGCAATAGAGAGCATCCCACCCCGCCGCTGATAAGACTCATCAACGAAAAGATGTCGCCGGTACGCATCACAATCTCGGGCTCGAACCCGGCCTTGGCCATCATGCGCTGCATATCACGCCCAGTGGCAAAATCATCGCTCAACGATACAAAACGCTCTTTGGAACACCGCGCCAAATCCACGACCGACCCTTGCGCACCGTGCCAGCCCAGCGGCGCGGCAAACATCAGCTCGTCATCAAAGATTGGCAGCAACTCCAGATCAGGCTGGGCCTGCGGAAGTTCGATCAGGGCGGCATCAATATGACCACTGCGCAACTTTTGCAGCAGCTTTTCATTGGAGTCCAGCACCAGATCGATCTGCAACAACGGCTTGTGTATCTTCAGCTCCACCAACAGACGGGGAACGAGCCGGATTGTCAGTGAATACATGGAGCCAATGCGCAGTTGATCCGAGGAGTAGCCCCCGGCCTCACGCGCGGCATCAATACCCTGCTGCAAGGTGCGTATGGTTTCTTTGGCTGCCTCGGCCAGCTCACGGGCGGAGTCCTGAGGTACCAGATTACGCCCCTCCTGCAAGAACAAGGGGCACCGCAAGCCTTCTTCCAGGCTTTTCAATGCCCGATGAACACTGACCGCACTGGTACCCAACTGGTCCGCCGCACGGGAAATCGTGCCAGCCTCCAAAAAGGCCAACAAAACTTCCAAACGTCGTACCGTAATTTTTTCGTCGATCAGAAACATCGTGGGGGAGCGATAGGGGTGGCGTTCAGGCAAAGCGTACAGTATGGAGGAAGCGCTCTCTGCCTCCAATGCAGGCTAACCCGAAAAAAAAACCCCAAGCTGCTGATCGCAAGGCTTGGGGCATTTTTGCTGCTATCTGCAACCACACTAGACGTGGCTATCCTGACCACTGAAACGGCTCGATATCCGGCCTCGGCGGCCATCCGGCTCAGGCCGCTTTTTTATCGCCGCCCGATTGCACGATTTCCCGTACGGGAACCGGGGTTTGCAAACCAGCTTCATTCAGCACTTGAATCGCGCGACGGAACAAGTGAAAGCGGGTATCCCAGAAGTCAGCGGCACTGATCCAAGCACGCAGATTGACCGTAATGACGCTATCCTTGTACTCCATAACCATCACTTGAGGGGCCGGGTCCTTCAAAACCTTGTCGTTTTCGTCCAGCAGGTTTTGCAGCAACTTCAAGGCCAGATCCAGGTCGTCACCGTACCGGACACCCACACCAAAATCCAGACGACGAGTCGTATTGCGGCTGTAATTGATGATGGGATTGCCCCAGATCAGACTGTTGGGCAACGTAAACTGAATGCCATCGACCTGCTCGAAGCGGGTCAAGAACAAGCCCACTTCCTGTACCGTACCATCCCCTTTGCCCACAACCGACACGAACTCACCCGCACGCAAAGGGCGCAGCATCAACAACATGATGCCAGCGGCAATGTTTTGCAGGGTGTTCTGCAGGGCCAAACCCACTGCCAGGCCAGCCGCACCCAGCACCGCAATAATGCTGGCTGTCTGGACGCCAAAGCGTGCCAGCACCGCAATCAGTACAAAAATACGGATCGTCCAGACCGTGACCGACTGGGCCATAGGCACGATGGTGGGGTCCACACGGGGGGAGCTGGCTGCCATTCGCTTGATGGCCCGGCCGGCAACGGCTGACAGCCACCAGCCAATAATCAGAATCAACAACGCGATCACGACGTTAAGCCCAATCGCGACCACAGCGGGAAATTCTGTCATCCAGACTTGCAATTTTTCCACGTTTCACTCTCCTGAAGAAAATGGCAAAGAACCGAAGGGACTGGCCGCTAAAGGTCAACATTGCTCGTGTGCATCATAGCCTTGAGACTGAGGGGAACCCAAGCTGCTCAAACGCGTGATCTTATCCACGAAAACTGTGGATAGCTCATAGGAAAAACTGGGCAAATCAGAAAAACCGTTCGTAGTATCAGCCACTTAAAACGGGCGAGCAGAAAACGGCCAAATGCCTCAACACCCGCAATCTTATCCCCATAAAATGTGGACAAGTCACAGGATAAACCGTGAATCAGTGCATTTATTTCAATAATTTCAACAGCTTAACAAACCCGATCAGAGAATCGACAATTCTTTACCATTTTTTTCCCCGGACCTGGTCCTTCATGCTATCGATCGGCTTATCCACAAAAGATGTGCATAAAAATAGGGAAAACCCCTGTATTAGCCAAAAAACCCATTACAAAACAAAAAGATAGGTAGCCAGGTCAGGGATTCACCATTTGGCTGCTTAGGAGACCGGCACGCGCCACAAAGACGCCAGCCAATGTTGCTCCTGAGGCGGCTTGTCCGTGGGGCGGTAAAAGTGATGGATATACTCAAAACCTGCATGCTCCAGGCGCTGCGCCCACTGCTCCCAACTGTAGTAACACCCATAGCGCTGTCCATTCCAGCCTTCTTGCCCCTGACCGCGCGGATTGGAAGAAAACAGCACGCCACCGGGTCGCAGACTGTGCCGCAAGCTTGTCAGCACAGCCGGTAGCTGCGCACTGGGTATGTGAAATAACACGGCATTGGCAAACACGCCGTCAAACGCGGCGGCGGGCAATTTCAAATCCAGGATATCCTGATGCAGTACCGTCAGACCGGTTTGCTGGCGCGCCATCTCGACAAAGGCGGCGCACCCATCCAGTCCCACAGGTCGGTGACCCATGGCCTGAAATGCCACCAGATCACGGCCGGGTCCACAACCCAGATCCAGAATATCCACCGGCCCGGCTGCGCCGATGGCGGCCAGCAAAGCGTCCCGGTTCTGGCTGACATCATGGTCCCAGGTGCCATCACGGTACGCCTGCGCATGGTCCTGATAATGATTGACGGTGCGACGACTGGTCTCTTTCATCTGAACATCCTTGCCTGTGTTATGGGTTTACTTGACGCTACCTAACGATGGATCGACTATATCCTGAGTCCAATTTGAATCTGATGCCATGAAGCCAAGCTATCCGCTCTCCGTCCTAGACCTGTCCCCTATTGTGCAGGGCTCCACTGCAGCGCAGTCTTTCCGCAGTTCTGCCGATCTTGCCCGCCATGCCGAGCAGTGGGGCTATCACCGTTACTGGCTGGCTGAACACCACGGCATGCCCGGTATCGCCAGCGCCGCTACGGCGGTACTGATCGGCCATATTGCCGGCCAGACCAGCCGCATTCGGGTCGGGGCTGGCGGCATCATGTTGCCCAATCACTCTCCGCTGGTGATCGCCGAACAGTTTGGGACCTTGGCCAGCCTGTACCCGGGCCGGATTGATCTGGGCCTGGGCCGCGCGCCCGGCTCAGACCCCGAAACCGCTCGCGCCTTGCGCCGCAATCTGAGCAGCGACCCGGACCAGTTCCCTCGCGATGTGCTCGAGCTGATGGACTACATGTCTGACGAGCCCCGCAACCGCATCATGGCCGTGCCCGGTCGTGGCCTGAACGTGCCGGTCTGGATTCTGGGCTCCAGCCTGTTTGGTGCTCAGTTGGCGGCCGCGCTGGGTTTGCCCTATGCCTTTGCGTCGCATTTTGCACCTGCCCAGTTGATGGATGCTATTGAGGTTTACCGCCGTCAGTTCCAGCCGTCGATCCATCTGGAGAAACCGTACATCATGCTGGGCTACAACGTCTTTGCCGCCGACACCGAAGACGAAGCCAAGTTGCTGGCCTCCTCCTGGCAGCAGTCTTTTGTGAACCTGCGCAGCGGTCGTCCGGGCCAGTTGCCGCCGCCCGTGCGTGACTACTACGAGCAATGCAGCCCACCCGCACAGCATCTTCTGGACTCCCTGCTCAGCTGTACGGCCATTGGCAATCCAGCGCAAGTGCTTGAACAGATGAAAGGTTTCATCGAACTGACGGGCGCCAACGAGCTGATGATCAACGCCAATATCTTTGACCACAACAAGCGCTTGCGCTCCTACGAGATTGCCGCCCAGTTGCGCGGCAGTCTGGGATGAACCCACGTCATCTCCAAGAGACCGCACTGCGCTACTTTCAGGAAGTGGCGCGCTGTGGCTCTATCTCGCAGGCGGCCAGCAATCTGTATGTCGCCACCTCGGCCATCAGCCGTCAGATCAGCGGGCTGGAAACAAACCTGGGCATGGCCCTGTTCGAACGCCATGCCCGTGGCATGAGCCTGACAGCGGCGGGCGAGCTTTTGCTGGCTCATGCCCGCCGCAGTGCTCTGGACGCCGAGCGTACCCTGCACGATATTGCCGCCCTGCAAGGCCTGCAAACCGGCCTGATACGGATTGCGTCCTCTGAAGGACTGGCCGCTCAGCTCCTGCCTCAATGCATCGCGCAATTCCGTGAAAAGCATCAAGGCATACGTTTTCAGCTGGACGTGTTGCCCCCACAACGTATCACCATGCTGCTCCTGAGCGGGCAAATTGATATCGGCATCAAATTTACGCAGACGGCCGAGAAAGATATTAAAACGCTGTTTCGACGCGATGCCCCTGTCATGGCCCTGGCCGTTCCCGGGCACCCGGTCACCCGGACAGAACGCATCAGTCTGAAAAGCCTTCTGGCCCACCCTTTGGCCTTGCCCGGGCCCGACACCACAGTGCGGCAAATGATGGACGTGGCATGCAGCGCGCAAAACCTCAGCCTGGACCCCGTATTCAGCAGCAACCACATGCAGTCTCTGCATCAATTTGCCTTGTCCGGCGCAGGCGTGACCGTGTCGGCTTTGCTCTCGGCGCGTCACCTGATTGAGCAAGGTTTGCTGCAAGCCAGTTTCATCCATGAACGCGGCTTGCTGAACCGTCAAATTGAAGTGCAGGCCCTGGCTGGCCGCCGCTTGCCCTCTATTGTTCGCCGCTTTCTGGATGAGTTGCTGCCACAGCTTGAAATCGCGCCCTAAGGCTTGCCGAAACAGCAACGCTGGCCTGCTTATTTGTTGCTGGTTCGGCATCATCGCCTTTCCTATCATCTCTTGATTGAGGAGATAGCCATGACCCGACCCAGCACCGAACCCTTACCCGCGCCGCGCCGTTCCTGGCGGCGGCTTGTCCAGTCTTTTGCAGGCGCCCTGTTGGCGAGCAGCGCCCTGGTCGCGCACGCCAGTGATTGGCCCGAGCGCCCCATTCGCCTGATTGTGCCTTTCCCCACGGGGGGCGCCACCGATGTCATCAGCCGCCTGATTGCCGAGAGCGCCGCCAAAGAGCTGAACACCAACATTGTGGTGGACAATCGAACGGGCGCAGGCGGGACCATTGGCTCTGGCGAGGTAGCCCGCAGCAAGCCCGATGGCTACACCCTCTTGTTCACCACCAGCAGCACCCACGCGATTGCTCCGCACCTGTACAAGTCCCTGCCCTACGATGCAGAGAAAGACTTCACGCCCATCGCCCACTTGGGCGATGCCGCCAGCGTCTTATTGGTGAACCCGTCCGTACCCGCACAAACGCTGCCAGAGCTGATTGATTACGCCCGCGCCCATCCTGATGAGTTGAACTACGCCAGCAGCGGCAACGGCACGATTGTGCATCTGGGCACCGAAGCCTTCTTGAATCAGGCCAATATCGTCATGTCCCACGTTCCTTACCGTGGCACCGGTCAGGGCATTAACGATATGCTGGGTGGCTCCATCCATGTTTTACTGGATGCGATCCCCACGGGGATGCCCTATGTGAAAAGTGGTCAGTTGCGCGCTCTGGCCGTCACCGGTCCACAGCGCTCGCCGCTGGCTCCCGATTTACCCACCTTTCAGGAGTCGGGGCTGCCGGGCTACGAGTCGGTAACCTGGTTCGGGCTGTATGCACCGGCAGGCCTGCCCGACGACATCCGTGATAAAGCCTATCAAGCTTTTGCACATGCCATTCAGGACCCCAACGTGCGCTCGCGCCTGCAAACCCTAGGCGTGGACCAACCTCGCAGCACCAGCCGGGAAGATTTTATTGCCCTGGTACGCGAAGACAGCGCACGCTGGCAAAGCCTGATTAAATTGACTGGAATACAGATTCAATGAATACCACTGACAAAGGCATGGACTGGCACAACCCTTACCCGTCCGCCCGCTCTGCCGTACTTGGCCAGAACATGGTCAGCACCTCCCATCCCCTGGCTGCGCAAGCAGGACTGCGCATGTTGCAAGCCGGGGGCAACGCGGTCGATGCGGCTCTGGCTGCCGCCATTACCCTGACCGTGGTGGAACCCACTGGTTGTGGCATAGGCAGTGACGCCTTTGCCATCGTCTGGGACGGCAAAGAACTGCATGGCCTGAACGCTTCCGGACGTTCGCCCCGAGGCTGGTCGCCGGATCGATTCAAAGACCACACGGCCATGCCCGACAAAGGCTGGGAAAGCGTCTCCGTGCCCGGTGCCGTCTCTGCCTGGGCCGAGCTGTCCAGCAAGCTAGGGCGCCTGAGCCTGGAGCAGGTTGCCGCCCCGGCGATTCATTATGCCCGTGACGGCTTTCCTGTCTCACCCGTGATTGCCCGCTTGTGGGAACTGGGCCGTCAACGCCTGGGCGATCAGCCCGGTTTTGCCGAGGCTTTTTTACGCGATGGCAAAGCCCCCGTTGCCGGACAGTGGTACCAGAATCCGGACCAGGCCAACACGCTGGAGCGTATTGCCGCCACCCAGGGTCGGGACTTCTATACCGGCGAGCTGGCCAAACGCATTGCCGACTTTTCCCGCCAGCATGGCGGCGCCATGGACGAACAGGATCTGGCCGAGCACCGTGCCCACTGGTGCGGCACCATCAGCCATCCGTTTGCGCAATCCGTCATTCATGAAATTCCACCGAACGGCCAAGGCCTTGCCGCGCTGATGGCGCTGGGCATCATGGAGCAGGCAGGCATCGGTCAGCAGCCACTGGATCACATTGACACGGTGCATTTGAGCATTGAGGCCATGAAACTGGCCTTTGCCGATCTATACGAACACCACGCAGATCTGGAGCACATGATTCATCATCCAGAGCATTTGCTGGACCCGGCCTATCTGCGCGAGCGTGCTGCCCTGATTCAAATGGACCGGGCAGGGGACCCCAAGCATGGCCTGCCCGGTCCCTCTGGCACAGTCTATGTCACCGCCGCGGACTCCAGCGGCATGATGGTCTCCCTGATCCAGTCCAACTACATGGGTTTTGGGTCCGGCGTAGTCGTGCCAGGTACCGGCATCAGCCTGCAGAACCGAGGCCATGGGTTTAGCCTGCGCCCTGGACACGTGAATCAGGTTGCCGGTGGCAAGCGCCCCTCGCACACCATCATTCCAGCCTTTGCCATGAATGCCGACGGCACGCCACAAATGTCCTTTGGCGTGATGGGCGGCCCCTTCCAGTCCCAAGGCCACATGCAAATGGCCTTACGGGTCTTGCTGTACGGCCAGAATCCGCAAGCCGCAGCCGATGCGCCTCGCTGGCGCGTCACCGGTGGGCGAGGCGTGGCGGTGGAACCCACATTCGATCCCGCTTTGGTTCAAGCTCTGCGTGAACGTGGTCATGAGGTGCTGGTCGAACCAGGCAGTGGTGTCTTTGCCTTTGGCGGTGCGCAGTTGATTCTGCGTCAGGGCAATCACTACGTGGGCGGCTCCGACCCGCGTAAAGACGGCCAGGTGGTGGCCTACTAAGTCCACCTCCCTGCCAGAGCGCGCAACCGCTCTCTGATTGGGGTCTGGATGATCTTATTCAGACCCCAAACCCCGCTTGGTCTTCGTCTCTCATTCGTCAAACCGCAGACCGGAGCAGGGCTACCTGCGTCAAGACCCTATCCCTTCGGCCTCCCACAACACCCCGCAAGGCTCGGCAAGCAGCCACTCACTACCCAAGCGGGCTCACGCACCACCCATCAGAAAAACGTACACCGTGGTCAAGATCTGACACCCCCCGGACACAAAAACTGTGTTTTTATCAGGTTTTCATCCGTGACACAGAATGACTGCTGTACCATCAAAAAATCGCCGCCCTCTTACCCAAAGGGCGGCTTTTCATCTGTCCAAACGGCTTGTCATCCCTGAAGCCGTCCGCTGGAGCCCCTTCGGTGCTGTCATTTTTTGAACGTCGATTAAATCCCTATCCCGAACAGCAGGTCGCCCCGCCCCCAAAAGGATTTTTCCCCTTCATCTGGGCCTGCACGAAACATTCCCGCGCCTGGATTGGCTTGATGACGCTGACCTCGATCGGCTTATCGGCCTACGAGGCCATGCTGTTTGCCCTGCTCAGCTATATCGTGGACTGGCTGCCCTCCATCGAACCGGCCCAGTTCTGGAACCAGCACGGCAGCACGCTTCTGGGCATTGCCGCCATCCTGCTGAGCAGCGTGGTCCTGATCAGTCTGCATACCGTAGTCATGCATCAGGTGCTGGCCATCAACTTTCCCATGCGCCTGCGCTGGCTGTTTCATAAGCTGATGCTTAACCAGAGCATGTCCTTTTACGCGGACGAATTTGCAGGTCGCATCACGACCAAAATCATGCAAACCGCTCTGGCAGTGCGTGAGACCCTGTTCATGGCTGTGGAAGTGGTCGTGGGCATGAGCGCCTACCTGATCGGCATTTTGATTCTGGCCGGCAGTTTTGACCGTCTGCTGATTCTGCCCTTCCTGTTCTGGCTGGTGGGCTATGCACTGGCCTGTGTGTTTTTTGTACCCCGCCTGGGTAAAGTGGGCGCCGAGCAGGCTGATGCCCGAGCGCTGATGACAGGACGCATCACCGACGCCTACACCAACATCAACACCGTCAAGCTGTTTGCCCATACGCGCCGCGAAGCGGACCATGCCAAAAACGCGATGCGTCGTTTCCAGGAAACCGGCCACGCCCAGATGCGCCTGATCAGCCTGTTTGAGGTGAGCAACCATGTGCTGGCCACCCTCTTGCTGATCAGCTCGGCGGGCCTGGCCCTTTACCTGTGGTCGATAGACCAGTCCAGCGCGGGTGTGGTGGCGGCTGTCATCGCCATGGCTTTGCGCCTTTCGGGGCATTCACACTGGCTCATGTGGGAGCTGACCAACCTGTTCGAGAACGTGGGCACGATTCAGGACGGCATCAATACCTTGACGCAAAAGCCCACGGTGGTAGATGCGCCCGATGCCAAGCCCTTGCGGATCGGGCAAGGCCGAATCGAGTTTCAGGATGTCAGCTTTGCCTACCGCGATAAAAGCCGCCAGGTGATTGACAAGCTCAATCTGGTGATCCAGCCAGGCGAACGGGTAGGCCTGATCGGGCGTTCTGGCGCAGGCAAATCCACCCTGGTCAATCTGCTATTACGGTTTCATGATGTGGACAGCGGCACCATCCGCATTGACGGCCAGGACATCGCCCACGTCACGCAAGACAGCCTGCGGGCCGCCATTGGCATGGTCACGCAGGACACTTCCCTGCTGCACCGTTCCATGCGCGACAACATTTTGTATGGCCGCCCTGAGGCCAGCGACGAGCTCCTGCACAAGGCGGTAGAACGTGCAGCCGCGGCCGACTTCATCTCGCAGCTGCATGACCGTGAAGGTCGTCAGGGTCTGGACGCCCATGTAGGCGAACGCGGTGTGAAACTGTCCGGTGGCCAGCGGCAGCGCGTCGCCATTGCCCGGGTCATGCTCAAAGACGCACCCATCCTGTTACTGGATGAAGCCACCAGCGCCCTGGATTCCGAGGTAGAAGCGGCGATTCAGGAAAGCCTCAATACCCTGATGCACGGCAAGACGGTGATCGCCATTGCCCACCGCCTGTCTACCATTGCGGCGCTGGACCGACTGATCGTGCTGGATCAGGGTCGCATCATCGAACAGGGCAGCCACCAGGAGCTGCTGCAAAAGGGAGGCCTGTACGCTCGTTTGTGGACACATCAAAGCGGAGGGTTTCTGGGGGAGAGTCGCCAGCAGGATGATTAAAAGGTGTCACTTGCTTGCAAAAAAAAAACTGACGTTACATCGTTGTCCCATTAGAATTTCGGAATATCAAACTTCGCCGTACTTGCGGCGAAGTTTTTTTTCAACTTAATCCGCCCCTACGAAGAACAAGATTATGTTTTTAGTCTTCCCCGATTCGGCAGCAATTGCAGCACACCTGAGCACCCGCCTTCAGGATATTATCCGTCAGGACCCGCAAGCGACGCTGGGTCTGGCCACCGGGGGAACGATGGAGCCCATTTATGCACGTTTCGTACAGGATGTACGCACCAACGGGCTGGATGTGTCGGGTATCAGCAGCTTCAATCTGGATGAATATGTAGGCCTGTCTGCGACGCACGAGCAAAGCTACGCTTACTACATGCGCCAGCACCTGTTTGACCAACTGCCTTTTGATGCGACACGTCTGCATCTGCCCAATGGCCTGGCCACCGAACTGGAACAGCACTGCCAGCAATACTCCGCAGCGATTGCTGCCAGCGGCGGCGTTGCCTTGCAACTGCTGGGCGTAGGCACCAACGGTCATATCGGTTTTAACGAGCCGGGCACGCCGTTTGACAGCCACACCCATGTGGTGGCCCTGTCCGAGCGGACCCGTATCGACAACAGCCGTTTTTTTGACTCCATGGACGAAGTGCCGGCCTCGGCCATCACCATGGGGATTGCCGATATTCTGAGCGCCCGTGAAATTGCCCTGGTAGTGACGGGCGAGCACAAGGCGCGCACCATGCTCAATTACCAGCAAGGCGGCATCACACCCGAACTGCCTTTCACCGCCTTGAAGCAACACGCCAACACCCATATCCTGCTCGACGAGGCGGCAGCCAGCCTGTTAGACCCCAGCCTGTGCCACCGTCCCCTGATCAGCCAGGCCGCCTGAGCCAGCTTGCCAACCCCCGCCCAGCGCTCGAAAGAGCGCGGCGCGGGACTGCAAACGCGATTGCAGCAAGCTGACGCGCACATCCTGAGCGGCGTACAAGGTACGCTGCGCATCCAGTAAAGACAGCAAGGTTTCCGAGCCGGAGCGATAACGTGCTTCGGCCAGTTGAAACGCCAGCTTGGCTTGCTCCCACTCCCGTTCCATGGTCTGTGCCTGGGCATCCAGGCTCTGCAGCTGTGCCAGCACACCCTCGACCTCCATATAGGCCTGCACAATGGTCTGGCGATACTGTGCCAGCCATTCCTGTAAACGGGCCTCGTTCAAATCCTTGTCTGCCTGCAGTCGACCCGCATTGAAGATGGGAGCCACCAGCCCGCTGATCAGACTGTAGACCGGATGGCGCACGCTTTCTTCCCAATGATTAGCCGATGCTCCTGCCCGGGCCCCCAAGGTCAGGCTGGGGAACATGGCAGCGCGAGCCACCTGCACATCGGCATGAGCCGCCGACAACTGGGCCTCCATGCGCGCAATATCTGGGCGTTGCGATAGCAACTGTGAAGGCAAACCCGCCTCCAGCTCTGGCACCTGCAAATTGGCAATGTCTTCCTGCGGCTCGGGCAGGATTTCAGTACGACCCAACAAAGTCGCCAACTCCACCCGCGTGCGAATCGCCTGTTCTTCAATCACCAACCATTTGCGCTGTTGCACAGCCAGCAACTGACGCTGCTGTGCCAGCTCCAAAGGAGATGCCGCCCCTGCCTGCAAGCGGGCTTCCAGCAAACGCAGCAAGCGTTGTGCAACAGCCAGGTTTTGTCGCGCAATTGCCACCCGCTGTTTATCACCCAAGGCTTGCAGGCTTAAATGCACCACCTGCGCCTGCACGCTGACACGCAGCACATCCAGCTCGTAGTTCGCCGCCTGAGCCAGGAATACAGCGCTGTCGGCCTGGGCCCGATGGCGCCCCCACACATCGAGCTCATAACTCATGAATACACCAGTCACATAGTGCGAGCGGGACTCACCATGAGACGAAGAAACCGGCGCCTCTCGTTGCGCAGACAGATTGCCCTGCAATTCCGGCAGCAAACTGGCTCCGGTAATGCGTGCCTGGGCCTGCGCCTGCAAGATCCGGGCCTGGGCCCGACGCAGCAGCGCCACATCCTTCAAGGCTTCCTGCATCAGGCTGTTCAAGGCGGGGCTGTTATAGGCACGCCACCACTGCAGCTCTACCTGAGCCGGTACAGGGCTGGGTGTCGCCTTGGCCTGCTGTTGATACGCCTGGGGCAGCGTCGGTGGGGCTTTGTCCAGGTCGGAGGACAAGGAGCTGCAAGCCTGCAGCACAAGCGTGCTCATGACCCCTGCTATCCATCGGTAATGAGCCATGTCTACTCTCCAGCCAAAGCCTGCACGGGGTCCAGCGCTGCCGCCGTGCGTGCTGGCATATAACCAAACACCATGCCCGTCACCACGGCGCAGCCAAAGGCGCCCAAGGCCGCCCGCAAGGAAAACACCACATCCCCCCCTCCAACGATCAAGCCAATGCCCACAACTGCACCTGCCAGCACGCCCAGGCAACCGCCTGTAATCGTCAACAGAACCGCCTCGGTCAAGAACTGGCGCAGGATGTCGCTTTGTCGCGCACCCGTTGCCATACGTATACCAATTTCCCGCGTACGCTCACGCACCGTCATCAGCATCACGTTCATGACACCAATGCCGCCCACCAACAAAGACACCGCGGCAATCAAACCCAGCATCATGCTCATGGCCTGCCGCGTGGAAGCCTCGGCCTGCAACCGCGCAGCTGCATTGCCAATCGAAAAGTCTTCTCGCCCGCCATGACGTTGGATCAGCAGTTGACGCATGCTCTGTTCCGCTTCCAGAACAGTGGAACTGTCCTGGGCATCAATCACCACATAATCAGGCTGCGTCTGGGCCTGATACACTCGTGCCCGGGCCGCCTGATAAGGTACAAAAACCATATCGTCATAGTCCTGCGCCCCCGAATCCGCCCCGCGCTCCTGCATCACACCGATCACCTCAAAAGGCGAATTGCCGATCAGCAACTGCTGACCTAAAGGGTGTTTGACATGGGGAAAAAATTGCTGGGCCGCGCGATGCCCCAACACCACCAGAGGCGCCAGATCACGGTCCTCGGCATCGGTGTAGTAACGGCCCTGGGCCAGTTCCCAACGGTGAATGGCCGGCATGGTTTCATTGGCGGCAAACACATACACTTGCCGGTCCACACTGCCACGCCGCACGGTAATCGGGTCCCCGATCACCGGCATCACGCGTCGTATCAGAGGCAGCTCTCCAATCGCTTCCAGATCCTCCTGCGTCAGTTGCCCTTTGGGCAGCCCATGGGGTGGAGAGGAACTGCTCAGGTACATGATGGTGGTGCCCATCGTCCCCATCTGATCCATCACCCTTTGACGTGCACCCTCGCCCACCGCCAGCATGACAATGACCGAGGCCACCCCAATAATCACACCCAGTAAAGTCAGAGCAGTGCGATGCCGGTTAAGGAACATGCTACGCAAGGCACTGCGTGCAGCGTCCTTGATTTCCGAGAGCCAGGGTGAGCGGCGATGTTGCGGCTCCCTTAAAGACTGCCTGGCCTTCGAGGGGGCCGCTGCATCGGGGCGACTATCAGACAGGATACGACCATCACGGATCTCGATGACCCGGTCCGCCATCGCGGCCACTTTCTGGTCGTGCGTAATCAGAATGATGGTATGCCCGGAATCGGACAGCTCACGCAACAGTGCCATTACCTCCGCACCGCTAGCCGAGTCCAGCGCACCCGTAGGCTCGTCAGCCAGAATGACCCGGCCGCCATTCATCAGGGCACGAGCGATGGAGACGCGCTGCTGCTGACCGCCGGACAACTGGTTAGGCCGGTTATCCAGCTTGTCCACCAAGCCCAGACTGCTCAACAAACGCGCGGCACGTTCAGCGCGGCTGGCCTTGTCCATACCCGCATAAATTGCGGGCATCTGCACATTTTCACAGGCCGTTTCGGTCGGGATCAGGTGATAGCCCTGAAACACAAATCCAAAGGTTTCCCGTCGCAAGGCGGCCAGTTCGTCCGGGCCTAGCTGCGCCACATTCCGGCCCTCAAACAGATACGTGCCGCTGCTGGGTTTGTCCAGGCAACCAAGCAGATTCATCAGGGTCGACTTGCCCGAGCCCGAAGCACCGACAATCGCCACAAAGTCGCCTGGTTCAATGCGAAAGCTGACATCGAACAGAACCTGCACAGCCGGTTTGGTGCTGGGAGAGCCACCGTAAATACGGCAGATATCGCGCAACTCAATCAAGGCAGGTGCGGCCTCTACCATTGCAACCACCGCCAGCCACGCTCGGCCGCGACCACGGCCAACACAATCTGCTCACCTTGGGCCAGCCCCTCCAGAACCTGCACCTGATGTCGATTGCGCACCCCCAGGCTGACCGGCTTTTCCTGCAGCTTGCCCTGCTCCAGCACAGGCACTGTAAAGGCGTCTGGACCACGCTGCAGGTCAGGCCGCAAGGCCGCCACGGGCACCAGCAAAGCCTGGTCGGCACGAGCAATTTCAAACAGCACCTGCGCCGTCATCTGTGGCATCAATTCGCCGTCCGCATTGTCCACATCAAACACCACTGTATACATGATGGCCTGCGTCGCGGCAGGCGTGGCCGCCGTCGTTTCTTCCTGGGTGCTGCCTTCAGGCGCTGGCATGATCTGGCGCACAGTGGCCTGCCAATGGCGCACCTGGGGCTCACTCTGTTCGCCCAAGGTGGTGAACGTAACCGCCATACCAGGTTTGATACGGCGTATATCCGCCTCGGACACGCTGGTCCAGACTGTCATCGTGCTCAAATCAGCGATGCGTAGGATGGTGGGAGTCTGATACGTGGCGTTCAAGGTCTGGCCTTCACGGGCCTGCACACCAATCACGGTGCCACTCATGGGCGCGTAAATGCGCGTGTAGCCCAATCGCGCCTCGTCGGCTTTCAGCGTGGCCTGGGTCTGCTCCATCTGCGCCCGCACATGAGCCACACGGGCCTGCGCGCTTGCCAGGTTCGCCTGAGCAATCTGTATATCTTCCTGACGGCTGGCCTGCTGACGCTCCAGCTGACGCTGACGTGTCAACTGCTGGCGTGCCAACAAAAGCTGGGCCTGTTGCTCAGCCAACTGGGCGCGAAATGCCGCCAACGAAGCGCGGCCTGCATCGACTGTAGCCTGCTGTACGCTGGGGTCAATTTCCACCAGCAACTGGCCCTGCTCAACCTGATCGCCCGGAGCCACCGGCAATACGGTAATCTGACCCGAGACCTGCGCACCGACATCCACATAGCGACGGGGCTTTAAGGTGCCCACCGCCGCGACGGTGGCACGAATATCACCTTGTTTCACAGACACCGTTTCAAACCGCGCTGACGAACGCCCCGCCTGCGCTGCCAGCGCACCGAGCGCCAGCAGCGCCACCAGGGCGAACGCCCAGCGGCGCCTCACTGCTTTGGACTTCATCACCGTCCCCTTTAAAACCGGAGATCCAGACCGGCCCGGATCGCGCGTGGCGAACCGTAAACAGCGGTATTGACGGTCGTCAGATAATGCTTGTCAAAGACATTGTTCACATTCAGATAGGCGCTGACCTGCTTGTTCACCGTGTAGCGGGCCATCAAGTCAAACACCGCCACACTGGGAAGGTCCAGACGTTGCTTCAAGGGACCTGCCTGTTCCTCATACACACCACTTTGCCAACGCAGTCCGCCCCCTACCGTCAGGCCCTGTCCCACCGAGGGCAGGTGATACGTGGTGTACAACTTGAAGGTGTTTTGCGGCACACCGGTTAGCAATGCCTTGCCATCGCGGTCCTGAGCAAGAACACGGGTAAAACTGGCCGATGCTTGCCATTGCGGGCTGAGCTGCCCGGTGGCCTCCAACTCCACCCCCCGGGTCAAAGCGCCCGATACCGCTTCATAGGCGGCATCTCCACTGGGCCCATATACGCCGGGAATCACCACGGCAAAGTTTTCCTGACGAGTACGGAACAAGGCCAGGCCCAGACTCAGTTGTTCATCCAGATAACTTCCCTTAAGCCCTACTTCCATGCTGTTGCCAGTGCGCGGGTCCAGATAATTGCCATCCGCGTCGCGATACTCCTGGGGCTTGAAAATATTGGTGTAGCTGCCATACACCGACCAGTGATCGGACAAGTCATAGACCAGCCCAAGGTAGGGGGTGAACTGGTCGTTGGCGGTACGCACTGTCTCGGTGCGTTTGCCACTGGCGTAAGACAAGGAGTTCTTGTAGAGCGACCAACTGGTCATGCGGCCACCGAGCAAGACGGCCAGATTGTCGCTGGGCTTGAAACGGACGGTGGCATAAGCGCTGTTGATCTTTTCCACCGAACGCGTCTGGCCGGTGGCGGGATTGGCGGGTTCCGAGGGGAAGCGACCGTCCCAGTTAAAAATATCCTGAACGCTGGCATTCCAGTCCCTGTGCCACCACAGGGTATAGCTTGGCGCCAGATCCCGGGTACGTGAGCTGGTCAGCCCGACCACGGCCTCATGCTCGCGCCCGAGCAATTGGAACGGCCCGCTGGCACTGATATCCAGACTGGTCTGCACGGGTTCACCCGACCAGCGCCCCGCCCACAAGCCAACACCCGCTCCCGTATAACGATCTGGAAAGCCCTGCGAGGCATAGCCCAGTACCTCGTCGTAGCGCGTCTCGGAGCGATCCAGGACGCCTTTTAAGGTCCAGTCATTATCAAAACGATGCTCCAAGGAAGCAAACAAGCGTTGATTGCGACGCGACGAATAGGCCCATCTGGCTGCGCCGGATGTAGAACGGTCCCAGTCGATCAGCCCTCCATCAGAATAGAAAAGAGGCAGGCCTCGTCCGGCATGATTCGTACTCTTGTGCTTCTGAAAGGTGTATCCCAGACTGAACAAGGTCGATGGCGTCAGATCCGCCTCAAAAATACCGTAAAAGATCTGCTTTTTTTCGTGCAGACGATCAATAAAGGAATGGTTATCCTGCCAGGCAGCCACGGTACGCAAACGCATGCTGCCGGACTCATTTAAGGGAGTGGACAGATCCGCTTCGCCCCGGTAGTAATCCCAGGCCCCCCCTTCCAGTTTGGCCCTGAACTGAAAATCCTGCGTCGGACGCTTGCGCATCATGTTCAGGGTAGCGCCCGGCTCACCCACACCATTCATCAAGCCACTGGCCCCGCGCAGAACTTCGACCCGGTCATAGAGCACCATGTCATTGCTTTGAAACAGCGAACGATAGCCACTGTAGGTCTGGCCCATGCCATCGACCATGTAGTTCTCAACCACAAAGCCACGCGCGTAAATCATGCTGCTGTCCGAGCCAGAGTTACCGCCTGCGACATAAACCAGCCCCGGGGTCTGGGCTGCCACATCAGCCAACTGGGTAAGCCCTTGATCATCCATGCGCTGTCGAGTCATCACACTGACGGACTGTGGAGTTTCGCGCAAAGACAGGTTCAGGCGGGTAGACGTGCTATTGGAATCGGCCAGGTAAGATTCAGAACCTTCAGTGACCCCGGGCGCCAATCGTTTGCCCTGTACCCGAATAGCGGCCAGCTCCTGGGCCTGTTCGCTGTTGCTGGTGGTCGGTGGCAAAGGCGTGACACTGATAATTACAGCCGAGCCACTGGGCGATGCCAGCAGGCCAGTGCCTGCCAGCGCTTGCTCCAGTGCTTCATTCAAGGAGACCCTGCCTTGCAAGGCAGGCGCCGCCCGCCCGGCAGCCAACGTGGCATCCAATAAAATCGCCACGTCCCACTGATGCGCCAGGGTATTGATGGTGGCGCTCAAGGGCTGGGCAGGCACGGCTAGTGTACGACTGTCCAGCATGATGGCCGCCGCCCCGCGAGCCTGCGCCCACACGGGGGTCCCCGGAGCACTTAAGGCCATCCCGGCCAGGCCAGCGGCCACATAAACAGAACGAACACAGTCGCCGCAACGGCGTAAAAGGGATTTCATGGCAAGAGGTCCTTGTAGAGGCTTTGCATGTGTAGACGAGCGAGAGCCTCTTTACCGGACAATTATTTTTTCAGGGACACCTGCCAAGCCCCTTTTGCATCACGCTGGACCTGCACCGGCAATATTCCCGGCAAACTATCCAGAAAAGCCCGCGGATCGCGCAAACGGAAACTGCCAGTCACCCGCAGTTCATGCAGGCGCGGATCATCAGCCAGATTGAGCGCCGGGGACAAATAGTCGTTCCACTGAGCAGCCACCTTGTCCAGTGGGGTCTGATCAAAAACCAGCCAGCCCAGACGCCAGGCGCCGACCTGCTTCGGATTGACTGCCACTCTTGTCGCGGGTGTATCAGCATCCAGACGCAAGGCCTGGCCAGCCTGCAGATCGATTCGTTGGTCACGCTCACGATGGGGGAAAAACGTCACCTGCCCGCGTGCCACGGCCACCTGCAACGCATGAGGACTGACCCGGACAGAAAACGCCGTGCCCACGACGCGTACCCGCCCTTGAGGGGTCTCTACCCAAAAGGGGCGTGTGGGGTCTTTACTCACCGACACATACATCATCCCTTCCATTAACTGCACTTGGCGTACTGTACGCATCATGCGCACTTCCAGTCGGGTGTGGGGAGCCAGAGACAGGCGGGAGCCATCATGCAGATCGTATTCACGCTGCTCGCCATGGCCGGTCTGCAACGCCAATACTTGCAACGCCTGCTGCCAATACCACTGGGCTCCTGTACCTGCCGCCAGGCCAATGCCGAGCACGCCTAGCATGGCCAATACCCGCCGCCGTGCAGGCTTGCTCTGCCGGTATGGGCCGGGCAGAGCCACCCGGTCTTGCAGGCCCTGGCCCTGCGTGCTCTCCCACGCTCGCAGGGCCAGATCTGCAGCGGCTGCATGATCGGCACTGAGCGTACGCCACCGCTCAAACTGCGTCTTGGCCGCGTGCGCCGTGGCCTCATCACCCCCGTGCTGGCGAGCCAGCAATAGCAGGGCTTGCTCCAGGCGCGCTCGCGCGATTCGATCCGGTGCCGCCATGAAAAAATCTCACTACGCGTTGGCCAGGTCCAGACAGTCCATCACCGCCCGTACCACATGTTTTTCAATTGACGCCAAAGACAGGCCCAAATGGCTGGCCGCCTCCTGATGGCTAAAACCATAAATGCGCACCAGAACGAATACCTCGCGCCGTTTGCGGGGCATGACCCCCAATCGAGACAATAGGGCCTGGAGCTGCTGGCGCACCTGCACCAGATACTCCGTGCTGGGAGCCTCCCTGGCCGTCATCATGGTCAAGGTATCGAGCATGACCTGTTCCGCCTGCCGACGCCTGGCGCCATCAATCACAATATTCTTGCCAGCACGAAACAGCAAAGCACGCAAATTGCGGGCTGGGCGCGCTGGCGACACCCCGGCAAACACACGGGCATAGCTTTCCTGCACCACCTCTCGTGCCGCCTCCCGGTCATTGAGAAAGCGGGCAAAGAAATTGACCAACTCGGAATAATGCCGTGCGTCCATCGAACGTTGAAAACCATCCCCCAGCACGCAACGAACACAAACAGACCGGTCACTGACTGCAGAAATGGAGACTATTATTTTGAATGAGAATGAATTCTATTACCGTTTTCGAACTATTGGCAAGCGTAGGTGTCAGTACGCGGGACTAATTCAGCACGCTCCCTCCCCCCCTCTTGACCGCCCTCGCTACAATATCCACTCAGCCGCCTTCTGGGCGGCCTTGTTGTTGAATTCCCTGACCTGTACTGCGCTATGACTTCTGCTGCCGATCTGTCCGCCCACACGCCCATGATGCGCCAATACCTTCAGCTCAAAGCGGAGGCTGGTTCACATCTGTTGTTCTACCGGATGGGAGACTTCTATGAGATGTTCTACGCCGATGCCGAGCGCGGCGCGCGTTTGCTGAATCTGACGCTGACCAAGCGGGGTTCCTCCAACGGCGAACCGATTCCCATGGCTGGCGTGCCTTTTCACGCCATGGAAGGTTATCTGGCGCGTTTGGTGGCATTGGGTGAGTCGGTCGCGATTTGTGAGCAAGTAGGCGATCCGGCCACCAGCAAAGGCCCCGTCGAGCGCAAGATCATGCGTGTTGTCACGCCCGGAACACTGACGGACGATGCCTTGCTGCCCCCCAAGGCAGACCGCCTGATCGCCGCTTGCATTCGCATGAAGGTGCAACGTCAGGAAATGGTGGGGCTGGCCTGGATGAATCTGGCCAGCGGCGAATTTCTGGTCAGCCAGTGTGAGCCCGATATGCTGGACACCGAGCTCAACCGTATCGGCCCCGTTGAGCTGGTCTATCCCGAGTCCCAGCGTCCTGCTCCCGAACTTCCCCAGGCCAGTTGCCATACTTTGCCCGACTGGCATTTTGCCGCCGACGGCTCGCGCGAGACCTTGCTCGATCATTTTGATCTGGACTCTCTGGCCAGTTTTGGCCTGGACGATCTGCCTGCGGCGACAGCTGCCGCCGGTGCATTGCTACGCTATGTCGGCAGCACACAATCCCAGTCCCTGGTGCATATCACGGCTATCCGCGTGCAGCACAGCTCGGACTTTCTGGTACTGGACGCGATCACCCGCAAAAATCTGGAAATCACCGAAACCATCAGCGGCGAAACCAGCCCCACTCTCTTCTCGACGCTGGATCATTGTCAGACTCCCATGGGCAGTCGCTTGCTGCGCCGTTGGCTGCATCACCCCTTGCGTTTGAACCAGACGGTTCAACAACGCCAGGACGTGGTGTCCCTATTTTTCCAGACCCAGCAAAGCGCCAGTCTGAATGCGGGCGACCCCTTGGGCGCCTTGCGCCAGGCACTGCGTCGCTTCCCTGACCTGGAGCGGATTGCGACCCGTATATCGCTACGTAGCGTACGTCCCCGAGAACTGGCCAGCCTGCGGGATGCACTGGCCACGCTGCCCGAGCTGCGTCAGGAGCTGGAACACAATTTTGCCCAGTCCGAGCACTTGCATCGACATTTGCTCAGCCTGGCCCTGGACCCGGAACTGGCCCGTCTGCTGCAGGCCGCTATCGCCGCCGAGCCCGCTTTGCTGATACGCGATGGTGGGGTCATTGCGGATGGCTATGATCCTGACCTGGACGAGCTGCGCAGCCTGGCCAGCGATAGCGGCGATGTGCTGGTGAAGATCGAGGCCCGCGAACGCGAACGCACCGGCATTGCTACCTTGCGCGTCGAATATAACCGTGTGCATGGCTTCTTTATTGAAGTCAGTCGCGGTCAGGCCGACAAGGTACCCGACGACTACCGCCGCCGCCAGACACTGAAAAACGCCGAGCGCTTCATCACGCCTGAATTGAAAGAGTGGGAGGACAAAGTCCTGTCCGCCAAGGACCGCAGCCTGAGCCGCGAGAAGTTCCTGTTCGATGAGTTGCTGGACAAGCTGCAAAGCTACGCAGGCCCCTTGGCCTTGTGCTCCAGCGCCCTGGCCGAACTGGATACCCTGTCCTCCCTGGCCTTGCACGCACTGGACAATAATTGGGTCGCTCCCGAGCTGACCGAGCAGGCTGGCATCTGGATTGAAGCAGGCCGTCACCCTGTGGTGGAGCACAGCATCGAACGCTTCACGCCCAATCATTGCGAAATGCATGCGCAACGCCGCATGCTTTTGATTACCGGCCCGAACATGGGGGGCAAGTCCACCTATATGCGTCAGGTTGCCCTGATTGCCCTGCTGGCCCGCATCGGCAGCTTTGTCCCGGCAAGCCGCGCCCGTATCGGCCAGATAGACCGCATCTTCACCCGTATCGGTGCCGCCGACGATCTGGCCGGCGGCCGTTCCACCTTCATGATGGAGATGACGGAAGCGGCCGCGATTCTGGCTGGCGCCACCCCCCACAGCCTGGTGCTGATGGATGAAATTGGTCGAGGCACTTCCACCTATGACGGACTAGCCCTGGCTTGGTCCATCGCGCATCGCCTGCTCAGCCACAACCAGGCGCTGACCCTGTTTGCCACGCACTATTTCGAGATTACCCGCCTGCCCAACGAGCTGCCTGCCGCTGCCAACGTGCACTTGGCCGCCGCGGAATCCGCTTCCGGCATCGTGTTCTTGCATGAGGTCCAGGAAGGACCGGCCAGCCGCAGCTACGGGATTCAGGTTGCACAGCGTGCTGGCATTCCCTCTGCAGTTATACGCCAGGCCAGCCGCGAGCTAAGCCGCCTGGAAGCGCAAAACGATCCTAGTGCACAACTGGATTTGTTCAATGCGGGCAGCGCTCCGGAAGCCACGGTCGCCGAGCCTGACCCGACTACAGAAAAAGCACTGGACTTGCTCGATCAGTTCAAGCAACTGGATGTCGATGACCTGAGCGCACGCGATGCCCTGGATCTGCTGTATCGCTGGAAAAAAGAGATGAAGGCGGCTGGTTAAACAGTCCAGAAGGGAGCCCAAGAAGCTCCCTTTTTTATGCAGTTTTCCGAGGGCCGTTGGCGAGCAGATCGACAATCAATCATTCTTAGCCTCCCCACCGTGAATCAATCACTCTATTTTGTGAGTATTTCTCTGGATTCTTTGCGCTGGATACGCCTGATACGCAGGCTAGCCATACACCGGGACAGACCGGATCAGTTAAGCTACGGACTTACTTAATTCTTGTTCGGGCAGTCCATGAATATCGACCAGCCATTGACCCTTTTGGGCGGCATCAGCGCGCATGAGTTCATGCAAACCTACTGGCAACGTAAACCCTTATTGATACGCGGCGCCATCCCTAATTTCAAGCACTCGCTGAGCATCGACAATATCCGTGAACTGGTGACACGCGAAGAAGTCGAGTCCCGTCTGATTATCCATGACGGTGAGGACTGGGAAATGGAAACCGGACCATTTGACGAGCTGCCGCCTGCCTCCCAACCCAACTGGACTGCGCTGGCCCAAAGCGTGGATTTGCACGATGACAATACTGCCGCGCTGATGCGACAGTTCCGCTTCATCGGTGATGCTCGTCTGGACGATGCCATGATCAGCATCGCCTCTGATGGCGGTGGCGTAGGCCCGCATTTCGACAGCTACGACGTGTTCCTGCTGCAAGCCCACGGCAAGCGTCACTGGCGCATCAGCCAGCAAAAAGACCTAAGCCTGGTGCCTGACCTGCCCTTGAAGATTTTGCGCAATTTCCAGGTAGAAGAAGAGTTCACCCTGGAACCCGGCGATATGCTGTATCTGCCCCCGCACGTAGCACATGACGGGATTGCGATTGGCGACTGCATGACGATTTCCATCGGCTTTCGCTCGCCTACTCAGGCAACGCTGGCCCGTGGCTTGATGGATGCCGCATCGGATCAACTAGCCGCTGCCAGCGGCGAAGGCTTTGGCCTGTACGCCGACCCACCGATGCCCATGCCCGAGGCCATGCAGCAGCGCTACACCGACCCGGATGCACAGGCCAGCACCACCCCTGCCGCCTTGCCGGAAAACCTGATTCAAAAGTCGCTGGATGCATTGAACGCCATTCGTTTTGATGAATCGCTGGCCTCACGGTTCCTGGGCGTCTGGCTGACCGAATTGCCCAGTAATAGCTGGTTTGACATTGCCGAAGACCCGGTGGATCTGCACGATCCCACGCTGCCTGAAGGCCGCTTGGCTTTGGACCGCTGCTCGCGCATGATGTACCGCGGCGATGAGCTGTATATCAACGGTGAAGTCGCCCCCTGTCCTGCCAGCCCAGCGCTGAAATTGTTGGCTGATCAGCGTGAGCTCCCCACTTCTGGCGATGCTTTTGCAGAGCTGGATGAGGACGAACTGGAAATGCTGAATGCCTGGCTGGACGACGGCTGGCTGCAGTTCAAGGAAAACTGAGCACCGAGCCACTAGCTCTGGCGAACTCAGCAAAAAAGCGGGGCAGCTTGCAGGCTGCCTCGCTTTTTTATTTCTAGCCACCAAAGAATCGAAAGCCCACTATTTGCGGTTGCGGTTGCGGTTGCGGTTGCGGTTGCGGTTGCGGTTGCGGTTGCGGTTGCGGCAACATTATTCACGCCCCACAACAAGAAAAAGTACTATTATGAAAAACGCGATTCACAAGACGAGCAACTCGTCATAAAGCCCCCATTAGTGGCTTTGCAGCCCAGCTTCAATCCAGCTCGGGCCACACCCAAAAATCACGTAGCCACTCCAGTCCGTATAGTCAGGCACCCACCTACTTCAAAAGCGGTCTGCCATACAACCAAAAAGCGTCCTATCTGAACAGTCCATTTAATCGCTATAAATAGTGCTCGTTTGTCATCTCTCCTTTTGGAAAGCGCAGAGCACTATGTCTACCTCACGATCATCCTCATCCTATTTAGTCAGCGATTTGATCCCGCCCATTGTGGCCGGTCTGATCTCGGTCATCGTCAACTACGGCGGCACTTTTATTCTGGTTTTCCAGGCCGCCAAAGTCGCCGGCCTCAGCCCCGAGCTGACTGCCTCCTGGGTCTGGTCAATTTCTATTGGTGTGGGCGTGACAGGTCTGCTCCTGAGTTGGGTCTCGCGCGAGCCCATCATCACCGCCTGGTCCACTCCGGCCGCCGCCTTTCTGGTCACGGCGCTGGCCAGCACGCCGTATCAGGAAGCAATCGGCGCCTACCTGATCTCGGCAGCGGCGTTTGTCGTCCTGGGCCTGTCCTCCTACTTCGAGCGCCTGATCCGTCTGATCCCCAACGGCATCGCTGCCGGTCTGCTGGCTGGCATTCTGCTGCAATTTGGCATTGGCGCATTTGGCAGCATGACACTGGACCCGAAACTGGCAGGTCTGCTGATTCTGGCCTATCTGGTCATCAAGCGATTCTCGGCCCGCTATGCCGTAGTCGGCATTCTGATTCTGGGCCTGACATTTCTACTCCTGGAGCAGCGCGTCGACCTGAGCGGCCTGAAACTGGAGCTGGCCGCGCCCGTGTTCAGCATGCCGGTGTTCACGCTAAATGCCTTGCTGAGCGTAGCCTTACCCTTGTTTCTGATCACGCTGACCGGCCAATACATGCCCGGCATGCTGGTCTTGCGCAACGATGGCTTTCGTACCAGCGCCAACCCAATTGTGTGGGTCACCGGCCTAGGCTCGCTCATCATGGCCCCCTTCGGCTCCCACGCCATGAACGTAGCCGCTATTACCGCGGCCATCTGCACGGGCCCGGAAGCACACCAGGACCCATCCAAACGCTGGGTAGCCGGCATGGCAGCCGGAGTGTTCTACATTCTGGTAGGTGTGTTTGGGCTAACGCTGGCCGCTGTATTCATGACCTTCCCCGCGACCTTTATCACCACGCTGGCGGGATTAGCGCTGTTGGGCACCATAGGTGGCAGCCTGGCGGGGGCCATGGCCGATATCAAATCACGTGAAGCAGCCTTGATCACCTTTTTAGCTTCAGCGGCCAATATCACCCTGTTCGGGATTGGCGGAGCATTCTGGGGACTGGTGATTGGCCTGCTGGCGTACTTCATTTTGAATGGGACGTTGCCGCAGCGTAAAACGGAAAAGCTGGCTACTGAAGGAGTCCCCGCGGCTTCTGATGCTCGGTGACTAATTGGAATGAATGCAGGCTAGGGCTGTGGTCTTAACCTGCATTTGCGACAGGGCCGCCGCCAGCAACGGCTTAGCAATTGGACATTTGATAGCCAATTATTCAAAGCCAGCTAAGCTGCTGAAATTAAAAAACTTTTCAGCGACTTATATAGCAGAAAACCTTGCATGTGCATGATAGTGACCCACAAGCTTTTCAAAGCTGCTTAGGCAGCAAACATTGCAAGTGCCGTGCGGGCCCTGTACCTGATTTTCTAAGCTGCCTACACGGCAGCAAACTAGAGCGTTTATCCCTAAACGCCAAACAGGTTCTACCTTATGGCTTTTTCTGCCACCGAAACCCTTTTCCCAGCCCAGTTCACAAGCATCTGATTTTAAATAAAATCTCAAAATCAATAAAAAAGGGTTCTGCAAGCAGAGGATAATCATCCCGAACTCACCGACCAAGTTTATTGTAAAAAATAGTCACACAAGCTAAAGCAATTCCACCCATCAACAGCAAACAGACTTCTAATTCACCCAAAACACCCTGAAAGAATTAATAGACACAATCTCCTGACTGCCTCTTTCCCGCTCAAATGCTAGCCTGCGCTGGCTTTGGTATTCAGGAATACGGTGTCATGTTTGGCGATTTCAATCTTGCGTCTCCCTATGCGGCTTATGCCCGCCTTCGCCAGGGTCCGCCCTTGGTGTGGGATGCGAATTTCTGTGGCGGAGCCTGGCTGGTTCACAGACATCAGGATGTGCAGGCCGCTCTGCGCCATCCCGATCTCAGTGTGCGCCGTGTTGGCGGGTGGGTATCTCAGGCAGGAGCCCCTCCCTCCCCTCGTCTACAGGCTTTCAAGGGTTTGATGGCCAGGACGCTGGTTTTCCTGGATCGCCCCCGTCATACCCGCGTCAGGCGGGTTGTAAATGCTGCCTTCAGCCCGCAGGCGTTGCGGGACATAGACCGCAGCATTGAAAATCGCGTGACGCACCTTCATAGCGCTTTTACAAACCAGCTGCGCCACGGCCCAGCAGATCTGGTTGAGCAGGTCTGCCGACCGCTTCCGGCCTTGGTCATGATGGATCTGCTCGGTTTGCAGCAACTGCCTTTAGCTGTTTTTCAATCCTGGTCAGAGCAACTGGCACGTTTCATTGGGCAAGCCACGCCGGACCTACCTTTGTTAATGGATACGCAGGACGCCTTGCTGGATATGGCTGACTTTCTGGGGAACAGCGCCAAGCTGCAAGAAGGTGGGCTGGCCTGGCGACTTTTGCATGACGAACAGCTCTCCCTTCAAGGCAGGCGCGAGCGTTTGGCACAGTCCTGTATGTTGCTCTTTGCAGGCTATGAAACCTCCCGGCATCTGCTGAGCTCCCTGTTTCAAACGCTGCTTGACGACGCCAGCAAGCTGCAGGACCTGCTGTCGAATCCGCAGAAAATTCCCGCAGCGATCAAAGAGCTGCTGCGTTACGACAGCCCGATTCAATACACGGCAAGACGCTTGATGCAGGACCAACACTGGCACGGTCAGCATTTGCGCAAAGGTCAACTACTGCTGTTGCTCTTGGGTGCTGCCAACCGGGACCCGGAAGTTTTTGCCCATCCCGACGACCTGGACTTCAGCCGCAACAATCAGGCCGAATTGTCCATGGGTTACGGGATTCATCATTGCCTGGGTGCGGGTTTGGTGCAGTTGGAGGCCAAATTGGTACTTGAGCAGTTCCTGCCTTTGCTGCCTCGCCTGCAATTGGCTCAAAGAGAGCGTATTCAGCTTCCCGCCTACAGGGGCTGGAACCGCCTGCTGGTTCACTACCGGGCCATGCCGTCATGAGTGCTTTTATCGCTCACCTGGATCAGCAACTAGAGGCCTTGAAGGCCCGGAAGCTGTGGCGACAAAGAGCAATCTGCCACCCCTTGCCGGACGCGCATATCGAGCGCAATGGTCAGGTCTTGCTGAGTTTCGCAGGCAATGACTATCTGGGCCTTAGCCAGCACCCGCAACTCAAACTGCTGGCAGCACAAGATGTAGCCGGAGCCACGGCCTCCCCACTGATTTGTGGGCATCATGCGCTGGCTCAGCGACTGGAGCAAGAGCTGGCAGACTGGAGCGGCTTTGAGGCCAGCCGTCTTTTTGTCAGTGGTTATCAAGCCAGCCTGGGCGTGATTCCGGCGCTGGTCGGCACGGGCGACACCATCTTCTGTGACAGGCTGAACCACGCCAGCCTGATTGATGCCAGCCGTCTGTCCGGCGCCCGTTTACGCGTGTATCCCCATAGAGACATGGCACGTCTGGATGGTTTGCTCAGTCGTCCAAGGACAGGGTTCAAGCTGGTGATCTCGGACAGCCTGTTCAGTATGGACGGAACTGTTGCCCCGGTCGATGAGCTGATCACCTTATGCGAACGCCACGATGCCCTGTTGTATCTGGACGATGCGCATGGTCTGGGGGTATTGGGCGAAACCGGGCGCGGCGCGCCAGAGCATTTCCTGCTCAATAGCACGCAACGTCAGCGCCTGATTTATCTGGGGACTTTTGGCAAGGCAGCCGGGCAAGGCGGCGCTTTTATTGCCTGCTCCCACAACGTGGCTGACTGGCTCACTCAATCCGCCCGCAGCTATGTGTATAGCACCGGGCTAGCTCCGGCACATTGCGCATCCTTGCTGGCTTGCCTGCAACTGATCAAACAAGCCCAGCCCCAGCGGGCTTTGCTGAAAGAACACATTCAAACGCTGCAAAGCTTGAGCCAGGATCTGCCCTGGCGTCTGACGCCGTCCGACACGCCCGTGCAAAGCCTGCTGATGGGCGAGGTGGAACCTGCTTTACAGCTGTCCGACGGCCTCCTGAAAAAAGGGATTTGGGCACCGGCCATACGGCCACCCACCGTCCCCCGCCATCAAGCCCGCTTACGTATTTCCCTGTCTGCTGCCCACCGGCAGCACGATATTGAAAAACTGGTTCAGGCATTACATGAAGCCGCCCACTCTTTACGGTGATTTGTCATGAATTCAAACTCTTTTCCCCCTTTGGCTCAACGCAGTTTGCAGACTGTCTGGCATCCTTGCACGCAAATGCAGCATCACGATCACGGTGTGCCGCTGCTGGCAATCAAACGCGCCTCGGGTGCCTGGCTATATGATGTCGACGGCAATGCCTATCTGGACGCCATCAGCTCCTGGTGGGTGAATCTGTTTGGACATAGCCACCCGCATCTGGTGCAGGCAATTAGCGATCAGGCTCAGCAACTGGATCACATCATGCTCTGTGGCCTGACTCATGAGCCGGTTGTGCAGCTTTCCGAACGATTGGCCGCCTTGAGCAGCCATCGTCTGGGGCATGCTTTTTATGCCAGCGACGGCGCTTCTGCCGTGGAAATTGCTCTGAAACTGAGCGTGCATTACTGGCGTAACCAGGGGCAGGAACACAAGCACCGTTTTGTCGGCATCGCGCAGGGATACCACGGCGAAACGCTGGGCGCGCTGGCCGTCACCGATGTGCCTTTGTTCCGGGAAAATTACGGTGCGCAACTGGGCCAGCACTACACGGCAGCCAGTCCCGATCTGCGCCAGGCCCATAGCCCGGACGAACACCACCCGGTTACCGCAAAGGCACTGCAATCGTTGGAACAGATTCTGGAGAGTCATCACGACATTGCCGCCGTGATTCTGGAGCCGCTGGTGCAATGCGCGGCTGGCATGCAGATGCACTCCCCCGACTATCTGCGCGGGGTGCGTGAGCTGTGCGACCGCTATCAGGTGCATTTGATTCTGGACGAGATTGCCGTGGGTTGCGGGCGTACCGGCACCTTCTTTGCCTGCGAGCAGGCTGGCATCTGGCCTGATTTGCTGTGCTTGTCCAAGGGAATTACCGGCGGCACGCTGCCCTTGTCCGTGGTGCTCTCCAGCCCCATGATTTATCAAGGGTTTTATGACTCGGATTTGCGCCGCGGGTTTTTACACTCCCATTCCTACACCGGCAATCCCTTGGCCTGCCGCGCTGCGTTGGCAACCCTGGATCTGTTCCAGCAATACCCCGTTTACGAACTGCAAAAAACACTGGCTCAAGCACTTGATGAAGGCTTGCACACGCTGAAACTGCACTCTCCCAAGATGCAGCATCTGCGCCGCTGCGGGGTGATCTGGGCCTTTGACCTGGACACAGGCCCGGCTCGTTACGATCACCAGGGCTTTGCCCGACGCTTTTACCGCTCTGCCCTGCAGCAAGGACTCATGCTGCGCCCTATCGGCAATACGGTATACCTGATGCCCGGCTATTTATGGGGCACGCAAGAGGTGGAGCATTGCCTGAATGGCTTGGGTCAGTTGTTGAGGGAATACGCATGAAAGCCTGCTTTGTGACTGGCACGGACACGGAGATTGGCAAAACACTGGTCAGTTCCGCCTTACTTCATTTGCTAAGCCAAAGCGGCGCACGCACGCTGGGCATCAAGCCTATTGCGTCGGGAGCCGAGGAAACAGAAGGCCGTCTGCATAACGAAGATGTGGACGCGCTGGCCCGGCACTCCAGCCTGAAGCTGGCACCGGCAACCTTGACACCGTACCTGTTTGAGCCCGCTGCGGCTCCCCACATCCTGGCCGATCAAGCGGGAATCGAACTAGACCCAGCGTTGATCAAAAACATGGTTCAAGCGGCGACGGAACATGCCGACTATGCCATCGTGGAAGGAGTGGGCGGTTTCATGCTACCCCTGGGACAGGGGCGAACAGGTATCGATTTAGCACAGGCTTTGCAGCTCCCTGTCGTTCTGGTGGTGGGTCTGCGTTTGGGCGCTTTGAATCACGCGCTACTGACGGCTCAGGCCATACGCGCCAGCGGTTTGAGCGTGCTGGGCTGGGTGGCCAACCTCATCGACCCGGAGATCCCTTATGCCAAGGAAAACCTGCAGACGCTGCATGACTATCTACCCGGCCCTTGCCTGGGCGTCATTCCCAGACTGAGCGCTACAAGGCTGGATGACCGTATTCAGCAAGCGGCACAGCATCTTCAGTCACCTTGGCACAATGAAGACCAGGCAGATTCAAAAAGGCCTAAACAAAGTAGCTGCCCACGGTTCCCAGCAACGCCACGCCCAGCAGCAAGCACAGCGCTCCACCCAGCGCAAAGCGCCAGGCAGGATTGATGAACCAGGCGTCCACACCGCGATTTAACAAACGCAGAGGCCACGGTCTCTGCACGCGGCTCATTGCCTCTTGTTGCAAACGGGTACGCAGGCGACCCACCTGCTCCTCACTGATTGCATCCATGGCTTCCCACTCCAACTTCCAGCGCAGAAAAGCAGCCTGATGCTCGGGATCAATCGTCAACCAGGCGCGAAAGGCAGACTGGCTACGGGCATCGTTCTGATACTGGGGCTCGTGCTGTTTGAGCAGCCAATTCAAGGCCTGCTCATCAATGTGCTGCAGGTGCTCCTCCTTACACATACGAGCCCGCCGAACGTGGCATCGCCCCATCTACCCGATGGAACCGCGCCGGATCATGACGACACGCCCGCATGGTCATGCGTATATAGTGCTCCACCATTCGTGAACTTGTGCCCATTCGAGTGGCGATCTCTTTATAGCTCAGGCCCTCGAAACGATGCAGCACAAAAGCTTCGCGGTGACGACGAGGCAACGCCTCAATCAGCGCCAGCAGTCGAGCCTGCGGCTCTGAAGAAGCGGAATCATCAGCTTGTTGGCCCCGCCGCGTAGGCAAACACAAGCGTAAACCATGACGGAAAAACAATTTCAGCATGGGCGACTCCTCAATGCACTAAACGATAATAGTTCCTATTATCTTTACTGTTTTATGGAAAGTCCAGCCCTCCTCGATACAGCTCCACCCCGCTCATCCACCCAAACGGATGAGGGCAAGGCTTCTTACGAGCAATCATAGACTTCACCGGAAACGCACCGGCACTCCCAACTAACCCAACGGCATTCCGTGCAGCCATTGAGCGGTCTTTACCTGAGCGGCAGCAGACTCATGAGGTGAACAGCCTGGCTGTGGACTCAATGACTTAGCATCAAGCCCGGTCAGGACGAATGGCGGACATAAAAAAAGCCCTGGCAATAACCAGGGCTTTTTCCAGACGGCTCGCAGGCCGACTCAAGACAATCAACTACCGGGACGCAGATTGGTGGACAGCACATTGATAATGCGCTTGGCCGTCGCTGTCGTCTGCTCCTGACCTTGCTGATCCAGCACGGTCACGCGGGTACCGGCTCCTTGGGCACGCAGCTTGATGCGGAACGGCGTGGCTTCGGCCGTATTGCGACTGCCAAAGATGCGGCCAAAAATGTTTTGCTGTTCAATCTTCTCGCCCGTATCCGAATCCAGATAGCGAATAAAGAACTCACCCGCAGAGCGGTCACGATCCTCAACCGAGAAACCGGCCGAATCGATAGCCACGCCGACACGACGCCAGGCTCGATCAAAGGACTCGTTCAGCAGCAGCTCTGCCTGATCGCCCTTGTCCGAAGCCTGAACCTGAACGCTGGACGGGTCCTTGGCGGCGTTGGCCACCTGCTCACGAGCGGTTTCAATATCCGATCCCAGGAAGACCATCATGCGAGCCAGCATGGCCGCGTTCAGACCCGGATCCTCTTTGGCGAACACCCATTTAAAGGCGGTGCCATCCGCGGTGGGCGTCTCTTCCATGTGTTGATGGGAGACGTAGATTTCGGTCTTGTCGCCAACACGCTCAAAGCGGGTACGGAAGCGGTCACGTTCACCGCTGTCAAAGACCTGATCGATAATGGAACCCAAGGCGCTGCGAATCCAGCTTTCAGGAATCTTGGCCCGGTTCTCTGCCCAGTCGGTCTGGATCAGGCCGGCACGGGGGTCCTGCGACTGAATGGTGAACCCGTTATCACCCCAGAAATCAATAATACGGGGAAACAGATCCTCCACGGGGCGGTCGACAACCAGCCAGCGCAGATCACCGTCACGCATCACCTTGATAGCGTCGGATTGCGGCAAAATCTGATCGGCTCCGCCTTTGGCTTGCTGCGCATTTTGACCTTGCGAGTAAACCGAATAGGAGGTCACCCCTTCTGGGGCACGATAGTGGGCATCGCGGTTGGCCTGGGTCAGATCCGGCGGAATGCTCAAGGGATCGCCCGCAACCGTACTCTTGTAATTCACCGACTCGCCCCGGCCCATTATCTGGTCCACCGTGGAGCAGCCCGACAGCACCAACAGGCTCAGAGACAGCCCGATCAGGCTTTTATTAACTGGCTTAGCAATCATGGAAGAAGATCCGCAAGTTTCAAGGATTGACGCAGCAATTCGTGATGCTGTGCATTTAACGGCGTCAATGGTAAACGATATCCCAGCTGAGTAAGGCCCATTTCTGCAACGGCCCATTTCACGGGAATGGGGTTAGCCTCGACAAACAGGTTCTTGTTCAAACCTGCCAAAAAGGCATTCAAACGGCGTACCGTGGGTACATCCATATCCAGAGCGGCCTGACACAACTGGCTCATCAGGCGTGGCGCCACGTTGGCCGTCACGGAAATATTGCCCTTGGCGCCCAGCAGGATATACGAAGCAGCCGTAGGATCATCGCCGCTGACCACAATAAAATCTTCCGGCGCATCACGCAGCAGCAGTCCACCGCGCGCCAGATCGCCGGTTGCATCCTTGATGCCAATGATGTTGGGAATCTGCGCAAGACGCAGCACGGTGTCATTTTGCAGGTCTGCGACCGTGCGGCCTGGCACGTTATACAGGAATTGGGGCAATTCCACCGCTTCTGCAATAGCGCGGAAATGCTGGTACATCCCTTCCTGGGTAGGGCGATTGTAATAAGGCACCACCGACAAACCGGCGTCTGCACCCACTTCCTGCGCATGACGCGACAGCTCGATGGCTTCACGGGTGGAGTTGCCACCGACTCCGGCAATCACGGGAACACGACCGGCGGCGTGCTCTACAGCCACCTTGATCAGTTCGGCATGCTCATCGACCGACACCGTAGGCGACTCGCCCGAGGTTCCAACGACCACCAGCACACGTGTTCCTTCCTGTATGTGCCAGTCGATCAGCTTTCGGTAAGCGGCAAAATCCAGACCCCCATTGGGATCCATGGGTGTAACAAGGGCAACCATGCTGCCCTGAAAATTGGAAATAGCAGAGTCCGAACTTGCCATGATGAGATGAATCTCCGGGTTTAAGGCCCAACAGCCCAAAAAAATATTGACTCACAAGTTTAACGGATAAGCCGTTAAATCATAAGAACCATTTCAATACGCCTTCGCCCAGGGCAATCAAAGGACGCATCAGTGTCCAAAGCACGCCAGTGAACATCAGCAAGATCAGAATAACCATGCCGTAAGGCTCAATACGGGAGTAATGATAGGCCAAACGATCCGGCAAGAGACTAAATACGATACGGCCGCCATCCAAGGGCGGCAGGGGCAACAGATTCAAGGCCATCAAGACCAGATTGACCTGTACGCCTGCAATGGCCATACCCATCCAGAAGCGGCTGTCGCCCTGCCCCAGCTTGACCATCAAGTGTGCGTACAAGACCCACAGAATCGCCATCAGCATATTGGAAGCCGGTCCGGCAAGAGCCACCCAGAGCATGTCACGTTTGGGGTTGCGCAAGCGCCCCCAATCGACCGGTACCGGCTTGGCCCAGCCGAACAAAATGCCGCCCATTCCCATGAGTGCGCTGGACAGCAAGAGCACGGCAGGCACCACAATCGTGCCGATAGGGTCGATGTGGCGCAAGGGGTTCAAACTGATGCGTCCGGCCAGCATGGCGGTCGGGTCGCCAAACATGCGGGCGACATAACCGTGAGCCGCTTCATGCAAGGTGATGCCGAAAATGACTGGCAGAGCATAGACCGTCAAGGTCTGTATAAAAGAGTCCATGGTGATCCTTGGTCCAGGCCGGCAACTGATCCGATTGTGCATGCACACGGATCAGTCGCCTGCAAACAGCCCGTCTGATTGAGACAGCGAGTGCTGCCTCAAGGTTCAGAATTGAAACACGGATAGGCACCTGGACGCGAGTTTTGTGCAAACCCGGAGTTCAGGACAAGCCCAAGGTAGCAGGATCACCCGAACCACGACGCTGCACTTGCGGCGTAGGGCCGGTCAGATCAATCACAGTGGTTGCCTGCAAGGGGCACGGTCCGCCATCCACAACCGCGGCCAACTGATGCGCATAACGGTCCAGAATTTCCTGGGCATCATTTAAGGGCTCGTCCTCGCCCTCGGGAATCAGGGTGGTGGAAATCAAGGGGCTGCCCACCTGTTCCATCAGAGCCAGAGCCACTTTCTGATTGGGAACCCGAATACCGATCGTCTTGCGAGAGGGGTGGGACACGCGACGGGGCACCTCCTTGGTCGCTTCCAGAATAAATGTCCACGGACCGGGGGTAGCCATTTTCAGCAGGCGGTACTGCGGGTTGTCCACTTTGGCAAAGTGGCTGATCTCGGCCAGATCACGGCACAGCAAGGTCAGATGGTGGCGATCGTCCAAGCCACGCAGGCGCCGCAGGTTATCAGCGGCGGACTTGTCGTCCAGACGGGCGACTACGGCATAGCTGGAGTCAGTAGGAATGGCCAGCAGCCCTCCCTTAGCCAGTAGTTCGGCGGCCTGGGCCAATGCGCGGGGTTGAGGATTTTCGGGATGAACGACGAATAATTGAGACATATCGCGCTTCCTTGCTATTACGAGGGAAAAACATTAAACCTGAGTCACACACTGCCCGGCAAGACCGGGGCGGGGTTCAGGGTCGAGGTATTCTTGCACAGGTGTTGCACTATTTAAAAAAAGCGTGCTAGAATACATTTTTTACTTCACAGCAAGCCTTAAACGGCAAGCAACAAGTAAAAGCAGTAAATTAGTAAGTACTTAATATGTACTGTTAATACGTACTGCACCAAACAGTGGTGACCGTAGCTCAGTTGGTAGAGTCCCGGATTGTGATTCCGGTTGTCGTGGGTTCGAGCCCCATCGGTCACCCCAAAATTTACCGCTTCCCAGGTTTTGCGTATCTCCTTAAAGGGTGACAAAATCAGGAACTGGAAAAATACTTGAAAGCCCGCCTCGTAGCGGGCTTTTTTGCGTTGGTTCATCGTAGCAAGTTTGGCACCTTCACACACTCCCGACAAGTTCAGGCTGGACAATAAACTGTGTTCGATTGTGAACCTCGGACACGCCCTACCCAAGGCTCACTCCGCCTCTATCAGAAGGGACAGTACGACATATCAAGGCGCCCGGACCTCTTCATTTTTTTTCTGCACTCGCCCTTTGTAATAGAAACTGGCACAAAACCACGCTTTCTTATACTCTAATCTGTCCCATTTTCTGGAAATTTGCTGATGACATTCGGTTTCCCCTGCTGGGATCAGGCACCCGCTAACTGGGACTGGCTTGCACAAGATGAAGACGGCCAATGGTTTTGGTATGGCGTCCAGCCCAGTCCTGGAATAGGCGGAGGCGTCTGGCGCTCCCCTTCCCGTCTGCAACAGTTTGCCGCTCGCGGCAAACCAAACCCATCCTGGATGCACAGCCTTTACCAACGCCCGGACCTGCCCGACCAGAAGCGGAACAGCTAACACCATGCAAGAGCACTTGATCCATCTGCGCGCCCTGCTGCACGACTACTGGCCGCACCTGGCGCTGGCACTCAGCGTGATCCTGGGCGCATCTGCAGCCATTCATGCCGCCATGACCAAAAACGATGTCCGCGCGGCCATCAGTTGGGTTGGCGTCATCATCATGTCGCCCTTGTTAGGGCCATTTCTGTACCTGATCGCCGGCATCAACCGGGTACGTAGACAAAGCCGCCTCGAACACAGCGCGGACGTGTTTTATGAACAGGTTACCTATTTACACCCCCCAGTCTCTGACATTGGCGCACTGGTGGGCGCCCCGTTTCGGTCCCTGCAGATCCTGGGAGACCGTGTCAGCCGCAGTCAACTACGCAACGGCAATAATGTGCGGGTTTTGCTGGGCGGCGATCAGGCCTACCCCGCCATGCTGGAAGCCATCGAACAGGCTCGCAACACGATTGCCTTGCAAAGCTATATTTTTGATAGCGATCGCCTGGGCCAGGAATTTGTCAGCGCCCTGTCACGCGCGCACCAGCGAGGCGTGCAGATTCGGGTGCTGGTCGATGCCATTGGCGCTAAATACTCACGCACCCCCATTGTGCGACTGTTGCGCCGTGAGGGCATACGCTGCGCTCTCTTCATGACCAACCCCCTGGGCTTTTTGCGCATGCCCTACGCCAATCTGCGCAGTCACCGCAAACTCCTGATTGTGGATGGCACTGTGGGCTTTACCGGGGGCATGAACCTGCGCGAGTCCTTTATGGCGCAATATAGCGACGGCAAACCGTCCCAGGACACGCACTTTCGCCTGGAAGGCCCGGCTGTCATGCAATTGCTGGCGTCATTTCGACACGACTGGCAATTTACCACTCGCGAGGATCTGTCGCCGGACTATTGGCATGCCAGCGCCACGCCCGCCCCCCGGCCTCATGTGCCAGCCCGATGCATTGCTTCCGGCCCTGACCGCTTCATGGCCAGCACCCACCACATGCTGCAAGGTGCGTTTGCCATCGCACAACGCCATATCCGTATCCAGTCCCCCTATTTCCTGCCCGACCAGATTCTATTGGGAGCTCTGAACACGGCGGCGCGGCGTGGCATACAGGTAGACATCGTGATTCCAGGGCAGAACAACCTGCGTCTGGTCAATTACGCCATGACGGCCCAGCTCGACCAGGTGCTACGCGCGGGCTGTCGGGTCTGGCGCGCCCGGGGGCCATTCAATCATTCCAAACTCATGACCATTGATGGCGTCTGGTCCTATATCGGCTCATCCAATCTGGACCCTCGTAGCCTGCGCTTGAACTTTGAGCTGGACGTGGAAATCTACAGCCGAGACACCGCACGCCAGATCCAGAACCTGATTGACCTGGAAATTGAAGACGCCGAAGCCGTCAGCCTGGAATCCCTGAATGCCATTGGCTTTGGCAAGCGCTTGCGCAATCGGCTGATCTGGTTAGCCAGTCCCTATTTGTAGGGTACGTGCATGCAAAACTGCTGCAAAGATCAAGAAAGCCCCTGGCTGGCATAATCTTTCAGTGCGCTTGTACACCCACCCTTTATAATCAAGCGCTTAACCGGTCAACACAGACAGGCGTGCCGCTCTCACACAGCCTTGAGCGCCTTTAAAAAAACAATGTCCGAGCTTTCTTATTCCGACCTGGCCCACTGGGCCGCCCACCATCTGGAAAACCGCCCTCCGCGTGCCAAGTCCCTGGTCATGACCCTGTTTGGCGATGTGATTCGCCCGCATGGCGGCAAACTCTGGCTGGGCAGCCTGATCCAGTTGCTGGCGCCCTTTGGGATCAGCGACCGGCTGGTACGCACCAGCGTGTACAGACTGGCCGAGGAGGGCTGGCTGAGCGCGCAACGTGAAGGGCGGCGCAGCCAGTACACCTTGCGGCCCGAAGCCAGCCAGCGCTTTGAGCATGCGTATCAACGCATTTACACCCCAACCTATCTGGCGTGGGATGGCCAATGGACGCTGGTCTTTAGCATGCCCAGCCTGATGATGAACTCCAAGCAGCGGGCGGACCTGCGCAAGGAGCTGCTGTGGGAAGGTTTTTGCGCCTTATCACCCACCGCTTTCCTGCACCCCAACCCCGATCACACGATTCTGGATTACATCCTGCAGGCCACCCAGGCCCAGTCGCAAGTCTATGTGGCCAAGTTGGAACCCTCGCAACTGCCTCAGACGCGCCCTCTGTCGCAACTTATTCAAGACAGCTGGGATCTGGCGCAGGTTGCCAGCGGCTATGGGCAGTTCATACAACGTTTCGCGCCTGCCCTGAACATGCTGGACGCCGGCCACCCCTACGATGACCAGTTGGCATTTGTCATTCGCACGCTCTTGATTCACGAGTTCCGTCGCATCCAACTGCACGACCCCCAGTTGCCCATCGAACTGTTGCCGACAGGCTGGGCAGGAAAACAGGCTTACGAGCTGTGCCGGGATGTATATCGTCAGGTCTGCGGCAAGGCAGAACGCTATATCCTGTCTACCTTGCGTGCCGAGGATGAGCAGGCGCCCGAGGCCGCCGCCTACTTCTACGAACGCTTTGACGGCCTGCCTGTCCCCTGCGAAACCCAGAGCTGAACTCAAGACTTGGTCCGGCGCACGGCCCAGGCATTGAGGCGGAAAAAAACGGGCGGCTGTGATTGCCATCACGGAGCAGCCCGCATCAGGTTGTGCGGCTCAAATCAAACTCAGCGTCAAGGGCCTTGCCGTGACATGACGCACAGCCCAGGTCTTTGCGTCGGGTTCTGGGTTTGGGTGTCGTCGGTTGGGCTTGGGATCGAGGCTTGAGCTTGGGACCCGCATGGTTGCAATCGTATCGCCAGGGCCGCATTGCGTTCAGTCATCGCCCAGTCGCTTCAATAGCGCTTTACCGCGCCCGACTTGACGCGTGCATCGCACATCGAACAAAAAACACCCCAAAAGTTGGACAGGTCGCCAACCTTTGAGGTGTCGTTCACCTACCGGTTTTTCTTACACCCACAAAACCAGCTAAGGCCGCCAGACACAGGCATTCAGCCCGGTCTGGCAGGAAGGTTTAATGCGCAGAAGCCGCTTCTGCTCCCACACCCGTTTCGGAACGCACGGACTGCCCCTCGAAACCAGCACGGTCAATCTCGGCACGCGGACTACGATCAGTGATCGAGAAGAACCAGATTGCCAGGAAGGCCAATGGCATGGAGAACAACGCTGCCGACGCGTATGGGAAGGGCGCGGAGCCGGCAGGATTGCCCAAAGTGGCTTCCCATACCGAGGGGGAGAGCAACGTCAGCACTAGGGCCACGACCAGGCCCAGGAACCCACCTATCGTGGCGCCACGTGTCGTACATCCTTTCCACAAAATGGACAGGAACAAGACCGGGAAGTTGGCCGAGGCGGCAATCGCAAAGGCCAGTGACACCATGAAAGCAATGTTCTGTTTCTCGAAAATAATGCCCAACAACACCGCAATCACCCCCAGTGCCAGGGTGGTTGCACGAGACACGCGCATGACTTCCTCATTGCTGGCTTCGCCTTTCTTGATCAGCGTGGAATACAGATCATGCGACACAGCCGACGTACCCGACAGGGTCAAGCCCGCCACTACGGCCAGAATCGTGGCAAAGGCGACGGCCGACATAAAGCCCAGGAATACATCGCCACCGACCGCATCTGCCAGGTGCACAGCAGCCATATTGGAGCCACCAATCAGGTCGCCGCCCACTTCCAGGAAACGGGGGTTGGTCGACACCAGCACGATTGCGCCAAAGCCAATGATGAAGGTCAGGATGTAAAAGTAGCCGATCCAGGTGGTTGCCCAGAACACGGATTTACGTGCTTCCTTAGCATCAGGCACCGTAAAAAAGCGCATCAGAATGTGCGGCAGGCCTGCCGTACCGAACATCAGGGCCATACCAAAGGAAATCGCGCTGATCGGGTCCTTGATGAAATTGCCCGGGCCCATGATGGCCTGGCCGATGGTCGCCGCCTGAGCAGCATCCTTGCCGGCAGCAAGCGCGGCCTCGGTCTTGACCTGAACCGCCGCGGCAAACAGCTTTTCTGGCGAGAAACCATATTGCGCCAGCACCATGATGGCCATAAAAGAGGCGCCAAACAGCAGCAGGCCCGCCTTGATGATCTGTACCCAGGTGGTGGCCGTCATGCCGCCAAATAGCACGTAAACCATCATCAGCACACCCACCAGCACCACGGCAACCCAATATTCCAGACCAAACAGCAGTTTGATCAACTGGCCTGCACCCACCATCTGGGCAATCAGGTAAAAGAGCACCACCACCAGCGTGCCGGACGCCGCAAAGGCACGAATGGGGCCTTGGCGGAAACGATAGGCTGCCACGTCTGCAAAGGTGAATTTACCCAGATTACGCAGCTTTTCTGCCAGCAAGAATGTGATGATGGGCCAGCCCACCAGAAAACCGATGGAATAGATCAGGCCATCATAGCCATTGATCATCACCGCAGCGGAAATACCCAGAAAGGACGCCGCGGACATATAGTCACCGGCAATGGCCAGTCCGTTTTGAAAGCCGGTGATGCCGCCGCCCGCCGTATAAAAGTCCGAGACCGACTTGGTGCGCGCTGCCGCCCATTTGGTAATCCACAGCGTCGCCAGCACAAAGACGGCGAACATACCGATGGCCGTCCAGTTGGTCGCCTGCTTTTGCAGCTCGCCCAGATCGCCACCCGCTGCCCACAAGGCAGGACTGGCCAGCAACAGCCCCAGAGCCAGGCCGGAACGAAGATAGGAACGCTTCATTTACGCACCTCCTCAAGCACTTCCTTGGCCATCTGGTCGAATTTGGTATTGGCGCGCCAGACATAAATGCCCGTAATCACAATTGCCAACACAATCACGCCAAAACCGATAGGAATGCCCAGGGTCATGACGCCCTCACCCAAGCGTGTGGCAAACAGCTCCTTGTCGAACGCAATAATGCCGATATAGCTGTAGTAAGCCACCAGCATGACGATGGTGAGTATCCAGCCCAGCCGCAGCCGGGTCTTGACCAGTTTTTGATAGCGAGGATTGGCCGTAATCCGACCTACAAGGGGGTCTTGCATAGTTTGTCTCCGCATTGTTCTGAACGCCTTGTTCGCTGGCGTATCTTATTGAACCGGCCCAGCCCTCACAGGCTGAAAACGGCGTTATGAAGACGCCTGCCGACGTCTATGCGGTGAACATTAGAGCTCGACACTTACACCATACTTACTAACTGCGTCTCCTCAGGGTTATGCCTAGGACAGACTAAATGCCCTCCAGAAAAAACCGCCATAAAGTCGGTCATATTCCTTATGCAACATGGGGTTGGAGAAAATAACGACCCCGTTGACACGAGCAGCCACAAGCCCCCGATCCAGACCGGAAAGGGACAAAGTGTGCACGGAAAAGGGTAAGGTTGGCGCGGGTGGAGGGGTTCGAACCCCCGGCCCCAGGCTTAGAAGGCCTGTGCTCTATCCAACTGAGCTACACCCGCCAGGTGATGGCGGCATCACCCACACGATCAGGCGATGCACTGTCTCGAAATAAAAGTCCTGTATGAACAAGAATTTATTTCAGCCCTATTGTTGAGAAAATAGCGGCTACAAAAGACAATCGAGTATTTTAGCCTGAAAAGCGGTTTTAGATAAGCCGCAAGCTCATCAGAGTGTCAATACTGTAAGAAAAACAATTATAAGTAGTATTTTTAATCCTAAATGGTACAGTCGTGTACGGATTAACCCGTTTTCCTGGACTCTTTTTCATGCCGACCACAAAGAAACTAAGCAAGCACTCTTTAATACTATCGGCCCCTCTTTTTATCTTGAGCACAATTCTGAATACCGCACAGGCAGGTATTACCTACCAGTTGCGCCAAGTGCAGGCCAGTTCGGGCGAAAGCGTCAATATTGACGCCATCGTCTACAACGACACAGGCAGTCTGATGACCTGGACCGCCCCACGCAACCTGGTTTTGCAGTGGCGCGACGGTAAGGGTAACGTGATCCGCAGTCTGGCTGAACTGGTCAATGCCCGCCCCCGAGCCTCCATCCCCACCAACAACTTCACCGCTTACAGTTGGCGCGCCGTGGTCCCCAATGGGCTGACGGGCCTGCAAGCAGTGAATATTGAAGGTGAGCGCGTGATGCTGGCTCTGGACACCAATCCGCAGGCCCGCAGCCCGATTACCTCGCAGCCAGCCAATGGCGCGGTCGTGAATGCAGGCGCCGGAAACGACCCACGAGTCGTCGATCCTGCCCTGCCCTACGCTCAGGCCGTCGCTGCGGGCGCTCAGCCCGAAGGGCCCGCCATCATCAGCGGACAAGGGCTCAAACCTGCCAACTCCAGCTTTGAAAACTTCAGCAATGCCATCTCGGCCCATGACCCGACCTATTTTATTGTCGGCAACAAAGGCGGCAACAATGCCCGCTTCCAGCTAAGCTTCAAATACCGCCTGCACTCGCCCCAAGACCCGAGCAACCCCAAATTCTACGACCACTTCTATATTGGTTATACCCAAACCGCGTTGTGGGATTTGCATGCCGACTCCAAGCCCTTTGTCGACACCACCTACCGCCCCAGCCTGTTCTGGCGTAAAGACTCCATCTGGGAGTCCGAGCAAAAACGCCTGTTCATGGGCCTGGCAAGCGGGTATGAGCACTCCTCCAACGGCAAGTCAGGCGACGATTCCCGCTCCATGAACGAGGTCTTTATCCAGCCTGAGTTCAATTACCGCTTTGACCACGGTGCCACCCTGACGTTTGCCCCCCGTATCAAACACTATGTGTTCATGGGCGAGAACGCCGACTGGGCGCACTATCGGGGTCGCTATGACTGGAAGCTGCGCTACGCTCAGGACAACGGGCTGGTTTTGTCGGGCATGTACAACAAAGGGGCTGGCAGCCGCAATACACATGAGTTCTCGATCGCCTGGCCACTGAACCGTACCCCCTTGAACATGAACGGTTATATCTACGGCCAATACTTCTCTGGCTATGCAGAAACCATGCTGGGCTACCGTGACCGCTCTTCACAATTTCGCATCGGTCTGGCTCTGGTACCCTAAGATCCCTTACAGCAGTCCCCCACCGCGTCGGCTCCCCATGCCGGCGCGGGCCATATCGTGGTCACAGGCCTGAATCAGAAAGCGCTGAAACAAGGCGACCAGTCCTTCGGGCTCCCGCTCTTTCGGCCACAACAAGCCTACCTCCACAGACTCCACCGGATCGTGAATGCCGATGGCCTGGATGCGCTTGCCCTCCAGTGACCAGGGACGATAGACCATATCCGACAAAATCGTCACCCCGAAACCATAAGCCACCAGCCCCCGCACGGCTTCCAAAGAGCGCGTGCGCATGGCGACACGCTCCGGAAAGCCTGGGCTGCCCCAATGACGCCTGGCGGCCGCATCCGCATCGTCCACAGTCAGAAAAATATAAGGGTAGTGGTTGATTTGCGCCAAGGACACACTGGACTCATTGGCCAGGGCATGCTGGTCCGACACCCATAAACGACGACGGGAGCTGCTCAGTCGATGATGCCCGTACATGGCCAGATCACTGATATTGGACAAGATCGCTACCCCCAGATCGATGCGCTCGCTTTGCAAGGCCGCTTCCATTTCGGGACGCTCCATGTCCACCAGCTCGATATCGATATTGGGGTAGCTATGTTTGAAGCGACTGATAAGGTCAGGCAGAAAATAGCCCAGAACCGTGTAGCCAGCCGCCACCCGAATCTGTCCTTCAATATTTTGACGCCGCAAATCGGCGTGATTCAGCGCATCACTGACGGCATCAATCACATGATGGGCATGATGAAAAAACGCCTGCCCTTGCGGAGTCAGCTCCACACCGTGCGGCAAACGCTCAAAGAGCGCCACATTCAACTGCCGCTCCAGGCTCTGGACTGCATTGCTGATCGCCGACTGCGAGACATTCTCGGCCTGAGCGGCCGCGGAGAACTGTCCGCTGACAGCGGCCGCAATGAAATAACGAAACTGCCGCAAGGTCACTTCGTGTTTCATAGCCATCCGTTTTTCAGATATCAGGTACTCGTAAATTTGATTTTACGATAACAAAAAGCTGCCCTAGACTAAAGCACAAACTAAAACAACTTGCACGAAAACCTTTCTTCCTGCAGGAGACAAACTCATGAATGCCCCTCTCCACAAACCTTACAAGGCCATGTTGGAATCCGTGTCCCTGGATGACAAATACACCGTCACCAAGGGGCGCGCCTATATGAGCGGAACCCAAGCTCTGGTGCGCCTGCCCATGCTGCAAAAAGAGCGTGACCGGCGCGCAGGCCTGAACACGGCCGGCTTTATCTCTGGTTACCGGGGCTCCCCATTAGGGAGCGTAGACCAAGCTTTATGGCAGGCCAGCAAACATCTCAAGGAACACGACATCGTGTTCAAGCCCGGTCTGAACGAAGATCTGGCCGCTACTGCTGTCTGGGGTAGCCAGCAGACCAATCTGTATCCCAGCGCCCGCTTCGATGGCACCTTTGCCATGTGGTATGGCAAGGGCCCAGGCGTGGACCGCTCCATGGATGTCTTCAAACACGCCAATTCGGCAGGCAGCTCACGCTACGGCGGAGTACTGGTACTGGCCGGCGATGACCACGGCGCCAAATCCTCCACGGTGGCCCATCAGTCCGATCACGTTTTCGCCGCGGCAGGCATCCCGGTGCTATACCCGGCCAACGTGCAGGAATATCTGGATTTTGGCCAGCACGGCTGGGCCATGAGCCGCTTCTCGGGCCTGTGGGTTGCCTTGAAGTGTGTCACCGAAGTAGTGGAATCCAATGCCTCGGTGGATCTGGACCCGGACAGCCTGAACATTATCCTGCCCGAAATCGAGGACATGCCCGCCGACGGCCTGAATATCCGCTGGCCAGACCCACCGCTGGCACAAGAAGCCCGCATGATGAATCACAAGTGGTACGCCGCGTTGGCGTATGTGCGCGCCAACAAGCTGAACCGCGTCGAGATTGATTCGCCCGACGCCCGTTTTGGCATCATGACTGCCGGCAAAGCTTACCTGGATACGCGGCAGGCCCTGGCCGATCTGGGCCTGTCTGACGAGCTGTGTGCCGAGCTGGGTATCCGGCTGTTCAAAGTAGGCTGTATCTGGCCTCTGGACGGCCAGGATGCTCGCCAGTTCGCAACAGGTCTGACCGAAATTCTGGTGGTAGAAGAAAAACGCCAGATCCTGGAATACGCCCTGAAAGAAGAACTGTACAACTGGCGCGATGATGTACGCCCTAAGGTCTACGGCAAGTTTGACGAGACCGAACACGGCGGCGGCGAGTGGTCGCTATCGCGCTCCCCCTGGCTGCTGCCCCCGCAAGGCGAACTGTCTCCGGCGATTATTGCGCGCGCTATTGCCCGTCGGCTCTGCACCATGGATATTTCCGAGGAATTGCGTGCCCGCATTCAAGCCCGCCTGGCGATTCTGGATGCCAAGGACCGCGAGGCCCGCATGCCCCGCGTCAGTGTCGAGCGCAAACCCTGGTTCTGTTCGGGTTGTCCGCACAACACCTCCACGCGCGTGCCCGAAGGCTCCCGCGCCATGGCCGGTATTGGCTGCCACTACATGACCGTCTGGATGGATCGCAGCACGTCCACTTTCAGTCATATGGGAGGTGAAGGGGTCGCGTGGATTGGCCAGCAACCCTTTACAGACGAAAAGCACGTTTTCGCCAATCTGGGCGACGGCACCTATTTTCATTCCGGCATCCTGGCTATTCGCGCCTCCATCGCCGCCAACTCCAATATCACTTACAAGATTCTGTACAACGACGCAGTGGCCATGACGGGCGGTCAACCTGTCGATGGCATTTTGAAGGTCACAGACGTCATCGCCCAGGTACATGCCGAGGGCGCGCGCAAAATTGTCGTGGTGACCGATGAGCCCGAAAAATTCAAGGGCGTCACTCTGGCGGGCAATCCGCCGGTTTATCACCGCGATGAACTGGACCGCGTCCAACGCGAACTGCGCGAAATACCGGGTACCACTATTTTGGTCTATGACCAGACCTGCGCGACCGAAAAGCGCCGTCGCCGCAAAAAGGGAACGTACCCGGACCCGGCCTTGCGGGCCTTTATCAATGACACGGTCTGTGAGGGCTGCGGTGACTGCTCGGTCAAATCCAACTGCCTGTCTGTCGAACCTCTGGACACCCCTCTGGGTTCCAAGCGTCGTATCAACCAGTCTTCCTGCAACAAGGACTTTTCGTGCGTCAACGGTTTTTGCCCCAGCTTTGTCACGCTGAAAGGGGCGCAAGTGCGCAAACCCGAGGCCCAGGGTCGTTCCCTGGAGTCCTTCAATCTGGCGGACCTGCCGTTACCCAAACTGCCTGACCTGGACAGAACCTACGGCATCTTGATCGCTGGCATTGGCGGCACCGGGGTGGTGACTGTCGGTGGCTTGCTGGGCATGGCTGCACATATCGAACAAAAAGGGGTCAGCGTTCTGGATATGGCAGGTCTGGCGCAAAAAGGCGGTGCCGTCCTGAGCCATGTGCAAATTGCGCGCCGCCCCGATCAACTGCATGCCACCCGTGTTCCAACCGGCGAGGCGTCCTTGCTAATTGGCAGTGATGCTCTGGTCAGCGCCTCTACCGACGTCCTGAGTCGGGTCAGCCGCGACCGCACGCACACCATTATCAATACGGCGGCCAGCCCGACCTCGGATCTGATCGGCAATGCACACTGGAAGTTTCCATTGCAAACCGCCTGCACGGACATTGAGAACGCCGTAGGCAAAGACATCCGCTATCTGGACGCCAACGCCCTGGCGGTACATGTCATGGGAGACGCCCTGTATGCCAACCCGATCTTGCTGGGTTATGCCTTTCAGCGCGGCTGGATTCCACTACACATGGACAGTCTGCTACGCGCGATCGAACTGAACGGAGTGGCCGTCAAAGCCAACCGCGAAGCATTCCAATGGGGTCGTCTTGCTGCAGAAAAAGGCATAGAAACCTTGATGGAAGGGGCCACGCCCAAAGCCCGCGCGGTCACCTTTCCCGAGAGCGTGCAGGCATTGATCAAGCGCATGGAAGCGCATCTGAGCGCCTACCAGAACCCGGCCTGGGCCCAACGTTATCGCGACGCCATCAAGCCGATCATGGAACGCGAGTCGCGTCTGGACCAGGACAAGACACTGCCGCTGACGCGTATCGCGGCCACGCAACTGGCCAAGCTGATGAGCTACAAGGACGAGTACGAAGTGGCCCGTCTCTACACCGACCCGGCCTTTCTGGACAAGCTGCGAGCGCAATTTGCAGGTGAACCCGGCAAGGACTACCAGATTCAGTACCATCTGGCCCCTCCGCTGCTGGGGCGCAAAAACAGTCAGGGCCAGCCCGTCAAAAGCAAGTTTGGCCCGTCAACCCGCCACTTGTTCAAGATTCTGGCCAGTTTGCGAGGTTTACGGGGAACCGCGCTGGATGTATTTGGCTATACCCAGGAGCGTCGTCAGGAGCGCCAAAACATTCAGGACTATCTGGCCGACCTGAATGAGGTCAGTGCGCACCTGGATGCAGACAATCTGGAAGTGGCTCTGCGCTGGCTCAACTATCCCGACCTGATCCGAGGCTATGGTCATGTCAAGGATGCGGGCCAGGTGAAAGCCTACGCCTTGCGCGAACAACAGCGCAGCCAGTTCCGTGCGCGTACGGAACCTAGCCAGCGCGTCGCCTGAACCCGCAGCCGGCCCTGAGCGCGGGGCCGGCTCTCTTGTCTCCTCCTTGACAGCAGCTTGTCCGTTCCGGCGAGCTGCTTTTTTTTGTCTGGCACGCCCCAGTCACACAGGCACCGTCCCCTGCCGTTAAGGGTATGAAGCCCCGCCACCCCATGGCTTGCCTGGCAAACTGACATACAATCGTGCAATTCGATGCCCGTGCCGCCACCTGTGGCTCTCAGGTCGATTCAGGACCCCACTCTTATGCGCCATCTAGTTTATGTATTTGTTCCCTCAGCCCTGATCTTGCTGACCGCCTTTCGGCTGGCCTTCGCATTGTGGCAATGGCCACGTGTACGCCAAGCCGGTGGCCTGCTGCCTATCCTGATTGGCGGCCTGCGCATTGATGCCCTGATGATTGCCGCCCTGAGCGCCCCCGTGGTCTTGCTGGCCCCCTGGGTGGGACACTATCCGCTCATGACGACGGTCGCCGCCGTCTGGTTTACCTTCGCCTGGTTCCTGTTGACCTTGCTGGAAGTGTCCACGCCCCAGTTCATCATTGAGTACGACACACGCCCCAACCGGCTGTATGTGGACTATCTGAAGCACCCGCAGGAAGTGGTGGGCATGCTGTGGAAAGGCTACCGACTGATGATCGGCATCGCCCTGATAGGACTGGGCCTGATTGTGTGTTCAGGCTGGGCCATCTTTGGACAGGTCTCCCCCGATCCGGTAATGAGCTGGTGGCTGCGCCCCATCTGGATGCTGGTGGGAGCCGCCCTGTGCGCGCTGGCCATACGCGGTACCTTGGCACACCGCCCCATCAACCCTTCCTCGGTAGCCTGGAGCAGCGACAGCATGCTCAACACGCTGCCACTCAATTCGCTGTACAACGTGGCCTACGCTATCTACAGCATGAAAAACGAGCGTTCTGCCGAGGATATTTACGGCGGCATGGACCCAGCAGAAATCAACCAGATCGTGTGTGATGCGGCTGCCTTGCCGGTCGGCCCCGAGAACCTGCCCACGCTGCATCGTCAAACGCCCAGCCAAACCCGCGCACGCAAACCTAATCTGGTCCTGATTGTGGAGGAAAGCCTTGGAGCCCAGTATGTCGGCAATCTGGGCGGGGCCAATCTGACGCCCGAACTAGACAAGCTGGCACAAACGGGCTGGAACTTTCGACGTGCCTATGCCACCGGGACTCGCTCAGTACGCGGCCTGGAAGCCGTGTCAGCCGGTTTCCCCCCTACGGTGGCCGATGCGGTCTTACGCCTGCCCGGCTCGCAAACCCGCTTTTTTACCTTGGCCCAATTGCTCAAGGAACACAACTACCGCTCGCGCTTCATCTATGGTGGCGAAGCTCACTTCGACAATATGAAGAGCTTTTTTCTGGGTAACGGCTTTGATGAGCTGTATGAGCAATCCAGCTTCGAGTCTCCTGAGTTTGTAGGCACCTGGGGCGCCAGCGACGAGGACATGTTCAACAAGCTGCACGAGCTGCTCAGTCAGGACAAGGAGCAGCCTACCTTGACACTGGCCTTTTCCGTCAGCAACCACTCACCTTGGGAATACCCCGCGGGGCGCTTTCCGGTAGAGGGAGATCCCGCGACCGTCGAAAATACCGTAAGGTACGCCGACTGGGCCATTGGCGACTTCTTTAACAAGGCGCGCGAATCAGACTATTGGGACGATACGGTATTTCTCATTGTTGCCGATCATGACTCTCGCGTAGGCGGCGCCAACCTGGTGCCTTTGCGTCATTTTCATATTCCTGCCCTGATTCTGGGTGGCGGCGTTCCCCAGCGCCAGGACGAACGCATTATCAGCCAGATCGATCTGGCTCCCACCCTGCTGTCTTTGATGGGCATTGACAGTGAGCACCCCATGATCGGACGCGACCTGACCCGTCAAGAGTGCGACCGGGCCATGATGCAGTACTTCGAGAATTACGGCTATCTGAAAGGCGACATTCTGACCGTGCTGATGCCCCATCTGCCTCCTTGCCAATATCGCTATACTGCACCCGACAAGTACGAAGCGCTGGAACAGATTGATGAGACATTGGCCCGAGAAGCCCTGGCCCATGTGCTGTGGCCCAGTTGGGCGTATCACGCCCAGGCCTACACCTTGCCCCATCTGCAAAAACGCTGAAAATTGCCAGCAGGGGCTTGACCGTCTCCGCTATTCGTTCTATCATTCTTGTCTTTAGTCGGGGCGTAGCGCAGCCTGGTAGCGCATCTGGTTTGGGACCAGAGGGTCGCGAGTTCGAATCCCGCCGCCCCGACCACTATTTTAAAAAAGCACCGTTTAACGGTGCTTTTTTATTGCCTGCGGCCCTTGGCTTTTACCCTGGACCCGTCTCAGTTGGCTCCGCCTTCAAGAAACTGAGTTTGCCATTGGGCTCAATGTACGCGGCGCAGACCTCATCGAGCGATTTGATGCCAGCCAGCCGCATTTCACTGAGAATCTCGTCGCGGGTCACAAACTCCCGACGCATATTCCGCCACTGGTACTGCCCATCCCTGACCACACACACTTTGCGGGGTGTAACCAGCTTGTTGAGCGCGGGAAACTGATACATCAGCCAATCGACCACAAACCCCCACCCTACAATCGTCGCCGCCACCAGCAAGCCGTCAGTCAAGGAGTTGCTGCCTCCCGTCATGGCATTGCCGCTGGCATCGGCAATCAACAAAAGTATGAGCAGATCGGCAACGCCTAACGACCCCAGCTCACGCCGCCCCGCCAGGCGCAGCAGAATAAACAGAACGAAATAAACCACGGTACCCCGCAACACCGACTCCATCACGGGGATTTCCACAGCAAAGACCGTGCTCCAACCCATCGCCTGCATAGCGTCAACCATCCATATTTAGTTCAGGTCGAAATACTGATGCTCCTTGGGGCGCTGCGCGGCCACCTCCTTGGCCGTGACCGTGTCATTGAACTCGTTACCCAAATGGGAGCGCACGTAATTGACGACCTGGGCTATCTGCTCGTCATTGAGCACACCACCAAAACCAGGCATACCCTTGTTACCCTGGTTCACCATAAACACCACATAGGCAGGTGCGCCCAGTTTCGGGTTCTGGGACAAAGACGGATAAATTCCGGCCCCCTGAGCGCCCTTGCCATCGATCATATGGCAGGAAGCACACACTTGCTCATAAATTTCCTGACCGCTAGTCTGGGTAAATACCACTTTATCGCCCCCCACTACTGCCGTATCAGCATGACTGGCGCTCATCAGACCCCAAGCCAGAAAAACCGTGAGTGCTCGTATCATCATGACTACCCTCCTTGGGAATCAGCGTGTTGCTCGCCCACAATCCGACTGTGCAGGCGGGTAATGGCATTGAGGGCCGACAGCACGGCCCCTTCCTGCCAGGCGTTGACATAAGAGGCGTGCTCACCGGCCAGGACCAGGCGACCATCAATCTGGCACAGGTTCTCGTAATGAGCAGCCCGTGTCTGATCCGTCCACATGCCGTAGCAACCCAGTGTCCAGGGTACGCGGTGCCAGGCTACGGCCACCCCGCTCTCGAACTCGTCCTTGTACTGAGGATGAATCTGCGCGCCATACTCCACGGCTTTCCTGATCCGATCCTCCGGACTGAGCGACGTCCACTCCACCGCGCTGGGCCCGAACATGTAACCGCCCAGCAAAACACCTTTTCCGCCCGCCATCATGCCCGCGCTCGGGTAGGAAATCTGTGTAATCGGCAAATCGGTGTAGCTGATACCTCCATAAATCGCTTCGTCATCCTCCCAGAAACGGCGTTTGAACTGCAGTCCGACCTTGACTGAAGGGGCATAAGGGACGGCATCGATGGCAGCATGCAGTGCCTTGCTGGCATCCAGATCAATCTGGCTGAGGATGGATAAGGGAATCGTGCAGACACACCAGTCGGCCATTTCGGTGTGCTCACGGCCCGTGATTTGATCCTTGTAGCCGACCGTCACCTTGCCATCGTTCTGTTTGATGGCCGTGACCTTGGCATTAAACGTAAATAGCCCTTCCAGCTCGTTACCAAACGCAGCGCCAATCTGATCCATGCCGCCGACCGGCTGAAACATGGTCTGCTGGAACTCGTACAAATCATGAATACCCATATTGTGCCAAACGCTGGAGCGCACAATATCAGCCAGCTTCAACGGTTCGGAAAACTCGGGTTGAGCATGCAGGCCACCTCCCGGATCACGCTCGAAACCACGTACCTCGGAACTGGTATGGCCTTTCACATACGCCATGTTCTTGTCCAACGCGCCCCAGCTCCGCAAGGCTTCCAGCAATTTCTCCTGATCCTCTGTGGACAAGGGGGCATCCAGCAAGTGGGTATGGATGGCTTTGGACAAAAGCTCGGAGACCTGCCCCTGAAAATCTGCATGAATGTGGCGAAAGCGCTGGGGCTTGCCATTGAAGTGGTCTTTGCTATGCAGATAAGCGTTGTAGTTGTACTGGATAAACGGCTCCAGCTTGACCTTGAGCCGCTTGCAGTAGTCCAGCAAGGCCCGGTGATGGAAGGGTATGCGCCACGGACCAGGGTTGATGTACTGATCCTTGTCGAACTTGACATCCTGCCTGGCGCCCCCCAACTCGGTATAGCTGTCCCCACCGTGCAAGGTCCAGTTGCGTCCCCCGACCTTGTGGCGATATTCCAGAATCTTGACCTGATAGCCGGCATTGCGCAGCTCTAACGCGGCCACCATACCGGCCAGACCCGCTCCCAGAATGACGACAGAGGTCCCGGGCCTGGGTTTACCCTCCAGGCGAATCGGCCCGTCATAACTACCCTCTGCGGCATGCCCCAGGCGCATCATGGCTTGATACATCGCTGCGCCACCCGCAGCGTACCCAACCATGGTCAGAAAGTGTCGTCGTGTCAGTCTCCCACCCTGTGAAACTTGGCTCATCGTGCGTTCTCCTCTTGGAAAAATGATGAGCAGCATTCACCCCCAACTTTTTTATCTACCCCCGGTGCATGAATGCTGCCCCTATGGAAAACAACAAAGAACACCTTGCTTTGTTATCAAATTGCCACTTAACTATAAGCACCTAAAATAGTTAATCCCTCAATAGAAACATACGTTTACCGCACTCAAGGTTCACTGACCCCCTGTCACCCTTGGTTTCTTACGTACTCAGAACTCATTTGCTTGCCAAGTTCACTCTCACACGCTATAATTTTTTTCTTAGTCGGGGCGTAGCGCAGCCTGGTAGCGCATCTGGTTTGGGACCAGAGGGTCGCGAGTTCGAATCCCGCCGCCCCGACCAAAAAATTCAAAGGCCTTGCAGAGCAATCTGCAAGGCCTTTTTGTTTTGGTTCTCTTAAGCCTTGCCCCACCTTAACCACGGGGATAGGAGCTTTTTGTCCTTAGCGGGTCTGGCTGGGGCTCAGGCCGACCGAATCGGGCAGACCAAAAATACAATCAAATGCCCAGTTATAGAAAAAGGCAAACAGCGGAAAGAACGCCAGCAATACCGCCTCCATTAAAAACGCCTTCCACAAGCTGATATCCAGCCACCAGGCGATTAAGGGGATCAGCAAGGACACCAGCACAAGCTGGAAACCGGCCACATGCACTACCCGGTGCCAGAACGTACGAGCCTGTATATGGCGACGACGCTCCCAGGCCTCAAACATCATGTTGTAGAACAGGTTTACCGTTACCGCGCAAGTGCTGATCATGAACGAAAGCACACCGCTTTGCATGGGCCCCGCGCCGCTTAACTGAGCCAGGACCGTCGCCGCTACCATCATGCCCAGCAATTCAAACAGGCCGATATACACCACTCTTCTTTTCCATCCCTGCACGATACACATCCTTGCTTAAAACCGTAGAAAGCATGATTATCCGCAGTACAGCTTTTAGAAAAAGTCAGATTCCATCAATTTTTCTGATGATTTAGGCATGCTTACCAGTGACCATCTTGAACTGTTGTTAGCCGTGGTGGAGCACGGTTCTTTCTCCGCAGCGGCACGGACGTTGCGGCGCACCCAGTCCGCCGTCAGTATGGCCATCGCCAATCTGGAGGCAGAGCTGGACCTGACCCTGTTTGATCGCAGCCGTCGAGAACCCGTCCCCACCGCCGAGCTGCTGGCCATGCTGCCCGATGCCAGACTGATCGCCAGCCGCCTTCAGGCCTTACGCCTTCACCTGCAGGAACTGTCGGGAGGTCTGGAAAGCTATTTGCGCCTGGGCCTGGTCTGTGATGTCGACCCCAAGCCCGCGTTGACCGCCCTGCAAGCTCTGGAGCAACACTATCCCGGCCTGGACATCGAACTGCGAACGGCAGCGCAAGACACCTTGATCGAGGCCTTGAAAAAACGCGAGCTGGACTTGTGCATTGCCTATGGCGGACTGGAGCTGGAAAGTGTGGGAATTGTTCAGTCCCTGTGGACCGAAACGATCAGCGCAGTGGCTGCGCCCGGCCATCCCCTGCTGCAAAATGGCCCCCGCCCGCTGGAAGAGTTGAAAGCCCACAGACAAATCGTGATCAGCAGCCCGCAGAACGACACCGGCAAAGACCGATCCATGCTCAGCCTTCGTCAATGGAAAACGGATAGTCTGGCCATGACACTGGAACTGGTGGAACGGGGGCTGGGATGGGCTAATCTTCCCTTGTCGTGCCTGGGTCCCTCATTGAAGTCTGGGCGTTTGGCACGAATCCAGTTTTCAACGGGCAGCAATGGCCTGGACTTGCCCATTTATCTGCTGCAAGCCAAGGGGCAGGAAGCCGGCAAGGCTCAAGCCCTGTTCAGGCAGGCGCTGCAAAACGCGCTCCACCCCCGCCTTCACCCTACTCCGGCACGGTGACGTTGGCCTGACCACTGTCCGCCAGAAACTGCGCCACCATCCCTTCTTTTTTCTGCCGGGCAATAAAAGCCTCGATCCAGGCATGGGCCAGCGTACGTTCCGATGGCACCGCCATGGCCTGACGAATGACGGTGAAACTATCGGGCAATACACGCAAACCGCTGCGGGAACGCGCATAGCGCTCCAGAGGCTGACGCACACCGGCAGCGGCATCCAGTTCCTGCTCTACAAACAGATCAATCGCATCGGCAGAGGTTGTCGCCCGCACCAGATCTGCGTGGTTCAAATGTCGGCTCAGAAACAGGTCGTAGGCTGCGCCTTTGCCCACCGCAATGCACACGCCCTGCCGATCCAGCTGGTCCACGGTCTGAAAGGCATACTCCTCGCGTACCAGATACGTGCCTTCAATATGCACATAAGCCTCGCTAAAGCGGATCTTCTCCGCACGCTTGGGATCAATCGCCAGAAAGGCCAGATCCCACTCGTCACGGTACACCGCCTCAACCACGGCCTGGGCTGCATCATAGCCATGGAACTGCACCGGCAGGCCCAGCTCCTGAGCCACACTGCGAGCCAGATCCGCTGAAACACCTTTAGGGGACTGCTCATGGGCACCGCGCTGGGCCAGGACGGGATTGCCGTAATTCATGGCAACACGCAAAACCCCGCTGGGGGCCAGTTCTGCTGCGACAGCCTGCTTTTGTGTCATGTAAATGCTCCGTCATACTTTTAAGAACCCGGTCTTCTACAATAACGCACCTTGCTGTCCCACAACATGAATGGAGCGTCTCTATGTCTCGCGATGACCTTGGAAAACTCTTGCTGCGTGTCACGGTCGGTGTACTGATCCTGCTGCACGGCGTTGCCAAGATACGTTATGGCATTGGAGGCATCGAAAAAATGCTGATCGCCAATAATATGCCCGGCTTTCTGGCCTGGGGCGTGTACATAGGCGAAGTGATTGCTCCTGTCCTGATGATCCTGGGTTTTTATGCTCGTGCAGGCGGTTTGATTGTAGCCATGAACATGCTTATTGCCTTGCTCCTGGCCCACAGCAACCAGATCGGCAGCTTTAACGCCCAAGGCATCTGGGTTCTGGAGCTACAAGGCATGTTCTTGATCGGCGCATTGACCGTAGGCTTGATTGGTGCCGGACGCTACAGCCTGGGCGGCGATGCTGGCCCGTGGAACTAATGCTGGCCTGAGGTCAGATCTTTAAAAAACGCCCGCTTCGCCGGGCGTTTTTCATGGGTGATTAGTACCGCCCCCTAGCCCTGACCGCACCCGCCACTCCATCCGCGAACCACCTCCACTTCCTGCCCTAACTCGCCAAGGTCAAATCCAGCCGCAACCCCCCCTTCTCCGATGCGCTGGCTTGCACCTTGCCCTGATAGCTGCGCGCCAGCTCACGGACAATATCCAGTCCCAAACCGAAACCGGGGTGTCGTTCATCTGCGCGCTGACCACGGCCAAACACACGCTCCAGTTGCTCCGGGTCCAGGCCGGGGCCATCATCTTCCACCACCAGATGCAGCACATTGTCCTGCTGCCACACCTGGCACCACACATTCTGCGTCGCCCACTTGCAGGCGTTATCCAGCAAATTCCCGGCCATCTCCTGCAGGTCCTGCTCCTCGCCTTTAAAAAGCAGTTCCTGATCAGGCAGATTCAGATGGATCTGCTTGTCGCTATGCAAACGCCCCATCACCCGACACAGGGACTGCAGGCAGGCCGACACATCCGTACGCACACCAATGGCGCGTACCGCCATAGCCCTTGCCCGCGACAAGTGGTGGTCCACCTGTCGCTGGGCCAAGGCCACCTGCTCGCTGACCAATGCTGCCAGATGCGGATCGTGCGCCTGAGCAGCGTTGCCCATAATCGTCAACGGGGTTTTGACGGCATGGGCCAGGTTGCCAGCCTGAGCCCGTGCGCGGTCCACCATGCCTGCATTCGCACTGAGCACTGCATTGAAATCGTCCACCAAGGGCTGAATTTCGCTAGGAAAATTGCCGCTGACTTGCGGTTCGCGCCCTTCCTGCACATCCAGCAAACGGCGTCGCAACAGATGCAAGGGATACAAGGCCAGCACCACCTGCAAGATGGCCGCCAAAATCAGGCCCACGGCCAAACCGCCCAGAGACAGGAACAGAATCCGCTCAAAACGGGCCAAGGGCTCGGCCAGCAGCTCCCGGTTGCCTGCCACCATGATCTGCAGGCTTTGGCCCTTGTCGTTAACCTCGTCCAGCTCCTGGCGCAACACCACCAAGCGCTGCTTTTCCGGGCCGGGCAAAGACAACACGCCCCCGGGCGCATCGGGCGCGTTCACATCCAGGGCCTCATCCCATAAGGAGGTCGAGCGCAAAGCCACCGTCCATTGCGGGCTGCCGGCCTCGCGCCGGGCAATTTGCCAGTACATGCCCGAATAAGGTTGCTCAAACAAGGGATCGCTCAGGCGCGACTGCAAAGTGACACCATCGGCCGCGTCCAGATTGACGTCTGCCATGATCTGGTCCAGATGAGTCTGCAAACGCTGCTCGAACTGGCGATACACATGGTCCTGAAACAAACGGTTCAGCCCTAGCCCGGCCAGAATGATACTGAGCAAGATCCAGGCCAGGGTTCCCAGCAAGAGCCGGCTGCGCAAGGAGCCCAGGGTGGCCCGACCACGCCCGGCAATCATGCTTGCGGGTCTACCAAACGGTAGCCCATGCCGCGCACGGTTTCGATATAGCCGGGCGGCAGCTTTTTGCGTAGACGGCCAATGAACACCTCGATGGTGTTGGAGTCGCGCTCAAAGTCCTGCGAATAAATATGCTCGGTCAGTTGGGTACGCGACAGGACTTGGGCAGGATGGTGCATCATGAAAGCCAGCAAGCGATATTCATGGCTGGTCAGCGACAGCACCATGCCTGCACAGGTAATTGAAGACGAACGCGCATCCAGCTCCAGTTGGCCCAGTTGCAAGCGCGGATTCACCTGTCCCGCGGCACGGCGCAGCAAGGCGCGAATGCGGGCTAACAGCTCTTCCATGTGAAACGGCTTGGCAACATAGTCGTCTGCGCCCGCGTCCATTCCCTCGACTTTGTCATGCCAGTCATTACGGGCGGTCAAAATAAGCACGGGCATGGTCAGGCCCGAGGCGCGCCAACGCCGCAGCACCGACACGCCATCCATGCCAGGCAGACCCAGGTCCAGCACCACCGCATCAAAAGCTTCCACCTCACCCTGATAATGCCCCTGCTCGCCATCATGAGCGACCTGAACGGCATAGCCCGCCCGCTCCAGAGCCTGTTGCAACTGCCCCGCCAGGGTCGGTTCATCTTCGACAACCAGTATCCGCATTATTCAATGTCCTTTCGAATGAGAACGCTTGACCCCACGCACCAGCAGCACTTCGGCACTCAAGGCATCCACTTTCAGGCGCAACAGGCGGTTGTCATCGACCAGCATGCGCAAGTCATACACCCATAGTTCAAGACGCTCGTCATATTCAAACTGCACGCGCAGCACCCGCCCCGGATAATCTTCCCGAACCCGGCGCAAGACCTCCCGCAGTGGCAAAGCCTCGCCCCGACGCACCGCTTCACGCGCCTGGTCATGCCCCCGATAGGCCGGGCCCGGTGGCCAGTAGGGACTGGGACCAAAACGCTCATTGGGAGGCGGTGCTGCGGGTGCGGGGGGAGCGGCCGGCAAACGGCGCAGGCAATCGTCATCGCCCAGATAATCATGCCCTGACCAATCCGAATGCTCCGTCCTGTCCCACGCGGGCACGCCTTGCCGTTTCTGACGGTCGCAGGCGGAAGAGTCGTGAGCGTGAGCCGCCGCCCCAGGCGCCACAGCCGCCCAAACGGCGGCCAGACACATCAGCAGTGCGGACTGTTTAATGGAGGTCATACGAACCGGTACGTGCAGAACAAAAAAGAGGAATCAAAAAAGTCACCCCCCCCTTATATAGCAAGCTGCGGATGAACATAACATGAACAGCAACTTCAGTTTAGATTCAGAGCCCCTTGTCCATAATGGGCACCAAGCTGACAGGACACACACATCTTCCCTCTTAAAAGGAAGCTACCCAGGAATCTGACAGCACTACTTGTTGATTACATGAAGGAGCTTTATATGAAACGTATGTCCCTTTTTTCTGCCCTGGTAGTGAGCGCAAGTCTGTTGGGCGGCACCGCTGCCATCGCTCAAGAAACCACGGGCGCGGCCCCAACGCAAAGCACCCAGAAACAAACTCGCCAGGCCCGCGACCACAAGCCGCTGACGGCCGACGAAGTCACCGATATCGGTCCGGCCTACCAGCGTCTGAAAGAGGCCGGCTATACCAAGGTGGGCAGCCTGCATCAGCGGGGCGATCGCATTATGGCCATGGTCGTGGATAAAGACGGCAAAGTGGTCCGGGTTCGCTCTGAAGGTGAAAACGGTGCTTTCACCGTGGTCGAGCGCAAAGCTGATGGCCAGCACCGCCGCGGCCATCGCGATGGCAAGGGTCAACAAACTCAAACCCCTGCCAGCGAGCAGCAAAAGAGCTAAAACCACCCGCAAATCGCATGATTCCCCTGACGTCCCCCTCCGCGCGGGCGACTCGCGACACAGGGCTAGCCTCAACCATCGGTGCTTGTCCTTTGTCATTGCTCTAATCGCAAAAAAAGCGGAACGAGAAACGGCGCCTGCCCAGCGCCGTTTCTCGTGTCTACTGGCTAGTACCGATAGGGTCATCCCGCACAAGACGTTAGGATGAAGGTCTGTCTTACCTACGGGAAAAGTGCCTCTCATGCTGTCTGCTGATTCTGCCTATTCACAAAGCTACTCGGAATTTCACTGGTCCATTCCTGAACACTACAATATTGCCCATGATGCCTGCGACAAGTGGGCCGATGGCTCCGGGCGCCTGGCGCTGATCCAGCAACTGTCCGATGGGCAGGTCAAACGCTACACATTCGATCAGCTCAAGGCCTGGTCCGACTCCCTGGCGGCCGCCTGGCAGGCACAAGGCATTCAGCCCGGCGATAGAATCGCCATTTTCCTGGCTCAAGGTCTGGAAACTGCCCTGGCTCACTTGGCGACTTACAAGATTGGCGCCATCGCCATGCCTTTATTTACCCTGTTCGGCACCGAGGCCCTGCGTTATCGCTTGAATGACTCGGGCGCCAGCACATTGATTACCGATCAACAGGGTCTGGAAACGGTACTGCCTTTGCGCGAACATCTGCCGCAGCTCAAGCATCTTTATCAGACTGACAGCCAGCAAGATCAGGAGCAGGCTCTGTCCTTGTGGCACGCCATTCACACCCATCCTGAGCCAGCACCGCGCACACTGACTACTCGCGCCGACGACCCGGCGCTGCTGATCTACACCTCCGGCACCACGGGGTCGGCCAAAGGAGCCTTGCATGCCCACCGGGTCCTGCTGGGGCATTTGCCTGGCGTGGAAATGTCCCACAACTTCCTGCCCACAGGCGAGGGGCTGATGTGGACACCCGCTGACTGGGCCTGGATTGGCGGCCTGCTCGATGTCCTGCTGCCCGCCTGGCATCACGGTATCCCTGTGCTGGCATACCGTTTTCCCAAGTTCGATGCCGAGGCGACCTGGAGGTTGATGTCCGAACAGGGTGTAACGCATACCTTCCTGCCGCCTACTGCCCTAAAAATGCTACGCCGCAGCCAGTGGTCGCGCGAACAATGGCCTTTGAAGCTGCGGTCCATTGCCAGCGGCGGAGAGTCACTGGGCGCACAACTGCTGGATTGGGCCAAACAGGAACTGGGTATCACCATCAACGAGTTCTACGGGCAGACCGAGTGCAATATGATCGTGTCCTCCTGCTCGGCCTGGTTTCCCGGTCAGGCAGGTAAAATCGGCAAGCCCGTGCCCGGCCACAGGGTGGCGATTGTGGATGACCAGGGGCAAATTCAAAAAGCCGGTGTCGAAGGCCATATTGCTGTCCAGGCTCCTGACCCAGTCATGTTTCTGGGTTACTGGCAGCGACCTGAAGCCACTAAAGAAAAATTTGTAGGAAACTGGCTACTGACCGGCGATAAAGGCACGCAGGATGAGCACGGCTATATCCAGTTCGTGGGCCGGGACGACGATGTCATTACCAGCTCCGGCTACCGAATCGGCCCTGGCCCGATTGAGGATGGTCTGATGGGGCACCCGGCAGTGGCGATGGCGGCCGTGATCGGAGTACCCGACCCGGAACGCACCGAAGTCGTAAAGGCCTTTATTGTCCTCAAAGAGGACGTCGAACCATCACAGAATCTGATCAAGGAAATTCAGGAGCACATCAAGCGACGGGTCGCAGCGCATGAGTATCCCCGCTTGATTGAGTTTGTGGATGCCCTGCCCATGACGACCACCGGCAAGGTCATTCGCCACGCATTACGCAAATTAAGCCAATAGCCGCACGGGTGCCGGGCGATCGCCAATCCTCGATGAGCGCTCGCCTGAGCCCGACGCTGCTTACCTACCGTGTCAGCACGGAACAGGTCACTGAGCAGTGAGCTTCCTGACGCAAGCCCAGCCCACTCATGAGGCCGACTCTCTCTGCGCACGTCAGGGCTCCCGTTTAAGCGCGAAGCGAGCATGACTGAACGCCCCTGTTGAGGCCTTGCTTTAGGCTGTTGCCGGGGTCTGCCCCCTCTCCTTCCCCCATAAAGAAACACCCCAATAACTGGATGCGTATCCAATGCATGGGGTGTTGCTCAGACGGAAAGCCCTTGTGTGCAATCTACAGGCAGGGGGCGGTGGCACAGACGCTCGTCCATGCCACCAAGGCAAGGGGATCTGCCCGTGTCTGATTAACCGAAACGACCTGTGATGTAGTCTTCGGTTTCCTTGCGGGCTGGTTTGACGAAAATCTGGTCGGTTTCACCAAATTCCATCAGCTCGCCCAGGTACATGTAGGCGGTGTAATCCGAGCAGCGTGCGGCCTGCTGCATATTGTGGGTCACGATGACCACGGTGTAATCGGTTTTCAGCTCGGCAATCAGCTCTTCAATCTTGGCCGTGGAAATAGGGTCCAGCGCCGAGCAGGGCTCGTCCAGCAACAGAACCTCGGGCTTGATCGCCACACCGCGAGCGATACACAGACGCTGCTGCTGACCACCGGACAAACCGTTACCGCTTTGATGCAGCTTGTCTTTCACCTCATTCCACAATGCGGCTTTGGACAGGGCCCATTCCACACGCTCATCCATTTCACCTTTGCTCAGGCGCTCGAACAAACGCACGCCAAAGGCCACGTTGTCATAAATGCTCATGGGAAACGGCGTCGGCTTCTGAAACACCATGCCCACCTTGGCACGGATCAGGGAAATGTCCTGTTTGGAGGTCAGAAGGTTTTCATTGTCCAGCAGGATTTCGCCTTCAGCACGTTGGCCGGGATACAGCTCGTACATGCGGTTCAGCGTGCGCAGCAAGGTGGATTTACCGCAACCAGATGGTCCGATAAAGGCCGTGACCTTCTTTTCCTTGATAGACATGTTCACATTGCGCAGGGCATGGAATTTGCCATAGAAGAAATTCAGATTACGGATTTCAATCTTGGTCGATTCGTCGGAGGTAATAATTTGACTCATAGCGTTGGCCGACTAGGGCGCTCCGTGAAAACGTTATTTTTGGCGGAAAAGGCTTCGAGCCAGGATATTGATACCCAACACCAGCAAGGTAATCAACACCGCACCTGCCCAGGCCAGACGGTTCCAGTCCTCAAAGGGGCTGGCAGCATATTGGAAAATGACCACTGGCAGGTTGGCCAGCGGCGCGTTCATATTCATGGACATGAACTGGTTGTTCAAGGCAGTGAATAACAAGGGAGCCGTTTCACCCGCAATCCGGGCGACGGCCAGAAGAACCCCCGTCACGATACCGGGCAAAGCGGCTCGGTAGGAAATGGACATCACGATCTTCCACTTGGGGCAGCCCAGTGCCGCGGCCGCTTCACGCAGGCCATTGGGGACCAGCATCAGCATATTGTCGGTAGAGCGCACCACTACGGGGATCACCAGAATGGCCAGAGCCAAAGAACCGGCCCAACCCGAATAGTGTCCTACCTGAGCCACGTACACGGCGTAGATGAACAAACCAATAATGATGGACGGTGCCGATAACAACACGTCGTTCAGAAAGCGGGTCGCCGGGGCCAGCCAGCCGCGCTGACCGTACTCGGCCAGATAGGTCCCGGCCAGAATGCCAATCGGCGTGCCGATCAGGGTACCGACGCCAGCCATCATGACACTGCCGACGATGGCGTTGAGCAGCCCCCCCTCGCCACCTGGAGGCGGTGTGCTTTCAAACAAGAGGGACCAGGCCATGGCACTGCTGCCCTTCTCGATCAGGGTCCAGATAATCCAGAACAACCAGAACAGGCCAAAGATCAAGGCAGCAAAAGACACACCCAGCATCAGACGGTTAAATACCTGCCTGCGTTTGTAGATCGGGTTGCTCAGACTAATTGCAGATTTTTTATCAAACATGGTAGGTGATCCTTAGCGCGAGGTGCCTTCGTTCTTGGCCAGACGCAACAAGAGCAGCTTGGAGATCGCCAACACAACCGTGGTGATCAGGAACAGGATCAGACCCAGCTCCAGCAAGGCGGATTTCTGCATGCCACCGGCTTCGTTAAACTCGTTGGCCAGTGCCGATGCAATCGAGTTCGAGGGCGAAAACAGCGAGCTGGGCAAGTTAAAGGAGTTCCCAATCACAAAGGTGACGGCCATGGTTTCACCCAGTGCGCGCCCCAGACCCAACATGATCCCGCCAATCACCCCGTTCTTGGTGAATGGCAGAACCACCCGCCACATCACTTCCCAGGTAGTGCTGCCCAAACCATAGGCGGACTCTTTGAGCATGGGAGGAACCAGCTCGAACACGTCACGCATCACCGCGGTAATGAAGGGGATCACCATGATTGACAGAATCAGCCCCGCGGTGAACACACCGATGCCGAAGGGAGGACCCGCAAAGATCTGGCCCAGCACGGGCACCCCCTCAAAAAAGGAGATCAGGCCAGGCTGAACATAGCGCTGAAACAGGGGCACAAAGACAAACAGGCCCCACATGCCATAAATAATGGACGGGATGGCAGCCAGCATTTCAATGGCCGTCCCCAAGGGACGACGCAACCACGCCGGCGACAGTTCCGTCAGGAACATGGCAATCCCGAACGAGACTGGCACGGCAATACACAGGGCGATAAAAGAGGTCAGCAAGGTACCGGCAATAGGTACCAATGCGCCATATTCGTTATTGACCGGATCCCAATTATTCGTCCAGAGAAAAGAGAAACCGTATTCGGCAATGGATTCCCGGCTTCCATAGATCAGGGAAATAGAGATGGCAGCCAGCAAAATGAACACGAGAAACGCAAACGAGCGCGTCATGTTCTTGAAAATGCCGTCCATAAAGGCGTTCTGATTTGATTTCATGTAGACAGATGAAGGGTCAGGCCGGAATGGGACAAACGCACTGCAACCGATTTATGGATTCTGTAACAGCCAGGGCTGGACAGGTCCGGCAAACCGATAAGGTCACGCGCTGTGCGTTCAAGACAAAACCGTAATTTTTACATAATAAAGACGGCGCCACCTAGAGGTGGGCCGTCTCGCAAGATCAATTTACAACTGACCTATATTTGAACACGAATCTTACTTCCAGACCGCAGCGCCGTCTTTGGTCTTGATTTCAGCAGCCCAAGCCGCCTTGATCTTGTCGGTGACGTCTTTGGGCAGAGCCACGTAATCCAGTTCTTCAGCAGACTTGGCGCCGTTCTCGAAGGCCCAGTTAAAGAAGTTCAACACTTCTTTACCATTTTCAGGCTTGTCCTGCACCTTGTGCATCAGGATGAAGGTCGCCGACGTGATGGGCCAGGACTTGGCGCCAGGCTCTTCAGTCAGGATCACACCCATGCCAGGCGTACCGGCCCAGTCTGCATTGGCAGCGGCGGCCGCAAAGCTTTCCTGACCAGGCTGGACGAACTGGCCGTCCTTGTTCTGCAACTGGGTCCAGGACAGTTTGTTCTGCTTGGCGTAGGCGTATTCCACGTAGCCGATCGAGTTCTGCAGCTGACGCACGTAAGCGGCCACGCCTTCGTTACCCTTGCCACCTTGACCGGTAGGCCACTTCACAGCCTTGCCTTCACCAACCTGGGATTTCCAGTCGGGTGACACTTTGGACAGGTAGTTGGTCCAGCCAAAGGTGGTGCCCGAACCGTCGGAGCGGTGAACCACCACGATGTCTTTGTTAGGCAGAGTCAGATCAGGATTCAGCTCTTTGATGGCTGCATCGTCCCACTTGGTGATCTTGGCCAGATAGATGTCAGCCAGCACTTTGCCCGACAGTTTCAGCTTGCCAGGCTCGATGCCTTCCACGTTGATCACAGGCACCACACCACCGATGACGGCGGGGAACTGCAACAGGTTTTCTTTTTCCAGCGTCTCGACCTTCATCGGGTCATCCGAAGCACCGAAATCCACCGTCTTGGCAATAATCTGCTGCTGACCACCACCCGAACCAATCGACTGGTAGTTGACGCGGTTATTGGTTTGCTTGGCGTATTCAGCCGCCCATTTGGCATAGATTGGGTAAGGGAACGACGCACCCGCACCGGTGACGTCTGCAGCTGTGGCAGTGGCCGCAAAAGCGCTGAACGCCAGAGCAATACTTACCTTGTTGAATACACGTTTTAACATCGAGAAATCCTCTTGATGATAGTCAGAAGACAGGCCCACCCTGTATGTAACGTCATCATAAACAGGCTATATGACATGTTCATGACAGTCTGTATTTCATCCAGCACCCAGTCGTTGCATCAGGTTCTGGTGCAGGTTAAATGGCGCCCCACGGCTGCGAATACGGTTATACGTCCCGTCCGGGCTGGCCTTCCAGGACAATTGATTGTCGCGCAAGGCGTAGGTAAAGGCTTCGGCAATCACCCGCTTTTTCAGGCTGCGATCCAGTACGGGCACACCCAGTTCGACCCGGCGAAAGAAGTTGCGGTCCATCCAGTCGGCCGAAGAAATAAAGACTTCTTCCTGCCCACCATTGTAGAAATAGAAAACCCGTGAGTGCTCCAAAAAGCGTCCGATAATCGAACGCACCTGGATGTTCTCCGACAAGCCCTTTACGCCAGCACGCAGCGCGCAAGCGCCACGCACAATCAGATCCACCTTGACCCCTGCCTGGCTGGCGTCATAGAGCGCCTGAATGATCTTGGGCTCCAGCAAGGAATTCATCTTGGCCATGATACGGGCTTTCTTGCCTGCCAACGCGCGCTCGGTTTCGGCCTGAATCCGGTCCATCATGCTGTCGTGCAGGGTAAAGGGCGACTGCAGCAAGCGCTTTAAGGGACGCCAGGCGCCCAGACCGGTCAGCATGGAAAACACCTTGTCCATGTCCTCGCAAACTTCCTGATTGGCGGTCAGCAAACCGAAGTCCGTATACAGGCGAGCGGTACGTGGATGATAGTTTCCCGTCCCCAAATGGCCATAGCGACGGATGGCTCCTGCTTCACGACGCAGGACCAGCGCCATTTTGGCATGGGTTTTGTGCCCCACCACCCCGTAACTGACATGCGCGCCCACCTCTTCCAGCTTGGCCGCCCAATTGATATTGGTCTGCTCATCAAAGCGGGCCATGAGCTCGACCACCACCGTCACCTCCTTGCCTGCACGCGCAGCCGACAGGAGAATGTTCATCAGTTCCGAGTCTTCACCGGTACGATAAATGGTCTGCTTGATACCCACCACAGCCGGGTCCGCTGCGGCAGCCCGCAAAAAGCTCAAGACAGGCTGAAATGACTGGTAGGGATGGTGCAGCAACTGATCCTTGCGGGAAATCGCCTCGAAAAACTGGGCCGGAGACTCAAACGTTGAATCAAAAGGCGCAGGAATCGGAGCGCGGTAATCCGGAAACAGAAGATCAGGGCGATCCGGCACATTGCACAGCTGCATCAAACGGGTCAGGTTGACCGGGCCGCTGACTCGGTAGGTATCAGGGACATCCAGCGAAAACTCGCTTTGCAAAAAGCGCTCCAGGCGCTCGGGCATGGAGCGGTCAATTTCAAGGCGTACCGCTGCACCAAAGTTGCGTTGCGACAGCTCGCCTTGCAAGGCGGCGCGCAAATTGGTGACCTCTTCCTCGTCCACAAACAGATCACTGTTGCGCGTAACCCGCCACTGGTAACAGCCCTTTACATCCATACCGGGAAACAGCTCCCCCACAAATACACTGATCAGGGAGGTCAAGAGCATATAGCCCTGAGGAATCCCCGCTATATCGTCGGGGACCTGGATTACCCGCGGCAGGGCACGGGGGGCCTGCACAATGGCAATGGTGCCGCTGCGGGCAAAAGCATCCTCGCCACTGAGCTCCACAATGTAGTTCAGGCTTTTGTTATAGACACGGGGAAAGGGATGGGCCGGGTCCAGGCCAATCGGCGTGAGCAAAGGCATGACATCACGCAAAAAAGTCTGATAAGCCCACTCGCGCTGGGCCGGTGTCCATAGCGCGGTCAGTAGTAAGCCAATGCCCTCCTCCATAAGTGCTGGCAATACATCGTCCATTAACAAATCGTTTTGCTTCTCAACCAGTTGATGGGCGGCCGCCTGCACCTTGTCAAACGCCTGTTGAGGCAAAAACCCGTCATCCCCCACTTGATGAGGATTCTGCAAAATCTGCTCTTTCAGGCTGGAGATGCGGATTTCGAAAAACTCGTCAAGGTTCGAACTGACAATACAGATATAGCGCAAGCGCTCCAGCAAAGGCGTAGTTGGGTTTTCGGCCATGGCCAGCACTCGCTCATTGAACTTGAGCAAGGACAACTCACGGTTTAGCAAGGTTGAATCTGGGGAAGGCAGCATGGTGAGGTCGTTAAAAAGCCAAAAAAGAGGGGAGTGTCAGACTTTTACTACATGAATGTTACAGCTCTATGACCCAGATGCCATCCGGGTGCCACTCACGCCTGCCTAGCAAAAGAGACGACCGGCTATCGCCTTCCCCACAGGTTTAAGCTAACTTTTCTTAATTTTCCTGTTCATGTAACAAAAGCCATGATTAATGTCCTTATAATCGCACAGTAATCATCCCGAGCGATGCCTCATGGAACAACTTCTTGCCGCTGTGGACCTGGGCTCCAACAGCTTTCGTTTATCCATTGGACGTGTGGTTCAACACAACGGTCATGCCCAGATCTACACCATTGACCGCCTTAACGAATCTGTCCGACTCGCCGCCGGCATGGGCCCCGACAAGTACATCAGCCCCGATGCCATTGAACGTGCGGTAGTCATCCTGAAACGCTTTAACGAACGCCTGGCCGGCTTTCACCCCAATCGTGTTCGTGCCGTTGCCACCAACACCTTTCGGGTTGCACGCAATTTGAGCGAAGTGCTGCCCGCTGCCGAAGCAGCCTTTGGCTTTCCCATCGAGGTCATCTCCGGCCACGAAGAGGCCCGACTGATTTTCTCGGGGATCAGCAACGAGCTGCCCCCTTCCCCCAATCGCCGCCTGATGATTGATATTGGTGGCGGTTCGACAGAAGTCATTATTGGCAAAGGTCTCAAGCCCTTGCTGCTGTCGTCGCTTTATATGGGCTGTGTCAGCTACACCGACAAATTCTTTGCGGACGGCCTCATTACCGAAGAACGCATGAACCATGCCATTCTGGCGGCACGCCGGGAACTGGAAGGGATCACGCGTCAGTACCGCAAAACTGGCTGGCAGGAAGCTTACGGCTCCTCGGGCACCGCCAAGGGACTGATCGCCATCCTGCAGGAAAATGGCATGTCCAAAAAGGGCATCACCCTGGAAGGCATGGAATTGCTGCGCAAACGCCTGATCCAGGATGGCAAGGTGGACATGCGCAACCTGAGCGGCATCAAGCCGCACCGCGCGCCGGTACTGGCAGCAGGTCTGGCCATCATGATGGCCGCCTTTCAGGAGCTGAAGATCCGCCAGATGCTGCCCGGCGAAGGAGCCTTGCGAGTAGGGGTTCTCTACGACATGCTCGGGCGCGAATCAGAGCACGATCAACGCGACCAGACTGTTCAGCAGATGATGAAGCGTTATCAGGTAGATACGCGCCAATCTCACCGGGTTCACGATGCCGCCCTGCAGTTTTTCGACCAGTTGAAACTGCCCGATACGCCCGAAGTTCAGGAGCTGCAACGCCAGTTGGGCTGGGCCGCCGATCTGCATGAAGTGGGCCTGAGCATCGCGCATGCCGATTATCACAAGCACACCGCTTACGTACTGGAACATGCCGATATGCCCGGCTTTTCCAACGATGACCAGGCCTTGCTCAGTTTCCTGAGCTTGGGTCACCAAGGCAAGCTGGGCAAGCTGAAGCGTTTTGAAAGCACCAATGCCTGGTGGCTGACTTTACTGAGCCTGCGCCTGGCGGTCATGCTCATGCGTCGCCGGGAGGACAGAGAGACGTTGCCGCTCAGACTGGAAGCCCGTGGCAAAACTGTCCTGATTCATGTCGATCACGACTGGATGGCCAATCACCCTTTGACGCAGGCCTCCTTGCAGGCTGAAGTCCAAGCCTGGCAAAGTGACATCAATGACCTGAGCCTGGAGTTAGTCTAAGCACCTTGCCGCCCGGCCCCTGCCCAGACACGGCCAGACAGTCACCACGGTGGATCGGGATTGCTGCCCGGAACAAAGTCAAAAGTCTGTGGGCTCCCGTCGGCCCGCCCACTCAAAAAAACCCCCGAAAGTCGGATCGTCATCCAACTTTCGGGGGTTTTTTCAAATCCAGGCAAGCTACCCCGGCCCGTCTCAAACAGCTTGGAGCCGACCCGGCCTAGACCAGACCAAAATGACGTTTGTAGCGCTCGTCCATGGCCTCCAGATCCAGCAGGACGGGAAAGTCCGCCGTATTGAAATCGGGGTCCCAGGCCGGTTCACCACAAATGGTGGCACCCAGCTTCAAATATCCTTTGATCAGCGGGGGGATGCGCGCCGGCAAATCGCTGTTCAAACGCTCGACCGGGTAGCGGTTCAAGGGTTGCACACGAGGGAGCTGCGGATTGTCCTGCATGGACTTTTGGGCCACACGCCAGACTTCGGCTGCCGTAACACCATCATCGCGCAGGCTGACGCTGGCGCAGCCCAGCAAATAGCGATAGCCCCCCACCCGTGTCAATGCCGCAATACCACCCCACAACATCATGATGGCCGACCCGTTGCGATAGTCGGGGTGGATGCAGGAGCGCCCCACCTCAACCAGGCTGGGACGCAGCCCATCCAGGGCACTGATATCAAATTCGGACTCTGAGTAATAGCCGCCCGCTTTATAGGCATTTTCAGGGGTGAGCAAGCGATAAGTACCGACAACCCGATTTTCTTCGGGCTCGGTAACCATGAAATGCTCGCACCAGGGATCAAAGCGATCTATATCCAGACCATTGTGCTGGTCTGGAAAGACTGCGTTCATTTCCTGAGTGAAAACCTGAAAACGCAAGCGCTGAAGGCATTCGAGCTCGGCCTGGGTGCGCGCCAGACGCAAGGCCAAGCCTCCTACAGTATGACCCGCCCAAGTATTTCCCCAATCCACTTCAGTACGTTCGCGCTCAAGATTTAGCATCGTGATGACTCCAAACACTTTCGTGCATCATGCACAAACAATGTTTCAGGTATTTGATAGCCACATTACTATTTCATTAAATCTACTGCAAGCAAGGTATCAATGCCTGCTTGAGCCAGCTCGGTTTGTTCTGCTTCCACCATCAGACGCAGCTTGGGTTCGGTGCCCGAGGCGCGTATCAGCACACGACCGCGATCGCCCAGCATTTCTTCGACTTCTCGGGTAGCTTGTTGCAAACCAGCATGGTTCTTCCAGTCCTGACCGGGCTGTAAAGGAACGTTAACCATGATCTGCGGATACATCTTCAGGCCTTGGGTCAATTCAGGCAGGCTCTTGCCGCTGTGACACAGAGCGGTCAGGACCTGCAGGGCGGCAATGATGCCATCGCCCGTTGTGTGCCATTCCAGACACAACAAATGACCCGAGCTTTCGCCACCGAAAACCCACCCTTTCTGCTGCATCAGTTCCAGCACATAGCGGTCGCCCACTTTGGCACGGGCAAATTCCACGCCCAGTTCCTGCATCTTCTTCTCGAAACCCAGGTTGGTCATCAGCGTGCCCACGACCCCTTTAACGGGCTGAGTCTGCAGATGATCCGCAACAATTAGATACAACAGTTCGTCACCATTGTAGATGCGCCCTTGCGAGTCAACCATCTGCAGACGGTCGGCGTCGCCATCCAGTGCGATACCCAGATCAGCGCCATGCTTGCGCACCTCTTCGGCCAGCTTCTCGGGATAGGTAGCGCCCACTTCCTGGTTGATGTTAAAGCCATCGGGCTGCACGCCCACGGCAATTACCTCTGCACCCAGCTCGCGAAACACATGCGGAGCAATGTTGTAAGCCGCACCGTGCGCCGCATCCACCACAATCCGCAGCCCATCCAGGTTCAGGTCATTGGGAAAAGCGCTCTTGCAAAATTCGATATAGCGGCCGGCCGAGTCGGCCAGACGGCGGGCACGCCCCAAGGACTCGGACTTGACCCAATGCATGGGCTGGTCAATGGCCTGCTCGATCTTCAACTCGACCTCGTCCGGCAACTTGGTGCCTTGAGCGGAGAAAAATTTGATGCCATTGTCGTAGTACGGATTGTGCGAGGCGGAGATTACGATACCGGCTGCCAGACGCAGCGTACGTGTCAGATACGCCACCGCAGGCGTAGGCACAGGCCCTGCCAGCAAGACGTCGATACCAGCAGCCGACAAGCCCGCTTCCAGCGCCGATTCCAGCATATAGCCGGAAATCCGCGTGTCCTTGCCAATTACAACAGTGGGGCGACCGCTACCCTCGTACTGGGCGGCCAGCACTTGTCCAGCTGCGTAACCCAAACGCAAGGCGAACTCCGGGTTAATGGTTGGACCACCTACTTCACCGCGGACACCATCGGTGCCGAAATATTTACGATCGCTCATTCAGAGACTCCACATTCAACCGCATTCCACACATCCAACGCTTCGCGCGTGGCGGCTACATCATGGACACGGACAATTTTTGCGCCCCGCGCCACGCAGGCAAGGGCTGCCGATAGACTGCCAATCAAACGCTCACTGGCGGGTTTTCCCGTGACATGGCCAATCATGGATTTACGCGACAAACCGATCAACCAGGGGTAACCAGGTACTGCCGCCTGCTGCAAACCACGTAACAACTGATAGTTGTGGGCTGCTGTTTTACCAAAGCCGAAGCCGGGATCCAGCATGATACGCTTGGATTCAATGCCTGCGCTTACTAAGGCGTCACATCGTTGTTGCAAAAAATGACGTACATCAACGACAACATCATCATAGTGAATCTGCTCTTGCATGGTTCTTGGTTCGCCCTGCATATGCATGACGCATAGGCCGCAACCCGAGTCCCGGACAGCCTCGATGGCGCCGGGCATGCGCAAGGCGTAGATGTCATTGATCATATCGGCACCGGCAGCCAGGCTGGCACGCATGACCTCTGGCTTGAAGGTGTCCACCGACAAAGCCACACCACTCTCGCGCAGGCCCTCGATCAGAGGAATCACACGCTCAAGTTCTTGTTCCAGGGAAACGGGCTCGGCACCAGGGCGAGTGGACTCGCCACCGATATCCAGAATGTCTGCGCCTTCGGCGATTAATTGACGGGCGTGGTCCAGCGCCCGAGGCAAGTCATTGTGAGTATTGCCATCATAAAAGGAGTCTGGGGTGACATTCACAATCCCCATAACCAAAGGGCGCTCCAGCCCAAACTGGAAGCGCCCACAAGACCACTCAGGGTAATTCATGAAATAGGCGTGGCCTAGGTAAGTAAGTTAAGCAACGGGCGTTGACGCCGCGGCACCTTTGTCATCCGCTGGGCTGGGACCCGCTGCGGGAGGCGTGGCGCCATCGGAAGGCGTGTTGTCATTGCTGTTGGGCACGTGTGGCGCCCGTGGCGGCAAACCTTTCATGATGTCGTCGATCTGATCGGCATCAATGGTTTCCCATTCCAGCAAAGCCTTGGCCATGGCATGCATCTTGTCGCTATTGTCCTCGATCAGCTTGCGCGCAACAGCGTACTGCTCATCGATGATCTTGCGGATTTCGGAATCCACTTTCTGCATGGTGGCTTCGGATACGTGCGTGGTCTTGGTCACACTACGACCCAGAAACACTTCACCTTCGTTTTCGGCGTAGACAACCGGGCCCAGGGAGTCGGTCATCCCGTAGCGCGTCACAATGTCGCGAGCAATCTGCGTAGCCCGCTCAAAGTCGTTCGACGCGCCAGTGGTCATTTGATTCATGAACACTTCTTCAGCAATACGTCCCCCAAACAGCACGGCAATCATGTTCAACAGGCGCTCTTTGTCCATGCTGTAACGATCACCTTCCGGCAATTGCATGGTGACGCCCAGGGCACGACCACGAGGGATGATCGTGACCTTGTGAACCGGATCTGTCTTGGGCAGCATGCAAGCCACCAGCGCGTGACCCGCTTCGTGGTAGGCCGTATTGCGACGCTCTTCCTCGGGCATGATCATGGTGCGACGTTCTGCACCCATGATGATCTTGTCCTTGGCGCGCTCGAAGTCCTGCATATCCACGGTGCGACCGTTACGGCGCGCTGCAAACAGGGCGGCTTCGTTGACCAGGTTGGCCAGATCGGCGCCGGAGAAACCGGGCGTACCGCGAGCCAGCACCACAGCGTCCACGTTGGGTGCCAAAGGCACTTTACGCATGTGAACTTTCAGAATCTGCTCGCGACCACGGATGTCAGGCAGACCGACAACGACTTGGCGGTCGAAACGGCCTGGACGCAGCAAAGCGGGGTCCAGCACGTCAGGACGGTTGGTAGCGGCAATCACCAGCACACCCTGGCCCGTTTCAAAACCGTCCATCTCAACCAGCAACTGGTTCAGTGTCTGTTCGCGTTCGTCGTTGCCACCGCCCAGGCCAGCACCACGCTGACGGCCGACAGCATCAATTTCGTCGATAAAGATAATGCAAGGCGATTGCTTCTTGGCGGTTTCGAACATGTCGCGAACGCGAGAAGCACCCACACCGACAAACATTTCCACGAAGTCCGAACCGGAAATGCTGAAAAACGGCACTTTGGCCTCACCCGCAATGGCACGGGCCAGCAGGGTCTTACCGGTACCGGGCGAGCCGACCATCAGGATGCCGCGAGGAATGCGACCACCCAGACGCTGAAAGCGGCTTGGATCGCGCAGAAAGTCCACCAGCTCCTGTACGTCTTCCTTGGCTTCGTCGCAACCGGCTACGTCAGCAAAGGTCACGGGGTTGGAATTCTCGTCCAGCAAACGGGCACGCGATTTACCAAAGCTGAACGCCCCGCCCTTGCCACCACCTTGCATCTGGCGCATGAAGAACACCCATACCCCAATCAACAGGAGCATGGGGAACCAGGAGATGAACAGGCTGGTCAGGAAGGAAGGCTCTTCGCGGGCCTTGCCCGATACCTGCACACCGGATTTCACCAGTTCAGGGACCATCCACAGGTCACCGGGGGACGTCAGCGTGTAGCTGCGACCGGAATCCGGCGTGACATGCAGGGTATCACCCTGAATATCCACCTTGCTGATGCGGCCGGAACGGGCATCATTCATGAATTGCGTGTAAGTGACGCCATCAGTGGCTGGCGGCCGGCCGTCAAACTGCTTGAAAACAGTAAACAGCACCAGCGCAATAACCATCCAGATCGCGACTTTGGAAAACGAATTGTTCAAAGCCAATCTCCTGCGATTGCGATAACTTGTCCGATATGCTTACACATAGCTGAACAAGCGCCATACATAGTTCATTCTACCCGATTCAAGGACCGGCAAGTCATAAATTACCTGCGCTTTACACCACGGGCAACGAGAAAGGTCTCGGCGGATTTATCGCGCGAAGCCTTGGGTTTACGCTCGACGACTCTGACAAAATTCTGTTTGAAAGATTCCACGATCTGGGAAAACCCGCTGCCATGGAAGGCTTTGACAATCAAGACACCCTCATCGGTCAGATGCTGCAAGGCAAATTCCTGCGCCAGCTCGCATAAATGCTGGATGCGGGCGGAATCGGCCGATGCCACACCAGACAAGTTGGGGGCCATATCCGAAATCACAAGATCTACTGCAGCGCCTTTTAAAGAATCCTGCAACTGCGCCAGCACCGAGTCCTCGCGAAAATCGCCTTGCATGAATTCCACCCCCGCAATGGGTTCCATTTCCAATATATCCAGTGCGATAATGCGACCATTGAGCACACCGCCGGGGCCGACCATGCGTTCACGTATCAGTTGCGACCAACTGCCCGGCGTCGACCCCAGGTCCACCACGACCTTGCCCTGAACCTGAATCTTCTCCAGATCCAATATTTCACTGAGCTTGAAGGCCGCACGCGCACGATACCCCTTTTGTTGCGCCAATTTGACGTAGGGGTCATTTATATGCTGCTGAACCCACTCTTTAGAGAATTTTTTCTTGGCCATTCCCGTACAATCTCTTTATGCCAAAACTCAACCTTACACCTCATGAGCGCAGCGACCTTCGTGCTGCTGCTCACGCTTTGCGCCCAGTTGTCCTGATTGGAGACAATGGCCTGACTGACGCTGTGCTCAAAGAAATCACCGTCCACCTGCAAGCCCACCAACTCATCAAGATTCGCGTGGCCGGTGATGACCGTCAGGCTCGTCTGACCATGTTAGAACAAATCTGCGATGCGCTCGATGCTGCCCCTATTCACCATCTGGGCAAAATCCTGACGATCTACAGACCCAATATTGAACGCCCCCCTGTTTTGGGAGCGCCCATCGAAAAACCTACTCGCGCGGTGCGTAAGCCCTCGGAGCCTTACACGCCCAAGAAACTGGCCGCATCCGGCGTCCAACGCACACGCAGCACCGAACGGGCTCGCCGTGCGGAAATGAAGGCTGAACGCAGCAGCACCCAGGAGAAAAAAGCCTCGGCCGCCCCGCGCAGCGTTCAGAAGTTCACCGCAGTCAAACCGGCTGCTGCGCCACGTCGTAGCACCAGTCGTCCGGGCAGTGCCATGTCCTTGCGAGCTGGCGCCCGTCGTGGACTGGGCGGTTCGGGCAAACGCTAAGCGCCCGTAAATTATAAGGCCCCGGCAGAATGTACAGGGGCCTTTCTTTTGCGTGCAGTCAGCAGCAGCGGGATAAACCCGCCGCTCAACGCCCGATCAAATGTATTTGATCGACAGGATTTCGTATTCACGAATGCCGGCTGGCGCCTTGACCTCAACCACATCGCCCTCGCTCTTGCCGATCAGGGCGCGCGCGACAGGGCTGGAGATGGAGATTTTGTTGGCGCGGATATCCGCTTCAACATCACCCACAATCTGGTAAGTCACTGTATTGCCTGACTCCAGGTCCTCGATTTCAACCGTGGCGCCAAACACGATGCGACCATCGGCTTCCAGGGCGGCAGGCTCGATAATCTGGGCGTTGGACAAGGTGCCTTCCAGTTCGGCGATCCGCCCCTCGATAAAGCCCTGGCGCTCACGCGCGGCATCATACTCGGCGTTCTCGGACAAATCGCCTTGTGCTCGCGCCTCAGCGATGGCGTTAATCACATCCGGACGTTCCACCGTCTTGAGGCGGTGTAATTCGACTTGCAAACGTTGTGCGCCCTGCGCAGTCAATGGGATCGCAGACATAGTATTCCTGCTCAACAAGTAAAAGACGCTCCGTAGCAGGAGCGCCTGGAAGATAGGGGGATAACGATGATGGGGCAAACAATCAAACAGGCCGGATCGGCTGACCTGAAAGACCTGCCGACCGTGCAGCGTACATCAAACACACTGCCCAGGCCTTAAGCTGCCGACTGCCCCAATAAGGCTTTTCCATCACGGAGAACTTCCGCGGCAGAAAAAAACCCCGCGAAGAACCGGGGTGTGAGATCTATTGTCGGCAAACTGCCTGAAAATAGCAAGCCCCTCTAACCCCTGTGTAAAAAAACAGAGGTCTGAGAAGCGGGAAGGCTGGCCATCTCACCGGTCAGGGAGTTTGCCGGGCCGCTGAGGGCCACAGCAAAAGGGATTGGCTCTACGGGCGACTAGCCCTTGTTTCGGCCAGAACCTCGCAACAAGGCGTGGAGCAAAATGGCGCCAAAGGTGGCACAGCCGATCCCATCGAGCCGGATCACACCAAACTGCAAGGAGAAGTTACCGGCCCCCAGGATGAGCGTGACCGCGGCGACCAGCAGGTTGCGGTTATCGCTGAAGTCCACCTGGTTCACCACCCAGATACGGGCACCGGCAATCGCAATCAGACCAAACACGACGATGGACATGCCCCCCAGCACCGGACCGGGAATGGATTGAATGACAGCACCGAATTTGGGCGAGAAGCCCAGAAAAATCGCAATCACCGCGGCAAAGGCAAATACCAGCGTCGAGTAAATGCGCGTGGCCGCCATGACACCAATATTTTCAGCGTACGTGGTGACTCCGGTTCCCCCTACCGAGCCGGACAGCATAGTGGCCACCCCATCTCCCACAAAAGCTCGCCCCAGATAACCGTCCAGATCCTGGCCCGTCATGGCACTCACGGCTTTGATGTGACCCAGGTTCTCGGCCACCAGAATAATGGCCACCGGCACAATCACGGTCATGGCGTGCGCCTGAAATACGGGCGTGGAGAAGGTGGGCAGGCCCAACCAGGCCGCCTGGGCAACCGGCGCGAAATTGATCGGGGTGCCGTAGCCCATCACGTTGGTGAACAGCCAATACAGCACGCAGGCCAGAAGCAGACCCACCAGAATCAACAGGCGCTGAGCCACACCCCGCGTATAGACGGCAATCCCGCCTACACACAGCACCGTCATCAAAGCCATAAGGGAATCAAAAGTACCGGCACCCATGGCGCCCTTGGCAGCAATGGGTGCCAGATTCAGGCCAATCACGGCCACAATGGAGCCGGTAACCACTGGCGGCATCCACTGGTTGATCAGACGTGCCGCGCCACCGTGAGTGCGCGCATTAAATACCCAGACCAGCGCACCGATCAGCGTATAGACCAGACCGCAGATGATAATGGCCCCGAGAGCCACACCAATATTGGGATTGGGACCGCTACCGGCATAACCGGTCACCGCAATCACCCCACCAATAAACGCAAAACTGGACCCAAGGTAACTGGGGACGCGGCCACCTACAAACACGAAAAAGATCAGGGTGCCAATACCCGACATCAAAATAGCCAAGTTGGGATCAAAGCCCATCAACAAGGGGGCCAGAATGGTGGAACCGAACATGGCCACCACGTGCTGGGCGCCCATCGCAATGTTTTGCGGCGTTGCCAGACACTCGTCAGGTTGCACAACCGCACCCGGTTCGCTGCCGGACACACGGCGCCAACGCGGAAAGTAAGACTGAGACATAGAGGGTTCCAGAAAAGGAATAAAGAAATACCGCTGAATTCGGCCTACGCTCGCACCAGCGCTTCCAGAAGCACCGGCGGATTCATTGAGGCATGATTTTAAACGTGAAAGACCCAACAAGGCACCTGAAAATAAGGCTGCACGCGATAAACACCATGTTGGACCAAGCAGAAGCAGGTTTCACCACGGTTTCTGCCTCCATCCTCAGGCTATATGCGGTATATACCCTCTCTATCTGCTTGTGCTTGACCGGCCCGTTACAATAGCGAATCAGCCTGCCTTTGGCAGTCAGATTCCCTACCTGAATAATGGCCGCAAGCATGAGTACGTCTATTTGTCTGATCCGCCACGGTGAAACCGCCTGGAACGCTGTACGTCGCTTACAGGGCTGGCAGGATATCGCCCTGAACGAGACCGGGCGGGAGCAGGCCCGGGCCCTGCACAGTTACCTGAGCTCTCCGGCATTTCAACAGTCCGTGGACGCCGTCATCAGCAGTGATCTGCAACGCGCCTGGGAAACCGCCGAGATAGCCTGTCAGCACTGGGACATCGCCATTGAGCGGCTGCCCGGATTGCGCGAGCGTGGCTTTGGCAAACTGGAAGGTCAGGCCTGGGATGCGGCAGGCCGACATGGTCCCGACCAGCCCGACGACACGGTTGATATTGATTATGCGGTAGAAGGCGGCGAATCACTGCGCCAGTTTCAAACCCGGGTTTTGGACTGCTTTGAGACGCTGTCCCAGACACATGCCGGCAAGAACCTGCTGGTCTTCGCCCATGGTGGCGTCATTGATATGGTCTGGCGAAAACTGAACCAACAGGCACTCAATGCCAAACGCACTCATGCCATTCTGAATACCAGTTTGAACTTCTTCAATATTGATGAGGACCTGAACTGGACCTGCACGCAATGGGGGCAACTGCCTCATCTGAATACGGCGCTGGACGAGCAGGCCTGAGCCCCCACCAGGCCTCGGTAGCGCCAGGCAGCAGCCAGAGGAAGGTGATCAGGCCTTGTTGTTCAGCCGTGGCTTGCGAGGAGCCCCGCGCGCAAGACGGTCGTAGAGCCAGTCAGGCAAAAGACGCATCAGCCGCGACACAATCCCCATTTGCCAAGGAATAACCCGGTAGGAAACACCCTGCTCAATGGTCCTGCGGGCTTTGCGGGCAAAGTCTTGGGCCGGCATCAAGAAAGGCATGGCGTAAGGATTATGGGCCGTCATGGCCGTGCGGATATAACCAGGCGTAATTGTCACGACGGACACGCCGTAAGGCGACAACTCCAGACGCAAGCTTTCGCAATAAGCGATAACCGCAGCCTTGGAGCTGCTGTACGCACCCGCACCGGGCAACCCACGAATACCTGCCACGCTGGCAATACCGACCAATGAGCCCTTGCCTGCCGTTTTCATGGTGCTGATAAACGGTTCAAAGGTTGCCACCATCGCCAGCAGATTTGTCTCCACAATGGCCTTGAATACGGCAAAGTCTTCCGTTTCTTCCGTCAAAGTCCCCGCACTGATCCCCGCACTGGCAATAACCACGTCAATTCTCTGGCCCGTGAACTGCAAAAAGTCCTGGGCAGCCTGATGCAAAGCCTCCCTGTCGCGGACATCGGCAACATAAATACGATGTTCGCCCGGCAGGCTGTCAGCCAGCGCCTGGAGTGCTTCCTGCCGCCGCCCGAGCAAACCCAGGCAAGCGCCTTGAGCCGCGTACTCCTGCGCCAGCGCTTTACCCAAACCGCTGCTGGCACCCGTGATAAAGACCGTCTGCATAAGGCTGTACCCGCGCTTTACAGGAAGATCAAGGCAGCAATGCCCAGTACCAGCAACCACTTGAGCACGTAGTACAGGGTTTCGTTTTTCTTCTTGATGGCCTTGCCAAAGCGACGAACCGCATAGACCGTGCCAAAGATGCGGTTGATCCCGCCGGTGCGGTCGCCTTCCTGATTCGGGGCAGCCGCCGCACGCAGCAAAAACCCGCCTACCGCGTGATTGACCGCCTGTGCCCAGCGATAACGCATGGGGCGTTCAATATCGGCAAACAGGATAATGCGGTTCTGATCCGTCTTGTTCTCTGCGTAATGAATAAAGGTTTCATCAAAAACGACGGCTTCACCATCACGCCAATAATAGGTCTGGCCATCCACATCGATGTAGCAGTCAGGACTATTGGGTGTCATCAAGCCCATGTGAAAACGCAAGGAACCGGCGTAGGGGTCCCGGTGTCGCGGCAAGCGCGCGCCCGGCGGCAAAGAAGTAAACATGGCCGCCTTGATCGAGGGAATATCCTTGAGCAAGCTGGTGGTTACCGGGCACAGCTCGCGCGCCGAGGGATGATCGGCGTCATACCACTTCAGGTAAAAGCGCGTCCAGCCGGTTTTGAAAAAAGAGTTAAAGCCTGCATCGTTGTACTTGTCCGAGGCCTTGATGTGGCCTTCGCCAAACAAGTGCTGGGCCTCGGCGCGAATCTCATCGCAGTGTTCCAGCAGTTTGTTAAGTTCCGGGAAATGTTTCAGGTCCAGATAGGGCTGATTCGGTACCGCCGAAAAGCCATACATGAACACATTCAACGGCGCCGTGAAAGTGGAATGGTCCAGCAACTGCCGGGAAAAGCGGTGCCTGACTCGACCCCTGAAGTGCACGACAATCGTACACACAATGAATAAGGCAAGAATGAACCATTTCACGACACGATCTCCAAAGAAGAAAACTTCCACGCCCGGCTTAAAGCAGTCTGCGTGCAGTCACACGACGACGGTCGGGTCTTGTCTGAGGCAAGAACAAAAAAGGCGCACCGCCAGGGTGCGCCTTTCCAGCATGGAGCGACTTAGTGCTTCGCGAGCAGAGCGTGCAGCTCTTGAACCGCGTAAACCTTCAAGCCATCGCCATGACGCAGATACTGCAGGCCTTGCACAGCCGCTACAGCCCCCGCGATGGTGGTGTAGTAAGCCAGGTTGGCAGCCAAGGCATGTGTACGGATTGTACGCGAATCAACAATGGCGTTGCGTCGCTCTTCAACCGTATTGATGACCAGGGAAACTTCCCCGTTCTTGATCATATCCACAATGTGCGGACGACCCTCGGTGACCTTGTTCACCACCTGAACCGCCAGACCAGCCTGTTCGATGGCGCTGGCCGTACCACGGGTCGCCACCACCTTGAAGCCCAGTGAGATCAAGCCGCGAGCCACTTCAACCGCTTGCGGTTTGTCCTGAGCGCGCACACTGATGAACGCCAGACCGCCGTCAGGCAGATTCACGCTGGCTGCCATCTGCGACTTCACAAAGGCCTCGGCAAAGGAGGTACCAACCCCCATGACTTCGCCGGTGGACTTCATTTCAGGTCCCAGAATAGTGTCCACGCCAGGGAACTTCACGAAGGGGAATACCGCTTCTTTCACACTGTAGTAAGGAGGCGTGATTTCTTCGGTAATACCCTGCTCGGCCAGCGTCTGACCGGCCATGGCACGAGCTGCGATCTTGGCCAGTTGCAAGCCGGTAGCCTTGGACACGAACGGCACGGTACGCGAGGCACGCGGGTTCACTTCCAGCACGTAGACGTCGCCGTCCTGAATGGCGAACTGCACGTTCATCAAGCCCTTCACATTCAGGGCCTTGGCCATCAAGGCAGTCTGGCGCTTGATTTCTGCAACGGTTTCATCGCTGAGCGAATATGGGGGCAAGCTGCAAGCAGAGTCGCCGGAGTGGACACCTGCCTGCTCAATGTGTTGCATCACCCCGCCCACAAAGACGCGCTCGCCGTCAGCCAGACAGTCCACGTCCACTTCAGTGGCATTGTTCAGGAAGTGATCCAGCAGCACGGGCGAGTCATTGCTGACCTTGACCGCTTCGCGCATGTAGCGCTCCAGGTCTTGCTGCTCGTGCACGATTTCCATGGCACGGCCACCCAGAACGTAGCTTGGGCGCACCACCAACGGATAACCGATCTCGGCCGCCAGAGCGATCGCTTCGCCTTCAGTGCGGGCGGTACGGTTTGGCGGTTGACGCAGGCCCAGCTTGTTCAAGAGCTTTTGGAAGCGCTCACGGTCTTCGGCCACGTCAATGGATTCAGGGCTGGTGCCGATAATGGGCACGCCGTTGGCCTCCAGCGCACGCGCCAGCTTCAGGGGAGTCTGACCACCGTACTGAACAATGGTGCCGACCGGTTTTTCGATGTGAACGATTTCCAGCACGTCCTCCAGCGTCAGAGGCTCGAAGTACAGACGGTCGGACGTGTCGTAGTCGGTGGAAACGGTTTCGGGGTTGCAGTTGACCATGATGGTTTCGTAACCATCTTCGCGCAAAGCCAGGGCGGCATGCACGCAGCAGTAGTCAAACTCAATACCCTGACCAATACGGTTGGGTCCGCCACCCAGAACAATGATCTTCTTCTTGTCCGACGGATTGGACTCGCACTCTTCCTCGTAGGTGGAGTACATATAGGCCGTGTCGGTGGCAAATTCAGCCGCGCAGGTGTCCACACGCTTGTAGACAGGACGCACATTCAACTGGTGACGCAACTTGCGCACTTCCGATTCCACCGTATCGAGCAGGAAGGCCAGACGACGGTCGGAGAAACCACGGCGCTTCAGACCGAACAGCGTCTCGCGGTCCAGATCGGCCAGCGTCTTTTGTTCCAGCGCCAGTTCGATGTCCACGATCTCTTTGATCTGGGCCAGGAACCAGGGGTCGATCTTGGTGAGGTTGTGAACCTCGTCCAGGCTCAGACCTTGAGCGAAAGCATCGCCCACATACCAGATACGCTCTGGACCAGGCTCGCCCAATTCGACCTGCAGTTTTTCGCGGTCGGTGGTTTTCTGGTTCAGGCCATCCACACCCACTTCCAGGCCACGCAGGGCTTTCTGGAAGGATTCCTGGAACGTGCGGCCAATGGCCATCACTTCACCCACGGACTTCATCTGAGTGGTCAGACGCGAGTCGGCCTGAGGGAATTTCTCGAAGGCGAAACGTGGCACTTTGGTAACCACGTAGTCGATGGTTGGCTCGAACGACGCAGGGGTAGCACCGCCGGTGATTTCGTTCAGCAACTCGTCCAGGGTGTAACCCACCGCCAGACGCGCAGCGATCTTGGCAATCGGGAAACCGGTTGCCTTGGAAGCCAGCGCCGAAGAGCGGGACACGCGCGGATTCATCTCGATCACGATCATGCGGCCGTTATCGGGGTTCACCGCAAACTGCACGTTCGAGCCACCGGTATCCACACCGATTTCACGCAACACAGCGATCGATGCATTCCGCATGATCTGGTATTCGCGGTCGGTCAGGGTTTGGGCAGGCGCCACCGTGATGGAGTCGCCGGTGTGAACACCCATGGGGTCCAGGTTTTCAATGGAGCACACAATGATGCAGTTGTCGGCGCGGTCACGCACCACTTCCATTTCAAACTCTTTCCAGCCCAGCAGGGATTCTTCAATCAGCAGTTCCTTGGTAGGCGACGCTTCCAGACCACGACGGCAGATCGTTTCAAATTCTTCAGGGTTATAGGCAATGCCCCCGCCGGTGCCGCCCAGCGTGAAGCTGGGGCGAATGACCACGGGGAAGCCGGCGGTACCGATTTCCTCGGCAATGCGCTTTTGCACCGCCCAGGCCTCGTCCATGCTGTGAGCCACACCGGACTTGGCGGACTCCAGACCGATGGAGGTCATGGCGTCCTTGAATTTCAGGCGGTCTTCGGCTTTTTCGATTGCAGCGGCATTGGCGCCGATCAGCTCGACACCGAATTTTTCCAACACACCATGTTTGGCCAGGTCCAGGGCGCAGTTCAGCGCAGTCTGACCGCCCATGGTGGGCAAGAGCGCATCGGGACGCTCTTTTTCAATGATCTTCTCTACCGCTTGCCAGGTGATGGGCTCGATGTAGGTGACGTCGGCCGTATCCGGGTCCGTCATGATGGTGGCCGGGTTGCTGTTGACCAGCACGGTCCGGTAACCCTCGGCCTTCAGGGCCTTACACGCCTGGGCGCCCGAGTAGTCGAATTCGCAGGCCTGACCAATGATGATCGGGCCGGCGCCAATGATAAGAATGCTTTTTAAGTCTGAACGCTTTGGCATAGTGCGATTTATTTATTGGCCTGGTGAGCAGCCATCAGGCTGATGAATTTGTCGAACAGCGAGGCAATATCGCGCGGGCCGGGAGTGGCTTCAGGGTGACCCTGGAAGCAAAACGCGGGGCGATCCGTCAACTCGAAACCTTGCAGGCTCTGGTCGAACAAAGAGATGTGCGTGACCTTGGCATTGGCAGGCAGCGTAGTGGCATCCACCGCAAAACCGTGGTTCTGGCTGGTGATGAACACGCGGCCGCTGGCTAGCTCCTGCACAGGATGGTTGGCACCGTGGTGGCCGTTTTTCATCTTCAAGGTCTGGGCACCGACGGCCAGACCCAGGATCTGATGACCCAGGCAAATACCAAACACAGGCAACTTGCGCTCCAGCAGGCCCTTGCACGCTTCGATTGCGTAATCACAAGGCTCTGGGTCGCCCGGGCCGTTGGACAGGAACACGCCATCGGGTTCGTACGCCAATACGTCGGCCAGGGGAGTCTGGGCAGGCACTACCGTCACTTTGCAGCCACGGTCGGCCATCAGGCGCAGGATGTTGGCCTTGACGCCGAAGTCGTACGCCACGACGTGAAAGCGGCTGCCTTCAGGCTTGGAGAAACCCTGGCCCAGTTCCCAGGAACCTTCAGTCCAGTTGTAGGGCTTGTCCGTGGACACAACCTTGGCCAGATCCTGACCTTTCAGGCCAGGGAAAGAACGAGCCAGTTCCAAAGCGCGCTCGGTATCGTCACCGACCAGGATGCAGGCACCCATGGAGCCTTTCTCGCGCAGGATGCGGGTCAGCTTGCGGGTATCGATACCGGAGATGGCTACAACGCCCTGAGCTTTCAGGTAGTCGGGCAAGGACTGGGTGGAGCGGAAGTTGGACAGGCGGGCGGGACAATCGCGAATAACAAGCCCGGCAGCATGGGCTTTGGTGGATTCGGAGTCCTCGGGATTGACACCGGTATTACCGATGTGCGGATAGGTAAGCGTAACAATTTGACCGCTGTAGCTTGGGTCTGTCAGGATTTCCTGATAGCCCGTCATGGCTGTATTGAAAACGATCTCAGCAACACAGTGCCCCTCGGCACCGATTGACACCCCTTTGAATAGGGTTCCATCCGCCAGGGCTAGGACGGCACTAGTGATAGTGCGGGACTCCTCAGGAAATAAAGACGGCAGCACGTTAAAAACCCCGGATTCTGAAATTAATATTAAACCTTCTAATTATATGCTCAAACCAAGTTTTTCCGGTAGTTTATCGGTAATAACGCTGAAACCAGGCACGAAAACATGGAAAATCGACTACAGTAGTTGATTGGTTTGATGGCTTTGCGATGGACTAGTAACAGACATGACTACTCAGCTTGACTCTCTGCGCCAGTGCACAACCGTAGTGGCCGATACCGGCGATTTTGAGGCGATGCGTGCCTATCGCCCCACCGATGCGACCACCAACCCTTCCCTGATTCTGAAGGCGGTCCAGCAGGCGACCTACCGCCCTTTGCTCGAGCGCGTCATCGCCGACCACCCCCACGCCAGTCTGGCTGAAACCAGCGATCTGCTGCTGGTTGCCTTTGGTCGTCAGATTCTGGACATTGTGCCCGGTCGTGTTTCCACCGAAGTCGATGCCCGTCTGTCTTTCGATGCCCTGGCCAGTGTCGAGCGCGCCCGTCACATCATTCAGCTGTACGAAAAAGCCGGTGTGCCGCGCGAACGGGTGCTGATCAAGCTGGCCAGTACCTGGGAAGGCATTCAGGCCGCCCGCGCGCTTCAGGCCGAAGGCATCCACTGCAACCTGACTCTTTTGTTCTGCCTGCCGCAAGCCATTGCCTGCGCCCAGGCCAAAGTCACCCTGATCTCGCCTTTTGTGGGCCGTATCTACGACTGGTTCAAGAAAGCCGCCGGCCCGGACTGGGACGAAAGCGCCAACCAAGGCGAAAACGACCCTGGCGTACGCTCAGTGCGCGGCATCTACGAATACTATAAAACCTACGATATCCCCACGGAAATCATGGGAGCCAGCTTTCGCAACGTCGGCCAGATCAAGGCATTGGCCGGCTGCGACCTGCTGACCATCAGCCCCGAGCTGCTGGGTCAGCTCGATGCGGCTCAAGGCGAGGTTCCTGCCGTACTGGATGTGGCACGTGCCAAGGCGGTGGCCCCCGAATGGCGTGCCAGCAACGAAATTGCCTTCCGCACGGAATTGAACCAGGATGCCATGGCCACTGAAAAGCTGGCGGAAGGGATCCGCCAGTTCACTGCCGATGGCATCAAACTCGACAGCCTGATTCAGCAGGCGCGCCAGCGGACCTGACTGCTCAGCCTGACATCCGGATACAGGCGGTCTGATCGACCTGGCCAACTTGCCGGCCTGGCTCCTTGATAAAAAAACGGCTCCTGATTCAGGAGCCGTTTTTTGCGGAGCGCCACATCCATCAAGGGACGGGCAACATAACGCTCAGAGCTTTTCTGTGCCACCACCCTGAGGCCGCCAGGCCAGCAGGCGATCCTCAAACACGCTGACCAGCCCATCCAGAATCAGCGCGAAAACGGTCAGCACCACAATACCGGCAAACACCGTATTCACATCCAGTGTGCCCTCTGCCTGCAGGATCAGATAGCCGACCCCACTGGCTGAACCCAGGTACTCACCCACCACAGCCCCCACAAAAGCCAGACCGACCGAGGTGTGCAAGCTGGAAAACACCCAGCTGGTAGCCGAAGGAATATAGACGTGGCGCAGCAACTGACGACGGCTGGCACCCAGCATGCGGGCATTGTCCAGCAGCGTGGAGCTGACTTCACGCACACCCTGGTACACGTTGAAGAACACGATGAAGAACACCAGCGTCACCGCCAGAGCCACTTTGGACCAGATCCCCAGACCGAACCACATGCCAAAAATCGGCGCCAGAATGACGCGCGGCATGGAGTTGGCAGCCGTCAGGTAGGGGTCCAGCAAGGCTGCTGCACGGGGTGACAGACCCAGCCACAAGCCGCATGCCAGGCCGGCAATCGTGCCAATGGCAAAAGCCAGCAGGGTTTCGCTCAAGGTCACGCCCAGGTGCAGGTAAATATCACCGTTGGTGACAAACCAGGCCCAGATCACCTTGACCACTTCCAGTGGCTGACCAAAGAAAAACGCAACTTTGGGGTCCAGCGTCAGAAAATGCCAGGCCAACAAAATAACGATGAGCAGTGAGATTTGCCAAGCGCGCAGGGCCAGCTTGGATCGAGTAAAGGATTTAGACATATCAGGCACGCTTTTGCTGGGCATAACCCTTGAGAACCTCATCGCGCAAGACGGCCCAGATCGCCGCATGCAATTCGACAAAGCGGGGGTCATTGCGCACTTCGGCCACGTCACGCGGACGTGGGAGATCGACATGGAATTCGCCAATGGGATGCGTGCCCGGCCCGGCCGACAACACCACCACACGATCACTCATGGCAATGGCTTCGTCCAGATCGTGAGTGATGAACAGCACCGCTTTACGCTGCGCCATCCAGATCTCCAGCACTTCGTTTTCCATCAGTTGGCGGGTTTGGATGTCGAGCGCCGAAAACGGCTCGTCCATCAAAATGATATCGGGGTCCCGAATCAGGGTCTGGGCCAGCATGACGCGTTTGCGCATACCACCGGACATCTGATGCGGGTAGCGATCACCAAAGCCACCCAGCCCCACTCGCTTGAGCCAGACCTGAGCACGGTCGCGGGCCTCATCTTGCGGAACACCGGCAAATTCCAGTCCGGCCATTACGTTGGACTCGGCACTGCGCCAGGGCATCAGCGCTTCGCCCTGAAACATATAGCCCGCACGCTCATTCACCCCTTGCAAAGGTTTACCGAACACGCGCACTTCGCCCGACGAAGGGCTCAGCAAGCCCGCCCCTACGTTCAGGAGCGTGGACTTGCCGCAGCCCGTTGGGCCTACCACCGAGACAAACTCGCCTGGAGCAATGCTCAGGCTGGCGTCACGAACAGCCGTGTATGTACCTTTGCCATCACGGGATGCAAACACACAGCTGATGTTCTCTAAAGAAAGTGCTGCTTCAGACATTGGGGTACTTCTTGTTGGCATTGTCAGCAAATTCGTTGGTGTAGATCTTGCTGATATCGATCTTGGCGGGGTCCAGATTCGGCACGAACGCAGCCAGGGCCTTCAAGGCGGTGGAAGGACCGTCTTCATCGACCAGGCCATCGGGCGAGAGGGATTCCTTATTGGCATCCAGACACTGCTTGTACAGCTCCACATCACCCAACAGATAGGAGGCGGGCACCGTCTTGGCAATGGTTTCGGCATCATTGGCCTGGATCCACTTGTCGGCGCGCACGATGGCATTGGCCAGAGCCTGGGCCGTTTTCGGGTTCTGAGTGATGAAGTCTTCCGACGCGTACAAGCAGGCCGAGGGCATATTGCCGCCAAAAATGGCCTTGGTATCGGCAACGGTACGGGTGTCAGCGATGACACGCACTTCGTTTTCCTTGAGCAAGGTGCCGATGACGGGGTCCAGATTGGCCATGGCATCGATCTGACCCGTACGCATGGCGGTAACGGCACCGGCGCCAGCGCCCACACCGATAAAGGACACATCCGAGGGCTTAAGTCCGTTTTGCTCCAGATAAAAATTGACCATCATATTGGTCGAGGAGCCCGGCGCGGTGACACCGATTTTCTTGCCCTTCAAATCAGCCGGCGACTTATAGTCTGGCATCGTTTTGTTGGATACAGCCAGAACAATGGCGGGAGCGCGCCCCTGCTGCACAAAGGCACGGTAGAACTGGCCTTTGGACTGCAGATTGATGGTGTGTTCAAACGCACCAGACACCACATCTGCACTGCCGCCCACTACGGCCTGCAGAGCCTTGGAGCCACCCGCAAAGTCTGCCACTTTGACTTTAAGGCCTTCGTCCTCGAAGTAGCCATTGATCTCGGCAATGGACAAAGGCAGGTAATAAATCAGCGCCTTGCCACCGACGGCAATCGTGATGTTCTTTTTTTCCACTTCCTGTGCACGGGCCAGCGTCGGCAACGACAGGGCCAGCCCCGATGCTCCAACCAGTTTGAGTGCATGACGACGTGTCAGTTTCATGGCAATCCCCTTCTTGTTGTTGGTCATTAACTATTTAGGCTTGATACTTATACTAAAAACAAAAGGGGGATACCCCCCTTGTCCGCTACGCGGTCAAACCTGTTCAAGTGGCGCGACGCTCCATCAAGGCCCAGGCAATGGTGCTGGGGTCCACATATTCCAGCTCGCTTCCGGCTGGCACACCGCGGGCCAGACGAGTCACTTTCAAACCTTGGCTGGTCAGCATCTCCGCCAGATGGTGGGCAGTGGTTTCGCCCTCTGCGGTGAAATTGGTCGCTAGTATCACTTCCTGCACCAGGCCATCACCGGCTCGCTCTAGCAAGCGGTCAAATTGCAAGGCGTCCGGGCCTATGCCTTCCAGCGGCGTCAAGCGCCCCATCAGGACATAGTAAAGGCCTCGATAGCCATGCGTAGCCTCGATCATGTTTTGATCGGCAGGGGTCTCCACCACACACAACAACGCCGGATCACGGCGGGGATTGGCACAGGTCTCACAAATGGGCTGGACGGTGAAACCATTGCAGCGCTGGCAGTGCTGCAGTGCTGTCGTGGCATGTTCAAGCGCACGGCTCAATTGGTCGGCACCTACCAGATCGTGTTGCAACAAATGGTAGGCCATGCGGCGAGCGCTACGCTCGCCCACACCGGGTAGCCGACGCAGAGCCTGGATCAGAGCCCGAAGAGGTTCGGGCTCTGCGATCTGCGGTTCGTTCATCAGAACGGAAACTTCATACCGGGAGGCAGTGGCAGGCCAGCGGTCACGCCCGCCATTTTTTCCTGCGAGGTGGCCTCGGCTTTGCGCTGTGCATCGTTAAAGGCAGCAGCAATCAAATCCTCCAGCATCTCTTTATCGTCTTCCAGCAGGCTGGGATCAATGGAGACACGGCGTACATCATGGCGGCAGTTCATGGTGACCTTGACCAGACCACCCCCGGAAACGCCCTCGACCTCGATATCGGCCAAGGCTTCCTGGGCCTTTTTCATGTTTTCCTGCATTTGCTGCGCCTGGCGCATCAAGCCGGCAATCTGACCTTTCATCATGGTTTGGTTTTCCTGATTGATAGAAATTGACAAGGGGCCTTTCAGGCGGCCCGAACCAAAGGAGTGGCCTTGATCGATCCGGCTTTGACACTGGCATCAAAGTCCTGGATCAGGCTCAAGACAAAGGGGTCCCGGGCAACCTGCTCTTCGGCCTGTCGCTGGCGCTCGGCCAGCTTGGCCTGCTCAACGGCATGCGCGGTCGCATCGCCCGTATCCCCGTATTCGATCACCAACTGAATGGACTGGGAAAAGTATTCCGACAATACTGTGCGCAAACGCGCCTTGCCCTGGCTGCCTTCAGTGGCCTTGATTTTGGCACGCAAGTGGATTTCCTGCCCTTTCACCCCCAGCCATTCGCTTTGACGGGCAAGCTCGGCAGCCCAGCCACTCAAGGGCAAGCTGGTTGCCACGTCGGGCCAGGTTTCCGGTTTCATGCCGCCCAAACGGACCGCGCGCGGGCTGTCCGAGCCACTGTGCGGCACCGGCAGGCCCAGCTCGGTATCCGGCATGAAGCGATCAGACATGGACACCGAAGGCACATCGCCCTCTTCTTCGGCAAGAGCCGCGTCCATATCCAACGGCTGATAATTCTCGAATTCTTCGTCCATGCCCTCGGACAACCAGGCGGGCTCTTGCAGACCGTCCTGCAGGGAGGACGCCGGCGCGGGGGGCTGTGCCACAGCTTGCACATGGGCGGCCGCCTGCGATGACATCAAAGCTTGAGCGCCGCTCTTGCCGGGGACCTTGGAGGGCCCGGCGTCGGACTCTGTTTGAACTGATATACCCGGTTCAGGGGCGGTGGAAGCTGACACGGCGGAGGCGGACTCCTCTGCACTACCACCTACCGCGACGCTCGCAACGGATGACGGCTGATTGGTCACCCCTTGTTCGTCAGCACCAGCATCCTGCGCGGCGGACAGTCCCGAATCCTGAGAGGCCATTGCTGCTGCAGACCCGGGCATCTCCTCCCAAGCCGGTACGAAATCGTCGTCTGCAGAAACCGATTCTGCGACGGGAGCAGACTGAGCCGCGTGAGCACTGACGGGATCAGCAGCAGGAGTTCCGGCAGAAGCCGACACCTGTGGTTGATGAGACCGCGCCTGGGAATCGGCGGACGTATGGGTCGTTCGTGCCGTTTGCGTTTCTGTCTGAAGGCCTTGCGTGGCTTGCTGTACCGACGCAGCAGAAACGGCCACCGCGCCAGAGACAGCCGAAGCTGTCTCCATCCCTGAAGCGGACGGCCCCGTTTCAGAAACAGAAGTAGCCTGGCTCGCAACAGCCCCCTCACCGGACGGCCCTGCCGGGGGAGGCACATGCGCCGACACAGGCTCGGGCAACAGGGCCAGCATGCGCAGACACGCCATCACAAAACCGGCGTACTCATCCGGAGCGAGGGACAATTCCTGACGGCTGTGCACGGCGACCGAATAAAACAGCTGCACATGATCGGGCGAGAGCATGGGCGCCAATTGCCGCACGGCTTCTGCCAAGGGGTCATCATCAGAAATGGTACCGGGGATGCGCTGCTCGATGGCGATACGGGACAACAAGGTAGCCAGATCAGCCAGAGCCCCGGCATACGACAAACCACGCAATGCCAGATCATCGGCCACAGCCAGGATGGCCTGCGCATCGTAAGCAATCAGCGCTTGCAACAATTGCGCCAGATGGCGTTGATCAATCGTGCCCAACATGGCTTGTACAGCCTGAGCGCTAAGGTCGCCTGCACTGTAGGCAATGGCCTGATCACTGAGCGACAAGGCATCGCGCATGGACCCATCGGCAGCCTGAGCCAGCAAACGCAAGGCAGGCAGCTCGAACTGCATGCCCTCTTGAGTCAGAATGTCCTGCAAATGCCCCACAATCGCAGGCACGGTCATCTGCTTCAGATTAAATTGCAAACAGCGCGACAAGACCGTGACCGGAATTTTTTGTGGGTCCGTCGTGGCCAGAATGAACTTGACGTGCGCAGGTGGTTCTTCCAGCGTCTTGAGCATGGCGTTAAAGGCGTGCCCGGTCAGCATGTGAACTTCGTCAATCATGTAGACCTTGTAACGACCCGAGCTGGGGGCGTAGACCGCCTGCTCCAGCAACTGGGTCATCTCTTCCACGCCCCGGTTGGACGCCGCATCCAGCTCCACGTAATCAATAAAGCGGCCAGCATCAATCTCGGTACAAGCGCGGCACACGCCGCAAGGCTTGGAGGTAATGCCGGTTTCGCAATTGAGCGACTTGGCCAGAATGCGCGACAAGGTGGTCTTGCCCACACCGCGTGTGCCCGTAAACAGCCAGGCGTGGTGCAGGCGCTGGGTATCCAGGGCATGGGTCAAGGCGCGCACCACGTGGTCCTGACCCACCAGGGTGTCAAAGGAACGAGGGCGCCACTTGCGGGCCAGAACGAGATAGGTCATGCGAATTCCGGACGGCGTGAACCATCAATACAAATAAGCGAAAGGAAAAGTGTACCGGATTCGGTGCTGAAGGGAAGCAGATAGACCGGGCGCGTGTAACCCGACAAGCAAATGAAGTGGCGAGCCTGACTCCGGCACTGATTCTGCACGGCTGTGGCTGCTTCGTTCCCGACCTGACCAGATTCACCGCCGAACCATGCGGAGGGGCCCGCCGACAAGTAGTGTAGCATTAATATGGCAGCCACAGATCAACCCGCGGGAAATAAAGCGCAGCCTGCGCGGGACGCCCGTCCAGGGCCTGCACCTGTTCGCAATAACGCTGCAATTGTGGTGCATAGCGATCCAGCATCCGGGCCTTGAAATCGTCCAGGCTTTCATGCTCGGCAGGTCGCCCGGTCTTGTAATCCACCACCAGCCAGTGATCCTCCTGCGAGATGGCCAAGTCGATAATCGACACCCGGCCACTGACGTCCAGCAAGGACCATTCCCGGTAAGCCCGGCTGACACCCAGCAACCAGCGGCCACGCTCGGTTTGTACCGTTGCGATAATCGCTTCAAACAGAGATTGGGCAGCCTCATCCAGATAGGTCGAAGGCACCCCGGCCCGCAACAACTGCCGACGCATCACTGTGCGGCTTTGCTGCAAACGTTCTACCGGCCACGGGTCCAGACCTTCACGGCCCAGCTTTTCCAGCCAGTCGTGGGCAACCGTACCAATGGCTTTTTCATGAGTCGTATCCAGAGACCACTGCCAGCTTTGATATGACGAACTGGCAGTCTGCAACTGCTCGGGCGGCGCGGCGGGCAGGCTCACCACACGCTGCAAGAGTGCAGCAGGGCCTTGCCCGGGCTCCTCGTGCTGACTGCCCTGCTCGGCTTGCCACACAGGAGCCTGCGGCTGCTGCAGCACAGGCCAGAGGCGACTGAGCAAAGAGCGGCCATCCGGTTCACGCAGCCCCTTGTCCTGGGTAATGCTCAGCTCACCAAATAAATGCAGCTCTTGACGGGCGCGTGTCAGCGCCACATACAGGAGGCGATGACTTTCCTGCTCGGCCCGTATACGCTCTCGCGCGGCCAGAAATTGAGACACGGGATCGCGCTGCTCGCTGCCCTTGTGGCTGATAGGCCCCAAGATCAGACGGTCGGCACTGTGTTCGAGGCGAATCAAGGGTTCGGAATCGTTGGCCGACTGCTTGTGCAGCCCAAACAAGATCACCGTTTCAAACTCCAGACCCTTGGATTTGTGAATCGTCATCACCTCCACTGCCTTACCCGTGCCTTGTGGGGTGGCGTACAACGACTCGACACGGGCCTGAAACTGCTGCTGATCGGGCGGGCCATAAGGGCACAGCTCTTCCAGCAAACGCAACACTTGCTCAGCGTCGGCCTGATCGGCCAGACTTGGATAGACTTGCGGCCCGCCCAGACGCGTCCAGCATTCCTGCACCCAAGCCGCAAAGGGCATCAAGCCACTGCGATTGCCCCTGTCCAGCAAGATCTGGCAGGCAAATAAAAGACGCGCACGCTCACCCGCGTCCCAGTCCTGAAAACGTGAAGGATGAGAAAAACGCTCCGGGCGGGCAGTAACAGCGTTACCGCCGTCAGATGAGAGCTCCTGTCGACCCGTTTGCGCCTGGGCCTGCTGGAGCTCACCGTGCATGACGGGGCAGGCACTGAGGCCAGAACTCAGCTCTGCCAAGGTCTGCGTGGGATACAGCGCACACAGGCGATGCAAACTCTCCAGACGCAAGCCGATCAGCGGCGAGCGCAAGACGGATAGCCAGGCCAGGCGATCGGCCGGATGTGCCAAGGCACGCACCAATTGCACCAGGTCCGCCACCACGGGGCGCTGTTGCAAAGGCTCCAGCTCCACGGCACGACAGGGAATGCCCTGCTCCCCCAGCTTGCGCACCAGGCCGTGCAAATGTGAGCGTGCCCGCACCAAAATGGCCACCGGATGCTCGCTATCCTGGTAGCGTTCCAGGGCCTGCGCGGCACACTGAACGGCCTCTTGTACCGCACGCTCTTGAGCCGCCTGCTGAGACGGCATGGCATCCTCACCCCGCGCAACGCGAAAGTGCCAGCAGGGGTGAAAATGCACAGCCCACTCGGGTATATCAGGTTTGAAAGCCGTCGAGTGTTCGTAAGTGACCATCCCCAAATCCGGGTCGGGGCGAGCCGGAAACAGTTGCGCCCCCACCTGGTTCACCCATTCCACCAAGCGCGGATGCGAACGGAAGTTGTTGCTCAGATTCAGTGGTTCCAGCTCAACCTCGCCCAGTCGTCGAGCTTGCCAGACTTGCAGGAACAAACCGACTTCCGCTTTGCGGAAACGGTAAATGGACTGCATGGGATCGCCCACCAGAAACAGGCTGCGTCCGTCGCCCGGCTCCCAGCCACTGGTCAGACGCTCCAGCAACTGTACCTGGGACTGGCTGGTGTCCTGAAACTCGTCCACCAGCAAATGACGTATGGATCGGTCCATCCGCAACAGCAGCTCGCCCGGCTCGTCGGCGTCGCCCAAGGCTTGCAAGGCACGTTGCGCAATTTCGGTGAAATCGACCTCAGCTTTTTCCGCAAAACGCAGTTTCAACTGCGCCGCAGCCAACCACAGGACCTGTATCAGATTGGCAAGAACCTCTTGCTGTTGAGCAGAATACTGTTCGGGCAAAAGCCGCGCACTGGCCAAACGGGCTATCCAGGGTTCGGTGCCCAGACAATTGCCCAACCATTCCGTCAGGATTTCTTTTTGTGCGGTTTTGGGTGGGAAGCCGTTGCGCACTGTCAGGCTTTTGCGCAAGCTCCCCGTCTCGGTCAGCAACAAGGCAGCCAATCCCCGCCAGCGCGGCACGTCCTCCATGACCGGGGCCAGCGGATCGCCTTGCCAATCGGCCAGGGCCAACACATCGCCCGCCTCCAGATTCGAGGCTGCAAAGCAGGCCACAGGTGCCAGTGTCTGCGCCCAGCCCGGCGGCAAAGCGTCGCTTAACTGCTGCAACTGCTGCTCCACCACTTCGCGCAAGCTGTCCTGCAAAAAGGCCACATCGCCACCCTGCCCTACGGCCGGCAGCCACTGATCCCGGCTGGCCAACATGCTCGCCAACAAGGCTTGCGCCTGCAGCAGATTCACATCCATATGTTCCAGGAAACGGGCCACGCTGGGCACGCTCTCAGCCATTTCAAGCGTGGCCCAGGCGGCTGCTTCGTAATGCTCTTGGGCCTTGTCCGTGATGGCCGGCACGCCGCCCAGCCCCGTAATCCAGGGCATGGCGCGCACCAGATGAGCACACAGAGAGTCGATGGTGCGAATGCTTAAACGCGCCGGATACGCGAGCAAATCCCATTGCTGCTCCTGATTGCGCTGCATGGCGGCACGCGCCAGTTCCCAACTGCGTACCCGGTAGGGCTCGGACGGTCGTTCCTGATGGGCTGCGGCCAGCTTCTCCAGCACGCGCGCATGCATTTCAGCAGCGGCTTTGCGGGTAAAGGTAATCGCCACGATTTCTTCTGGCCGCTGCACACGCGCCAGCAAAGCCAGAATCCGGTCGGTCAGCAACTCCGTCTTGCCCGAACCGGCCGGGGCCTGCACCAGAAAAGAGGAGTCGGGGTCCAGGGCCCGGGCTCGGGCGGCACTATCGCTAGGGACTGTCAGCATCACACCTCGCCTCCATTATCCTGGAGGTCTTCCTGAAACAAGCGTAAAAAAGGCAGAACATCGCAATACAGCAAATCGTTGCGGTTCCAGATTCGATTGGCAGCCTGCCCTTGCAGGAACTCATCAGCCAGTCCTTCGACCGCCTGCTTCCACTGTGCAATCTGCGCCGTCCATTGCTGCGCGCTTTCCAGTTCGGTCAGGCCGTCAATATCCATGCCGGGCGCAGCCAAGCCGCTCAAGCCTACCTGACGAGCGTGCAGACGCACAAAAGCCAGCCCACTGACCGTGCGCCCCTCGTCTTGCAGAGCCGCGGCATAAAACGGCAATTGCAGATTCACTGGTCTGGGCCGCAGCCAGTCCTTGTCCGGCCTCAGCTCGCCTATGCCGGTTTTGTAATCCAGCAGCAACTGCTCACCCCCGACCAGATCATCCAGACGGTCCAGACGCAGGTTCAGGCTCAGCAGACCCCGACTCCACCGCAACTCGTGCTCCGTCGCGCCCAACGCAAATGGGGGGCGCTGAGCTTCCTGATGCGCGTACTCGCACAAGACTGCACGGCCGCGCTCCATCTCCAGACTGCGCAGTACCGGACCGTAATCTGCCAGTTCTTCCTGGGCGGCCTGATCGATGCACGATTGCACCACGTCCTGCAGTGAACCCCCACCCATCAGTTCATGCAAACAGTCCTGATCTTTCACGCGCAGCCAAAACAATTCAACGGCACGGTGCAGAAACATGCCGCGTGTATTCATATCGCCCACACGGGCGTAATCCGGCAGTGCCTGTCCATGCAGACGGAACTTCACAAACGCCCATAAGGGATTGCGGGCCTGCGTATCCAACACACTGATCCCGCCCCGTATGCGTTCTTCCTGTTGCAGGCCTGGCCCCTGTTCGTCGAGCAGCGCTTCTTGAGCGGCTGCGGACCCTGCCTGCACCGCCCAGGGCATGTCCAGCACGGGCCACTGCATAATCAAGGGGCTGGGCCGCAGCGCCTGCTCACCTTGATGCAAAGGGGCACTTAACAACACCTGTTTTCCGCAGCGCAGCAATGCACTCAATATCCAGCGAGCCCACTCCAGCTCACGCTCGGGCGTACTGCGGGGGGCTTGTACACGACGCAGAACCTGAGCCGGAATCAAGGGATTCGGTTTGACGGCGGCAGGCAAAATATCGTCGGTCAGGCCCAGCACCCACACGGCGTCCCAACGCCCGCCCTCTGCTTCCAGAAAACCCAGTACGTCCAGTCGGGAGCGCGGGTCGCGCTGCGGCTGAAACAAATTTTCCCGGGCCATACGGGCCAGCGTGCTTTGCGCCTTCAGAGGACTGACACGCCCCAGGACAGGTGCCTGTTGCGCCAGTTGCAGCAGCAAGGCCTCCAGAGCCTCCAAGGTCTGGAACTGAGCACTATCCAGCATCGAGGTTCCTGGAAAGCCCAGGGCTTCCAAACACTGACGCATGATTGAGGCCCAGGCATCCACTCCTTGAGCGCCGCTGGACACCGCTGCAAAGCGATCCATGGCCCGGTTCCAGGCCAGGGCCAGCTCGGGCGTGTGGAAGCTGAGCATGTCAGCGAACTCTGTGCGACTGACCTGGGTGATGCGATTGTCACGCCACGCCTTGTCAATACGGGCGCGGCCACCCGCTTCGGACTGTTCCGCCTGACAGGCGCCCAGACGCAACGCCTGTCCGAGCAGCGCCGGTTCCGCCTGTCCCCGGGTCGCCAGGGTAAACAAGGCTTGCAGCCAGGCCAGGGCCGCGGCCACCACCGGCCAATCGGCCAGGGAGCGGGCCGCGGCCACGTTATAGGGCAAGGCCCCCTGATCCGTGTGCATGGCCTGCCGCAAGAGCCTGTGCACCAGTGGCAATTGTGTTTCCAGCTGCGCTGCCACAATCGCCACGGTGCGACTGGGGTCCTCGTCCAATTGGCGCCGCGCCCACTGGACCGCCAGACGCCATTCGGTATCCGCATCCTGCGCCTGCACCCGATGGACCTCCGTGGCCACAGGCTCTTCATGCTCCAGGCGCAAAATCTCGACCCCCAATTGCTGCAAACCGCTCAACAGACTTTGCAGACGCGGCGAGTACTCGTGAAAACCGTGCAGCACCATATGGCGATGACGAATATGCAAGGCGCCGGCCTGCACGGCGGCCAAGACGCGTTGCGCAGCCAGATTGGCGTCATCCAGATCCGCCTGCGCCAGGCTTTGCCGATAGTGAGCGCGCCACTGCATGAAGCGTTCGAAGTCCACACTGGCTTCGCCGGGCTTGAGCTCGATATTCCATTCATCCAGCAAGGTGTCGGCCTCGCACGCCAGCCGCGCTGCCTGGCCCACATCCAGAAAATAGCCCTCTTCCTCGCACTGCTCGATGCTGTGCTCCCATCGCTGCAAGGCAGCGAAGCGATCCATCTGGTGCGCCGCAGGCTGCCACTGTTCGGAAAAACACAGCTGATCACTGGCCTGTGCCAGCCAGGCGCCCAGGGGCACAATTTCCGGTACCGCCACTGTTCCCCCGGCACTGGCCAGACGAGCCGACAGGTGCCCGAGCAGGCGACGCGCATAACGCTTGTTCACCGTCAAAACAATCGTCTGCGCACTGTTAAGCGTCTGCAAATGAGCCAGGGAAACGGCAGGGGTGTCGTACATAGAAAAAACCAGTTAAGGTTGCAAGAAAACAGAACAGCAAGCAGTGCTGACCGGGCCATTGTACCGACGCTCTATCACTTGTTTGTTCCCGCACTTACACTTAGCACCATGTCTAGCTCAAACACCCCCAACACTGAATTAACCGGCAGCTTGTCGCTGCGTACTGGCGACCATACCTGGGGCAGCGCACGCCGCATGGCTTTGCTGGCTGCCATTGCTGAGCAAGGCTCGATCTCTGCCGCGGCTCGCCATATTGGCATCAGCTACAAGGCGGCCTGGGACGCCATCGACATCATGAACAATATGGCGGGCGAACCCCTGGTGCTGCGCAGCACCGGAGGCCATCGCGGCGGCGGTGCCACCCTGACCCCAAAAGCCGAAGAACTGCTGGAGCTCTATCAGACCTATGACCGGCTGCACCAGCGTTTCATGAACCGTATTGGCCGTTTGATGCCTACCGTAGCCACTCAGATGGAGTTACTCCAAACCATGATTATGCAAACCTCGGCTCGCAACCAGCTTCCCGGCATCGTCACCTCGATCAAGGCCGGTGCCGTCAACGATGAAATTCATGTGGACATTGGCCAGGGCCAAACGGTTGTGGCCTCCATCACCCATGAAAGCACTGAGAACCTGGGCTTGCGCGAAGGACAGAAAGTGCTGGCCTTTCTGAAATCGTCCTCGATCATGATTGGGACCAGTGACACACGCAGCACGCTCTCCGCACGCAATCAGTTGCCTGGCACGATTACGGATGTCATTAACGGTGCGGTCAATGCCGAAGTCCGCCTGGAGCTGCCACAGGGCCTGGCAGTCACTGCCAGCATCACGCTGGACAGCACCGAGCATCTACAACTGAAAGCAGGCCAGGCAGCCTATGCCCTGTTCAAAGCGTCCAGTGTGATGATTGCTACGCTGTAAGCGCGCTCAAGTCCGCGCTGGCACAGCACTCCAGGACGCGCCCATCCCGAATGCGATAGACCTCCTCGACCAGCACCCGGGCATCCTCGGGGTCATGGGTAATCAGGATGGTAGGAATATCAATCTGCTTTTGCAACTGGGCCAGCTCGGCGCGCAAACGGCTGCGCAAGTCCTGATCCAGCGCAGCCAAAGGCTCATCCAGCAACAGTAACCGCGGTTCAAGCGCCAGGGCCCGTGCCAAGGCACAGCGTTGCTTTTGCCCGCCTGATAACTGGGCTGGGTAGCTGCCAAGCACCGACTCCAGCTCAAACGCTTCGACCCATCGCTGGGCGGCGGCGGGCAGGGTCCGTACAGAGCGATTGAACAAACCCTTGTTCAGGCCAAAGCAGATATTTTGTGCAGCAGTCAGATGCGGAAACAGACCATAATCCTGAAACAGATAAGCGACCCGGCGCTCGCGCGGCTTCAGATTGATGCCTGCCTCGGAATCGAAATAAAGCTGCCCGTCAATCTGGATGCGGCCACGCTCAGGACGCAACAAACCGGCCACACTTTGCACCGTCAAAGACTTGCCCGAACCCGAAGGCCCATAAAGGGCGATATGACGGGCTTCGGTCTGAATCTGTATATTCAGCTCGAAGCGGCGCGCCTCGCTGAACACGCTGCGTTGAATCTGTACCGTCAGGCTCATTGCATCCCTCTTTTACGACGCACATGACGTGGTGACAGCGCACTGGTACTCCACAAGACCAGTACGCACGTCACTGAAATAATCGCCACCAGCACCAGGGCCCGCTGATCCTCGCCCGCCTGGACGGCCTCGTAAATGGCAATCGACATGGTCTGGGTACGACCCGGTATGCTGCCGGCAATCATCAAGGTCGCCCCAAACTCGCCCAGGGCACGGGCAAAGGCCAGCAAGACGCCGGCCATAATGCCACGCGCCGCCAGAGGCAGGCTGACACGAAAAAAGATCGCCAAGGGTTTGAGGCCCAGCACACTGGCAGCATTTTCCAAACGCGGGTCCACATCCTCAAACGCGGCGCGGGCCGCTTTCAGTATCATCGGGAAAGCGACCACCGTCGCAGCTATTACCGCCCCCTGCCAGGTAAACACCAGTTCAATCCCCATGCTGGAGAGCCACTGACCCACACTGCTGCGCCGGCCCAGCAGAACCAGCAGGTAATAGCCGATCACCGTAGGGGGTAAAACCATGGGCAAGGTCAGGACGGAGTCGAGCAGATCGCACCAGCGCGACTGCCAGCGCGACAGGGCATAGGCCAGCCCTATACCCAGCACACAGGCCAGCAGGGTCGCCCAACCGGCGACCTTGAGCGATAGGCTCAGGGGAATCCAAAGTGAAGTCATCCTGCAATCAATATCCTGTCAAGGTTGGGCAAAACCGTATTTTGCCAGCACTGCCTGGCCAGACTCGGACATGACGAAATCCTGGAAGGCCTGCGCCTTGTCGTGACGACCATCACGCTGGACCAGCGCGATGGGGTAAGTGACCGGCTCGGTCGTCTTGAGTACTTCCAGCACCTGAACCTTGTCGCTCATGATGGCAGCATCCGTTGCGAACACAAACCCGGCTTCCACCTCCCCCCGAGCCACATAATCGAGCACCTGGCGCACATTCTGCCCCAGAATCTCGCGTTGCTTCACGGCTTCCCACTGCCCGGCTTTTTCCAAAGCCGCCTGGGTGTAGCGGCCAACGGGGACGACAGCAGGGTTGCCCAAAGCCACGCGCTTGACTTCGGGCTTGCCCAGATCGCCGGCATTGGTCACTTTGGCAGGATTGTCAGCAGGCACAATCAGCACAACCTGATTTTGTACAAAATTCTTGCGTGTAGCAGGGTCAAGCACCTTGGCCTGCTCGGCCTTGTTCATGGCCTTCTGATCTGCCGAGGCGAACACATCCACGGGGGCACCGTTGATGATCTGCTGCAGCAACACGTCCGAGGCGGCAAAGCTGGTCAGCACTTTGGTGCCCGGGTTTTCAGCCTCAAACTGGCCTGCCAGTTCCTTGAAGGCATTGGTCAGGCTGGCAGCAGCGGCCACCACCAACTCATCGGCTTGGGCTGTGCCTTGCAGAAACAGGGATAAGGCGGCTACCGATACGACACGTTTGAACATGATTTTCTCCTCCGGAACGGGTGTAGGGCATGAGTATAATCAGGAAATATATATAGGTATATAGCGCAAGTCAGCGCCCCTTGCCGAATGAAGTTCATCATCCGGGAGTGATAGCATGGCGGCTTTCCCCTGTGATCCGCGTTGCCCACGGCACGCTGACAGCCACGCTTGAGCACTTTTCTTTCATGACGCCAGCCAGTCTGATATCCGATTTCATCACCATGCTCTGGTTGCAAGACGGCCTAGCCGCCAACACGCAGCAGGCGTATCGGCAGGATCTGGAACGCCTGCAGGAATGGGCGCAGCGCGAACGCGACGGCAAAGCCCTGGAACAGCTGCAAGCCAGCGATTTGCGCGAATGGATGGCCAGTCAAGCCGATCAGAGCAAGGCCAGCACCGCCAACCGGCGGCTGGCCACCTTGCGTCGCTTTTACAACTGGACGGTACAGGAAGGCATGCGCCAGGACGACCCCTGCCTGGAACTGAGCAGTGCCCGTCAGGCGCCGCGTGTCCCGCATACCTTGTCTGAAGAACAGGTCGAGCGTCTGCTCGCCGCACCAGATATCCACCATCCCCTGGGCTTGCGCGACCGCTGCATGCTGGAGACCTTGTATGCCTGCGGTTTGCGTGTCACCGAACTGACTGAATTACCCTTGCAGAACCTGAGCCTGAGTGATGGCGTACTGCGTATTGACCAAGGCAAGGGAGGCAAAGACAGGCTGGTTCCCCTGGGGCAGGAAGCCATGCACTGGGTCGACCGGTATCTACGCGAAGCCCGACCCGCTTTACTGGGACAGCGGCGCAGCGACTTTGTGTTTATTACCGGTCGCGGCACCTGCATGAGCCGACAGTCTTTTTGGCTGATCGTCAAAAAATATGCACTCCAGGCCGGTATCCTGGCCCCCTTGTCCCCGCATGTTCTTCGCCATGCCTTTGCCACTCATCTGCTCAATCATGGGGCGGACTTGCGCGTGGTGCAGATGCTTCTGGGACATGCCGACATTTCCACCACCCAGATTTATACTCATGTGGCGCGTGAACGCTTGAAAGCACTGCACGCGGCCCATCACCCACGCGCCTGAGCGCCCAAGCACGATATGGCAAAAGAAAAACACGTCAGCGAAACACCGGCCACACAGTGGCTGCGTAAAAAAGGCATTTCCTTTAGCGAGCACAGCTACAACTATGTCGACCACGGCGGAGCCATGGAAGCGGCAGCCCAGTTGGGCCTGGACCTGCACCGGGTCGCCAAGACCCTGATCATGGAAGATGAAAACGCCAAACCCTTGATTATCGTCATGCACGGCGACCGCGAAGTCTCCACCAAAAACCTGGCTCGGCAAACCGGGGCAAAAAAAATCGCCCCCTGCAAACCCGAAGTCGCCCAGCGGCATTCCGGCTATCTGGTCGGCGGCACCTCACCCTTTGCTACCCGTAAAGCCATGCCCGTTTGGTTAGAAGAAGAATTGCTGGCGTTCGAGACCATTTACATTAATGGCGGACGACGCGGTTATTTGCTGGGTATTCATCCCCAGGTACTGATCGACGTGCTGGGAGCGCGCCCGGTACAGGCCGGTCTGGAAAAAGGCTGAGCGCATCGGGCGGCAAGATGTAGCCACACTGTCCGCCCAGTCGCGTCACATCCGGCCAGGTGATTGCACCGGCCTGGCTTTTCGCCAGATAATTCAGGCCTGCATAATCAGAGGGGACCCCATGTTTCAATCTTTGCGCCAGCCTGCCGTCATGACGGTGACCCTGGCTGCTGCTGGCATCCTGATGGTCACCATGGGGATACGTCAATCCTTTGGCCTGTTCGTTGGCCCCATCGATAAAGCAACCGGCATGGGCATCCTGTCCATCAGCTTTGCCATGGCCGTGGGGCAACTGGCCTGGGGCGCAATCCAGCCGATTGCCGGTGCGTGCTCTGACCGTTGGGGCCCCGATCGGGTACTGATCGCGGGCCTGCTGATTCTGGCTCTGGGTTGCGCGGTAAGCCCTTTTATTGGCACCGGCCTGGGCCTGACACTGACGCTGGGGCTGCTGGCCAATATCGGCTCGGGCGCCGCCAGCTTCTCGACGCTGATTGGTGCCGCCGCCCAGCGCATTCCCGATCATGCGCGTGGACAGGCGTCGGGTCTGATCAATGCAGGCGGCTCTTTCGGCCAGTTTGTCTTTGCACCTGTGGTTCAAAAACTGATCGGCTGGGTCGGCTGGATGTCCACGTTTTGGGTCCTGGCGCTAACGGCATTGCTGACCTTGCCACTGATTCGCAAACTCAGCGTGGGCAACAAGGCCCAGAAAGCAGTGGCCTTCACGCCGGCACCGCCTGCCAGCGGGCCAGGCCTGGCCCAGACCCTCAAAAATGCCATGAAAGATCGCAGCTACCTGCTGCTGAGCCTGGGGTTTTTCACCTGTGGCTTTCATATTGCCTTTCTGGTCACGCATCTGCCGGGCGAAATTGATCTGTGCGGCCTGCCCCCTTCGGTAGCCAGCTGGTCGCTGGCACTGATTGGTCTGGCAAACATTTTTGGCAGCATTGCCGCCGGTTCCTGCATTGCCCGCTGGCGCAGCAAATACGTATTGGCATTGATGTATGCGTCGCGGGCCGTACTGATTCTGTGGTACTTGATGATGCCCAAAACCGATCTGGTGTTCTATATTTTTGCGGTGGGCCTGGGCTTGACCTGGCTGGCTACCGTGCCGCCGACGGCCAATATTGTCGCCAAGCTATTTGGCACACGCTATCTGGCTACTTTGTTTGGTCTGGCCTTGTTCTCACACCAGATTGGCGGTTTTCTAGGGGCCTGGCTAGGCGGTATTACCTTAACCCGATTCGGGGACTATAGCTGGATGTGGTGGGCCGATATTGCGTTGGCCACCTTGGCCGCCATCGTCAATCTGCCGATCCGCGAAGCCAAGATCAGGATGCAGACGGCTTAGGCGGCCGGACGTGAAACCCTGCCAAACAACAGCAAAAACGCTGGTCCGTAAAACAGTCCTTTTAACTGCCCCTACAACAAAAAGACCCGTCAGTGATGGCGGGTCTTTTATTTCTGGTACCCATACGCCCTCTTTACACCGGCGCAGAGCATCAAGCCCACGCAACTGGGCTTGAAACAGGGTGTTGATAGTAATGGTGGCCTGCGGCACAGCCTGAATCACCACCCAAGGCTCCATGATCGTGCCGTCTGGCGCTTGCGGATGGGGCTGGATATAGTCCTCGGCGCGACAAACACGGCTTCCTGAACCCGATACGGTACGGTTTAAAGACGCTATCGTAAAAATCGATCACTCACTTACGATGGCGTTCTTCCTGCCCCCATCACGAGTTTGCGAATTGACAGCCAACGCTGCATTTGTGCCCAACCAGAAAAAGCCCGCCCACAAAATTGGAGATACCCATCAGATCACATCCTCCCACTATCCCGCTCCTGGCTCAATAACCGACGGTAAAGCGCTGTCGCGAATGAGCCGGTCGCTCAATTTCGTCGACCAACGCGACGGCGTAATCCTCGTAAGAAATCCTGCTGCCTTGGTCGGAAACCAAAAGACTGTCTGTACCAATACGGAACGTGCCCGTGCGCTGGCCGGGGCCAAACTCGGCGGAGGGCGACAAGAACGTCCAGTCCAGCTCTTTTTCTTGACGCAGTTGATCCAGAAAGGCGATGCCACCCAGCGCCTCGGCTCGATAAGCATCCGGGAAGGCAGGTTGATCAATCAATCGCTGACCGGGGGCCACGTCCAGACTGGCTGCGCCACCCACCACCAGATAACGCGGCACACCGGCCGCCCGAACCGCCGTAATCAGCTTGGAAGGATCTGAGGACACAAAACGAACTGCGCTGACCGCAATATCGTGTCCTTTCAACAGTGCGATCAATCCATCCAGATCATTCACATCACCCTGAACAGCCCTGACATTGGGCAGGCTGACTATTTTTTCGGGATGGCGGGCAATCGCTGTCACCGTATGACCACGATCCGACAGCTCTTTTAACAGGCGTGAGCCGACTTCGCCAGAAGCCCCTATCAATGCAATACGAGACATAAACGCTCCTTGTGTGCTCAAATAAAGACCTGGTCTATAAAATAGACCATTAAGTGTGATGCTAGACAGTTTTTTGAGCGACCACAAGAAGTCACATCGGCCAGACCAGGTCACACGAAGGTGACTATTGAACCCAGGAAGATCCTCAGCCATGCCCTCATCGAGCACTGCTCCACCCGCTCCCCGTCCTTTGCAAGAAGAATTTGCGCAGCCCTGCCCCATTCGAGATGTGCTGGATCGCATTGGCGACCAGTGGAGCCTGCTGATTCTGGAAGCCCTGGCGCCAGGCACCCTGCGATTTAATGAGCTAGGCCGGGAAATTGGTGATATATCGCGCCAAATGCTCTCACGGACTCTCAAACGCCTGGAAACAGACGGGTTTGTTCAGCGAACGCTCTATGCGGAAGTCCCGCCGCGCGTGGAGTACACACTCACTGACCTGGGGCAGTCCTTTCTGACGCCCATGAGAGAACTGGTGAAATGGGCCGATATCCATCACGCCCGCATCTGCCAGGCACGCCGGCAAGCTGAACTGGGCTGAACAGACCGGGCAGCCCAGCCCTGGCCGGATAAGAAAAAAGCCGCTTTACGCGGCTTTTTCATCGACCCCCAGGCTCAGGCGGCGCTGGCCGGCAAGCCAAACACACGGTCAAACGTCCAACTGAAGATGAAGGAGTAAATCAGGAAGAACACTAGAATGGCCACTTCCATACGCAGAGCCTCCAACAGGCCAACCTGATACCACCACATGTACAAAGGCACGATAAACACCACCAGGCCGGCCTCGAAACTAATGGCATGCACACTGCGGCGTAACAGGCTGCGGCCCTTGACGGTTTGTCGGGCCTCCCAGTGTTCAAACGCCGTGTTGAACACATAATTCCAGACTATCGCAATGACTGAGATCGCCACAGCGATAGGGGCGGACTCGGATGCCTTGCCCCCGGCAAAATACGCCAGCAAGAAGGATGAAAAAACAATAGCAAAAAACTCAAACAAACCCACGTAAAAAACGCGGCGTTTCCAACCTTGGAGTGTCATGACTACCCTGCTGCAGTGCATCAGCCTGGCACTGGAGAACACCCAGCCGGACGAGACGATGCGTTCAACAATGAGTCGCAGCCCGCTGCGGCAGCCCTTTGAGCCGGCACCGTCACTGCGATAAAGCGCACAATCCTACCACAAGCCGGCAAGGGCTTTAGCCAGTCATCGGCAATAAGCCTTTTCAACCTGAACACACGCCGTTTGTTACCTGGGGCTTACGTCATTCACAGCCCGTATCACTCCCCATCAAATCGCATAATCTGTTAGCGCCAGAGCCTTTAAGGTGAAGCTTCCTACCTTAACTTTTGGACTGGAGCGAACGATGACAAGCCATAAAGCCAACACCGAACAGCTGCATGAACTTCTGTATCAAGCCCTGGAAACCGAATTAGGCGGGGAACTAGTCTATAAGTCGGCCATCTCCTGCGCACAGAACCCGGACCTGAAAAAAGAATGGGAAGGCTATCTGGACGAAACCATGACACATCAACAAGTGTTAATGCGTATTTTCGAGCAGCTGAACCTGGACCCTGCCAAGCAAACTCCTGGCCGACAAGTCTTAAAGCATATCGCCACGGCGCTGGTCAAGGCCATGGAACTGGCCAAGCAAGCGGGCGACCCCAACGCTGCTGAGCTGGTGGCCTCTGAATGTGTCATTCTGGCCGAAACCAAAGATCACCTGAACTGGCAGTTGATTGGACTGGTTGGCGAACAAAGCAAGGACAAGACACTGGCCTCCTTGCTTAAACAGGCCCATGATGCAGTCGCGCCCGATGAAGGTCACCACCTCTACCATACGCAAGGCTGGTCACGCGAACTTTGGATTCAGTCCTTGGGCTTTCCCGCCGTGCTGCCCCCACCGGAAGAGCAAAAACAGGTCGAAACACCAATCGGAGCCTCACGGGCCGAGCAGCAACGCAGCAAAATGCTTTAATAAAAAGGGCCTTACGGCCCTTTTTCTTTATGCGTCCCCATCCAGACGGCGGCGTGCCTTCAAGGCAATCGCAGAATAGTAGGCCTCCAGCTTCTTGAGCTGTTTCTCATCCAGCTCTTCCACATCAATCAGACGCTCATTGGCATCCGTCAAGGAAATAATAAGTTCATCGAGCTTGATGTGTATGGCCTTGCTGTCCTTGTTTTGATTTTGCTGAATCAAGAACACCATTAAAAACGTAATAATGGTGGTGCCGGTATTGATAATTAGCTGCCAGGTTTCCGAATAATTAAAATAAGGGCCGGACAAGGCCCATACCAGCACAGCCAGCACCGCAACGGAAAACATGATAGGAGAGCCGGCAAAGCGTGTCACTGCCTTGGCGAAACGGTCGAAAAAACCGTCTATGGAATCAGGTTTGCAAGGTTTCACAAACGGTGGCGACTGATCCCGACAATCCGAGGAAAACATCTCGTCCTTGCCCAGAAAATCCTTGTCGTTTTTCATGGCTAATCCCTCCTAAATAAAGGCAGTGTAGTCCGGGCTTAGCCGCATATATTTCAAATAAAAACGAAACTGGGCAAAATTAAAACAGGTTTCAAACCATGACACGTTTTCCGCCCGATGGCTCGGTAAACCACACGTACGCTGCCCCTTTCGCCCTGACGGCCCCCAAAGCCAGCAACTGAGCACAAGGCGCGAAAGCTCACATGCCTTGCGGCTGCGCAGACTTGTTGCAGCGCGGCTCAGGCCTGCGGCAAGCGGGCAATGTCTGAGCATAAGCAAACGTTTCCAAGGCTTGCTGGCCCCCTCGATTTACGGCTGTTTGCGAACGAAATATTTTTTTACAGGTGACACTACCCAAGACACATCAAGATTTGTAAGATGCGGTCTGACTAGCTTGCTTTCAGTTTGATAGTTTTTGTAGAAAGTAGCTTGCAGTCTTTTTTCAAACACCCTATTCATCGCCTTTATTTAAAAAGGAGCAAGAAGTGGGCAAAATCGACCATAAAGGCATGTGCATTTTGTGCCAAAACCTGCCTCTTTCCAAGGCGCACACCCCAAAACATACCTATATGAAACGCGTCACCCAGGCAGAAAACTGCGGGGCTCAAGGAATACAAAGTCTGTTTTGCTGCACCGTCTGCCAAACTTACTGGCTTTATCAGCAAGACAAATGGGAAAGTTGCCTGGGATTCAAACTTTGGAGCGGGGATTTAAATGACTACCTGTCTTCCACACGAAACTCGGTCAGCACATGGAGTGCAGCCAACGCGCACCGTCACTCGCTCAAGGAACTAGGCAAGCGACCTCTCCATTAGCGCGATGCGCTTTCGCCACCACTGCGATCTTCCGCCTTGTTGGCCGGACCCGCCGGGCGCGGGTCTGCCGCCAGCCTTGTTTTTCACGTGACAAGGCTGGCTCCCTGAAAAGAGGTGGACACACGCCAAGCCCTCGATTCTGCGCAGAATGTCAGGGATCACATCAGGAGGGAACGTCTGGGGTGTCAAAAAGAAGCGTGGCGGACGATACAGCCAGATCGGCTTCCTACCCAGCAATGGCGGGCCCAGCAGGAATCGAACCTGCAATCTTCCCTTAGGAGGGGAAAGTTATATCCATTTAACTATGGGCCCGGCGGGCGTTTCTGCCAGCCAGCAATGCAGAGTCGACACGTACACATAAGCACAAACGAGAGGGGAGGGTTAAGCCCCCGTTCTGCCCCATCGACTGCAAAATGACCGCAAACACACTTTCTGGTTAGGCCTTACCGCGTCTGACGGATTATCAACCACCCACGGCGCTTCATGCAGAAAAGCAGCCGCAAAGTGTATCAGCTAGACCGCAGCGACGAAAGACCCGAAACACGCAAACCCACGATCCAGTCCGTTCGCGGGCCATCGAAAAGCCCCCTCATCCGTATCCCTCCCCCGGCGCACCGCGTGCGTCGCGCCCTAGGCTCCTCGGTACACATCGACCTGCTATTTAACAAGTGGCGCAGGTCTCCCTCTCCAAGCCTCTCCGTCTGCCTGAGCCACCGGCTAGCCCTGCACAACGGTTTAGGACAAACCCCAATCTAAATATGTTGTTAATATATTTATAAAATATTAAGATGTTTTCCATGCTCTCGCCATGGCCTCAGGCCCCTGACAGAGCGGGACGATAAAAAAACCACTGGAGACAAACATGAAAACCAAACTTGGTGCATCCACGCTTGCCGGCTTGTTTTTACTGGGCGGCATGAGCCTGGCACAGGCGGCCGAAATCAGCTGGCGCGTTCCCACTTCCGTACCTGAGGGTTCTCCGTTCTACCAGAACTTTCTGGAGCGCTTTGCAAAGAATGTGAAGTTGATGACGGGTGACCGCGTTGAGATCCAACCCTTTGGGGCCGGAGTCATCGTGCCCGCCCTCAAGGTATTTGAAGCGGTAGAGACAGGTGTGGTGGAAGCGGGTCACTCCACCTCCAGCTACCTGGTCAATCAGGACCCGGCCAATGCCATTTTTGCGGGCTATCCGGGTGGTATGGGGCCCGATGCGTACCGCGTCTGGCTGTATGAAGGCGGCGGCAAGGAAAAGTTGCAGGAGCTGCGCGCCAAAAGTGGGCTGAAAACCATGATTGTGGGTTTGGGGTCCACGGAAGTCATGGCCCACTCCAACACCCCCATCCGTACCGCAGAGGACCTGAAGGGTCTGAAGTACCGCACGTCTGGCGCCTGGGCGGATGTGATGAAAGACTATTTCGGCGCCGTTCCCACGGTTGTGCCCCCTGGCGACACCTACACGCTGTTGCAGCGCAAAGGGGTAGACGCGGTGGAATGGGCCACCCCCTCCTCGAACACGCCCGAAGGTTTTCATCAGGCGGCCAAGTATATCGTCGTGCCCGGTGTACACCAGCCCACCTTCATGTGGGAAGTCGTGCTCAAGCAAGACACCTGGGACAAAGTTCCCGCCGATCTGCAACAGCTTATCGAGGCTGCCGCAGAGCTGACCACCCACCAATCGCTGGACTACTTCTATAACGCCGACATCAAGGCCATGGAAAAGTATCGTCAGGGGCGCAACGAGGTCATTACGCTGGACCCTGCCTTCATCAAACAGTTGGCCGATGCCGGTAATGACTGGGTTCACAAGAAAGCCGACGCCCAGGCACAGTCGGGCAACGACTACATGAAAAACCTGCTCGCCGACTACGATGGGTTTCTGAACCGCTGGCGCAGCGAAAGCAACTACCTGATCCGCGACTAAGTCCTACTTTCTGAAGGAGAGCTGCCATGCTGCAGCCTATTTCAAAACTGATCGACTTGATCGCCCTTGCCAGCGCCAGGCTGGCAGAACTGGCCGCAGCCATTCTGGTTACGGCCATGGTGTGGGAAGTCTTTGCACGCTACGTTCTGCATGCCCCCACGGTCTGGGCGTTCGATGTGGCCTACATGATGAACGGTGCCATTTTCCTGTTGGGCACGGCCTGGGTCATGCGCCAGAACGAACACATCAGCATTGATGTGGTTCGCAAGCACTTGCCCAAGTCCTTTGCTCGCATTTCAGACCTGGTCCTGTATCTGCTGGTGCTGTTTCCTTTGTTTGCCGTGTTGAGCAAAGTCAGCATTCACAAAGCCTGGATGGCCTGGAAGCTGAATGAGGTCGAGATGGTCAGCCCCTGGGCTCCGCTCATGTGGCCGTTTTACGCCTGCATCGCCCTGGGCCTGATCGCCTTTACCCTGCAACTGCTGGCGCATGGCGTGCGCTGTGCCGCCAAGCAAGCGGGCCCTGAGCACACGGAGGTGACGCCATGAATTTATGGGTCGCCGCACTGATGTTCCCAGCCTTGTTCCTGCTGATTTTTCAGGGCATGCCGGTAGCATTTGCCTTGATTCTGCCCGCCTTTCTGGCAGGGTGGTACGCCTTTGGCCCCATGATTTTTGACCAGATGTATGGCGCCTTGTACGGAGCGGCCACCAACCATATCCTGTCGGCCATTCCCATGTTTGTGCTGATGGGCGCCTTGCTGGAGCGTTCAGGCATTGCTGCACGCCTGTTTCGCACCATGCAGCTTTGGCTGGGCGGACTGCCTGGCGGGCTGGCCATTGCCACCATCGCCATGGCGGCTACCTTTGCCGCTGCCGCAGGCGTGGTCGGGGCGGTGGAAATCATGGTCGGGCTGATGGCCATTCCAGCCATGAAACGCTTTCGCTACAACAACTCCCTGATTGCAGGCACGATCTGCGCTGGCGGATCGTTAGGCACCATGATTCCACCCTCGGTGGTGGCGGTGGTCTATGCCTCCCTGGCCCAGGTACCGGTAGGGGAATTGTTTGCGGCCATGCTTTTTCCCGGTCTGCTGATGACTGGCATGTTTGTGGCCTATATCCTCATTGCCACCACGCTCAAGCCGGAGCTGGGCCCACGAGCCGATGACGAGGACATGCGCCGGCCTATCGGAGAAAAAATCAGTATCACCATGCGTGGTCTGGTTCCCATGATGCTGCTGATCATCGCCGTATTGGGCTCCTTGATGAAAGGCATCGCCTCCCCCACCGAGGCAGCCGCCCTGGGCGCTGCGGCTGCGGCTGTTCTGTGCATGTTCTATCGTCAGTTCAACTGGACGGTCTTTAGCGGCGCCTTGCGCATTACCGTGCGCATTACCGCCATGATCATGTTGATTGTGGCCGGGGGCACCATGTTTACCGGGGCGTTTGCTGCCAATGGCGGCGCCAGACTGGTGCAAATGCTGACCAGCGATCTGGGACTGGGCAGTACCGGTACGATCATCCTGTTTCTGGCTATTGTGTTCCTGCTGGGTTTTGTGCTGGACTGGACCGCCAACGTGCTCATTTGCGTGCCCTTGTTCCTGCCCTTTATTGTGGCAAGTGGCCTGGACCCCTTATGGTTTGGCGTGATGGTCATCGTTGTGATTCAGACCAGTTACCTGACGCCTCCCTTGGCCTCGTCGATCTTCTATCTCTTGTCGATTGCCCCGAAAGACATGAGCTACGGGCAGGTTTGCCGGGGTGTTCTGCCCTTCATTCTTGCCCAACTGCTGACCCTGCTGATCGTCGCCCTGTTCCCGGCAATTGCCACTTGGCTGCCCCTGCAAGTATCCGGCTTCTAATGCCATTTTTTATATTGGAGTCCCTGTGAGTAGCGCCCCCGCCCCCTCTTCTCGTGCCGCTGAAGTCGCCTACCAAGCGATTGAGCAGTTAATTGCCACACTCAAACTGGAGCCTGGCCAGGCCATTGTGGAAAGTGATCTGGTGGAAATGACGGGCCTGGGGCGCACCCCCTTGCGCGAAGCCCTGATGCGCATGGTGGCCTTGGGGCTGATCGAGCAGCAACCCCGCCGCGGGCTGCGCGTCAGCGAAATCCGCGTAGCAGAGCATTTAACCCTGATCGAAACGCGTCGGGTCCTGGAACGTCTGATTGTGCAAGGCGCAGCCCGCTGGGCCACCCCGGCCCAGCGCAGCACCTTGCTGGCTCACGCACAGGCCATGGTAGACGCCGCCGACGCCAAAGACATCGACGCCTACATGCTGGCAGACCAGCATCTGGATGAGGTGATCCATCAGGCTTGCCGCAACACCTTCGCTGTACAAGCCGTCACCCCCATGATCGTTCAATGCCGACGATTCTGGTATGCCTACCAATATGAAGGCGATCTGGAAGCCGGAGCGCAGGCCCATCTGACCCTGGCTCAAGGCATTCAGGACGGCGATCCCGACAAGGCCTTGCAGGGCTCGGAGACACTGATGGCCTACCTCAGTGCCTTCACCCGCAAAGTCATTGAGTAACGCTATAGACCAACACCTAATAATCTGGAGACATCATGAAGCTGAACGGAATTCTCGTTCCTATCGTTACCCCCTTTGACGCCAACAACCAGTTAAATGAAGACGCGCTGGTACGTCTGGTGAACTGTTTCATTGAAGCAGGCGTGGGAGGCATCGTGGCCTGCGGAACGACGGGAGAATACTACGCCTTGAGCGCACAAGAGCGCCGCCGCGTGCTGGAAATCGTGGCGCAGACCGGCCGGGGCCGCACCACCCTGATTGCCGGCGTGAACTCCCTGTCGCCGGCCGAAGCCATCAGCCGCATCCGCGAGGCAGAAGAGCTGGGCTACGAGGCGCTGATGCTCTCTCCCACGCCCTACAGCCTGCCCGGACAAAATGAGGTCATCGCCTACTTCAAGGAAGTGGCCGCTGCAACCGACCTGCCGATCGTGATGTACAACTTTCCAGCCCGCATTGGCATCCAGATTGAGCTGGAGTCCGTCTACGAGCTGGCCCAGGTCAAGAACATTGTGGGTATCAAAGAGAGCAGCGGCAACTTCAGCCGGGTCGTGGCCATGGTGAACGCCAATCTTCCTGACTTTCAGGTGGTGTGCGGCTGCGACGATCAGGCAGCCGACTTCTTGTTCTGGGGCGTTCGCAGCTGGATCAGCGGCGGAGCCAACGTCTTTCCTGCGGAACAGGTACAAATGTTGAAAGCGGCCGAACGTGAAGACTGGGCCAGCGTGCGCCAGATGATGAGCGCCATGCTGCCCGCGATCGCGGCCATGGAATCCGGTAACTACAACCAGAAAGCCAAGCTGGGCTGCATCCGCCATGGCATTGATGTGGGCCAGGTTCGCTTGCCGCTGCTGCCCGTCGAGGCCGAGGAGCGCGATCAGTTTCTGGCACAACTCAACACCTTCCAACTGGCACAGGAGGCCTGAATGTCCACGCAGATAGAATCCGTCTTTGCACTGGCCCGCGCCGGCAAGCTGCATGCCTCGCACCTGATCCCCGCCCATCAGGCGGCCGGCCAGGCCCAGCTCGATAACATCAGCCCCATTGATCTAGCGGTCATTGGCAAAATCGCCTCGGGAGAGGCGGCTGACGTGCAGGCGGCGGTCAACGCGGCCCGGGCCAGCTTCGAGTCTGGCGAGTGGTCGGCACAATCTCCGGCTGAGCGCAAAAGAATCATGCTCAAGTGGGTTGCCTTGCTGGAGCAACATGCCCAGGAGCTGGCAGCGCTCGACTGTGTGGACGCCGGCAAACCCATCACAGAATGCCTGAATACCGATATGCCAGCCACCATCGACACCTTCCGCTGGTATGCAGAAACCGCCGACAAATGCTTTGGTCGCATTTCTCCAACCGGCTCCGAGGCACTGGGCCTGATTACCAAAGAGCCGATTGGTGTCGTGGCAGCCGTGCTGCCCTGGAACTTTCCCGCCCAGATGTACGCCTGGAAAGTGGCACCTGCCCTGATATGCGGTAACTCTGTAATTGTGAAGCCCTCCGAGCTGACCAGCCTGAGTGCCTATCGGATGACGCAACTGGCGCACCAGGCTGGCATTCCTGAAGGGGCGCTGATTCTGGTCACGGGCACGGGCGAACAGGTCGGTGAACCGCTCGGCCGCCACGAAGACGTGGACATCGTCTCTTTTACGGGCTCGACCGACGTGGGCCGACTGTTCCTGAAGTACTCGGCGGAAAGCAATCTGAAAGAAGTCGTGCTCGAGTGCGGCGGCAAAAGCCCGCAAGTCGTTTTTGACGATGCTGTGCTGGACGAGGCCGTGCCTTCCATTTTGGCGGCAGCCTTCTGGAACATGAGCGAGAACTGCAGCTGCGGCTCACGCTTGATTGTTCACAGCAGCCTGAAAGACGCGCTGCTGCAAAAACTCAAGCAGGGCCTGGAATCCTGGAAAGTGGGTCTGCCTACAGACCCAGAGGTCGCGATTGGTCCGATGGTCGAGCAGGCACACTTTGAAAAAGTCGCCAGCTTTCTGAAGAACCCGGGCAAAAATGCCAAATTGGTTCATGGTGGGCGGATTCACAGCGAACTGGGCAGCGGTTGGTACATCGAACCCACTATTTTCGACGGAATCACGCCGCAAGACCGCCTGTTTCAGGAAGAAGTGTTCGGCCCGGTCCTTGCCGTGAGCACTTTTGACACAGAGGAAGAAGCCATTGCACTGGCCAATGACACCCAATATGGCCTGGCCGCCTCCATCTATACCCATGACGTACGTCGAGCCCAGCGCGTCTCTCGCAAGATCAAGGCTGGAACGGTCTCCATTAATGGGTTTTCCGAAGGCGATATCACGGCGCCCTTTGGAGGCTTCAAGCAGTCTGGCTTTGGCGGCAAGGACAAGGGGATGGAAGCCTTGGACCAGTACCAGCAAACCAAGGTGATCTGGTACGTCAACCAATAAGTGGGTTGGAGCCGGCAAGCGGCGCCACAGATGATCGGCCCTTCAACGCCCCCGCCCCTTGGTACGCCAGTTTGACCAGGGGCTGCGGGGGCGGCGTCCTTTCCAGGGCCGCCCTCCGCTCCCCAACATCCACGGCTTCAGTAAAAGAAGGCCCCTCGCTCCAGCGGTACCGTCTTGTCGGTACACACACGCTTGAGTTCCTGAGCAAACAGTTTGTCCACCGCACGCTGGGGCCCCGCCATCCGTGTGAACAGGGCAATGGGTGCCAAGCCCCACTCGAAGGAATAGGGCACAATCGCCACCCCCGACACCCGCACCAGTTCCTCGGCAATTTCAGTAGGCACCACCGACACGGCACGCGCATGGTTTACGATCAGCTCACCGATCAACTTGGGCGAGGATGTTTCTACGCTGGGCACCGGCTCGGGCAGGCCAGCCCGCAAAAACAGGTTCGCTACCTGCTGTCGCATCGGGGTATGACGTGGTCCCAGAATCCAGTCCAGGTCCTGCAGTTGCGCCCAGTCCAGTTTGCGGCGACCCAGACGTCCCGCCAGCTCCCGGCTGGCAATCAGCCGCGGCTGCTGACTATATAGGGCCTCATGGCGCAGCCCTTTCATATTCAGATCGGGGGAACTGCGTGCAACCACCGCATCCAAGGCATGATCGCGCAGTTGCTCCAGCAAAGTTTCTGTCAGCCCCTCAGTAATGCTGACCGACACCACCTGCCCCTGCGGACGCGTCGCCCGCAAAGCAGTGGACACCAGCTTGCCGGACACCAGTGGAATCACGCCCAAACGCAAATGAGCCTGACGCCCCCGGCTGTGGGCCTGCAAATCCAGGGTCAACAATTCCATGTCCTGGACCAGCGCCCGGGCGCGTGAAATCACAATCTGCCCCTGTGCAGTGGCCTCCATACCCCGGGAGGAACGCAGAAACAGCGACGTACCAAACACCTGCTCGACCTCGGCCAGTGCCTGGGTCACTGCAGGCTGACTCATGGCCATCAAATCCGCCACTTTGGTCAGTGAGCCCAGACGTTCAATCTCGATCAGCAAGGCCAGATGGCGCAACTTGAGCCGTTGCACCAAGCGATGCGCGATATCGTTTGTTTCCAAGCCTTTACCTTCCACTATAAGCGTTTACTAATAGGGTAATAATAAGCCCTAATAGCCGCGCCAGATTAATTATCTACACTTGTTGAAAACCGGTACTGGCGTACGAGTGGCCAGACCTTCCCTGGATTTCACCAAACATCTGTTTGGCGCCTGAGCAAGAGGACACGATGAGTTCACCAGTAGATCGACAAGCCGCCCTGGACTACCACGAGTTTCCCATTCCCGGCAAAGTGACCATTGCCGCGACCAAACCCCTGGTCAGCCAACGTGATCTGGGCCTGGCCTATTCCCCTGGTGTGGCTGCCGCCTGCGAAGAAATTGTGGCCGACCCGCAAAATGCCTTCCGTTATACCGGCCGTGGCAATCTGGTCGGCGTCATCTCCAACGGTACCGCCGTGCTGGGCCTGGGAAATATTGGCGCCCTGGCCTCCAAGCCCGTGATGGAAGGCAAGGCCGTGCTGTTCAAGAAGTTTGCAGGCCTGGACGTGTTTGATATTGAGATCAATGAAACCGATCCGGACAAACTGGTTGACATCATCGCGGGTCTGGAGCCGACCTTTGGCGGCATCAACCTGGAAGACATCAAGGCACCCGAATGCTTTGAGGTCGAGCGCAAACTGCGCGAGCGCATGAACATCCCCGTCTTTCACGACGATCAGCACGGCACCGCCATTTGTGTGACAGCCGCCTTTCTGAATGGCCTGAAAGTCGTCGGCAAAGACATCAAGAAGATCAAAGTCGTCACATCGGGTGCCGGTGCGGCCGCGCTGGCCTGCCTGGATCTGATGGTGGATATGGGGCTGCCGGAAGAGAACGTCTGGGTGACTGACATTGATGGCGTGGTCTACAAAGGCCGCCCCGGTCATCAAGTGCCCGAACTGGCCCGTTTTGCCAAGGAAACCGAAGCCCGCAAGCTGGCTGATGTGATTGTAGATGCCGATGTGTTCCTGGGCCTGTCCGCCGGTGGCGTACTCAAAGCCGAAATGGTGCAGAAAATGGCAGACCGTCCTTTTGTGATGGCGCTGGCCAATCCCACACCTGAAATCCTGCCGGAAGTGGCCAAGGCCGCTCGTGACGACATTATCATGGCAACGGGTCGCTCCGACTTCCCCAACCAGGTCAATAACGTACTGTGCTTTCCTTACATCTTCCGCGGTGCGCTGGATGTGGGGGCCACCACCATTACCCGCGGCATGGAAAAAGCTGCAGCGCGTGCTATTGCCGCGCTGGCGGAAGAAGAGCAGGACGAAGCCGTGGCGGCCGCCTATGGCGGTTATGGCCTGAGCTTTGGCCCCGACTACCTGATTCCCAAGCCCTTTGACCCCCGTCTGATCGTGCGTATCGCCCCTGCCGTGGCCCAGGCTGCCATGGAAGAAGGGGTTGCGACACGCCCCATCGCAGACCTGGAAGGCTACATTGCCAAGCTGCAGCAATTTGTCTATCACTCGGGCGCCTTCATGAAGCCCGTGTTCGCCATTGCCAAGCAGTTGGTACGTGAAGGCGGCAAAGCCCGCATCGTCTTTACCGAGGGCGAGGAAGAGCGTGTGCTGCGTGCGGTGCAGGTGATCGTGGACGAAAAACTGGCTCATCCGATTCTGGTGGGCCGCCCCGCTGTCCTGCTGTCCCGCATCAAAAAATTCGGCCTGCGCCTGCGCCTGGGTGTGGACGTTGAAGTGACCAATCCAGAGTCTGACGACCGTTTCCACCAGTACTGGACGACCTACTGGGAAAAAATGTGCCGTCGCGGCATCAGCAAAGAGATGGCACGGGTGGAAATGCGCCGCCGCCTGACGCTGATCGGCGCCACCATGGTGCACCTGGGTGATGCCGATGGCATGATCTGCGGCACGATCGGCTCTTATCACAACCACTTGCGCTACATCGACGAGATGATCGGACGCAAGCCCGGTTCCAGCGTTTATGCCGCGATGAACATCCTGTTGCTGGGCGAGCGCACGGTGGCCTTGACCGACACCCATGTCAATGACGACCCCAATGCGCAGGAAATAGCGGAATACACGATTGAAGCAGCCCGCATGCTCAGCACCTTGAGCCTGGAGCCCAAAGTGGCCCTGCTGTCGCGCTCGAACTTCGGTTCGGACTCGGCCGCGTCGGGCCCCAAAATGCGCGAAGCCCTGAAGTTGATTCAGGAACAGGCCCCTGACCTGCAGGTTGATGGCGAGATGCATGCCGACTGCGCGCTGGACGAGGCCCTGCGTAGCCGCACCCTGCCCAACTCCCCACTGAAAGGCTCGGCCAACTTGCTGGTCTGCCCGAACGTGGACGCCGGCAATATCAGCTACAACCTGCTCAAAACGGCTGCCGGCAGCAACGTGGCCATCGGGCCCTTCCTGATGGGCGCCAATGCCCCAGTGCATATCCTGACTTACAGCTCAACGGTACGTCGCATCATCAATATGACCGCACTGACTGTGCTGCAGGCCAATCGCGGCTAAAGCCTCTAGACAAAAACAAAAACCGGCCTTTTCAGGCCGGTTTTTTTATTGATGGAACGACAAAAAGCGCTTATTCCAGCTTGATATTGCCTTTCTTGACAACATCATGTGCCCAGTCGTATTGCTCCTGAATTTCCTTGGCGAACTCTTCAGGCGAATTACCCGATGGCGTTGCACCCTGCTTTTCCAAGGCCGCAATGATTTCAGGCTTCTTCAACGCCTCAACAGCCGCTTGATGCAGCTTGGCGACGATCTCCGGCGGGGTGCCCTTGGGGGCCAGCAGACCATACCAGGCAGGGCTGTTCAGCTGCGGATAGCCTTCTTCGGCCAGGGTTGGCACATCTTTCAAGGCGGGCAGACGCTCGGGCCAGGCAATGGCCAAAGCACGCAGATTGCCTGCCTGAATCTGGGCCATGGACGAGGGCAGATTATCGAACATCGCATTGATCTGGCCACCCACCGCATCGGTTACCGCCGGACCTGCGCCACGATAGGGGACGTGCACAATATCGGTGCCGGTTGCCAGCTTGAAGGCCTCACCAAACAAATGCAGTACCGAGCAGGTGCCCGAGCTGCCGTAGGAGTACTTGCCAGGATTGTCTTTCAACTGCTGCACGAACTCTTTGAAGTTCTGTGCCGGAAACTTGGGATTGACTTCGATCACGTTGGGCAGGTTTGCAAAATTGCTGACCGGCACAAAATCTTTCAAGGGATCGTAGGGCAAATCATTGGGGCGGCAGGCAGGGTTCACCGCCAGGGTCGAGATAGTGGCAATGGACAGGGTATAGCCGTCCGGCTTGGCACGCGCTGCCTCGGCCGCACCGATAGCACCACCGGCGCCGCCCTTGTTTTCAACCACCATGGACTGGCCCAATACTTCGCTCATGCCTTTGGTCACAATGCGCGTCACAATGTCGGTGGAACCGCCGGGAGCAAACGGCACAATGACGCGAATCGGCTGACTGGGGTAATCGGCCTGAGCGTGCGCCACTGTTGCCGTGCCGATCATGGACAAACTTGCACAAAGGGATAGCAGCGCAAATTTCTTGGGAAACTTCTCTATCATGGGAACATCTCCTCTTTCATCTTTTTGTCGATCCTTCCCCTGGGTAAGGGGACCTAACTAATCATAGCGCAGCTCGGTCCCCTCAATACTTAATTATCGTTGCAGATACCCACCGGGGATATACCTATATCTGCTGGCATTTACCGTCATCATGGTCACAATATTCCCGCTGATCCTGCCCGACTTTTTATTGATCGCCTTGGGGGCGCTGCTGCTGCATCGCTTTCATTTCAGTCGGGAATTCTTTCTCGGTGCGGAAAAACTGGTCTATTACGTCCTGTTTCCTGCCTTGCTGTTTGATTCCATTACCCGCATCCCCCTGAACCTGAGCGATACCTGGCCCCTGTTGCTGGCAGCCGCGACCCTGATTGCCGTAGGCACGGCACTGGCCTGGCTGGCACTGCCGGTTCTCAAACCGGATCCCCTGCAACACGCCGCGCTGACCCAGTGCGCTTTTCGTTTTAATACCTATTTGGGCATGTCCCTGGCCAGCGCAATTGCCGGCCCGCCAGGGGTGGCTGTCATGGCCTTGCTGGTCGGTTTTTCTGTTCCGATGGCCAATATGGTGGCAGTCACGGTGCTGGCTCGCGGTCAACAAGGACGCATCGCCATTGAGCTGCTTAAAAACCCGCTTATTTTGTCCACCCTGGCAGCCCTGGCCTGGAACCTGGCCGGCCTGTCCGTGCCCGCGCCTGTGCAGCTCGCATTGGGCCGGCTGGGAGCGTGCGCCCTGGGTATCGGTTTGCTGTGCGTGGGTGCGACCTTGTCGCTGCAGGGTTCACGTCAGGCCAGTGCCCTGATCGGCTGGATCAGCACCGTCAAACTGCTTGCCTTGCCGGCCGCCGCACTGCTGATTGCCTGGGCCCTGGACATGAGCGCCCTGGAGCGTCAAATGCTACTGGTGTTTGCCGCCCTGCCCACCGCTTCCTCGGCTCATGTGCTGGCTGCCCGCATGGGCGCCGACAGCCGCCTGGTCGCGCTGAGCATGTCGATCGGCACTATACTAGCGGGCTTGACCATTCCACTGTGGTTATCCCTTGCTCCCTGATCTGTGCCTATGAATCCGCACTCCTTGACTGTATCCCTGCCTGACGAGGACGCCACGACCGCCCTGGCCCAGGGCCTTGCGCCGCTGCTCAGCGGTCAGGTAGCCGGTGTGCCGCCAGGCGGCCGAATCCATCTACATGGCGACCTGGGCGCCGGTAAAACCCACTTTGTGCGCGCCTTGTTGCGTGCCTGCGGCGTTACCGGCCGTATCAAAAGTCCCAGCTATGCTTTGCTTGAAAGTTATAAAGTTTCTAGCTTATACTTCTATCACCTTGATTTTTATAGATTTAGCGATCCACGAGAATGGGTCGATGCAGGTTTTCGCGATATTTTGCAAGACAATGCTGTTGTGCTGATCGAATGGCCCGAAAAAGCAGGGGATTTATTGCCCGAGCCCGATCTGGATTTACACCTGGATTATTGTGGTGACGGTCGTTTGGCCACCCTGGATGCACACAGCGCCAAAGGAACGCTATGGATTACGACACTCGCCCCCAGCCTGCAGAAGTAGCCCCAGCCGGCAAGGCCCGTCGCCGATTCGTCGCCACGGCCACGACCCTGTTCCTGCTTCCTGTCATCCCGCGACTGGCCAATGCCAGCACCATTGTGGCGGTCCGCACCTGGCCGGCCGACGAGTACACTCGCGTTACCCTGGAAATGGATAGCGAGCTCAAGGCCGAGCACTTCACACTGGAAAATCCCCACCGCATGGTGGTCGATATCCAGGGCTTGACCATGAACCGCACCATTGAAGAGCTGGTGTCCAAGGTCCGCCCCAATGATCCCTACATCCGCTCAGTGCGCGTGGGCCAGAACCGCCCCGACGTGGTGCGTCTGGTGCTGGATCTGAAACAAGCCGTCGCTCCGCAGATTTTCACGCTCAAGCCCGTTGGCGAATACAAGTACCGTCTGGTTCTGGACTTATATCCGCGCGTTGCGCAAGACCCTTTGCTGGCCCTGCAAATCCAGGATGACAACGATCCGCTGGCCTCCGTCCTGGAAAGCCTGGCACAAAACTCGCCCGACGCACCCGTGCCAACGGTACAGGGGCAAACACTGCCTCCGGTGGCCCGCCCGACGCCGCCACCGGTCAGCACGCCTCCCCGCTCCCCCGCTCCCGCGGCCACGCCCGGCACGCCCAATCGCCCCTTGCTGATTGCGCTGGACCCTGGCCATGGCGGCGAGGACCCAGGCGCGATCGGCCCCGGTGGAACACGGGAAAAAGATGTCGTGCTGAACATCGCTCGACGGCTGAAACGCTTGATCGATGCCCAGCCAAATATGCGCACGTACCTGACCCGCGACTCGGATTTCTTCGTGCCGCTGCAGGTGCGAGTACAGAAAGCGCGGCGGGTCAAGGCAGACCTGTTCATCAGTATTCATGCTGACGCCTGGATCAAACCCAGTGCCCGTGGCTCGTCCATTTACGCCCTGTCCCAGAACGGCGCGACCAGTTCGGCCGCCCGCTGGCTGGCCAAGAAAGAAAACGATGCAGACTTGATCGGTGGACTGAATCTGGGCTCCCACAACCGTCAGGTCGCCCAGATTCTGCTGGACTTGTCCACGGCAGCCCAGATTAACGACTCCGTCAAAGTGGGTTCACGATTGCTAAGTGAGATCGGCAAGATCAATCGTCTGCATAAACGCAATGTTGAGCGGGCGGGTTTTGCGGTGCTCAAGGCACCGGACATCCCATCCATCCTGATCGAGACTGCGTTTATCAGTAATCCTGAAGAAGAACGCCTGTTACGAAGCGCTTCCCATCAGGACAAAATTGCCCAGGCTATTCTGACCGGTATCCGGGGGTATTTTGCCGAATTCCCCGCACTGGCCAGCCGGAGCTAAACCCGACAGCCCCTGCCCAAAAAAGCGCACCAGTTTTCTGCTGCGCTTTTTTTTGATCTTTGGCAATGGCTGCCGGCTTAACGCCGTTTCACCGCCCTCCTTACCCGCTACACTATCCCTATTCCTGTTTACGGCGCTTTTGCGTGAGCACACCTTAAGCGACACACCTCTCCAAGAGATAGTCGATGAGGCAAATCCAGTCTCCTTCTACTTTTTTGCGCCGTCCCAACCAGGCTATGTTCAGCCTGACCGGTCTGGCGCTTTATCGCCTTCCCTGCCCGTGCGCCTCATCTCAGACCGGAGCCACAAATCCAGCGGCGGGGCCCGCCCCGTCCGAGCCGCCTGCCTGAACGGCCGCCTCTGCCACAAGTGGCAGCCTGGCTCAGCACGCTGACCCGCCTGCCCTGCCCCGTCCGCCAAGCGTTCCTGCCTTTGCTCCAAACGACAAGGAAAAGATCATGAAACACCGCCCCTGCCTGCTTATTGTGTACCTCTGTCTGTCCCTGATGGCCGCGCCAGCCCATGCTGACGACGACTGTGATGTCCCCGTACAGCAATGGCAGAGCCGGGATGCTGCGCTGGAACATGCCGCCAGTCTGGGCTGGGAGGTGCAACGCCTGAAAATAGACGACGGCTGCTATGAAATCCGCGGGCGGGATGCCCAGGGTCGCTCATTTAAAGCCAAGCTTGATCCGCAAACGCTGCGCGTCGTGAAAATGAAAGTGCGCGATGGCCATGACAAACCGGAGCGCGAACGTGACCGCGAAAGAAGCCACTAACGCGTGTGCCTGAGTGCCGCCGCTCTTACCCCCATCCTGAAGTCGTTTCCCTTTGCTCACCCTGGAGGACCAATATGTCCAAACGCTTTCTTCTCACCACCCTGGCCGCAGCCTGTAGCGTGGCCCTGCCCACTTTAGCGCAGGGCCGTACTGTGGCACTTTCCACCACTCTGAAAAACTATGGCGGTGACGGGGCCTACCTGGCGGTCTACCTGACCGATGCCCAAGGCGCCTACGTGCGCACGCTGTGGGTCGCCGGCGGCAAAGCCAAATACTACAAACATCTGTCGGACTGGAATCGCCTGTCAGCCGGCGATGGGCAACGTCTGCAAGGCGTAACAGGCGCCAGCGTCGGTGCCGGACGCACGCTGGAGGTGACAGCAGAACTGGAGGATGCCCTGATTGATGCCGGGTACGAGCTGCGTGTCGATGCTGCCGCCGAAGACATGCGGGACAGCCCTTCGGAAATCCGTGTTCCCCTGACTGCCGCCAATGCCGGTTCGCCCCAGGCAGGTAAACAATATATTCAATCCCTGACCTATCAGTTGCAGTAAGGAATCCACATGATCTGGCGATTCGTCCATCGATGGCTGGGGCTGGTAGCGGGCACCCTCGCGCTGGTTCTGGGTATCACGGGCACGATGTTGGCACTTGACCCCTTGCGTAACGCCGTACAGGCGGCTCCAACCGAGTCCGACCTGCCGCTTGCCACACTGGTTGAGCGCATCAAGGGCACCGTCCCTGGCGCAGAAGAAATCCGTCATCTGCCCTCGGGGATCTTCGTTGTCTATGCGTTTGAGGACGGACAAGCCCAGGCCGTACGTGTGGACCCGGCAGATGGCAAGATTCTGGGGGACTACCAGGCTTCCCTGCTGCCACGCTGGGTCAAGAACCTGCATCGTACTTTCTTGATGGACGATCCGGGGCGCATTACCGCCGCCATGGTGGCGCTGGCCATGTTGGTCTTGTCCGTGTCCGGACTCCTACTGCTGCTGCGTCGCATGGGAGGATGGCGGGGTCTTGCCGGCCCCGTTCGCGGAACCCTGCCCCAACGCCTGCATGTCCTGAGCGGCAGGGTCATTGTGCTGATCCTGGCCCTGTCCTCAGCCACCGCTCTTTACATGAGCGCCAGCACGTTCGAACTCATTACCCTGAGTCCGGACACGGAGCCCGAGGTGAGCTCACAAGCCACCGGACAGCCACCCCTTCCCCCGGACCAGATCGAACTGCTTCGGAGCTTGCGCGCGCAGGATCTGGAACGGCTCAATCTGCCCACGCCCGATGATCCACAGGACACCTGGCGTGTGGTCACCGCTCAAGGCCAGGGCTGGGCGGACCAGTACAGGGGCCAGACCTTGGCGTGGGAAGCATCCACCCAGGCACAGCGCCTCTACGACTGGGCCCTGCTTTTGCATACCGGAGAGGGAGCCTGGCTGTGGGCTGTTTTTCTGTGCCTGTCGGCAGCGAGCATCCCCCTGTTCTGGTACACAGGCCTTCTGATGTGGTGGCAAGCGCGCCGCAGCCGCCCCAGACTTAAAGGCAATAGCCCTCTGACCCAGGCCGACAGCCTGATTTTTGTCGCGAGTGAAGGCGGCAGTACCTGGGGCTTTGCGCAAGCGTTGCACGATGCCCTCAAAGCCATGGGCCGTCAGGTTCATACCACATCGCTGGAGAACTGGCGGGTGCCGCCAGCGGCACGCCATGTGTATATCCTCGCCGCCACGTACGGTGAAGGCCAGCCTCCTGCCCACGCACAAAAAGCACTCAAGCGGATCGCCAGCCAGCCACCCACCGACGCTCAAGTCGCCGTTCTAGGGTTTGGGGATCGCCAGTTTCCTGATTTCTGCGGATTTGCCAACGCGCTCGAACACAGCTTACGGGAACGGGGGTGGCAACCCTTGATGGCGCTGGAGCGTATCCATCAGCAGTCCCCCCAGGAATTTGCCCGCTGGGGGCGCGCACTGTCCGACGTACTGGGTCAACCTGTGCCGCTGGCCTATCAACCCCGACTGCCGCGCATGGCAAGCCTGACCCTGCTGTCACGCCAGGACTTTCCCGGTGCAGCGGGCCAGCCTGCCGTCATCCTGCGCTTTGCGCTGCCCGACCAGCCCTTGGCACGCTTCGCGGCCGGAGACCTGCTGGGCATTCTTCCTCCCGGTGAGCAGTCAGTCCCACGCTACTACTCTCTGGCCTCAGGCAAACAGGATGGATTCGTGGAAATCTGTGTGCGACACACCAGCGGCGGAGTCTGCTCTCCCTATTTGCATAGCCTGCGCATCGGGGACACGATTCAAGCCTTCATCCGACCCAACCCCGGCTTCACGCTTACCGGCTCCCGACGCCCGGTGGTGCTGATCGGCGCAGGGACCGGCGTCGCCCCACTGGCCGGCTTTATTCGAGACAACACACGCCATCGTCCCATGTACCTGTATTACGGTACCCGGGACTGCAAGCGGGATTTCTATTTTGGCAAGGAGCTCAAGGACTGGCAGACCCAGGGCCATCTGCGCGAACTACACACGACTTTTTCCCGAATGCCCGATGGGGGCGGTTATGTCCAGAACGCCGTGCAGCGTGACGCTCAACAGATCCGTACCCTTCTGGAAAAAGGCGCGCTTGTGCGTGTTTGTGGCAGCCGCCCCATGGCTCAGGCCGTCAAACAGGAGCTGGACACGATTCTGATGGACATGGGCAAAAGCCTGGCCTGGCTCAAGGAGAACGGGCGCTATGCCGAAGACCTCTTCTGACGTTCAACGTCTGACGCTGAACGGCCCCACCATGGGCACGCGATGGTCTGCCTTGGTGGATACAGACGATGCGGCACAGGCTGCAGGCCTGCAGAAGGCGTTGGCAGACGCTGTCCAGCAGGTGGACCGGCAGATGTCCCCGTGGCTACCCGACAGCGCGCTGAACCGGCTCAATCGCACTCCTGCTGGCACCTGGCTGGATTTACCGCCAGAAATTCTTGAGGTTTTGGCCTGCGCCCTGGAGGTCAATCGTCGCAGCCAGGGTGCTTTTGACCCTGGAGTCGGGGATCTGGTGCAGGCCTGGGGCTTTGGCCCGGCCCGACAGAGCCCCGATGCTGCTGCCATCCGTCGTGCTGCCCAAGCTGCTTCTGCCCCGGCTCATGAGACACTGGAGCTGGATGTGGCCGCCGGCCGCGCCATCAAGCACGCGCCGATACAGCTGGATCTTTGCGGGATCGCCAAAGGCTATGCCGTAGACCGTATGGCCCAGGTGCTGCGTCAATATGGACTTGATCACGCCTTGCTGGCCCTGGACGGCGAACTTCGCGCTCTGAACAGCCAGGCTCAAGGCCAACCTTGGGCGGTAGCGGTCGAGTACCCCCAGGACGGACGACGCGCCACGCACAGCGTGGTTGAATTGGATAATCTGTCCATCGCCACCTCCGGCGATTACCGGCACTTTCTACAACTCGGTGAAGTTCGAGTCGCACACACCATGGATGGTCGGCGGCGCGCACCCGTTCGCAACGATATCGCTTCTGTCACCGTTCTGGCGCCAGACTGTATGCGGGCTGACGCCTGGGCCACTGCCTTGCTGGTCAGCGGCAACGATGGCATGGCACTGGCACAAAGCCTGGGTATCGAGGCGCTGTGGCTGCTGCGACGCGACAATCGCTTGACCACCGTCGGGCTGGGACGGTTCAGCGAAGCGGTGACAGACCCCAAGCAGGCAGAATAAAAAAGGACGCCTTAGCGTCCTTTTTGTACACTCGCCCGATGGCCGGCCAGCCTAGAGCGCGGCGTCCCCCTTGCTCTTGCGTTTGAGCAGTTTCCATACGGCACCGAGCACAACCGGCACGGCCGCAGCCGCAATGCCGATCAACACAATAGTGTTCAAGTGCGCCTTGATGAAGGGCACATTTCCAAAAAAATAGCCCAGGGTGATCAAGCTGCAAATCCACAGCACCGCCCCGGTCACGTTGTACGCCTGAAAGCGCAAGGCGTTCATATGGCCCACCCCCGCCACAAAGGGGGCAAAGGTGCGAAACAGGGGCAGGAAGCGAGAAATGACAATGGTCTTGCCCCCGTGCTTTTCATAGAATGCATGGGTCTTGACCAGCGCGCGGCGATCCAGAAAGCGCGATTCCTGGGTAAAGACTTTCGGACCTATATAACGTCCCACATGGTAATTGACGGTATTGCCCAGCACTGCCGCCACAATCAGTAGCCCACCGAGCAACACCGGGTCCAGCATGCCCGAGGCCCCGAAGGCCCCCGCAATAAACAGCAGGGAGTCGCCTGGCAAAAAGGGCAAAACCACAAGCCCGGTTTCGCCAAATATAATCAAGAACAGAACAAGATAAATCCATGCTCCATACTGCTCGACCCACACACCCAGGTACTGGTCAATATGAAGGATCATGCTGAGTAAATCGGGCATAGTTCCACACCAAAATAATAATTTAGCCGGTCCGATACGGCTCAGACCGGCCCGCTAGAGCAAGCGGGTAAAATAAGCCGCTACCTGTTGAAACCCGTTGAACCTGTACCGTTCAACCCTGAATACACACAAGGCCAGCCGCCCTATGTCATCACGACGCCGTATTATCCCACTCCCGGACCTGCTTGTAAGCCAAATTGCAGCCGGTGAGGTTATTGAGCGCCCGGCATCGGTCCTGAAAGAACTACTGGAAAACGCCATTGACGCCGGAGCCAGTGCCATCGAGATTCGCCTGGACGGCGGAGGCATACGCCGCATCTGTGTCAGCGACGACGGCCACGGCATTCCCCAGGACGAACTGCCCCTGGCGCTGCTGCAGCACGCCACCAGCAAAATCCGCTCGCTGGACGAGCTGGAATCCGTTGCCTCGATGGGCTTTCGGGGCGAGGCCCTGCCATCCATTGCCTCGGTGGCCCGCCTGACCATCAATTCGCGCACCCAGGAAGATCCGCACGCCTGGGAATATTCGCTGGGCCTGAGTGAACCGCAACCAGCCTCGGGGCAGATTGGCACGCATGTGGATGTACGCCAGCTTTTTGACGATATTCCCGCACGCCGCAAATTTCTGCGCACCGAAGGAACCGAATACGGTCACTGTGTGACCGCCTTGGAGCGCATCGCTCTGGCTCAACCACAGATCGCTTTTCGATTGTTCCACAATGACAAGCCGCAGCGTCACTGGCGCAGTGGCACCCTGGAACAGCGTCTGCTGGATATTCTGGGCAAGGAGTTCATCGAACAAAGCCTGCCCGTGGCTCAAGAACAAGGTTTGATTGGCTTGCGCGGGCTGGTGATCCACCCGGCCCATGCTCGCCCCAACGCAGACAAGCAGTTCCTGTTCGTCAATGGCCGCTTTGTACGCGATCGCACGGTATCGCACGCCATACGCAGCGCGTATGCCGATGTGCTGCACGGGGATCGCCAACCTGCCTATGCGCTCTTTCTGGACATTGCCCCCTCTACGCTGGATGTGAACGTGCACCCGGCCAAGCACGAGGTTCGCTTTCGCGACAGTGGCGCCGTGTACCGCTTTGTCTTGCAGGCGGTCGGACAAGCTCTGGCTCAGGGCAGCATGGCCGGCGATACACCGGTGGCCGCCATGCCCCTGCCACAAAGCGCAACCTCCTTGCCCGACATGGCTTCTGCCTCACCGGCGGGCGCTGCGAGCCTGGGCTCATCAGGCGAGTACAGTAGCCACGAACCGTCCCTGCCTTACAGCCATCCGGCCCGTCAAGGCTGGCAATCCAGTTTTAGTCTGCGCGAACCCGCGGGGGGCGGCAATGCGGACTGGAAATCCCTGTACCGCCCCATTGAGCCAACGCACGACAACCCTCCCGCCACCCACTATCAAAGCGATACCGACACGGCTATTGACGAGTTCCCCCTGGGCATGGCACTAGGCCAGTTGCACGGTGTCTACATTCTGTCCGAAACCCGTCAGGGCATGATTCTGGTGGATATGCATGCCGCCCATGAGCGGGTGGTGTATGAACAGTTGAAGCAGGCGCTCGATGGCCGCGATCTGCCCCGCCAGGATTTGCTGGTACCGGTAGTGTTCAGTTGTTCGGAAACGGACCTTGCTTTGCTGGACGAGCATCACGACACCCTGAGCGAACTGGGCTTGAGCATGAATCCGGCTGGCCCTGCCACAATCGCTGTGCGCGCCGTTCCTGCACTGCTGGCACAAGGCGATATTGAATCCCTGGCCCGGGCTGTTCTGCGCGACCTGGCTCAGGTGGGCTCCTCACGCCACCTGGACGAACAACGTAACGAGCTGCTCTCCACCATGGCCTGCCACGGTGCCGTGCGCGCCAACCGCCGCCTGAGCATCCCGGAGATGAACGCCCTGCTGCGCAAAATGGAGCAAACCGACCGGGCCGACCTGTGCAATCATGGCCGCCCCACCTGGTTCCAATGGACGCTGAGTGAGCTGGACAAACTTTTTATGCGTGGACAATGAACGATTTACCCATTCTTTGCCTGGCAGGGCCCACCGCCAGCGGCAAAAGCGCCACCACGCACACCTTGGCCCAATACTGGCCGATTGAAGTGATCGTGATGGATTCAGCGACGATTTATCGTGGCATGGACATTGGCACGGCCAAGCCCAGTGCTCAGGAACAAGCCGCTATCCCCCACCACCTGCTGGATATTCGCGATCCGGCAGAGAGCTACTCGGCTGCCGAGTTTGCCAGCGACGCAAGCCGCCTGATTCAAGGCATCCAGGCGCGCGGACGTTACCCCGTGCTGTGCGGCGGCACCATGCTGTATTACAAAGCCCTGCGTGAAGGGCTGAATGACCTGCCGCAGGCAGATCCTGTCATCCGGCGACAACTGGATGAGCGAGCCCAGGAAATCGGCTGGCCCGCGATGCATGAAGAACTGCGCCGTATCGACCCGGACACCGCCGCCCGGCTGGCCCCACGCGACAGCCAGCGCATTCAGCGTGCTCTGGAAATTTTTCATATCAGCGGCAAAACCATGAGCGACTGGTTACAAGAGAAAGCCCAGCCGCAAGAAAAGAGCCACCACTACATCACCCTGAGTCTGGAGCCCCAAGACCGGGCCTGGCTGCACCGTCGCATCGCCACCCGTTACCGGGACATGATCGAGCAGGGTCTGCTGCAGGAGGTCGAAAAATTGCATCAGCGCTCTGATCTGCACCCGGGTCTGCCCTCCATCCGGTGTGTAGGTTATAGGCAACTCTGGGCTTATCTGGACGGTGAGGTGAGCCTGGAACAGGCTGTTGAGCAGGCCATTGCCGCTACCCGACAACTGGCAAAACGCCAATTAACCTGGCTGCGCTCCGAGCCTGGCCGTTTGCAATTCAACTGCCAGGACCCGCAGGCAGCCGAACACGTCGTAGCGGCAGCGCGCCACTACTGGCCTGCATGAGGATCTGGCAGGCCAGCGCTGTGCGCACAAGCCATAAGCCCGGCACACAAGAGCAAACGACAAGATAGAGATGAGGCCCCGGCGATTCGCGTAAGACGTCGGTTCCAGGCCTTGAGGCAAGACGATGGGCCAAGTTTGCAGACCCAAAGCCCTACCTCAACGCGAGGGGGCAGCATGGCGATGTTGGCTTGGCACCTGAGCTTGGATCAAGGGAGAGCGTCGAGGCTGGGAAGCAAGGTCGAAAAATCCGAGCCTGGGGACTGCAAACTGAATCGGGGGCAGCGTCAGGGACGGGAACAGGGCAAAAAAAAGGCAGCCTGTCGCTGCCTTTTTCCGCTTCATGGGTTAACGCGATCTCCGTGGTTTACACCACTTCAGTCTGCGCCTGCCCTTCCTGACGTTCCAGGATCTCGCCCAGCGTGTAAACGGTTTCCCCATGCTCGGACAGGGTTGCACTGATGGCCTCAGCCTTGTCGGCAGGAACAATCATGATCATGCCAATACCGCAGTTGAACACGCGGTACATTTCTTCGTCCGCTACGTTGCCATTGGCTTGCAGCCACTGGAACAAGGCTGGCATGGTCCAGGAATCACGATTCAGACGGGCGGTGAGGTTCTTTTGCAGGATACGGGGCACGTTCTCCAGCAATCCGCCACCCGTGATATGGGCCAGACCCTTGATGTCCGCACCGTGGGCAGCCAGGGCAGCCAGGACGGATTTCACATAGATGCGGGTGGGCTCCATGACCACATCCGCCAACGGACGGCCATCAAGCTCGTCAGTCGGCTTGGCATTGGCATGCTTGAGAATCTTGCGGATCAGCGAGTAGCCGTTGGAGTGGGCGCCGCTGGAGGCCAGACCCAAGACCACATCCCCTGGCACAATGGACTTGCCATCAATAATGCGGGATTTTTCCACCGCACCCACTGCAAAACCAGCCAGGTCATACTCACCTTCGGGGTACATGCCGGGCATCTCGGCTGTTTCGCCACCGATCAGGGCGCAAGCGGACAGTTCACACCCCTTGGCAATACCACCGACCACCTGGGCTGCCGTATCCACCGACAACTTGCCGCAGGCAAAATAATCCAGAAAGTACAAGGGTTCTGCGCCCTGGACTAGAATGTCGTTGACACTCATGGCCACCAGGTCTATACCCACAGTGTCGTGGCGCTGCCAGTCAAATGCCAGGCGTAGTTTGGTACCAACACCGTCGGTGCCGGACACCAGAACGGGCTCTTTAAGGTGGGTAGGCACTTCAAACAAAGCGCCAAAGCCTCCGATTCCAGCCATGACGCCTGCACGCATGGTTTTGGCAGCCAGTGGTTTAATACGGTCGACCAGGGCATCGCCCGCGTCGATATCCACGCCTGCATCGCGGTAGGTCAAGGAAACAGAAGTAGTGTTTTTCATGGGAAAAGCCGTGGGATATGTGAAAATTGCGAGTTGGACGAAATTGTACGACACATGACCGAGCAACTGATTCTGGATATATCTCCAGCACCGCCTGCCTCTTTGGACAACTTTGTTGCCGGAGCGAATCAGGCTGCGTTGCAGGCTCTGCGTCAGTGTAGTCCAGGACGCGCGGTTTACCTGTGGGGACCGCCCGGTGCAGGTCGAACACATCTGCTGCGGGCGATGGCCAGTCGAGACGACAGCCGCTATTTTAGTGCAGATACTCCTTTCCAGCCCATCTTTGACATCGCTACCGATGACAAAGCCCCTCCCAGCCTTTTAGCCATCGACGATATCGAACGTTTTGACGAGCACGGACAGGCTGCCGTATTTGCACTGTACAATCGCTGGCGCGAGTCGGCCACCCGGCCAGACGCCTTCACACTGCTGGTCTCCGGCGACCGGGCTCCCAAAACCATGTCCGTGCGCGAGGACTTGCGCACACGCTTGGGGTGGGACCTGGTGTTCAGGCTGGAATACCTGTCGGACGCCCACCGGGCCGAAGCCATGCAACAGCGGGCTGCGGCCCGCGGGCTGCAACTGCAAGCAGAAGTGCTCAGCTGGATACTGACTCACTACGATCGCGATATGAACCGCCTGAGCGCATTGATTGATGCGCTGGACAACTATTCACTGGTAAAGAAACGCCCCATCACTTTACCCCTGCTCAAAGAACTTCTGGCCAACAGCCAGACCCAATCTTCTAGTTGAGTCATGACTGCTTCTTCTTTTATTGCCCTGTTTGATCTGGACCACACCCTGCTTCCTTTAGATAGCGATTACCAGTGGGCAGACTTTCTGGCCCGTACCGGCCGCGTCGGCGATCCTGTCCAAGCCATCCGTCTGAATGAAGAACTGATGGAACGCTATAACCAGGGATTGTTGACGGCCGAAGAATCGGCCGAATTCATGTTGGGCCTGCTCACCAACGCCAGCCAGGAAGAACTGCTGACCTGGCAGGACGAGTTCATGCAAGCCGTGATCCTGCCCTCGATCAGCCCGGCTGCCCGCGAGTTGCTGGCCAAACACCAGGATCAGGGCCATCTGGTGGCGATTGTGACTGCCACCAACGAATTTGTGACCCGCCCCATTGCCGCCGCGCTGGGCGTGGACCACCTGATAGCCACCACCCCCGAAATGAAGGAAGGTCGCTACACGGGCAAGATCAGTGGTGTGCCCAGCTTTCAGGCTGGCAAGATTACCCGTGTGCAACAATGGTTGCAGACCATGGACAAATCCCTGTCCGACTTCGAGCGCAGCTGGTTCTACAGCGACTCGCCCAACGATCTGCCCCTGATGGAAGTGGTGACGGACCCCGTTGCCACCAACCCCAGCGACAAACTGCGCGCCGTAGCGACCGAACGTAATTGGGAAGTCATCGATTTGTTCGCTGACATGATGGACAGCAAATCGTAAAATCAGACGCATGCTAAAGCGAACAATAAAAACATTTGTCGATCGGCTGCTCAAACCAGCCAAAAGCGCGCGTCCCAAAGGGCCGCGCCGCTACACACGTGAAGAACATGGCATAGACCGGCGTCTGGTCTCGCGTCATGCCATCAAAGTGTGCGAGGTCCTGAACCATGAAGGCTATCAAGCCTATGTCGTTGGTGGCGCCGTGCGCGATCTGCTGGTGGGCCTGGAGCCCAAGGACTTTGATGTGGCCACCAATGCCACGCCCGAACAGATCCGTCCTCTGTTTCGTCGCGCACGCATTATTGGGCGCCGCTTCCGTCTGGTCCACGTGGTCTTTGGTCAGGAAGTCATCGAGACCTCTACATTCCGGGCCGATGACAGCGGCAAACAAACGGACGAGCATGGCCGTATCCTGCGCGACAATGAATACGGCACCATCGAGGACGATGCCGCACGCCGTGACTTTACGCTGAACGCGCTCTATTACGACCCGCTGACCGAGACCGTCATCGACTACCACAACGGGGTAGCCGATCTGAAAAACCGTCAGGTGCGCATTATTGGTGATGCGCAAACCCGCTATCGCGAAGATCCGGTACGCATGTTGCGCGCCGTGCGCTTTGCCTCCAAGCTCGATGCCACCATCGAACCAGCCACCGACGCGCCGATCCGTTCCTTGTCACGTCTGATCGAGAACGTGCCCGAGTCCCGTCTGGCCGACGAGACGCTGAAACTGCTGAACTGCGGTCACGCCATGGACTGCATACAGCGCCTGCAAGCGCTGGGCCTGCACAGCAAACTATTGCCTATGGTGGAGCCGGTTCAGCGCCTGCCCGGCGGCGCGGAATTTCTGGATATGGCCCTGGCCCGTACCGACACCCGTGTGCGCGCCGGCAAATCCGTCAGCCCCAGCTTTATTTATGCCTGCCTGCTCTGGAAACTGGTCAAGCAGGAGTGGGACCGACGCAGCAGCCAGGACATGCATCCTCAACAAGCCCTGCTGGAGGCCGCCGACCTGGTTCTGGAAAAGCAAAGCCGCATCATGCCGATCCAAAAGCGCTTCCAATCGGATATGCGGGAAATCTGGTTCATGCAGCCGCGTTTTGAACGCGTCGCCAACCGTGCAATCTGGCGCATGACCGAACAGCCCCGTTTTCGCGCCGCTGTGGACTTTTTACAACTTCGTGCTGAAGCCAAAGAAGTCGATAGCGTGCAGGCACAGTGGTGGATGGATCTGGCCGATGCAGGCGACGAGGAGCGCAGCACCATGATTGCCGTGCGCAAACCCACTACAGCGACCGCCACGGGCTCTCGCAGCGGACAACGTCGCACGCGCCGCCGCCGCTCCAATGCCAAGCGCAGCAGTACCAGCAGCGGAAATGCAGCATGAGCACAGCCGGAACAACGGTTTATGTGGCCTTGGGTGCGAACCTGGGTCAGGCACGTCAGACACTGGAAACCGCGGCGGCAGAGCTGGCCACTACTCCCGGCATCCAGGATCTGACACTGGCGCACTTCTACAGCACCGCACCGGTGGATTCCAGTGGCCCGGACTACGTCAACACCGTCACCCGATTCACCTGTACGCTGGCTCCCGAGGATTTGCTGGACAGACTGCAAGCCATCGAGCAAGAGCACGGTCGCACTCGCCTGTACCGCAATGCGCCCCGCACTCTGGATCTGGACGTGCTGCTTTACGGTCAAGAACAAATCGACACCGAACGGCTGACCGTGCCACACCCGCGCATGCACGAACGTGCCTTTGTGCTGGTTCCGCTGGCTGATCTGGCACCTGAGCTTGAACTGGCGCAAGGCAGCGTGAAGGACTTGCTTGCCCAGGTGCGCGACCAGGCCATCACACGGCTGGGCTAAGGCTGCTTTCAGCCCTGTCCGCAGCCGGCTCTGCAGCCCGCTGCCACCCCATTTGCAGCACCTGGGCAATGCTGCTGACAATCTCTTCACGACGGGCCGCATTGCCCACACGCAGCGCATAGGAGGGGTGCCAGGTCGCAATGACCCAAGTCTGCCCCCAGAGAAAAGGTTTGGCCAGATATTCGGCAAGCCGTCGCTCAGGCCCCAGCAAAGCAGACAAGGCGGTGGCTCCCAGCGTAACAATGACAGCCGGTTCAAGGCGCGCCAGTTCCTCTTGCAGCCAATACCCGCATGCCTGCACTTCGGCCTGGGAGGGACTGACATGTAAACGCTGCTTACCCCTCGCTTTCCACTTGAAATGCTTGACGGCATTGCTCAGATACAGCGCGTTGCGCTCAATACCGGCACGCTGCAATGCCTGATCCAGAATCTGCCCGGCAGGCCCTACAAAAACGCGCCCCGCCAAATCCTCGTAGTCGCCAGGCTGCTCCCCCAGCAGCATCATGCGGGCCCTTGCCGGGCCCTCCCCCGGCACCCCGTGTGTCGCGTGCTCCCAAAGGCCGCAGCGACGACAGGCCTCCAGGACCGACGGCGCACTGCGTTCGGGCTGTGCATGGTCGGCCTGGATCGCAATCACCTTGCCTGGCATCTGACTTACCGCACTGAACTGCCCGACTCGTCGGGCTCCACGACGGGCCTCACTGACCATGGCCGGAATCAGGCTCGCTTCAGGCAAACCCTTCCAGAATCGAACCGGCATGCTCTGCTGCAAAGCCGTTTCATTCAAGCGCGCGGGATTAAAAATGCTTTGGTAATAACGAAGCCACAAGGCTTCTACCTGGTCCTGCCCCGGACCAGCCTGTCGGGCTTTCAGATCGTCCGGCGCATCCCGTAGCTGCAGCGTATGACCATCCCACAGCGCCACACGCCGAGGCGTCGCAATACACCAAGAGGTTCCCCCCATCCGTCTGGAAAAATAATCAGCGATCCACTCCAGAACATCGTGCTCGGGCTCAAACCAAGCCCAGTACTCAGGCAACTGGCCCGTTCCACAATGGCGAAACCGCACATACGCCATCATGTCGTGCTTTTCCTTGCGAACGGCCTTGGCCATCTCATACAAACGCGCCCCATCCTCGTCGGCCACGGACTCCACACTGCGATCACCGTGGTGCCAGCGCCACAAGACACGATAGAGCAAGGCCCATCGCTGTGCAGTACGGCACAACGCCGCATCTTGCAGCAAAGCAGCCAGTCCTTTTGAAATACGGACCGACGGCCGGTTGGCGGGTTCATGCCCCTGGGGCTCTTGCAACACCTCAGTTGCGGGGGGCAGCGACTGGGAGAGCTCATATTCCAGCCCGATTTGCCCCGCCCTGGGCCCCGGTTCCGCGAAGGAGTCTGCCCAGCAAAGTTGTTCCGGTGCCCAGCCGGCGGCCAGAGCACGTAAAGCCTGTTCCCGCCAGCCAGCGTACCCCCCGTCTACCTGCAGGGTTACCATCCGGGCCTGCCCTTGCCGGGTGTCGGCCACGCGGAGAGCTGGCAAGCGGGCCTCATAGCAGGCTCAGTTGCTGCGGATTGCTCGACAGCATGCGACGTAAGGTGTCGGAGGCCGCCTCGGCTAGCCCGGGACGATAATCCTGCACCACAACAAAAGGCTGCAATGTACGGATAGAGCAACGCAAACGGATCAGGTCCTGGTATCGAATAGCCCGCATCTGACGCAGTTCCACCAGACGCTTGGCATTGCGAATACCAATGCCCGGCACACGGGCAATCAGTCGTTCAGGGGCCCGGTTCAGATCCACCGGAAAAATATCCCGGTTCGACAAGGCCCAAGACAACTTGGGATCAATATCCAAAGGCAGGTCGCCTGTATTCTGAAACAGTTCCTCGGCCCGAAACCCGTAGCTGCGCAACAAAAAATCGGCTTGATACAGACGGTGCTCGCGCAAGAGCGGGGGCGGCTGCGCCGGCAGCGCCGAGGAACTATCCGGAATAGGACTAAAAGCGGAGTAATACACCCGTTTGAGCTTGTAAGCCCCGTACAGCGTCTGGGCGGTTTGCAAAATATTGCGGTCATCGGCCGCATCGGCCCCCACGATCATCTGCGTACTTTGCCCCGCCGGCACCTTGGGCCGTTTCTCTTGCTGGGCCTGCTCCTGGGCCAGACGAATCACCCCCATGGCCCGCTTGATCGTGTGACCGCTTTTTTCCGGAGCCAGGCGATTCAGGCCGGCATCCGTGGGAAGCTCAATATTGACGCTGAGCCGGTCCGCGTACTGGCCTGCCAGCGTGATCAACTGCGGGTCGGCATCCGGAATGGTTTTAAGGTGGATATAGCCACGAAAATGATGATCCTCGCGCAAGGAACGCGCCACTTCGACCAGACTCTCCATGGTGTAGTCCGAGCTGCGGATGATGCCCGAGCTCAGGAAAAGCCCATCTATATAGTTGCGCCGATAAAAATCCAGCGTCAGATCCACCACTTCTGCAGGCCGAAAACGCGCGCGTGGCACGTTGCTGGAGCGCCGGTTCACACAATACAGGCAGTCATACTGGCAAAAATTGGTCAGCAGTATCTTGAGCAGCGAAACGCAGCGTCCGTCCGGCGTAAAGCTGTGGCAGATACCGGCACCGGTACTGGCGCCCAGACCCGTGCGCCCACGGGAATCCCGTTTGGGGGCCGCACTGCTGGCGCACGAGGCATCATACTTGGCCGCGTCAGCCAGAATCTCAAGTTTGCGCGCAAGCTCCATGGCACCATTGCTGTATATAAAAACAGTATTATACCGTTTTCAGCGACGGCGTCACCAAGCCTGCGACTCGGCAAAAAAAGAGAACCCTGCACCGGTCAAGCTGCCAGGCAGCTGACCGTCAGGCCCGTTATAGCGACAGTCAAGCGTCCAGCAGCTTGATCAATGCCTCTTGATGATGAGAGCGAGCCTCCAGCAATTGCCGTCCTTCTTCGGTCAACATGGCAATCAAAGGCGCGGGAAAAGGAGAAGGAGTCTGCGTCGTTTGTGGGATGGCCTGAACTAATCCCAGCGACTGTAGTTGTTCAAACACGGCTTGTTTCTTGTGCCAGGGAGTCTGGCGTAAACGCACAAGCTCAAGCGTGTTCCAAATCATGGGGTTGAGCTGCGGAATAGTGGTGGAGCGCTGAAGTTGCGTCATACAAGGCCCTTGATTAAGACCACCTCTATGGGCCGCTTGTGTGGGCCCCCTCGGTGGTCAGCCAGAAAGCATCCCTATACCGTACACCATAACGATGTACAGAATATTTCAATGAGTTCTGACAATCATCGTCGCAGTACGCATGCCAGATACCAATCCGCAATAACCCGCGCTTGCGCTTGGTGAAACCCAAAGAGACAGCCTGCCACCTTCCCGAATCCAGTTTTGGCGACGCAATACCTGTGCCCAGAGCAGCAGAAACACAACACCCGATCCCACACTGCTCAGCCCCGGATTGGCCTGCACACCATACGCATGCACCAGTTGCCCGCCGAGCCAGGAACCAGGCGCTGATGGATCAAGGCCGAATTGAACGGGCAGCCCCCCATGCCCTGGCTTGTCTGATTTACCGCAGTCTGGCCGAAACCGCATTCTGGGTAGCCCAGAACGAGGATGACGATGCCCGCTTGGCAAAAGGGCTGGCAGCCTTGGATTTGCGGCTGCGAGGCTTGTTGCTCAGGTCCTGAACGGGTGATGCTAAAAGGAGCCAGTGTCCAGGCCAAAGAAAACCCGCATTGAATGCTGTACTGACGCTGCTTTTACAAGCAGGCCAGAAACACTCATGCGGGTTTTTTATCAACAACGCCGGGAAGCCCAAGCTTCCCGCTTTACGTCTTACACAGCGACCAAAGAGATCTCTGCAATACGTTTGCGCCATTCAGCGGGGCCGGTGTTGTGCACGGACACACCTTGCGAATCCACCGCGACGGTCACGGGCATATCCTGAACCTCGAACTCGTAAATGGCTTCCATGCCCAGATCTTCAAAAGCCACCACTTTCGCATTGCGAATGGCCTTGGAAACCAGGTACGCGGAACCACCCACGGCCATCAGGTAGGCCGATTTGTGAGCACGGATGGCCTCAATGGCGGCCGGGCCGCGTTCGGCCTTGCCGATCATGGAGATCAGGCCGGTTTTAGACAGCATCATCTCGGTGAACTTGTCCATGCGAGTAGCGGTGGTTGGGCCTGCTGGACCAACGGCTTCGTCACGCACGGGGTCAACCGGGCCCACGTAGTAAATCACGCGGTTGGTGAAGTCCACAGGCAGGGACTCACCCTTTTCCAGCATGTCCTGGATGCGTTTGTGAGCCGCATCACGGCCCGTCAACATCTTGCCCGACAGCAGCAGGGTCTGACCAGGTTTCCAGGAAGCCACCTCTTCTGGCGTCAGTTCGTCCAGGTTCACCTGGCGGGACTTGTTGTAATCCGGTGCCCAGTGAATGTCAGGCCAGGCTGACAAAGGAGGAGGAACCAACTCGGCGGGGCCGTTACCGTCCAGCGAAAAATGGACGTGGCGCGTCGCGGCACAGTTGGGGATCATGGCTACAGGCTTGGAAGCGGCATGGGTCGGGAAGGTGTTGATCTTCACATCCAGCACAGTAGTCAAACCACCCAGACCCTGAGCGCCGATGCCCAGGGCATTGACCTTCTCGTAGAGCTCGATACGCAGCTCTTCCAGCTTGCTTTGCGGGCCGCGTTGCAGCAGCTCGTACATATCGATGTCTTCCATCAGGGCCTCTTTGGCCATCAGCATGGCTTTTTCGGCCGTGCCGCCCACACCAATACCCAGCATGCCGGGAGGACACCAGCCCGCACCCATCGTAGGAACGGTCTTGAGAACCCAATCCACCAGGGAGTCGCTGGGGTTGAGCATCACAAACTTGCTCTTGTTCTCCGAGCCACCGCCCTTGGCTGCAACCTGAATATGAACCTGATCGCCGGCGACCAGCTCGACATTCACGATACAGGGGGTGTTGTCGCGCGTGTTCTTGCGCGTGAAAAGAGGGTCGTTCAGGATGGAGGCCCGCAGCGGGTTATCCGGATTCAGATAACCGCGACGCACCCCCTCGTCACAGAGCTCCTGCAAGGAGCGCTGGGTATCGAAACGCACACCCATCCCCACTTTCAGGAATACGTTCACCACCCCGGTGTCCTGACAGATGGGGCGGTGGCCCTCGGCGCACATGCGCGAGTTGGTCAGGATCTGGGCGATGGCATCTTTGGCCGCCGGGTTCTGCTCACGCTCGTAGGCGCGGGCCAGATGCTCCAGATAATCAGTGGGATGGTAGTAACTGATGAACTGCACCGCATCGGCGATGGACTGAATCAGATCGTCTTCTTTAATGGTGGTCATGGTGGCGTCAATATCAAAAACGGGATGAACAAGGGGAAACTACTTGCCCTGCCAGACAGGCTCGCGCTTCTCGGCAAAAGCCGTCGCGCCTTCTTTGGCGTCTGCAGAGGTGAAGATGCCGGCGATGCGAGGGCGCTGCAGATCAAACAGATCCGCCTGACGCCAGTCGCGCGACTGGGAAATAATGCTTTTGGCGGTTTGCACGGCCAACGGACCATTGGCAGCAATCTGGGCGGCCAGCTCCAACGCCTGCTCAGTGGCTTGGGTGGGCTCGGCCAGACGGCTGACCAGGCCCAGTTCGGCCATACGGGCAGCCGGGTACATGCCGCCAGTCAGCACCATCTCCATGGCCATGTGGTACGGAATGCGACTGGGCAAACGCACCATGCCGCCGGAACCGGGCACAATGCCACGCTTGACTTCAGGCAGACCAAAGTTGGCATTGTTGGCAGCCACAATCAGGTCACAGGACAGGGCAATCTCAAAGCCGCCCGCCAGACAGTAGCCTTCCACCGCGGCAATCAGGGGCTTGGCGGGTGGACGTTCGCAAATACCCGCAAAGCCTCGGTCACCCACATAGGGACGCTGACCCGTTTTGGCAAAGGCCTTCAGATCCATACCAGCACAAAATGTGTTGTTTGCGCCCGTCAGCACGCCCACGGCAATAGTGGAGTCGGCGTCGAACGCGTCAAGCGCCTGGGCCAGCGCCTGGGCCGTTTCCAGGTTAATGGCATTACGTGCCTCGGGACGGTTCAAGGTAATCAACAATACCTTGCCTTTACGCTCTAGCGTGACAAGCTCACTCATGGACCTAGCCTCCTGTAAATTGCGGCCCGGGCTCCCGCTCGGGAATCAGGCCAGCAAATAAGCAGTATTTGGACAAACGCATATGATACGTCCAAATGCCAGCTGACCGCCCGGTACAAACAGCGCTTGCCCGTAGTCCGGACGGCCAAAACCAGGCATTGCAGGCGCTTTTCTGCTGTAAGGGCGCAGTTCACGCTAAAATAGAAAAATTTTGCAGATTCTCGCTTTACTGGCCATTGCTCATGCTCACCTTTCAGCAAATCATACTTACGCTCCAGCAATACTGGGACAAGCACGGATGCGCTCTGCTTCAGCCCTACGACATGGAAGTCGGTGCAGGAACCTCCCATACGGCAACCTTTTTGCGGGCTATTGGCCCCGAGCCCTGGCGCGCGGCCTATGTGCAGCCTTCACGCCGTCCCAAGGACGGGCGCTACGGCGACAACCCCAACCGCCTGCAACACTATTACCAGTTTCAGGTCGTGCTCAAGCCTGCGCCTGAAAACATTCTGGACTTGTACATCGGCTCGCTGGAGGCCCTGGGCATCAACCCCAAGGCGCACGACATCCGCTTTGTGGAAGATGACTGGGAGAACCCCACGCTGGGCGCCTGGGGTCTGGGCTGGGAGGTCTGGCTCAACGGCATGGAAGTCACCCAGTTCACCTACTTCCAGCAAGTAGGCGGCCTGGATTGCACGCCAACCACGGGCGAAATCACCTACGGTCTGGAACGTCTGGCCATGTACTTGCAAGGCGTGGAAAGCGTCTACGATCTGGTCTGGACCGAAGGTCACAACGGCCAGCGTATTTACTACCGCGACGTGTTCCACCAGAACGAAGTGGAGCAGTCCACCTACAACTTCGAGCACGCCAGCACCGACGTTCTGTTTGCGCACTTTAACGACTACGAAGCCGAAGCCAAGCGCATCATCGATGTGCCGCTGGCCCTGCCTGCCTACGAACAAACGCTGAAAGCTGCCCACACCTTCAATATGCTGGATGCCCGCGGCGCCATCAGTGTGACTGAGCGCGCTGCCTATATTGGCCGTATCCGCAATCTGTCCCGCGCTGTCGCACAGGCTTACTACGACTCCCGCGAACGCCTAGGTTTCCCCATGCTGAGCAACACATCCCCGGAGGCCAAGTAATGAACGCCTCCACGACACAGCCTTTGCTGATTGAACTCTTTACTGAAGAACTGCCCCCCAAGGCGCTGCAACAGCTGGGACAGGCCTTTAGTGACGGTCTGCAAAAAGTATTGAGCGAACAGGCCCTGCTGGCCCCAAACTGCGAAGTGCGTGCTTACGCTACGCCACGCCGTCTGGCTGCCTGGTTCAGCGCCGCCTACCAGCAGGCTGAAGACCAGCCTTATACCGAAAAACTGATGCCCGCCCATATCGGCCTGGATGCCAATGGGGAAATCGCCCCGGCCCTGGCCAAGCGTCTGGCCGCCAAAGGTCTGGAACATCTGAAGGCCAGCGATCTGCTGCGCGAGTCCGATGGCAAGCAGGACTACCTGTACGCCAGCGGCATTGCCACCGGCGCCGTTCTGAAGGATGGCCTGCAGGAAGCCCTGGAATGGTCCATCACCCACCTGCCCATCCCTAAAGTGATGCGTTACCAGTTGGCCGATGGTGTCAGCAGCGTCCGCTTTGTGCGCCCTGCCCACGGTCTGGTCGCCCTGTGGGGTTCAGAGATTGTTCCCGTCAGCGCGCTGGGCCTGCAAGCCGGTCGCCAGACACACGGCCACCGCTTCCTGTGTGACGCCCCCTTCGACATCCGTGATGCCGATAGCTGGGTCGCCCAAGTTCAGGAGCAAGGCTGGGTGGTTCCTTCCTTCGAAACGCGTCGCGAGCAAATTCGCACAGAACTGGAAGCCGAAGCCAAGCGCCTGAACGCCACACTGGGCAATGACCCCGAGGTGGAAGCCCTGTTGAACGAAGTGACGGCTCTGGTCGAATATCCTACGGTGTACGTAGGTCAGTTTGACGAGCAGTTCCTGCAAGTGCCGTCCGAATGTCTGATTCTGACCATGCGTCTGAATCAAAAGTATTTCCCGCTGTTTGACCCTGCCACACAAAAACTGACCAATCGCTTTCTGATCGTCAGCAATATGAAGGTGGACGATCCCAGCAACATCATCGAAGGTAACGAGCGCGTGGTTCGCCCCCGTCTGGCGGACGCCCAGTTCTTCTTTGAAACCGATCGCAAACAGACGCTGGCCGAACGTGTTCCTACACTGGCTGGCAGCGTGTACCACAACAAACTGGGTTCGCAGCTGGACCGTATCGAGCGTCTGCAATCCGTGGCTGGCTACATCGCCAAGCAACTGGGTGCCAATGAAGAGCACGCCCGTCGTGCCGCCCTTCTGGCCAAGGCAGACCTGAACTCCAATATGGTGGGCGAATTCCCCGAGCTGCAAGGCGTGATGGGGGCTTACTACGCCCAAGGCGATGGCGAGCCCGAGGACATCGTGCTGGCGATTCGCGAGCAATACCGTCACCGTCTGGACCAGCCCGTCACAGAAGCCAGCCTGACTCAAGCCATTCTGTTCCTGGCTGAGCGTGCCGAAGTTCTGGTCGGTATCTGGGGCATTGGTCTGGCTCCAACCGGCGAGCGCGATCCTTACGCCCTGCGCCGTGCGGCCCTGGGCCTGATCAGCGCCTACGAGCAATTGCAGGCCGGTGCCCAATTGAAGGCCAACCGCCTGAATCTGGATACCCTGCTGAACACCACTGCCTCCTTCTTCAAGGATGGCGTGCTGGCTACTGACACGGTCGATGCGGTCCAAGCCTTCATTTATGAACGCTACCGTAACCAGCTCAGCAACGATTACGAGCGCAGCGTGGTGGATGCCGTGCTGGCGCTGCGTCCACCGCTGGAGCAGGTGCACGCCCGTATACAGGCTTGCGCCTCCTTTGCCCAGCGCCCTGAAGCCGAGAGCCTGGCAGCTGCCAACAAGCGCGTCAGCAATCTGCTCAAGAAAGCCGAAGGCGAACTGGCAACGCTGGACGACAAGCTGCTGGTCGAACCAGCCGAGCGCGAGCTGGCTGCCAAGATTCAGGAATTGCAGCCTGTGGCCCAGGCCCAGTTTGAAGCGGGTGAATTTGACGCCTCCCTGGCCACCCTGGCCCAGGCTCGTGGTGCCGTGGACAACTTCTTCCAGGACGTCATGGTCATGGCCGAAGACCCAGCCATCCGCGCCAACCGTCTGGCCCTGCTTGCCAAGCTGCATGCACTGATGAACCAGGTTGCGGATCTTTCCAGGCTGGCCAACTAGTGAAACTTGCCATCATTGATCGGGACGGTGTCATCAACCATGACAGCGATGCCTTTATCAAAAGCCCGCAAGAGTGGGAGGCCATTCCAGGCAGTCTGGAGGCCTTGGCCCGCCTGACCGAAAACGGCTGGAAGGTGGTGATTGCCACCAACCAGTCCGGTCTGGCGCGTGGTCTGTTTTCCATGACCACGCTAAACGCCATCCACGCCAAGATGCGTCGGGAGCTGGCCTTGCTGGGCGGTTTGATCGACGCCATCTTTATTTGTCCGCACGGTCCCGATGATGGCTGCGCCTGCCGCAAGCCTGCCCCCGGCATGTTTCGCGACATTGCACAGCGCTATGAAGTAAACCTGCAAACCGTACCCTCGGTAGGCGATTCCTTGCGCGATCTGCAAGCGGCCAGCCAGGCCGGTTGTGCGCCCTGGCTGGTCCAGACTGGCAAAGGCATGCGTACTTTAGAGAAAGGCGGCTTGCCCGAAGGCACGCGCGTCGAGGCCGACCTGGCCGCTGTTGTCGACAAATGGCTCCACGGAAACTGATATGGGCATTATCCGCGCTTCACTTTATCAACTGTTCTTGTTGATCACCGTCATTCCCTACGCATTTGCCTGCCTGCTCATCGCCCCTTTGCCGCTAGATATACGCTATCGCTTTACGACCGGCTGGCCACGCCTGGCTATCTGGGGTGCGCGCACGATCCTGGGGATACGCTGGCAGACCAAAGGCTGGGAAAACCTGCCTGATGGCAAGGCCATCATCCTGTCCAAGCACCAGTCGGCCTGGGAAACACTGTTCTTTCCCTCGTACATGCCGCGCCAGGTGTGCTTTGTCTACAAGCGCGAGCTGCACAAAGTGCCCTTCTTTGGCTGGGGGCTGGCTTTGCTGCGCATGATCCCGATTGACCGTGCCAAAGGCCGCGATGCCTTTGAACAAGTCATCAAGATTGGCCAACAACGCATTGACGAAGGCCGCTGGCCCTTGCTGTTTCCCGAAGGCACCCGCACCGCACCAGGCACGACAGGCCGCTACAAAATGGGCGGCGCCTTGCTGGCCAGCCGTACGGGCACACCGGTCATCCCTGTGGCGCACAACGCGGGCGAATGCTGGCGTCGCAATGCCTTTATCAAGACGCCGGGCTTGGTTACTATCTCCTTTGGGCCGCCCATTGATCCCACGGGCTTGACCCCTGAAGAAGTCAACCAACGCGTACAAACTTGGATTGAAACCGAAATGCGCGTCTTGAATCCGGAACGCTATGACGGTCCCCCCACAACTGGCCCTGTTTCCTGACACGGCCTTCCCCCACCCGGCGCAGCGGCCCGCCCGGCCGCCTGCCGGTTCTGCTGTGTCACCCCAAGCTGATTTAACGGTTCGGCCCGAGACCCTGCCCGAAGGCGTACAGTGGCAGCAGGTGCAGCTGGAGGGTCAACTTATCGGTTATCAGCTCAAGCGCTCGCGTCGCCGCACTTTAGGCCTGACTATCAATGACAGTGGCTTGACCGTCGCTCTGCCCTCCTGGGTCAAACTCAGCCAGGCCGAACAAATTCTGCATAGCAAAAGCGCCTGGATACTGCGCAAGCTGCGCGAGTACCAACAGCGTCGCGAACAATTGGCGTTGCAAAGCCTGCAGTGGGTCGATGGCGATACCCTGCCTTTTATGGGAACACCGATCCGTCTTGACCTGGACCCGCAGGTTCAACAGATTCATTTCGAGGGCATGCTGGGCCAGATCCGACAGGGCCAGCGCCTATTGCTTCCCCTGCCAGTCGATGCGGAGCCGTTGCGCGTTCAAGAGCTGACTCAGGCCTGGCTGCAGAAACAGGCCAAACAGTGGTTTGAGCAGCGGCTGCAACACTACCTGGACCTGTCAGGCCTGCGCGCCAGCAAATTACGTCTGGCCGCCCCCGCCAAACGCTGGGGGTCCTGCAATAGCGACGGAACGATTATGCTGAACTGGCGCCTGATACACTTTCACCCATCCATCATTGATTACGTCGTCGCTCACGAGGTCGCGCATCTGCAAGAGATGAATCACGGTCCTCGTTTCTGGGCTTTAGTCGAAACGCTCTATCCTGATTTTGTCCATGCGCGCAATCAGCTACGACAGTATGATCCAGGCACCCTGCCCCTGCTTTAAGGCAGGTTGAACTCTAGGAGCTCTACCTTATGCGTATCCTGCACACCATGCTGCGTGTCGGCAATCTGGACCGTTCTCTGGCCTTTTACACCGAGGTCTTGGGCATGAAGCTGCTGCGCCAGTCCGACTACCCGGACGGCCGCTTTACACTGGCTTTTGTGGGCTATCAGGACGAATCCGAAGCCGCTGTGCTGGAACTGACCCACAACTGGGACACCCCTTCTTATGATCTGGGCAATGGCTACGGCCACATTGCACTGGAAGTGCCCGATGCCTACAAAGCCTGTGAGGACATCAAGGCCCGTGGTGGCAAGGTGGTACGCGAAGCCGGCCCCATGAAGCACGGCACGACCGTGATTGCTTTTGTGGAAGATCCGGACGGCTATAAAATTGAACTGATCCAGGCCAAAGGGCGCGTGGATTAAAGCCAACGGAACCGGCCTTGAGAGGCCGGTTTTTGATTGTCTGGCCGTCAAAACGTCTCAGTGATGACACGCCTTGCCCGCGGGCTGCTGCACCCCTTCCTTTCCTCCCGATCCTTTGTACCTCCTCTCTCTTTCTGACGCATTGTCTTTCCACGTCTCTTTCACACCGCCCCTTGCCGGTCCCGCCTTCCACGCCACGTTCCCGCCCCCCTGCTGCTTGCCACTCTTTCCGAGCCGTCTTGCTGTCGTCCACTCTCCGTTTTACCAATAAGCCTTTACCTACCGCTTCTTTCCCTGTGAATCAAGAGCGCCCTTGGGCTGTGTGCCTTAGGCAAACCTCATCCAACAGGCAGCGCTCTGACTCCCATGCGTGTTTTGCGACTGCTTGTGCCAATACCCTTACATACCGTAGCCGATAAAACCGGGCTGGATTCTGCGACAATCTAGTCTGGCTTTTCCCTGCCCTGCTTACTGCCAACACTATGCTCAATACTCTTTGGCTGTTTTTCTTCCTGATTGCCGCTGTCAGCGGTTTTTACCAATGGCTGGTAGGGGGAAATAGCGAAATTTTTGCGCAGATGGTGCGCAGCCTGTTCGATATGGCTGCCCTGTCCGTCCAACTCATGCTGCTGCTTTTTGGCACGCTGACCCTGTGGCTGGGGTTTTTGAAGATCGCCGAGAAAGCCGGGCTGATCGATACGCTGGCACGCTGGCTGGGCCCGCTGTTTAGCCGCCTCATGCCTGGCGTGCCCGCCGGCCACCCGGCCCTGGGTCTGATCACCCTGAACTTCGCCGCCAACGGTCTGGGTCTGGACAATGCGGCGACTCCCATCGGTCTGCGTGCCATGAAGTCGCTGCAAACACTGAACCCGCATCCTGACACGGCCACCAATGCCCAGATCCTTTTTCTGGTGCTCAATGCCTCGTCGCTGACACTGATCCCCATCAGCATCTTCATGTATCGGGCTCAACAGGGCGCGCCTGACCCGACCATGGTGTTTCTGCCCATTCTGTTGGCCACCACCGCCTCCTCGCTGGCAGGACTGCTCAGCGTCGCGTTGGTACAGCGCCTGCGTCTGTTTGATCCGGTGCTGATGCTGTGGTTCGGGGTGTTTGCGCTTATTCTGGGTTCGTTCATGGCCTTGCTGGCCACCCTGAGCGCGGCCGCCATTCAGTCGCTGTCTTCCCTGCTGGGCAACCTGACCTTGCTGTCCATTATCTGGCTGTTCCTGCTGATAGGGTGGCGTCGCAACATCCCCTTGTATGAAACCTTCGTGGAGGGCGCCAAAGAAGGCTTTGCCGTTGCCAGGGACTTGCTGCCCTATCTGGTTGCGATGCTGTGTGCCGTCGGCGTGCTCAGAAGCTCAGGCGCGCTGGATATCGTCCTGGACATGATCCGCTGGCTGGTCAACCTGACCGGTCTGGACACTCGTTTCATCGATGCCTTGCCGACGGCTCTGGTCAAACCTTTCTCGGCTGGGGCAGCCCGCGCCCTGCTGATCGAAACCATGCAGCATCATGGGGTAGACAGCTTCCCCGCACTCCTGGGGGCTACGGTACAAGGCAGCACGGAAACAACCTTTTATGTATTGGCCGTGTATTTTGGAGCGGTGGGCATCCAACGCGCTCGCCATGCGGTCTCCTGCGCCTTGCTGGCTGATCTGGCTGGCGTGCTGGCCGCCATCGCCGTTTGTTATTGGTTCTTCGGCTAGGCGGGGACAAATAAAAAAGCCCCTCGCGGGGCTTTTTTATTATCAGGCAACTTGCACGACGCCTTTATCCATCAGATGATCTGCCAAGGCTATATAGTCCGCCAAAGACAAATCAGCAGGGCGGCTGGTGGGTGCGATACCCAGGCCATCCCAATCGATATGCGGCGTCCAGTCTCCCAGGCCACCCCGCAACATCTTGCGCTTTTGCGCAAAGGCCCTAGCCACAACCCGACTGAATACACCCGCATCGCGCGCCTGAAGCCGATCCGCAGGCAACGGCACCATCCGCACCACGGCAGATACCACGCGTGGCGGTGGATTGAAGGCCTCGGGGGGCACTTCAAACAGTTTGACCATGCGGTAGCGCGACTGCAGCATTACCGACAGACGGCTGTAATCCGACGAGCCGGGCTGGGCAACCATGCGGTCGATCACTTCGCGTTGCAGCATGAAATGCTGATCCACCACTGCATCCGCGTATTCCAGCAAATGAAACAGCAATGGGCTGGAAATGTTATAGGGCAAATTGCCGACAATGCGCAGATTCGGCCCTAATGCACCAAAATCCACACTGAGCGCGTCGGCCTCGATGATCTCCAGCTTGCTGGGCGAGTAGTGATTGCGGAGCCGCGCGGCCAGATCACGGTCAATCTCGACCACCCGCAGGCGCTCCAGCGCTTGCGTCAGCGGCCGGGTCAGGGCGGAGAGGCCCGGACCGATTTCCACCATATTATCGACGGGCCGAGGGCCAATCGCACGGATGATCTGGTCGATGACGGCCTCATCTTCCAGAAAATTCTGTCCAAAGCGCTTGCGCGCCTGATGCTGGGCCATACTTGTCCTTAGCGACGGCGGGTGCTGGACTCGGGGTCCAGACGGTTATCAATATAGGCACGGCCGCGCAGGCTGTTCAGCCAATCCTCAAACGCAGGCTCGGCACGCTGCTGGAACAGTGCCTGACGGGCTTGCATGCGTTTGTACTCATCTTCCATATTGCGCGTGCGACGCTCAATAACCTGGATCAGGTGCCAGCCAAACTGGGATTCCACGACTGCCGTATCATTGCCGGGCTGCAGCTTGTTCATGGCCTGCTCAAACGGAGGCACGGTTTCCCCTGGCGAGAGCCAGCCCAGATCGCCACCTTGTGGTGCGCTGCTGTCTTCCGAGTAGCGCTTGGCCAGATCCTGGAAAGATTCGCCATTACGCAGTCGTTCTTGCAGTTGCTCAATACGCTGACGAGCCTGCTCCGAGGTCATGACCTTGGAGAGTTTGACCAGAATATGACGAGCATGAGTCTGAGTCACCATCATGGGGCCAGATTGAACCGCCGCCGCACCCTGTACGGGTGAGGTATTGGCGGGAGCACTGCCGCCACGTTCAAGCACCTTCAGAATATGAAAGCCTTGTCCACTGCGAATCAGATTGGACACCTGCCCAGGGGCCAGATCCTGCACCGCCTGCGCGAACAGGTCCGGCCAGTCCGACAAGGGACGGGTGCCCATGACGCCGCCACTCAGCGCCTCCTGCCCATCCGAACTGGAAGCAGCCAGACCGGCAAAATCCGCCCCTGAACGGGCCTGAGCCAACAAGCCCTCGGCCTTGGTACGCAAACGGGCTTCTTCGCTGGAATTGGCACTTTCAGGCACCCGCACCAGAATTTGTGCCAGGCTCACCGGCGCATCCTGACTTTGTGCCGCCGACTGCCCCAGATTGCCTAAACCGGCGCCGCCTTGAGAGCGCAGATAAATGTCAATATCGGCATCCGTAATATTGATGCTGCTGTCGACAGCGCGCATGCGCAATTGGTCCAGCAAAATTTCCTGTTTCAGATTGGCGCGGTACTGCTCCCAGCTAATACCATTTTTTTCGATTTCGGCACGCAACTGGGCTTCCGTCATATTGTTGCGCGAGGCAATCATGCGCACGCCCTCTTCCACCTGCTGGGGGCCGACAGAAATCCCCATGGCACGCGCTTCCTGCTGCTCCAGGCGTTCATTGATAAGACGCTGGAGAACCTGTTTGCGCAATATCTCCTGATCCGGGGCAGGAATTTTCTGCTGTTTTAACTGCGCCAGCACCTGCGCTGCCTCCTGGTCCACTTGACGCAGGGTAATCACCTCGTCATTGACGACGGCAGCGATGCCATCCACAAACTGGGGCGCGGCCGTGGACGTCTTGTTGGATGCGGCGGGCTTGGACTGCGCCTGTGCCATTTGGGTCGTACCCAGACCCATGACGGCCATCAGGGCCAATGACAGGGTGCGGTTTTTCAAGCTGAAACGCATATTATTCATACCTCTCATGAATCATTTTTTCCTGTACGGGGTCCGAGATGGGTTCATAGCCGATCACGCGATCACGCAGCAATTTGATGGGGTCGTTGCCAATGCCACCCAGACCGGACAACTCCAGCTGGAAGAACATGGCTTTATTGGTTTCCCTGGCCGAAACCGCATAGCGTTGCAGAACCACGCGCGCCGCCCAGCAGCAGTCGCCTTTGTACTCCAGGCCCAACACAGTTTGTGTACCACGACTTTCCTGAATGGAATAGTCGTAACGTCCTACTGCATACAGTCTGTTGCTCAGGGGCCATTGGCCTGTCATGGAAACATATTCTTTGCCACGCTGATCTTCTTCAAGCGGCGTAAAGGTCGGATCGACAACCTGACGCGGATCACGTTCGTAGCGGTAGTTCACCCCCAGCGTGGCAAGACGCTTGGGCCGCCAGCGAATGCCGGACGTCAGGCGGTTGCGACGACTCTCATCCGGATTGAACTGGGCATCAAAGTTGACCGAAAACGTGTTGGTCAAGGCCGCGCTGGCCCCCACCAGATAGTCCGAACGCGTACTGGTACGCGCCTTTTCGTCACTCAGGGTGACCGTTTGCTTGTCAAAATACAGGCGCTGTGCCGCTTGCAAGACCAGACGCTCATACCCGGTATCGGCATCCAGCCAGCGGGAGGTCAAACCGACCGTCACCTGATTGGCATTGGAAATCCGGTCCCAGCCACCCGAGAAGATATTTTCGCTAAATGCCTGGGCAAAGTTGAAGCTGGCCAGACTGGTGTCGTACACGGGCAGCGTGGACTGATCGCGATAGGGCACGTACAGGTAGTACACACGCGGCTCCAGGGTCTGAATGGAGTCGTTGCCAAACAAGGTGGTATTGCGCTCGAAGGTCATGCCCGAGTCCAGGGACAAGATGGGCAGCACACGGCTCTGCGTGCGGGAACGCCCAGCGTACTTGGCCATGTAAGGGCTAGGATCACCCACATACCAGTCGGTCTGGTATTGGCTCATGTGCAAGCCAGCTTTGGGCGTGATGTACCAACCCGGGCGGATGATAGGGTAAGCGACCGTCGTATAGGACGATAAACGCGTACCATCTGGCGCCAGACGGGTACTGCGCATATCGTCAAATTCGCTCAGATTGCCACTGTAGAACGGCAAGCGGAAACGAGTCGCGTAGTTATCGCTGACCACATCAAAGCCGCCCCAGTTATAGCGAGAGGCGCCCAGATACCATTCCGGCAACTTGTCGTATTGCGGCTGACGGTAGTTGCTGGTGGCGTCCTGCAGGGTTTGATAGCGGGTCCCACTAACGTGAGCGCGAAAATATTTGGAACCTGCCCAACCCAGGGTGACCGTGCTGGCCAGATCCTGGATCGTGGAGTCGTTCAGGCCAAAGCTGCTGAAGTCGCGGAAATAATCATCATCCGAGACGCGGCGGATGTCGGCATTCAGGTAGAAACTGGCAGGCAGACTCTGGCGATACTGTCCCATGAACAGCCAGCGCTTGTAGCCCAGCTCCTTGTCATCAGGCAAATAATTGCCGGTCAGCTCCCCCGAGAAACTGTCACCCAGATACCGGAACTCGCTGCCCAACATGGCGCCACGCTTGCTCATCAAACGAGGGGCCAGGGTGGCATCGTAATTGGGGGCCAGATTCAGGTAATACGGTACCGTCAGGTCCAGACCGCCCCGCGTCGTCATGCCATAAGTGGGCAGCAGAAAACCCGATTTACGCTCCTTGCGCAGCGGAAAGGTCAGGTAGGGCGAATACAGGAGCGGCACGCCTTTAAAGTAGAGCACACCATTGCGCGCCACCCCTTCGTTTTCTTTGGAATACAGATCCACCTTGGGGGAGCGGATGTACCAGGCAGGGTCGGGACACGGGCAGCCGGAGTAATTCACATCGGCCAGACGCATATGGTTGGAGTTGAGAATGTCCGCCTGGGTCGCCGTTCCACTGCCGCCGCTTGCCCCCAGCCAGAACTCCGGAGAGGACATGCGCCCGGTGTCTGCATCCAGGTTGTAATCAAACTCAGGACTGCGCACCAGGGCACCGTCACGCATGATCAGGCCATTGCCACGCACCTGCACCTGGCCGGTTTTTTCCTGGTAGTCGATGCGGTCGCCTTTGACGACAGAATCAATACGACGCACCTGCGCGCCGCCTTCCAGACGCAAGGTGCCGTCCTCCAGGGTTTTCATCTGGTCGCCTATCAGATAGACGGCCATGTCTTCTTCCTGAAGATTGCGCACCTGCAAACTGGGGGACGTCTTTAAAGACGGACGCACGGATGACTCGGCCTGGGCAAGCCCCATGCCTGTCATCATCAAGACGGTATACAACGTCGCAACTCGCACTAAGACCGCGCCTCCAGTTGTGTCCTGCATTTGCTCGTACCAGGTGAAAAACCCTGGCGACCCGGTATTATAGTTAAGCCTGCCGTTTAGCGGCACTGCTAAACACTAATCCGTTACGTTCTTCTGCTTCCTTTTATTTATGTCTGCTTCTATTTCTGCCGCTGCCGATCCTCGTTTGCAGCAAGCGATCACCTGGCTCAACACCCTGAAAACCCAATTCGGGCTGGATCTGGACAGCCTGCAAGCGGCCTCCAGCGACGCCAGCTTTCGCCGCTACTTTCGTTTGCAAGCCCAGAACCGCAGCCTGATTCTGATGGACGCGCCCCCTGCAACCGAAGACTGCAAGCCCTTTGTACAGGTCACCCAATTGCTGGCCCCGACGGGCATCCATGTCCCTGACATCCTGGCCGCCGATACCGAACAAGGCTTTTTGTTGCTCAGTGATCTGGGCCAGGACAACTTCCAGACCGCGCTGAAAACCCCCATGCCCCAAAGCGAGCTGGACAAACTGTACCGCAGTACGCTGTTGACCCTGGTGAAACTGCAACAAGCCGACACCACCGGCCTGCCGCCCTACAACGAACAGCGCCTGCTCGAGGAGCTGCAAGTCTTTCCCGAATGGTACGTACAAAAGCATCGCCAGTTCGAACTGAGCGAAAAAGACCATAACATGCTGCGCAAAACCTTTGCAGAGCTGGTTCAGGCCAATGTACAAAGCGCTACTGTACTCGTACACCGGGATTTTCACAGCCCTAATCTGATGATGCCCCTACCCGGCCAGACTGAGCCGGGCGTCATCGATTACCAGGATGCGCTGGCTGGCCCCATCACCTATGACATCGCTTCGTTGGTCATGGACGCACGCGTCACCTGGACCGAGGAACAGCAGTTGGACTGGGCAATTCGCTACTGGCAGGCGGCCATGGAAGCGGGCCTGGACGTCCCTGCTGACTTTGCCGTGTTCCACCAGCAATACGAGTGGATGAGCCTGCAACGCAATCTACGTATTTTGGGCGTATTCGCCCGCCTGTCCCTGCGTGACGGGAAACATCACTATCTGGACCACATGCCACGCCTGCTGGGCTACGTTCATCAGGTTGCCAGCCGCTACGAAAGCTTCAACGGCCTGCTGCGCCTGCTCAACCGTCTGGAAGGACGCCAGACTGTTTTGGGCATGACCGTCTAATGCGTGCCATGATTCTGGCAGCCGGTCGCGGTGAGCGCATGCGGCCCTTGACCGATACCTGCCCCAAACCCCTGATTCCGGCAGGTGGCCAGCCCTTGATCGTCTGGCATTTGCGGGCTCTGGCCAAAGCCGGTTTTCGTGAGGTCATCATCAACCACGCCTGGCTGGGTGAGCAGATTGAATCCACCCTGGGCGATGGCAGCCAATGGGGACTGCACCTGAGCTACTCCCCGGAGCCATCGGCTCTGGAGACAGCCGGCGGTATTGCCAAGGCGCTTGATTTTTTCCAGGGTCAGCCTTTCTTGCTGATGAATGGGGATATCTGGTCAGACTGGAACCCGGCGCAGGCTTTTGCCATGGCCGAGCGCCTGCACACAGGCCCGGAACTGGCCTGGCTGGTTCTGGCCCCGAACCCGCCCCACCATCCCGATGGGGACTTTGGCATGCTGGATGGTCAAGCGCACCTATGCGCCAAAACCTGCGCAAACGCCCAGAGTGCCACACTCAGCGGCATCGGGGTCTACAAGCCCGAGCTCTTTGCGCAGTTGCCCAAAGGCCAGCCAGCCAAAGCAGCTCCGCTGTTGCATGCGGCCATCGCACGAAAACAGGTATTGGGTACTCTGCATGCAGGCTTCTGGATGGATATTGGCACCCCCGAGCGCCTTGCACAGTTAAACCAATACTTGGAATCGCGGGCACCCTCACAGTAAACTGAGATTTCCCGGCTAGCTGGCAGACGTTTCCAAGCACAACAAAGGGCAACAAAGCCAGCTAACCGCGCCTTCCTCGCCCCAATGACGTCTATGCTAATGGGTTTTGTAATCAGGACTTGAGCTGTCTTGAGTCCCTTGTCTGACAGGAACGTCTGTTCTCATGCTTGGTTCCTCCAAACGCACCGTATTCAAGCCCACCGCCTACGGCTCCAGCCGTCGAAAACGCCGCATCCCACGCTGGTTTGTCCTGCTGCTGACCGGTATCGCCCTGGGCGCCGGCGGCCTGCTGTTCTTGCAACAAAGTTATGGCCCCACACGTCTGACCGTGGAGCAGTCGGAACAGCTGCACTATGATCTGAACAGCGCCAATGCTGAAAAGCAGCGTCTGCAAGCTCAGTTGAACCAGACCAGTCGTGAACTGGAGGACGTCAGCCAGAAAGAGGACAGGCTGGATAAACAGACCAGCGAGCTGCAGGCTATGGTCGCCAAGCTGGAAAAAGACATTGCCTTGTTTGCCGATGCCATGCCGCCCGACCCACGGGGCACCTCACCCGGCATTCGCGCTGCCGAGTTCACCGTCCAGGACGGCCAGTTGAATCATTTTGTACTGCTGATGCAGGACAAGGGCAAAGAGACCGAATTCAAGGGCACCATGGAGTTTGTCGCCGCCGGCCGGTACAGCAATGGCCGCTCCGGCAATGTGGACCTGCCCAGCCAGACGGTCAGCGTGGGCCGCTATGCCTACATCAACGGTACTGCAGAGCTGCCCGCGGGCTTTACGCCCCGCCAGGTCACCATCCGCATCAAACCCGACGGTGCGAACCGCGTGGTTGCCACGCGTACGATCTACGTGACGCCTTCTCGCTGAGCATAGGCTCAGCTTGACGCGTGCAGGCTGCACCGTCACCAAAAAGCCCTTCGGGCATCTGGCTCAACTGCCAATATGCCGAAGGGCTTTTTTGCGGCCATCCTGCGCGGGGCTTTAGGCCACGTGTTGCAGGAAGTCCTTCAAACGCTGGCTGGGAGGATGGCTGAGCAGCTCGGCCGGGGGGCCGTCATGGGCCACCCGTCCCTGATCAATAAAGATCAGGCGGCTGCCGACACGACGTGCAAAATCCATCTCATGAGTCACCACCACCATGGTCATGCCTTCCTCAGCCAGCAATTGCATGACTTTGAGCACTTCCTGGCGCAACTCCGGGTCCAGCGCGGACGTCGGCTCATCAAACAGCATGAGTTTGGGCTTGATGGCCAGGGCGCGGGCGATGGCCACCCGCTGCTGCTGGCCACCGGACAACTCGTTGGGATAATGATTGACCCGCTCAGCCAGCCCCACTTTGGCCAACAGATCCAGGGCTTCCTGACGTGCCTGGGCTCGACTCGTTCCTCGCGTATGAACCGGGCCGAACATGACGTTCTCCAGAGCGCTCATCTGCGGGAACAGATTGAACTGCTGAAACACCATGCCCGCTTCCCGGCGCAGTTCGCGCACCTGGGCCGCCGTCCCGTTGACACTCAAACCATTGACGACAATATCACCGGCCTGGATATCTTCCAGCTTGTTGATGCAGCGTAAAAAAGTCGACTTCCCCGACCCGGAGGGGCCGACCACGACAACCACCTCGCCTTTATCAATTTGCAGACTGATATTGTCGAGCACGATATTGTCTCCAAAGCGCTTGGTTACTTCCTTGAACTCGACAATACTCATACGATCCTCATGCGGTGTTCAATCAACTTCAAGGTCAGGGCAATCAAGCCAGTCAGGATCAGATAGATCACGGCAACCGCTCCCCAAATTTCCACCGAACGAAAGTTGTTGGCAATAATCTCCTGGCCTTGACGAGTCAGCTCGGCCACCCCAATCACAATAAACAGCGAGGAGTCCTTCAAGCTGATAATGCATTGGTTGCCCATGGCCGGAATCATGCGGCGAAATGCCACCGGCCCAATGATATGGCGCAAAATTTTGTGAAACGGCAGCCCCATTGCCTCACCGGCCTCTTTCAGCCCCTTGGGCACGGACTGCAAGGCCCCACGCACAATCTCGGCAATATAAGCTCCCGAATTGATCATCAGGGTAAAGATCGCTGCCGTCAGGCCATCAATACGAATATTGGCCAGCATGGGCAGGGCAAAATAGATGAACATCACCTGTACGACAATCGGGGTGCCTCGAATAATCAGCACATACAGCTGACACAGGATAGAGAGCGTCAACAGCAGATAACGCCTGAAAAAGCCCAATAGCGACACGGCAAGTACCACTTGCAGCGAGGTCCAGACCCAGGCGGGCACAAAACTCAACCCGTTATCCATCAGCCAGGACAGGCCCTTGAGCAAAAAGCCGAGCACAAGCAGCCCCAGCACAAACCAGGCGGCCCGGCGCCAGGTGACCGGCACCCGCACATAGGTGGTAATCACCCCGGTCAAAAAACCCAATATGGCGCCGCCCACCAAACCCGACAGGGTGATGAGCAGCGTCATCTTTGTTCCTTCCAGAAGGCTGGGTAAGGCCCCCCAGATAGCGTCCCATTCAAAAGTCACCGTGCTACCTTTGTCTTTGAATAAACGCCCACAACAGAGCGTCAAAAAATAAAGCGGTGATCCCGTTACGACACGCGATCACCGCCTGGCATGCGTTTGGCTCTAGGCCTGTTTAATCAGGCTGCTTGCCAAACCATTTCTGGTAGATTTTGTCGTAAGTGCCGTCGGCCCGAATATCTTTCAATGCCTGGTTTACAACAGGAACCAGTTCGCTGTCTTTGGGAAACGCAATACCGTAGAAGTCGCCACTTTTCACCGCGCCGGTAACTTTCACACGATCCTTGCCGCCGGTCTGAGCGTAATACTGCACGTTTGGTGTGTCATGCACCACGGCATCCACCCGACCCGTGGCCAGTTCCAGGAAGGCATTATCGATATTGGGGAACAGCTTGAGCTTGGCAGTTGGCACCGAACGCTGCATGAAGTCTACGGTGGCAGTCCCAATCTTCACCGCAACCGTCTTGCCTTCCAGATCGGAGGCGGACTTGATGGCGGAGTTATCCGTGTTCACCAAAATGGCCAGACCGCTCTCGTAGTAAGGATCGGAGAAATCAATGACTTGCTTGCGATCGTCCCGGATGGTTATCCCTGCCAGCGCAGCATCCAGATTACGGGTTTGCAAACCTGGGATAATGCCGTTGAAGTCCATGGGCTGAAACCGGTAATTCAGATTGGCTTTTTTCGCGATGGCATCCCACAAGTCGATGTCAAAGCCGGTGTACTTACCGTTTTGCTTGAACTCAAAAGGCACAAACGCCGTATCGGTTGCGACCACCAGCTCTTTGCCTTGTTGCGCCAGGGCCTGCCCCGCGGGCAAAGCCAACGCCAAGGCCAAGCCGGCCATCAGGGTTTTCATTTTTTTATTGAACATCCGTTACTCCTCTGTAGGGACTGACCCACAATCAGCCAGTTCGATGTTTACCCAAGTCTGGCACAGGCTCATGACCTGCCCCAGCGTTGATCTATGCTACCCGAAGCGGACTGCTTCTTTGGCTTTATGTGTTTTAAAAAAAGAAAAACCTCGGGAAATCCCGAGGTTTTTTGTCCAGACAGTCCTGCCCAAACCCGGCTTAGAACGCAGGAACAATCGAACCTTTATATTTGTCGGCGATGAACTTTTTCACGTCCTCGCTGTGCAATGCCTGGATCAGCTTGGCCACCCGTGGATCGTCCTTGGACTTGGCAGCCACGGCGATCAGGTTGGCGTACGGCGAATCAGCGCCTTCAATCACCAGGGCATCCTTGGTGGGATTGAGGCCGGCTTCCAGGGCGTAATTGGTATTGATCAGGGCAATATCCACGTCAGCCAGCACGCGAGGCAGCGTCGCGGCTTCCAGCTCCTTGAACTTCAGTTTTTTAGGGTTCTGATCCACATCACGCGAGGTCGCCAAGATATTGCTAGGATCTTTCAGCGTCAGCACACCCGCCTTTTGCAAGAGCAGCAAGGCACGCGCACCATTGGAAGGATCATTGGGGATCGCCACCAGCGCGCCTTCTTTCAACTCGTCCAGACTCTTGATCTTGGTGGAATAAGCACCAAAGGGTTCAACGTGAACAAGGGCCACCGACACCAGATCGGTTTTGTGCTCTTTATTGAAGGTATCCAGGTAAGGTTTGTGCTGGAAGAAGTTGGCATCGATATGACCGTCAGCCACTTGCTGGTTGGGCTGCACATAATCGGTGAACACCTTGATATCCAGGTTCACGCCTTCTTTGGCCAAAGCAGGCTTTACAAACTCCAGCAGTTCGGCGTGCGGTACAGGGGTAGCAGCGACCGACAGGGTCTCGGCAGCTTGGGCCACGCTGGCCAGCAGAGCCGACACGGACAAGGCCAGAACGGGAACAAATTTCTTCAAAGACATGAGCGACTCCAGTTTCAGAAAGGCAGGACGATAACCACCACTGCCGGGACTTATTTTCGGCTCAAACGAGCCACCATGGCGTCTCCAAACACTTGCAGGAGTTGCACCAGCACCACCAGGATAGCCACGGTAACCACCATGACATCCGTTTGATAACGTTGATAACCAAAGCGCAGCGCCAGGTCACCCAGACCGCCGCCCCCAATCACACCAGACATGGCTGAATAGCCCACCAGGGCAATGGCAGTCACGATCAAGGCCGCCACAATCCCCGTGGTCGCCTCCGGCAGCAAGGCCAGCAAAACCGTCTGACGGGAGTTGGCTCCCATGGCGCGACAGGCTTCATTGACGCCGGGGTCCAGCTCACGCAGGACGTTTTCCACCAGACGGGCAAAAAACGGCGCTGCACTTAAGACCAGCGGCGGGATCGCCCCCTGCACCCCTAAAGACGTACCGGCCAGAATGCGGGTCAAAGGGATAATGACGATCAAGAGAATCAGAAACGGCACCGACCGCAAAATGTTCACAATCAACGACAAAGTCTGGTACACCCAGGCGTTGTCCAGCATCTGCTTGCGACTGGTCAGAAACAACAGCACGCCAAGGGGCAAACCAATAATGGCGGTAAAGCCCAGCGAGATACCCGTCATCAACAAGGTATCGATGGTGGCTTCACCAATCAGCGCCCAATCCAAATTGCTAAAGTTCATGGTCGCAATACCTCAAACTGCACATTCAATTCATCCAACAAGGCATCCAGCCCTGCTTTGGCCTGAGCATCCCCTTGCACCGCCACGACCAACTGCCCATAAGGCTCGGTTTTGATACGGCCAATGGCGCCTTGCAAGATACTGACATTCAGGCCCAACTGGCTGGTAATACGGCTGATTAATGGCTCGGTAGTGGCCACCCCACGCACACTCAGGCGCATGACACTGCCAGGTACACCTTCTGCCAAGGCAAGCCAGTCGTCGATATTCACTCCACTTTCACTGAGCAAGGACTGGGTGGTGGGATGATGCGGGTGCAGGAACACATCCAGCACTTCGCCACATTCCACAATCTTGCCAGCATCAATCACGGCCACCCGGTCGCAAACCGAACGAATCACATCCATGCCATGAGTAATAAGAACGATCGTCAGTCCCAGCTCTTGGTTGATCTGGCGCAGCAAACGCAGGATGGACTGGGTAGTTTCCGGGTCCAGTGCCGAGGTGGCCTCGTCACACAACAAAAGCTGTGGACGATTGGCCAGGGCACGCGCAATACCGACACGTTGCTGCTGCCCGCCCGATAACTGACGCGGGTATTTGTTGGCGTGGTCCTTCAAGCCCACCAGCTCCAGGACTTCCAGAGCGCGCTGTTGGCGTTGGGCACGCCCCACCCCGGCCAAACGCAAGGGAAAACAAACATTATCGAGAACGGTACGGGAATGAAGCAGATTGAAATGCTGAAATACCATCCCCACGCCTTGCCGGAAGGCGCGCAACTGTGCGCCCGAAAAACGCGTGATGTCCTGGTCCTGCACCCAGACCTGGCCCGAGCTGGGTTGCTCAAGCAGATTCAACATGCGGATCAGCGTACTTTTCCCGGCACCCGAGCGACCAATAATACCGAAGACCTCTCCTTGGTGAATCTGCAAGGAAACGTCGTTCAAGGCGTGAACGGTCTTGCCTGCCAGGGAATAGGTTTTTGAGATGTGTTCAAGACGAATCAAAATGAACTCAGCCTAGTTAGTCAGTCGAGTTATAAAAGCCTGAGCTGTAAGCGAAATTTACCATAAAGCAAATTTGGCGATGACCAGATAGATATAACCCATGGAAATATTGAAACCATACTGAGGGCTGCACTGTATAGCAAGATTTCCGACCGGCCAATGCGCGCGGATGTGACCTTGGCTGTGCAAGGCAAGCGCCCAAAGAAAAAGGCCGCTAAGCGCGGCCTTGTTTCTACGTTTCAGTGTAGTGGTGGGTCGTGCGCGACTCGAACGCGCGACCAACGGATTAAAAGTCCGCTGCTCTACCGACTGAGCTAACGACCCCCTACTGAAAGATGAAATTATGTCCTGATTCCGAACTCTCGTCAAGCACTAAATGCAAAATAATGCGCAAAAAGGTGATTTTTTTTAAAACGACCTGAAAATGAAGGCCGCGAGGCCCTTTCCCACCCCACTTTTGCCTGCCGCAGAAACAAAATCTGAACATGAGCTACCACTCAGCCATAAAAAATGCCTCCCGATACTGAGGTCAGACCTCAATGCCGGGAGGCATTCCAAGACGATTCAGATTCGTCTAGCGCTTAACGGGCGCGAGAAATACGAACCTCGGCGCCACGGCGTTTGACTTCCAAGCCCTCAGACGGCAGGATCTTCAACCCTTCCAGCCCCTTGATATAGCTGGACCCCTGCATCTGCATGACGCGAATCTTGTTGCGCATCACAACCGGGCTGTGCTCGGGCATGCCAAACATCCAGACCTCGTCGAGCAAACGCGCCGAGTTGAACTCGGAGGTGTGCTTGACCACCGGCCCCAGACACAACATATGGCCTTCGCGGCCAAAGACCGGCAAGCGATCCAGACCCACCGTCATTTTCAGGGTCGTGCCACCTTCGTAACGCCAACCCGTGCTCAGATCCCACCAGGCATCGCCTGCAGGCAAATAGACCTCAATATCCTGACCAGGCTGCAAAACAGGCGCCACCAGCAAGGCCGGCCCCAACAAATACTGGGTATCCCACAAGCGGGCCTGAGCATCGGCGGGGAAACTTTGAGCCATGGAACGTTGCACCGGCAGACCGGTACGCACGGCGTCCTCAATAATGCCCAGCACATAAGGCACTAGACGGAAACGCCACTCCAGCCAATGCGCAACCAGCGCCTGCGTTTCCTGGTCAAATGCATCTGGACGCAGCGAAGGGACCCCTTGCAGGCTGAAATTGGCTGAAAAGACCGACATCGCCAACCACCGCAGGTAAAGCTCAGGCGTCATGGCATCGGTGGGCGCTGCCGCATTGCCCCAGCCATGAATCTGGATGGGCACGCCACTATTACCGGTGGCCAGAGCCGACTTCAACGACTGGGTCAACCCGGCCCAGGTGTTATCGACCTGAGGCCCCAACTGCCAGGCAAAGCGTTGGGAGGACGGACTCAGGTCGCGGCTGGCTACGACTCCTTCTTGCGGCGTCTTGTGACCGGCAACCGCGTCAAACAAAGCCTGACGGGCCAGCACAGGGTAAATCGCACGCAACAAAGCGCCGGACTCGCCACCACGGCTGGTGATGGCATCAGGAATCTCAAAGCGGGCATTGCACAACACCGCCCCCAGGCCATCATCGACCATCTGACGCTGACGCTCGGCCCACATGCGGAACACGTCCTTGTGAGTCAGGTCCAGCAAGCCGTAGTCACGGCCACCGCTCAGCTCGTCACCGGGGAACACATGGGCGCAACCGTCATCATCATTGATGAGCAACCAGCCGCGGTCTTCCCACTCTTCAAACAAGCTGGTGCCGGCCAGCACACAAGGGCGCGTCCAGGCAGCCAGTTGCAACTGGTCGTTTTGCAAGGCCGAGAAGGACTCACGGGGATCGGCCATGCGTGCCGCGTCCCATTCCAATGTGGGCTTGTCCTGTTGAAAATCGTAGGGCTCCGGTGGCGGCAGGACAGCCACATCCAGGGCAATGCCCTGTTCGCGACACTGACTGGCCAGCTCACGCAAGGAGGTCACGTCCCGAGCCTGGGCGCCATCCAGCCACAACCCCATCGGCGTGACACCCGGCTGGCCGGCTCGTCCCGTCAGGGCCGAATACTGATTGATGATTTCGCTGGGATCGCCCAAAAACAGGAAAAAATCCAGGTCGGCGGCATGGACACGAGCACGATACGCATCCAGATCGTGCTGCCCCAGATCGTGTTCAACCCGCTCGAACGTATTGATGTACAGCCCCCAGCCCTGAGTGCTCCAGAGCAAAGGCAGGCTGCGATCTTCCGGACGATCGGAGTCAACCGTTTCCTCGCGCCGGTCCAGCTCACCGAGGGTTTCGCCCAGACCATACAGGGCGTCTTCCTCGGCCAGGGCCAGATCCAGTTGCCAGCATGGGCTGGGCTCTTGGACAAAGGTCAGCGGTTGCGCCGCACTGCTCAACAGCAGTTGCTCGCCCCGCCGGACCTCAAAGCGCCAGGGGTTGGACTGAATATGCAAGGCCACTTCGCCTTGCTCAATCCGCCACCCCGAATCGGCAGCTTCCAGTTGAAACTCGCTGACCGCCTCGTGGCGGGCCAGCAGCATGTCGCCCAAAGCTTTGGCACGAGCACTGAGCTTTTCGTTATCCAGCCGGGCCAGTGGCATACAGCGGAAACGAAAAACACCCGGCGCATGAGCTTCGATACGCAGCGCAAAATCGGTTTCGACAAAAGCGAAATCGGCCAGGGCCGGTTTCGTCGTCAACAAACTCAGATGATTAAACAATTGTGTCACGTCGTCAGAGTGGAGCGAACGGCACGATGCTGATCGCAGGGTCACGCTCAAGATTACTTAACAAGGTCACTATTTTGACGTATTTGCGCTACAAAGGAAAATGTTGCTTCAAAATTCGTCGAAATAAATCGAAAGACTGACCTTAGCGAGGTAGGAGGGCTTGCTCCAAACGCCGCTCCAAAGGAACGGGTTCCTCCAGACAATAGGCGGCAAACAAACTGGCTGCCAGCAGGCTCCAGCTCAAACCACGCGAGCCGTAAGCCGCAGCCATAAACAAACCGGGCTGCCCCGGCACAAAACCCATCACAGGCAAATGATCACTTAATGCACAGCGCCAGCCAGCCCAACCCTGCTCGGGCAAATCCCCCCCAACCGCGGGATTGGCCAACATGGCAGACACTTTTTCTATATTTTGCGCATGCCCCAGGCGACTGATCTGAGCAGCGTCACCAGAACGCTCGTACGTGCTGCCGATAACCTGGCCGTAAGAATCAACCGGCAGGATATAGCCCTGGCCGCTTAAAGTCACCTCCCCACGGGTCAAGGACTGCCCAGGAGGCAGATAGCTGACCTGTCCGGCCAGACGCTGCATGGCCATGAGCCTGGGCATGAGGCACTCGGTCAACAGTTCGGCTGGCAACACGCTCAGGCTTTGCGCCGCTGCCGCCACCACCACCCGATTGCTGCTTTCCAGGCAGTCCCCGTGCTGATTGCATACTTGCCAGACACCGGGTTCGTGTCCGGCACGCAAAAAGACCCGCTCTGGCAAGCACTCAATCAAGGGGTGATCGAGCAAATGAGCGACCAGTGCCCCGGGGTCAAGCACCATACCTTGCGGAAAATACAGGCCGCCACGCTGCAAGGGCACGCCAGCCAGTGCGGAAGCCTGCTCACGATCCTGCCAATGCACCCAGTCCGGGTCCAAAGCCAAACGGGCCAAGGCTTGCTGAATCTCGGCATCGCCGTTGCCCGCCTGCCCAAATACCAGCGTGCCGACCCGACGGGGCCGGGCAGCCTGCGGCAGTGTTTTCCAACCCTGCCAGACACGCAGCACGGCATTGCGGCTCAACCGGGCCAACGGCGCGTCATCCAGCGCAAAGACCGGCGAGATCGCGGCCAGACGGTGGCCATGGTGACTGGCATCCAGCCCCTTGCTCAACACGGGGTCACACACCAGAACGGGCACCCCTTTGCGGGCCATTTCCCAGGCGCAGGCGGCCCCCGCCAAACCGGCCCCCACCACAAGCACTCGCCCCTGCGCACTTGGCACGGGACGGCGGCGCCCCAGATGTGAACGCAGACGGGCGCGTATCGTGCACCATTTCCCACCCACTCCCGGCACCTTCTCCACCTCGAAACCAACTGAGGCCAAGTCCCGGCGTACCTGCCCGGCACAGCACCAGGAGGCCGCCGTGGCTCCCGGCGCCGCCAGACGGACCAGTTGTCCGAGAACCGTACGTGACCACATGGACGGATTGCCGCGAGGCGCGAAGCCATCCAGATAAAACGCATCCGCATGGCACTGCAGCTCACGCATCATGGTGTGCGCCTGCCCGAACGCCAAGGTCAGGGTGACTTGTCCCTGATCCAGCTCCAGACGGTGTATCCCCGGCACCAAAATGGGCCAGGAAGCCAAGAGCTCCTGAGCCAGCGCCTGCAGCTCCTGGGGCAAGCGCTCGTATAAAAGAGCCAAATCAGAGCGGTGAAAAGGATGCGCCTCTACCGATACAAAGTGCAGCCTGTGGCTGCGCTGCGGGTCCTGCCGCCACGCCTGCCAGGTCGCCAGAAAGCTGGCCCCCAGTCCAAAGCCGGTTTCACAAATCGTAAACTGGGCTCGCCCCCGCCACCGTTCAGGCAGGCCATTACCTTGCAGAAACACCCGCCGCGCCTGCCCCAGCGGGCCATCGGCCGGATGATACGTGTCCTGATAGACCGCGCTGACGGGTACGCCCTGCTCGTTGAACGCAAGGACGGCGGGCACCAAGGGCTCAAACGCAGAGGCAGCCATTAATTTCCCCGCCCTTCACAACACTCATACACGCTCGAACCCCTTAAACTGGCCTTAATCAAACTGACACCAACAAACACGTACAATAAAAAGTCTTTGCTTCTGACTTTTCTTTTTTAGAACCGGATTGCCATGCCATTGTCACGTTTACCGCTCAGCGCCTGCCTGGACGCTGCCGTCACCGCAGCCCATGCCGCCGCCGCCATTTTACAAGCCTATGCGTCGGACCGTAGCGCTTTGGTGATCAGCAGCAAAATGCACAACGACCTGGTGTCGCAAGCGGATCACGAAGCGGAACAGGCCTGCATCAGTGTACTGATGGAGCGCACCCCGGACATTGATATCGTGGCCGAGGAAAGCGGCGGGGTGAATTCGGGACGCCCCACCTGGTATATCGACCCGCTCGACGGCACGACCAACTTTCTGCATGGTATCCCCCACTACGCCGTATCGGTCGCCCTGATTGCACCTGCCGGCACGCCCATGGATAACGGCATTCTGGCGCAGGACACTCCGGTCATTGCCGTGGTCTACGACCCCAACCGCGAAGAACTGTTTACTGCCATGTACGGGGTGGGTGCCTGGCTGAACGGCAGCCGCATTCAGACGTCATCCTCACAAAAGCTGGCCGACTCGGTCCTGGCCACCGGCTTCCCCTTTCGCGACTTCTCTTTTTCCGACCAATACATGCCCGGCCTGAACGCCGCCATCACGGGCAGCCGCGGGGTACGCCGCATGGGGGCAGCCGCCCTGGATCTAGCCTGGGTTGCCTGCGGCCGGTACGACGGCTACTGGGAGATGGGCCTGGCGCCCTGGGATGTTGCCGCTGGCACACTGCTGGTACGCGAAGCCAAGGGCGTATGCCAGGATTTGTATCAGGAAGAGCCCTGGCCCGTCAGTGGTCACGTCTACGCGGGCAACGCCCATATAGCTGATGAGTTGCTGGCCATGGTGAGCCCTTCGCTGACGCAGCGTCCCGTCAAACCTGCCCCTTAAGCTGCGCAGGCACCGTGCCCCCTCGTGAGCGGGACGGATCACATTAAAAAACAGCGGCCCCATTTGAAATGGACCGCTGTTTTTCCTCTAGGGGTAGGCTGTCCCCACGCTGCACGGCGGACACCCATCACGAACCTGCCCTGTCAGGCTTGCGTGTTGGGCTTGATCTCTTCATCTCTCAGAACCCGTCGCAAGATCTTGCCCACATTGCTCTTGGGCAATTCGTTCCGGAACTCGATAATCCGGGGACGCTTGTAGGCCGTCAGCCGTTCTTTGCACCACTGTTTGATATCCGCTTCTGTCAGGGACGGATTGCGCTTTACCACGAAAAGCTTGATGCTCTCGCCACTGTGCTCACTGGGCACCCCCACAGCGGCCACTTCCAGCACATCCGGATGAGCGGCGACCACTTCCTCAATCTCATTGGGGTAGACATTGAAACCTGACACCAGAATCATGTCTTTCTTGCGGTCCACCAGGCGAATGCGCCCTTGCTGGTCCATCACGCCAATATCTCCGGTTTTCAGAAATCCATTGGGCGTAAAGACATTCGCTGTTTCTTCGGGCTGATTCCAGTAGGCGGACATCACTTGCGGCCCTTTGACGGCCACCTCCCCCTGCTCGCCCATCGCCACAGGCTGGCCCTGTTCATCGAGCAGCAATACATCGGTAGAAGGCACCGGGAAACCGATGGTTCCGCTGAAGTCACGCGAATCCGTGGAGTTCACCGCCACCACCGGCGAGGTTTCCGACAAACCATAACCTTCGATCAAAGGGCAGCCTGTCACCGCCAGCCAGCGCTCGGCCACCGTCTTTTGCAGCGCAGCCCCTCCGGCCAGGCACAGCTTGAGCTGATCAAAAGGAAGGCTGCGAAACTTCTCATGATTGGCCAGGGCGTTAAACAGGGTGTTCACTGCGGGAACAACTTCAGGTGGATTGCGCTTCCAGGCTTTGAACACGGAATTGAGATCACGCGGATTCATCACCAGCACCATGTGCATACCCGCATACACGGCAAACAGCCCGCATACCGTCAGCGCAAAAATATGATAGAGCGGCAGGGCCACCATCATGGTGTAAGCAGGACCTTTAAAATCGCCCAACGCGGGAAAGCCGACCGCCTCGACCTGTAAAACGTTAGCCATCAGATTGCGTTGACTGAGCATGGCGCCTTTGGGGCGCCCGGTGGTGCCCCCCGTGTATTGCAACAGCGCCAGATCGTCAGGCTTGGCTGCTTGCCGGTACAGGCTCGCTTGCCCGCCCTGCTCAAGCACGGCCTGCAGGCGCTGCGCCCCCGGCAAGGAATAAGGGGGTACCATGCGTTTCAGATAGCGCACGGCAAAATTCACCACACTACCTTTGAACCCCATCAGATCGCCCACGGTACTGAGCACAACATGGGCCGGTCTGAGTTTGGCCGGAACCTGTTCGAGCACATGCGCAAAGGTTTCCAGGATCACGATGACCTGAGCCTGACTGTCGGCCAGTTGGAACTCCAGCTCGCGTTCGGTGTATTGGGGGTTGGTGTTCACGCCCACCATGCCTGCCCGCAGGGTTCCCAGCAAACAAATCAGAAAAGGCAAACCATTGGGCAGCATCAACATGATGCGGCTGCCGCGCTCCAGACCTTGTGCCTGCAACCAGGCGGCAAAGGCATCGGCCCGGCGGTCCAGTTCGTCGTAGGAAATATCGTGCCCCATAAAGGTCAGCGCCGTCCTGTCCTTATGCTTTTTAATCGCAGCATCCAGACAATCGATCAGGGTCTGCCCGGCCCCCAGCTGAATGTCGTGGGGCACGGAGGCAGGATAATGCTCGAGCCAAGGTTTTTGCTGAGTATCCAAGGGCTTGTCACCTAATACGTGTTTATTTATGGTTAACTCTACTCTACTTTATTGTTCAAGCCCAAGGACAAGCCCGCATCATGAAGCTGTTTGAACCCATTTCCACCTGGTCCCATGAAATTGCAGCCATACGGCGTGATCTGCACGCCCATCCCGAGCTGGCTTTCGAGGAAACCCGGACGGCCGATCAGGTCGCATCCTGGCTGGAGAAATGGGGCATTCCGGTGCATCGGGGCCTGGGCGTCACAGGCGTAGTGGGAATTCTGGAAGGCACAGGCGGCCAGGGCCCGTCCGTGGGACTGCGTGCCGATATGGACGCCTTGCCCATGCAGGAACTGAACGAGTTTGAACACAAAAGCCGCCACGATGGCAAGATGCACGCCTGTGGGCACGATGGGCATACCGCCATGCTGCTGGGCGCAGCTCGTTATCTGGCTGAGCACCGCGATTTCGCGGGCACCATCTACCTTATTTTCCAGCCGGCAGAGGAAGGCTTTGGCGGCGCACGGGAAATGATCAAGGACGGCTTGTTCAAGCTGTTCCCCATGCAGGCCGTCTTTGGCCTGCATAACTGGCCCGGCATGCCAGCAGGCAGCTTCGGGGTTTTGCCAGGCGGCATGATGGCCTCGAGCAATACCTTTGAAATTCGTATTGAAGGCAAAGGGGCCCACGGTGGGATGCCCCACCTGGGCGTGGACCCCATCATGGCGGCCGTGCAACTGGCGCAAAGCCTGCAAACCATCGTCAGCCGCAATGTGGACCCGCTCGAGCCCGTGGTGCTGAGCATTACCCAGATTCATGCTGGCTCTGCCGACAACGTCATCCCCAACGACGCTGTCATGCGCGGCACCGTACGCACCTTTTCCAACGAAGCGCTGGATCTGGTCGAGACCCGCATGCGCGAACTGTGTGAACAACTCTGCGCCGCTCAGGGTTGCAAGGCCGAGTTTGACTTTGACCGCCGCTACCCACCCACCATCAATGATCCCGAACAAGCGGCCTTTTGCGCGCAAGTCATCCGGGAACTGGTCGGCCCCGACAAGCTGCGCCAGGACATTCGTCCCTCCATGGGGGCCGAAGACTTCTCCTTCATGCTGCAGGAAGTCCCAGGCTGCTATGTCTGGCTGGGCAATGGCGACGGCGAACACCGCAGCCCGGGTCACGGCATGGGCCCGTGCATGCTGCACAACGGCAGCTACGACTTTAACGATGCCCTGATTCCGGTCGGCGCCAGTTACTGGGTCAAACTGGCTCTGGACTGGCTGGCCCAACACCGTTGACGCTTTAACAAATGTTTCATAGCGGGCCTAAAGCTTGCCGTTACAATGGCAGGCTCTATTGCTGAGGGCAGCCACCCCGCGCGACGGGCATCAGTGCCCCACCCTTTCTTCCACTACGGGAGTCTTTGTGACTACATCAAGCAACCTTTCTTCGCTTCCGGACGGAGCCCCCACCTTGCGCGTCATGCCCATGCCTACGGACGCCAATATTCACGGTGACGTATTCGGTGGCTGGATCATGTCCCAAGTGGACATTGCCGGCGCGATTCCTGCAACACGACGCGCTCAAGGCCGGGTTGCCACCATCTCGGTGAATGCGTTTACCTTCAAGCAACCCGTGTTTGTGGGTGATTTGCTCAGCTTTTACACGGAAATCATCAAAACCGGCCGCACTTCCATTACGGTTTCGGTGGAAGTGTACGCGGAGCGCAAACGCCTGCAACTGGAAACGGTCAAAGTAACGGAAGCCACACTGACCTACGTGGCCACCGATGACGAGCGCCGCAGCCGTCCGCTGCCCCCTCTCTAAGTATTCGTGACAGGCAGGCCTATGCAGGAAAACCTGGTACCCCCCACTTCGCCCAGCGACACCCCCAAACCGCGCCGCCTGGAGCCCGAGGATGCGCAACAGGCGCTGTATCGCCTAAAGAACATCCTGAAGCGCCAGGAGGTCGTCGAATCACTGGCCCAGCGTCAGTTCGAGGACGACGACCGCTCCAACCTGCTTGAGGGTCTGATCCATCGCCAGCATGAAAGCGAGATCAAGGCCATCCTCAATGATCTGCACCCGGCCGACATCGCCTTTATCCTGGAGTCCTTGCCCGAGCTGGAACGACAGGCCATCTGGCAGTTGGTGGACGCCGAACACGATGCGGACGTGCTGCTGGAAGTGGCGGATTGGGCACGCGAATCGCTGATTCGCTCCATGGATACCGCAGACCTGATCGCTGCCGCCGGCAATATGGATGCCGACGAGATTGCTGATCTGGTGCCCGACCTGCCGCCCGATGTGGTGGCTGCCGTGCAACGCGGCCTGACGGACGAAGAGCGTGCGCAACTGATTGAAGCCATGGGCTACCCCGAGGACACGGTGGGCGCCATCATGGACTTTGACATGGTGCGTGTGCGTGAGGATGTCACCCTGGAGGTGGTCCTGCGCTACCTGCGCCGTCTACAAGAGCTGCCAGACCACACTGACCAGATTTTTGTGGTGGACCGCGCCGATAAATTGCAGGGCACCCTGTCCCTGACCCGCATGCTGGTCAGTGAACCCGAAACGCTGGTGTCCTCGGTCATGTCCACCGATTATCTGACTCTCAATCCCCTGGACTCGGACTCGGATGCGGCCGGGGCTTTCGAGCGCTATGACCTGGTCTCGGCCCCGGTCGTCGACGATATGGGCCGACTGATAGGCCGAGTCACCATTGACGAAGTGGTGGACGTGCTGCAAGAAGACTCCGAAGAGCAAGCCTTGTCGCGTGCAGGTCTGCAAGAGGATGACATTTTCTCGCCCATCCGTACCGCCATCCGCAACCGGGCCCCCTGGCTGCTGATCAATCTCTGTACGGCGGCCACTGCCTCTTTCATTGCGTCGCGCTTTGAGGACACCGTCAGCCACATCGTGATCCTGGCTTTCCTGATGTCGATTGTGGCCGGGATTGGCGGCAACTCCGGCAACCAGACCATGACGATGATTATTCGTGCCATTGCGACGGGCCGTGTCACCGGTTCCAACGTCCTGCCGCTGATCAAGCGTGAGTTGCTGGTGACCTTTCTGGTCGGCGTCTGTGGCAGTGCGGTAACGGCCTTTTTTGCCTGGTTCATCTCGGGCTCGATTGCGATTGCCGCGGTGATGATGGCCGCCATGATCGGCAATATGCTGATCGGCGCAGCACTGGGCGTGATGATCCCGATTCTGCGTGATCGCTTCGGCAATGATCCCGCCGTGGGTTCCTCGGTACTGCTAACCTTCGCAACGGACTCGCTGGGTTTCCTGCTGTTCCTGGGATTGGCAACGGTATTCTTGCTATAAATCGCCAGCAGGCACGATTAAAGAAACCGGCTTCTGGCCGGTTTTTTTATATCGGCATCAAAGGAAATCAATCACGTCTTTTAATCGTTTGGTCCAGGGAAATCTGAACATCCAAACACTGGAATGCCCGATTATCGGGGCGTCGGCGTGTCAGCTTCCAGTATGTTTACTTCATTTCCTTAGATACAAGCTCTCTACCCTTCCGGTGCAAGGCTTGATGGCCAGTCCCACAAAGTGTCTCAAACCCAGAGGCGACACATCCGACAGGAGCGCTAAACAGGTTTTCCAAGCAACGAAGACCGGGGAGACGAGCAACGAGCCTCTTCCAGAAACGCCTCCAGACTCTCCTCCGTCCCTACGACCTGATCTCTTTGCAAAGACGCTGTCTGCGCTGTGTGCTCAAAGAAATCCAATACGCCATTGGTCACCCGTGGCGCAATGCCAGCCAGTTCCAATTGACGACGTACTTGCAGAACCTCATCACGACGGCGCACACCATGCACCAGGTGGCTGCGCAAGCAAGACTCCATAAAGTCCTGCAAGCCACGCTGGTTCAAATCCTCCAGCACTTCGTACAGCTCGGCTCGCAAACCCATGCGTTCGGCCAGCATCAGATTTTCAATCCCCAAAGCTTCCAAGCCCTTGGTCATGAGACTACGCAGTAACTTAAGGCGCATCGCATCTCCGGCCTGTCCTGGCAAAACACGCACAGGAGCGCCCTGAGCCCGCCAGAAAGCCGCAGCCCTGCCAGCCCCCTGCCCGGCGGCCAGCAACGCCGTCTGAGCGCCTGTAGCGGGCACTGAGCCCATAATCGCCAGATCAGCCAACTCAACACCGTACTGCTGCGCCAGGACAGCCATGCCTTCCATGTCCTGAGGTTCAGCAGTACACAAATCCATATACAAGGCACCGGTCATCAAGCAGGGCATGACCGCGCGGGCAACGGCGCCAGCCTGCGTCCCTGTAACGGCTGACAACACCCCGTCCAGATCCCGCCAGCGCGCATCTGCCTGCCGGCACAGCTGCGCACCCAATTGCTCGGCCAGCTCACGGGCAACTGCACTTTCGCGGCGCACCAAGATAAACGGAACCTGTACGCCAGCCGACGTCAGGGCTGCACCATAAAAATGCGCCACCTCACCCGCCCCGACCAGGGCGACACGATGCAATAAGGGAGTTGTTGTCATAGAAAACACACGGAGAAAACGAGAAGTGACAGCCGTCTTTAGTCGGCTGCAGGCTGTAGCTTAACGGTAAAACTTCCCTGAGGGCCAAGAGACATTCAAACGCAACGTCGCCGCCCGGATCGCTGCCTTTACCCGGAAAAAAAACCCCATGAACCGAAGATTCATGGGGTTGCTGCCAGCGGGCAGGACGATCTGAACCGGGATCAGTTCAATCGGCCATGACACTGCTTGTATTTCTTGCCACTGCCGCATGGGCAAGGATCGTTACGGCCCACACGTGGCACTTCGCCTTTGGCCACTTCATCCAGACCGGGATCTTCACCGCTCAGGGCAGCATCGTAGTCAGAATGATGGAAACGGACATTGGAGTTGGCGGGAACTTCAGCAGCGGCTTCCTCAACCTGCTCCGGCGTCTGGATACGTACCGTCATCAGCACCTTGACCACTTCGTCACGCACCCGGTCCAACATATCGGAAAACAGCTCAAAGGCTTCGCGCTTGTATTCCTGTTTAGGATCTTTTTGGGCATAGCCACGCAGATGAATGCCCTGACGCAGATGATCCAGTGCCTGCAGGTGCCCGCGCCACTGTGTATCGATCGATTGCAACAGTACCGCACGCTCGAAATTACCCCAGTTGGGCTGACCGACCTGATCGATCTTGGCCTGCAACAGACGTTGGGATTCCTCGATAACACGATCGTGCAAATCGTCGTCTGTCAGGTTGGATTCTTTCTCCAGCATTTCGGCCAGAGGCAGATCAATCTGGAAAGTGCTTTGCAAGGCGGTGGTCAGGCCCGGAATATCCCATTGCTCTTCCATCGTGTCTTGCGGCACGTACTCACGGAACAGGCGGCTGACGGCCGCTTCACGCAAACTGCTGATCGTTTCCGTAATATCGCCCGACTCCAGCACCTCATTACGCTGGGCGTAGATCACCTTGCGCTGATCGTTGGCCACGTCGTCATACTGCAGCAGCTGTTTACGAATATCGAAGTTGCGCGCCTCGACCTTGCGCTGGGCCGACTCGATGGAGCGCGTCACCATGCGGGCTTCGATAGGCTCGCCTTCTGGCAGACGCAGGCGCTCCATGATGGCGCGGACGCGATCGCCAGCGAAGATACGCATCAAGGAATCTTCCAGCGACAGGTAAAAACGCGACGAACCTGGGTCGCCCTGACGACCGGCACGACCACGCAACTGATTGTCGATACGTCGGGACTCGTGGCGCTCGGTGCCAATAATGCGCAAACCGCCAGCCTGTTTAACCTGCTGGTTCAGCGGCTCCCATTCGGCACGGATAGCCTGAATGCGAGCCTCTTTCTGCTCGGCACTCAGCGACTGATCTTCACGCACGGCGGAAATGGCACGCTCGATGCTGCCACCCAGCACAATGTCGGTACCACGACCGGCCATATTGGTGGCGATCGTGACGTGACCCGGCTTGCCAGCCTCAGCCACGATATCGGCCTCGCGAGCATGTTGCTTGGCGTTCAGAACCTCGTGCTTGACGCCGGCAGCGTTCAGGCGCGTGGAAATCAGCTCGGAGTTCTCGATGCTGGTGGTTCCCACCAGTACAGGCTGACCGCGTTCGTGACAGTCCTGAATATCTTTCAGAATGGCATTGAACTTCTCGTCATCGGTTTTGAAAACCTGATCGTTCTGATCTTTACGCGCCAAAGGACGGTTAGGCGGGATGATGACGGTTTCAAGGCTGTAGATTTCCTGGAACTCGTAGGCTTCCGTATCGGCCGTACCGGTCATGCCGGCCAGCTTGTCGTACATGCGGAAGTAGTTCTGGAAAGTAATCGAGGCCAGCGTCTGATTCTCGTTCTGAATGCGTACGCCTTCTTTTGCTTCCACCGCCTGATGCAAGCCATCGGACCAGCGGCGACCCGCCATCAAACGACCGGTAAATTCATCCACAATCACCACTTCACCATCCTGAACCACGTATTGCTGATCGCGGAAGAACAGGTTGTGGGCGCGCAAGGCGACCATCAGGTGGTGCATCAGGGAAATATGGCGTGGCTCGTACAACGACTCGCCTTCGGGCAACAGACCGATTTCCGTCAGAATCTGCTCGGCACGTTCGTGACCGGCTTCGGAAATATGAACCTGCTGACCTTTCTCGTCGACCCAGAAGTCGCCTTCAGGCTCGGGCTCGTGTGGACGAGGCTCTTGCGTCATGCGGGTCAGCATGGGCGGAACCACGTTCATGCGCACGTACAGCTCGGTATTGTCTTCGGCCTGGCCGGAGATGATCAGCGGTGTACGGGCTTCATCGATCAGGATGGAGTCAACTTCGTCGACAATCGCGTAGGACAGGCCGCGCTGGCGGCGATCCTCGGCGCGGTATTCCATATTGTCGCGCAGGTAGTCAAAACCGAATTCGTTATTGGTACCGTAGGTGATGTCAGCCTGATAGGCGGCAATCTTCTCAGCGTTGTCTTGCTGAGGAACCACCACACCCACGCTCATACCCAGGAAGTTGTACAGACGGCCCATCCAGGCGGCATCCCGTCGAGCCAGGTAATCGTTCACCGTCACCACATGCACGCCCTTACCCGAGAGCGCATTCAAATACACGGCCAAGGTAGCGGTCAGCGTCTTGCCTTCGCCCGTACGCATTTCTGCAATCTTGCCATTGTGCAAGGCAATGGCGCCGAGCATCTGCACGTCAAAGTGACGCATGCCAAACACACGGACACCCGCTTCGCGCACCACGGCAAAGGCCTCGGGCAGGAGCGAGTTAAGCGAGGCGCCATCCTGAACACGCTGGCGCAGCTCCTGCGTCTTGGCTGCCAAGGCCTCGTCACTGAGTCCCTGCATGGCAGGCTCAAGAGCATTAATCTGGGCGACCTGCTTACGGTACTGTTTGAGCAGTCGGTCGTTACGACTGCCAATAAGCTTTTTCAGCAATGAAACCATTCTTGTGTCGTCAATGTAGGCGAGGCCGCAAGGGCTTGAATCTGTGCCTCGAGCCTATCTCTGGTTAAAAGGGATGCGCAAGCAAACAATCAGTTTAACGCACATGCTGCAAGACGGAACTACTTGTCCGAATCCAATTGCGCGATCTGCTGCTCTACGTACTCACGCGCCGGCAGAAAAAGCTTGGGGTCCAGGGCGTGTCCGGCCATGCGCACTTCAAAATGCAGGTGCGAACCTGTGGACTGCCCGGTGGAGCCGACTCGGGCAATCAACTGCCCTTTTTCCACTACGTCGCCTAATTTAACAACGATCGAGGAAGCATGGGCATATCGCGTGCTCATGCCATTGCCATGGTTGATTTCCACCAGCTTGCCATACCCTGTCATGTAACGCGCCTCGGACACCACGCCGCCGGAGGCGGCATAGATGGGCGTACCCTTGGGAGCAGGAAAATCCAGGCCTTCGTGCAAAGCATGGCGACCCGAAATCGGGTGACGCCGCCAGCCAAAGGAAGACGCGACCTCATCGTAATCCACCGGGCGATAATTGGGCAGGCGGGCCTCGTTGCCGGTGCGCTCGGTCAGCACGCTGTCTAGCATCTGAAACCAGTCTTGCTGCTCGGACATCTGTTTGGCCAGATTGTCCAGTTGCTCGCCCAGACGATCGGCGTTCCACACCAGGTCGGCGCCATCCATGCTGTCCATCACGGCCAGATCCTGAACCGGCATGGAACCGGCCAGCTCCGGATCGGTGTACTCGATGCCCGCCGCCTTGGCAACGCGCTTGCTGACACCGTCCATTTCGATCAGCTTGGCCTGCAAACCGCCCACTTTTTCAGCCAGGCGGGTGACGTTGTCCTGCATCGCGGCGGCCTGGCTCTGGGCCATCTCCGTATCCAGCGAAACGCCGTTGCGCTCACTCCAGTGCGACTGCACCAGAGCGCCCGCCGCAGCAGAAACGCCCAGCGATACCAAGGCCACCACGGCGATCACCGTGCGGCGCACCCCTTTGGCTTTAACATCTAAGGACGTATAGTCTTTATGTTGATCCACTCTTGTATAACCTCGAACATGACCTGGAAGCCCCCTTTTTCCTCATCCGCGCCAAAACGCAGTAGCGGGCAAAGCCACGCTTTGGGTTGGCTGGCCAAGGACCAGCAAGGTTCCCAGGTACTGGAAATGGCCCGGCAGCTGATGGCAGCCCAGACCCATGTAAGCAAAGCCCTGCCCCCTGCTTTGGGCAAGGCCTGTAAAGTTGCACGTATAGACAGACAGCAATTGACGCTGGCAGTTCCCAGCGCAGCGCATGCGGCCAAGCTGCGTCAGCTTTTGCCCACCGTCACCCGACAGATGAATGCCGCTGGCTGGAACATTAGCGAGACGCTGGTTCACGTGCAAGCCCATTTGTTTGCAGCTGTGACAGAAAAGCCCGCACGCCAGGTACAAGTCCTGGACGAGCGGGCCCTGGAATCATTTGAAAAGCTGCATGACTCATTACCGCAAGGTCCTCTGGCCCAAGCCATCGAACGCCTGTTGCGTCATCATCGCAGTTAAACCGGGCGCGCAGATAGCGCCCTTACACCCGTATCAAGCGAATTTCCACTCGCTGGAAAACGCATGAGGCGCGCTAGCCGCAGACTCGAACGTGACCAATTCCCAACTGTCCTGGGCGGCGAGCAGGGCACGCGCCAACTGGTTGTTCAGGCCGTGGCCGGATTTGCACGCTACATAACGGGCAATCAAGGGGTGGCCAATCAGGTACAAGTCGCCAATCGCATCCAGAATCTTGTGCTTGACGAACTCATCCTCGTAACGCAGACCGTCGCTGTTCAGGACGCGGTATTCGTCCATGACGATGGCATTGTCCAGACTGCCACCACGGGCCAGACCGGCCGCACGCAACGCCTCGACCTCGCTGGCAAAGCCAAAGGTGCGCGCACGTGAGATCGTCTTCACATACGAGTCATGCGCAAAATCCACCTCGGCAAAATTGGCCGTTGCATCAATTGCCGGGTGATGAAAATCAATCGAAAACTGAAGGGCAAAGCCTTCATAGGGCTCCAGACGGGCCCATTTAATGTCCTTTCCCTCGCCTTCAGAGACTTCAACGGGCTTGAGGACACGCAAAAATTTCTTGGGCGCTTCCTGCTCTTGCAAGCCGGCCGAGCGCAACAAATACACGAACGTGCCTGCGCTGCCATCCATGATGGGCACTTCTTCAGCAGTCAGGTCCACATGCAGATTATCAATACCCAAACCCGCAATGGCAGACATCAGGTGCTCAACCGTTGAGACACGAACATTGTCCTTGATGAGCACCGAGGCCATGCGCGTGCCACCGACCTTGTCGGCCTGCGCAGGCAGATCCACAATCTCCGGCAGATCAATACGGTGAAACACAATACCGGTGTCAGGCGCGGCGGGGCGTAATGTCAGCTCGACACGACGACCGGAGTGCAGGCCGACCCCTTTGGTACTGATGACATTTTTGATGGTGCGCTGACGGAGCATGGCTATTCTTGTATTTGTAAAGTGTTGTTCGCAAAGACTATTGTAACCGTAATACGGGTTATCCACTATACGCTTTCTAAAAACATACGCAATTGTCAAGCGTCAAACATAGCGACACTACGAAACACTTACGCCCCCTGAACGCGAACGCTCAGGGGGAGTCGTGGGAGAAATCAAATTGACGACTCGGGTAATCGCCGAACTTGATTTTTAATCAGCCTGCTTGCGCAAGAACGCCGGAATATCGAAATGATCCATACCGGCCGTCTCCAGAGCACGCACCTGAGCCGAGGCCTGGCTGCGTGGATTGCGGATAACCGCAGGCACATCCGCATTGGCGTAATCAGCACCAATCACGGGCATATTGTCCGTACCAGTACGTAACACTTCCTCGTTGTTTTGTACCAACTGTGGACGTGCTTGCTTGCGACCCAGACCCGTAGCCACGACCGTCACGCGCAGGCTGTCACCCATGGACTCATCGTAAGCCGTACCGAAGATGACGGTTGCATCTTCTGCGGCGTAACCACGGATGGTGTCCATGATTTCGCGGGTTTCGCGCATCTTCAGCGAGGACGAGGAAGTGATGTTCACCAGCATGCCGCGAGCACCGTGCAGGTCCACCCCTTCCAGCAATGGGCAGGCAATTGCACGTTCAGCCGCTTCGCGGGCACGGTTCGAGCCGGAGGCCACCGCCGTACCCATCATGGCTTGACCTTGCTCACCCATGATGGTTTTCACGTCTTCAAAGTCAACGTTCACATTCCCTTCAACATTGATGATCTCGGCAATACCGGCGCAGGCATTGTGCAGCACGTCGTCCGCCGCCTTGAAGCAATCGGCCTGAGTCGCATCCTCGTCCATCAAGTCGTACAGGTTTTCATTCAGTACCACGATCAGGGAGTGAACGTGCTTGCTCAGCTCCTCGATTCCTTCTTCGGCCATGCGCAGACGGCGGTTGCCTTCAAAAGAGAAAGGCTTGGTGACCACGCCCACGGTCAAAATGCCCAGCTCCTTGGCCACTTCAGCCACAACGGGGCTGGCACCGGTACCGGTACCACCACCCATACCGGCCGTAATAAACACCATGTTGGCACCGTTCAGGGCGGCACGGATTTCTTCACGAGCGGTTTCAGCAGCCGCACGGCCCTGATCGGGCTTGGCGCCAGCACCCAGGCCACTGCGTCCCAGACGGATCTGGATAGGAGCATCGCTGCTGGCCAGCGCTTGCGAGTCGGTATTGGCGCAAATGAAATCCACGCCCTGCACGCCCGACTTGATCATATGCGTCACTGCGTTGCCGCCTGCGCCGCCCACGCCCACGACCTTGATGACCGTGCCGCTGCTGCTGGTATCTAACATTTCAAAGTTCATCATGATTGACTCCCACTCAAACACTAATTAGTCAAGTTTCTACGTACTTCCCCGATACAACCAAAATTTGGAATCAGCTCAAAACATCTGCCAACCAGGGGGTTCGCACCCGGTTTGAACTGCCTCCCGGACCGCCCTTTCAGGCGGCCCGACCTGAGCGTCTTGCAACGCCCTTAATTCATAAACCATTCTTTCATGCGGGCCACCAGACCTTTGACACTGCCTTTTTGCTGTGCCACCTTGCGACCACGCGCACTTTGCAGGCGGGCTTCAGTCAACAGGCCCATCACCGTCGAAAAGCGCGGGTTGCGCATCACATCCGCCAGGCTGCCTTCGTAGCTGGGCACCGCAATACGCACCGGTTTCAGGAATACGTCCTCGGCCAGTTCCACAATGCCCGGCAACATGGCCGTGCCACCAGTCAGCACCACGCCCGACGACAGCAGATCTTCGTAGCCCGACTCGCGCAGGCTTTGTTGCACAAACGTGAACAACTCCTCGACGCGTGGCTCAATCACGGCACCTAAAGCCTGGCGCTTGACCTGACGGTTGGGACGATCGCCCAAACCGGGCACTTCGATCATTTCCTCGGGATGAGCCAGCGATTGCTTGGCAACCCCAAAGCGCAACTTGATTTCTTCCGCATCTGGCGTCGGCGTGCGCAGCATGGCAGCGATATCGCTGGTGATCTGGTCGCCGGCAATCGGGATCACATCGGTGTGACGGATGGCACCGCCGGTGTAAATGGCAATATCGGTCGTACCGCCGCCAATATCCACCAGCACTACGCCCAGCTCTTTCTCATCGGCCGTCAGGCAGGACAGGCTGGAGGCCAAAGGCTGCAAGATCAGATCCTGCACTTCCAGGCCGCAACGGCGCACGCACTTGACAATGTTCTGGGCGGCACTGACGGCACCAGTCACAATGTGTACCCGCACTTCCAGACGCAGCCCGCTCATGCCGATAGGCTCGCGGATGTCCTCTTGCGAGTCCACGATGAATTCCTGCGTCAGCACATGCAGCACCTGCTGATCGGTAGGGATATTCACGGCCTTGGCCGTTTCGATCACACGCGCCACATCCGTGGCGGTCACTTCCTTATCCTTTACCGCCACCATGCCACTGGAGTTGAAGCTGGTGATGTGGCTGCCCGCAATTCCGGTATAGACTTCGCGGATCTTGCAGTCAGCCATCAGCTCGGCCTCTTCCAGCGCACGCTGAATGGAATTGACCGTCGTCTCGATATTGACGACTACCCCTTTGCGCATGCCCTGGGATTCATGCTGGCCCAGACCAAGCACTTCAAACCGGCCTTCCGGCAGCACTTCGGCTACCACCGCAACCACTTTGCTGGTGCCGATATCCAATGCAACGATCAGGTCTTTGATGTCACGAGTCATATGTTCTTTACTTCACAGGGGTAGATGAAACCGGAGCCAGCGTTATCGCAAAGCCATTCGGGTAACGTAAGTCGGCACTTTGCAAAGCACGGTCGCCAAGCCGCTGCATCAAGGCAGGCCATGCCTGCACAAATCGTTCAACACGAACCGCAAAGGGCAAAGCCCCTTTACGACCGTGGGGGTCTGCAATATCCGCTGCCGGGTCGCGGCCCAGGCTCAGCTGCATTCCGTTGGACAACACCACATCCCAGGCATAGCGCGGGCTCAGGGTCACTTCACTGACCTGCACGTCCAGAGGTCCGAACCAGCGAGCCAGCTCGGCATACCGTTGCACCACCAGACGCTCCGAGTTCGGAGGGCCGCTTAACTGGGGCAAATCCATTTCATCGGGCACCACCGCCTTGTTGGCAGAAAACGATTCACCCCAGGTGTTGATCATTTCGTCTTCGTTCCAATAGGCCAGCGGCTGCTGCTCTTCAATCCGTACTGATAGGCTGTTGGGCCAGACGCGCCGGATCTGCGCGCGTCGTACCCAGGGGGCCGTTTCAATCAAGGCGCGGGATTGGTCCAGATCGACGGTGAAGAAGTTGCCTTGCAGGCGACCGGCGATAGTGGCTTTCACCCCTTCTGCCGTGACGTAGGCCAGCGGCTCGCCTTGCGTGGACTCGATCTGAATGCGCTCGATATTGAAGTACGGACGACGCACAGCCCAAATCACAACACCGATCACCAATGCCGATACTGCTAGCAGAGCCAGCGTATTGGCGATCAGGTTGGTCAGACGTGCATCGGAAAACATGAATCAGGCTCCCCGTTCTATAGGCTGCGGGCAATAGCCTGCACTTTGCAGCGGGCTGTTGCCAAAATGTTCACGCACAACTGGGCATAGCTGATGCCCTCCGCTTTGGCTGCCATCGGCACCAGCGAGTGGCTGGTCATGCCAGGAGAGGTGTTCATCTCCAGCAACCAGGGACGATTTTGCTCGTCCAGCATAAAGTCGGCACGGCCCCAGCCTTCACAGCCCAGCGCATTAAAGGCGCGGACCGACAAATCCTGGATGTGGGCCGTCAATTCAGGCGACAAATCCGCCGGGCAGAAGTATTGGGTTTCGTCCGAGTAGTACTTGTGCTCGAAGTCGTAGTTACCCTGGGGCGCCACAATATCGATGACGGGCAAGGCGCGTGCCTGCTCACCCTGGCCGATAATGGGCACCGTCAGCTCGCGACCACGAATGAATTGCTCAGCCAGCACAACCGTGTCGTAATGCATGGCGGTTTCAAAGGCGGCGACCGCCTGATCGGCACGGTCCACACGCACGACACCGACCGTAGAACCTTCGTGGGGCGGCTTCATGATCAGCGGTACGCCCAGACGCTCCACTGCCCCAGCAACCTGGCTGACATGATCCAGCTGCGCAAAGCCGGGGGTTGGCAGACCCAGGTGCTGCCACACATGCTTGGTCATGATCTTGTCCATGGCCAGGCTGGAGGCCATCACACCGCTGCCGGTGTAAGGGATGCCCAACCATTCCAAGGCTCCCTGCAACGTGCCATCTTCGCCGTAACGACCATGCAAAGCGATAAACACACGATCAAAGCCAGCCTGCGCCAGTTCGGTCAATCCTTTCTCGCCCATATCGAACAAATGCGCGTCCACACCCATGCTACGCAGGGCTTCATGCACACCTTGACCGGACATCAAGGACACTTCCCGTTCGGCGGACTTGCCGCCGTACAACACGCCGACCCGACCAAAATCCGCAGTCATGCCATTTCTCCCAGTTGAGCAGGAATCCGGCTGATGGACCCTGCACCCATTACCAACACCACATCGCCGTCACGGACAAAGTCCAGTACGGCTTGTGCCATATCGCTGATTTCGGCCACGAAAATGGGTTCGACCTTGCCGAGCACACGCACTGCGCGACTCAAGGCTCGGCCATCGGCGGCCACAAGGGGGGCCTCGCCAGCGGGATACACTTCTCCGAGAAGAACCGCATCGGCCTGGCTGAGCACCTGCACGAAATCTTCAAAGCAATCACGGGTACGCGTATAGCGGTGCGGCTGGAACGCCAACACGATCCGGCGATCTGGCCAAGCACCCCGTGCGGCCGCCAAGGTAGCAGCCATTTCGACAGGATGGTGACCATAATCGTCAACAACGGTAAACGTGCCGCCGCCTTGCGACTGGGGAACCGGGAAGTCGCCCACCAGGGAGAAACGACGGCCCACACCGGTAAACTCTTTCAGACCGCGGGCAATGACCTCGTCGCTCACGCCCAGTTCCGTGGCCACGGCGATAGCCGCCAAGGCATTGAGTACATTGTGTTTTCCGGGCAGGTTCAGGCACACGGACAACAAGGGAAGGTCGCCGCTCGCCCCCTTGCGCTGCACATCAAAACACATGGTGGTACCACGGCTTTCAATGTTGACTGCACGTACCTGAGCCTCCGTATCAATGCCATACGTGGTGACAGGGCGCGATACAAAAGGAATGATTTCGCGTACATTGGCATCGTCGTTACAGACGATGGCACTACCGTAGAACGGCAGACGGTGTGTGAAATCGATAAAGGCGCTTTTCAGTCGGGCCACATCATGACCATAGGTATCCATATGGTCCACGTCGATATTGGTGATGATGGCCATCACCGGCAACAGGTTCAGGAACGAAGCGTCGGATTCGTCGGCTTCCACCACGATGTAATCGCCCTGCCCGAGTCGGGCGTTGGCACCGGCTGAATTCAGGCGCCCGCCAATCACAAAAGTCGGGTCCAGATCGGCGGCCCCCAGCAAACTGGCCACCAGACTGGTGGTGGTGGTCTTGCCGTGAGTACCGGCCACCGCAATGCCGCGCTTCAGGCGCATCAGTTCAGCCAGCATCAGGGCGCGAGGCACGACAGGAATGCGCGCAGCACGAGCAGCCAGCACTTCGGGGTTATCGCCGGCAATCGCGGTCGATGTGACGATCGCGCCCATGCCGGCGACGTTTTCCGCCTTGTGGCCGATAACAATACGGGCGCCAAGCTGCTCCAGGCGACGAGTGACCGCCGTTTCTTGAATATCGGACCCACTGATGGCAAAGCCCAGGTTCAGCATGACCTCGGCAATGCCGCTCATGCCCGAACCGCCAATCCCTACAAAATGAATACGTTGAATGCGGTGTTTCATCTCACCCTCCTTGCCGCCTGCTGACATGCTTCGGCAATTTGCTGCGTGGCATTCAACTGTGCATGTTCTTGCGCGTGGCTGGCCACACGACTTAACTCTTCACGATCCAGCCCTTGCAACCACTGTGCAAGCCACTGGGCCGTCAACTCCGATTGTTTCTTGAGCCACGCGCCCGAACAGTCGCTCAGATAACGGGCGTTGGCTGTCTGGTGGTCGTCAATGGCATGAGGTAGCGGCACAAACAGGGCGGCCACCCCGATGGCGGCAACTTCGGCCACCGTCATGGCGCCAGCTCGGCAAATCAGCACATCAGCCTCTTTCATGGCCTGCGCCATGTCACCAATAAAGGCAGTGCACTCGGCCTGCACCTGATGCTGTGCATAGCGTTGTTGCAAGCTGTCCAGATGCTGCTGGCCGGACTGATGCGTGATCTGCGGGCGCTGCTCGGGCGGGATCAAGGCCAAGGCCTCGGGTACCACCTGGTTCAGCGCGGCGGCCCCCAGGCTGCCACCCACCACCAACAGGCGCAAGGGACCGCTACGTTTGGCATAGCGTTCAGCGGCAGGGCCTTGACCCACGAAGGCGTCCCGCACCGGGTTGCCGACTGTCACCGCACCGGGCAAGGCGCCGGGAAAACCGGTCAGCACGCGGGTCGCCATTTTGGCCAGATAGCGGTTGGCCGTTCCCGCCACCGCATTTTGCTCATGCACCACCAGCGGGCGACGCGACACAAAGGACATCAGCCCCCCCGGAAAGGCGACATAGCCGCCCATGCCCAGCACGACATCCGGTTTGGCTTGCTGCAGACAGCGGTGCGCCTGCCAGCAGGCACTGAGCAAGGTAAAGGGTAAGGAGAGCAACGCTTTCACGCCTTTGCCTCGTAATCCGGAAAATCGCAGAGGCAGCATTTTAATCCCATGCTGAGGAACCAGGCTACCTTCCATACGCTCTGGATGCCCCAGCCACAGCACGTTCCAGCCGCGCTGCTGCATGGCCTGTGCCACGGCCAGACCAGGCATGATATGCCCGCCCGTGCCGCCTGCCATGATCAGAATGGTTGGCGTGCTCATGTGCGCTTACCTCGCATCATTTGCCGGTTCTCAAAATCCACCCGCAGCAACAAGGCAAAGGCCATCAGATTCATTACAATCCCCGAGCCGCCATAACTGACCAAAGGCAAGGTCAGCCCTTTGGTCGGCAACAGACCCAGCACCACGCCAATGTTGATGAAAGCCTGCACGCCAAACCACAAAGCCACGCCTTGGGCAACGATGCCGCTAAAAAGACGATCCATTGCACTGGCCTGGCGGCCGATATTGAAGCTGCGCCAGACCAGAAAGCCAAAGGTCAGGATCAGGGCGGAAACACCCACAAAACCCAGTTCCTCGCCTATCACGGCAACGATAAAGTCGGTATGCGCTTCAGGCAGGTAATGCAGCTTTTCCACGCTAGAACCCAGGCCCACCCCAAACCATTCGCCACGACCCAGCGCAATAAGCGAATGCGACAGCTGATAAGCACTGCCATAGGCGTTATCAGGATTCCAGGGGTCCAGATAAACGAAAAGCCGCTCCCGACGCCAGGGAGAGAGCCAGATCAGCAAAAGAAAACTGCTGACCAGTATGCCCAGCAACGCCGAGAACAACTTGCCATTGATTCCGCCGATAAACAAAATGCCCACGGCAATGGCCACAATCACCATGAAGGCGCCCAGATCGGGCTCCATCAGCAACAGAACCCCCACCAGGCCCAAGGCCACAGCCATAGGCAAAAAGCCCCGCACAAAGGTTTGCAAATGCTGCTGCTTGCGCACCGTGTAATCGGCGGCGTACAGCACCATGGCTACCTTCATCAGTTCCGAGGGCTGGAAGTTGATGATGCCCAGGGGCAACCAACGGCGCGCCCCGTTCACCTCACGACCAATGCCGGGAATCAGAACCACCAGCAAAAGAAAAATGGAAAATGCAAACAGGGGGACGGCCAGCTTCTGCCAGACCCGCATGGGTACGGTGGCCGTGAACATGGCCAGCACCACCCCAACCACAATGAACAGAGCGTGGCGAATGACAAAATAGTAGCGGCCGTAGCTTTCATAGCGTGGTCCGTCTGCCAGAGCGATCGAGGCCGAGTACACCATCAGCAGCCCGAACAGGGTCAGCATCAGCGTGGCCGCCAACAAGGGGCGATCAAACACGGGTAAAGCCGTACGTCCAGGGCGAACGGCATTGACACCCGAGGTCAGCTCAGCAAACAGACTCATGCCAGCTCTCCTCTATCCAGAGCCATTTCAGTGACTGCCGCCACAAAGCACAGACCACGATGGTGATAGCTCTTGAACATATCCATGCTGGCGCAGGCAGGCGACAGCAACACCACATCACCCGAACGCGCTTGCCCGGCGGCAGCCTGCACGGCCGCTTCCAAGCCCTCGCAAAAACGATGAGGAATATCGTGGGCCTGCAAAACAGCAGCGATCAATCTGGCATCCTGGCCGATCAAGAACACCTCTGCCACGCTATGCTTGGCGGCCATCGCCAAAGGTTCAAAGTCCTGCCCCTTGCCCAAACCTCCCGCAATCAGCCAGACACGCTGATCAAAGCCACGCAGGGCAGCAACAGTAGCGCCCACATTCGTGCCTTTGCTGTCGTCCAGATACTGAACGCCATCGAGCACACGTACCAGCTCCACGCGATGAGGTTCGCCTTGATAGGTGCGCAGGCCATTGAGCAGCTCGGCCCAACCCAGCCCCAGGCAGCGGGCCAGCAAAAGGGCGGCTTGTGCATTCAAGGCGTTATGACGACCCTTGATCTGCAAGGCCTCAACCGGCATCAGCCGCTTTAGGCCCCCTTTGCCACGAACAGTTCCTGCCGCGGCTGCGTGACGTTTTTTCAGGCCGGTGGCGGGCAGCTCAAAATCGGTAGGCTCGTTGGCCACCAGCCATTGCATGCCACCATCGGTCTGCAAGCCCAGATCACCCAGCAACACGGGCTTGTCCAGCCCAAAGCTGCGCACGGATTCCTGACTGGCATCGGGAATCATCGCCATGACGACAGGATCGTCACGGTTGACCAGAGCCACATCGCACATGCCATACAAACGCTGTTTGGACTGAACGTAGGCGTCCATGCCGCCATGCCAATCCAGGTGATCCTGGGAAATATTCAACACGACCGCCGCATCGGCCCGCAGACTGAACGTGCTATCGAGCTGGAAGCTGGACAACTCAAGCACCCACACTTGGGGCAAAGCCTGACTTTCCAGAGCATCGCACAAGGCAGTCAAGGCAGCAGGGCTGATATTGCCCACGGCCCGCGCAGAGATACCGGCTTGCTCCAGCAAGTGGCGTGTCATGGCTGTAACGGTGGTTTTACCGTTGGTGCCGGTCACGGCGAGCACGCGGCTTTCCTGCCCTTGATCGGCCAGGTCCTTCAAGGCCCGAGCAAACAGCTCGATCTCGCCGATGATCTCGATGCCACGCTCCCGAGCCTGAGCCAAAAAGGCGGCCAGGGTGGGCTCCAGCGGCGACAGACCGGGACTGAGCACCAGCGTGTGTACATCCTTCAGGCTTTCGGTTTGCAAGGCCTGCGTGCCCAGACGCACATCCAGCGGTTCGCGGCTCAGCGCCTGGAGCGTGTCCAGACCCTGCACCGTTTCACGCGTATCCGCCAAACGGATACCGGCTCCCTGGGCCAAGCACCAGCGAGCCGCAGCAAAGCCGGTCTCGCCTAACCCGAGGATAAGCATGAGACCGTCTTTGCGGATCGAAGGAAAACTCAGGGCATTCATCGCAATTTCAATGTAGACAGACCAATCATGACCAGCATCATGGTGATGATCCAGAAGCGGACCACCACCTGGGTTTCTTTCCAACCGCTGACTTCAAAGTGATGATGCAGCGGTGCCATCCGGAATATTCGCCTTCCCTGCCCGTAGCGCTTCTTGGTGTATTTGAACCAGGTCACCTGCAGCATGACCGACAAGGTTTCGACCACAAACACGCCACCCATAATGAACAGCACAATTTCCTGGCGTACGATCACGGCAATCGTGCCCAGCGCTCCGCCCAGGGCCAGTGCCCCTACGTCACCCATGAACACTTGCGCGGGATAGGCGTTGAACCACAGAAAAGCCAGACCTGCACCAGCGATGGCCGCGCAGATCACCAGCAGTTCGCCCGCGCCGGGTATATAGGGAAACAACAGATATTTGGAGTAGTCCACCCGACCGACAACGTAGGCAAAAATACCCAGGGCGGAACCCACCAGCACGGTGGGCATGATGGCCAGCCCATCCAGACCATCGGTCAGATTGACAGCGTTGCTCGAGCCCACAATCACCGCCCAGGTCAAGACCACAAAACCGAGCACACCCAGCGGGTAACTCACAGACTTGAAAAAGGGCACGATCAGGTCAGCCTGAGCTGGCAGGGACATGGTGAAACCGCTCAAGACCCATTCTTTGAACAAAGGCCACAATTCGGTATTGGCGGGCACGGACACGGCAAAGCTCAGGTACACAGCCGCGATCATGCCGATCAAGGCTTGCCAGAAAAACTTTTGCCGAGAGGACATGCCCTCGGGGTCACGGTTCACCACTTTCTTGTAGTCGTCTGCCCAGCCAATCCAGCCAAAACCAAAGGTCACCAGCAAAACGACCCATACAAAACGATTGGTCCAGTCTGCCCACAACAGGGTACTGATACCGATGGAAATGAGAATGAGCACACCGCCCATGGTGGGGGTGCCGTTCTTTTGCAAATGCGACTCGGGGCCATAGGCACGCACAGCCTGACCAATTTTCAGCTCAGTCAGCTTGCGAATAACCCAGGGACCCGCCAACAAGCCAATGGCCAGGGCGGTTGCGCTGGCCAAAATAGCACGCAGGGTGATGTACTCAAACACCGCGAAGGCGCGAATATGATCGTCCGAGAGCCAGCGTGCCAGTTCAAGAAGCATGGGTAGCCCCCTCGTTACGGGAGAAGTGGCTCTCCAGCGCAGCCACCACGCGCTCCATGCGGGCGCTGCGCGACCCCTTGATCAGCACATGGGACGGCTCCAGGGCCAGCAGGTAAGACACCATGTCTTCCAGAGTTTCGAACTGATGCGCACGCGCGCCAAAGGCTTGGGCGGCATGACTCGCATCGCCTCCCAGGGTCAGCAACTCATCCATGCCCCGCTCTTTGGCATAGGCACCCACTTCGGCATGCAGTTCGGAGCTGTTGTCACCGATCTCGGCCATATTGCCCAGCACCAGCACCTTGCGTCCTTTCAGTTGGGCCAGCACATCAATCGCGGCACGTACCGAATCCGGGTTGGCGTTGTAGGTATCGTCAATCAGTTGATAACCGGAGGACAGTTGCTTGGGCTGCATGCGGCCCGTTACAGGACGGAAGCTCTCCAAGCCTTGCACAATCGCAGTCAAGGGAGCACCGGCGGCATGTGCACATGCCGCTGCGGCCAAGGCATTACGCAGATTATGAATACCAGGGCTGTGCAGGGTCAGGGCCGTAGACTGGCCGGCCACGTGCAGCACAAAGCGGGTTTGAGCAGGTTCGACGAACATGTCCGCCGCAAAAACGGTTTCCTGGCCGCTGAGACCAAAACGCAATACAGCGCGCGCCCCTGCCCGTTCAGCCCACATGGCGCTAAACGCATCGTCATCCGGAATGACCAAGGCACCATCCTGAGGCAGCGCATCAATGACAGCGCCGTTTTCACGCGCCACCGCTTCCACGCTGTGCATGAACTCCTGGTGTTCGCGCTGGGCATTATTAATCAGAGCGATCGTGGGCCGTACCATCGCGGCCAGCACGGCGATCTCACCGGGGTGGTTCATGCCCATTTCAAGCACCGCGGCTTTATGCTCGGCACTCAGGCGCAGGATGGACAGGGGAACGCCCAGATCATTATTCAGGTTGCCGCGGGTGGCCAGGCTTTCCGACTCGCCCAGCCAGGCACGCAAAATCGCAGCAATCATTTCCTTGGTCGTTGTCTTGCCATTGCTGCCGGTCACGCCGATCATGGGAATGTCAAAACGCGAACGCCACTCGGTGGCCAGACTCATCAAGGCACGACGGGTATCGCCCAGCACAATTTGCGGCAGGTCCACACCAGGATCACGCTGCGCCACAATCGCCGCAACGGCACCCTGCTCCTTGGCTTTTTCCAGATAGCGGTGACCATCAAACTGCTCACCACTCAGGGCCAGAAACACCTCGCCTTTGCTCAGGCTGCGCGAATCCGTGCTCAAGCGTACGCCACGCAACCACAGCAAGGCGGCTTTCGCCCAGTCAGTGTCATCAAACACCGAGCGCTCGCCTTGTACTTCCTGATAGGTTTCATGGCCTTTGCCGGCCAGCAATACGATATCTTCCGGGCTGGCCGCCCAGATGGAGGACAGAATGGCACGGGCGCGATCCATTTGTACCGCTGGCGCCTCTGGCATGCCGGCCACAATCTGGCGAATGATCTCGGCGGGGTCTTCAAAACGGGGGTTGTCTGTGGTCACCAGCACGCTGTCGGCCAGACGGGCCGCCACCTCGCCCATGATGGGACGCTTAGTGGTGTCGCGATTACCGCCACAACCAAAGACACAAATCAGCTTGCCGCCGCGCACACGGGCGACGTCGCGCAGGGCTTGCAGGGCGCGCTCCAAGGCATCGGCCGTGTGGGCATAGTCCACCACAACCAGCGGCAAGGGCGAACGACCCGCCGTGCTCTTGGGTGTCACGATCTGCAAGCGGCCGGGAACCGACTCCAGCTTGTCCATGATGCGAGCGATCTTGGACACAGGCCAGCCCACTTCCTGCAGCACACCGGCCACCAGCAAGAGGTTGGCCACGTTATGCTCACCGAGCAGATGGGTGAGAATCTGGGCGGTGCCATGAGCAGTGACCAGATTGAATACCTGGCCATCAGCACCGGTATGCACGTCCTGTGCCAGCAAATCCACATCGGGCTGGCTCATGGAGTAAGAAATCACACGCGCAGCCAGACCGGCCTGCATCAACTCACGGCCCATTGCATCATCAGCATTTACCACAGCGCTGCGCAAACCGGGCCAGCTGAACAGACGCAATTTGGCCTGCTTGTAGGCTTCCATGCTGTGGTGATAGTCCAGATGATCGTGGGTCAGGTTGGTAAACCCGGCAATATCAATACGGACACCATCCAGACGACCCTGCTCCAGACCGATGGACGAAGCTTCCAGCGCAACGGCATTGCCGCCTTGGGCACGAATAGCGGCCAGGCTACGGTGCACGGTCAATACATCCGGAGTAGTCAGGACACCCCCCAGATTGGAGCCATCGGGCAAGGTCACGCCCAACGTACCAATGGTGCCGCAAGGCACTTGAGAGTGATTCAGGGCGGAAGCCACCCACTGCACGGTCGATGTTTTGCCATTGGTGCCGGTCACAGCCACCACAGTCATGGCCTCGGAAGGACGTCCCCACCATTGGTGGGCCACTTCACCGAGCAAGGCGCTCAGGTTGGGGACCTGCAACACAGGCACGCCAGGATCGACAGTCTGATCGCCCTGCTCGCGCACAATGGCGACGGCCCCCTGCTGCACAGCCTGAACTTCATATTCACGACCATCCCCATGGTAGCCACGGCAGGCAAAAAACGCGTCACCCGCCTTGATCTGGCGGGAATCCAAACACAGATTGGCCGTGGGCGCGACATGCTGCGCCAGCCACTCCAATATTGCTGCGGCGTTCATCGTACATTCTCCGTACCGGGGCCAACAGCCACCAGCGAATCTATGGGCGCATCAGGCTGGACACCTAGGCGTCGCAAGCTCCGGGCCACAATTTCTGAAAAAACAGGCGCGGCAATACGCCCGCCGTAGTAGTTGGAACTATGGGGCTCGTCAATGGTGACGGCCACGACAATACGAGGATCGGAGACAGGCGCAAAACCGACAAAAGAGCCGCGATACAAGGACTTGCTGTAGCGTCCGTCCACAATCTTGCGCGCTGTACCGCTCTTGCCGGCTACGCGATACCCCTGAACCTGAGCCAGACGGGCGCCTGCCGGGCCGGCCGCGGCCTCCAGCATGGCACGCACTTCCGCAGCGACTTTGGGGGTGTAGACCTGAACACTGGCCGGTTTGCCTTCACGCTTGAGCAAAGTCATGGAGACCATGTCGCCATTACGCGCAAACGCCGTGTAGGCGTGGGCAATCTGCAGCAGGGAAACAGACAGGCCATAGCCATACGACATGGTGGCGCGTTCAATCGGACGCCAGCGCTCCCAGGGACGCAGCCGCCCACTGGCAATGCCCGGAAAATCGGCCTGAGGAGAACGGCCAAAGCCCAGCTCGGTAAACTTGTTCCACATTTCCTGCGAGGTCAGCCGCTCGGAAATCATGGTCATGCCAATATTGCTGGAACGACGCAAAATGCCGGCCGCATCCAGCATGCCGTTATTGCGGCTGACGTCGCTGATCACGCTGCCCTGATACCGATACTGGCCATTGCCTGTATTGAACTGGGTGGAGGTCGTGATGCGGTTGATGTCCAGCGCCAAGGCGACGGTGAACGGCTTCATGATCGAGCCGGGCTCAAAGGTGTCAGTCAGGGCACGGTTACGCAGGGCCGGACCCTTGCGGTCATCCCTGTCGTTGGGGTTGTAGGTAGGCAGATTCACCAGGGCCAGAATTTCCCCGGTTTTGACGTCCATGACCACGGCAGCCGCGGCATTGGCCTTGACGTCCTCCATCCCTTTTTTCAGTGCGGTGTAGGCATCAAACTGCAGGCCGGCATCAATCGACAAATGCAGGTCCTGGCCGTGAGTAGGCGGGATGATGGCGCGAACGTCTTCGACGACACGACCCAGACGATCCCGAATCACACGGCGCGAACCCGGTGTGCCCGACAAGGCGGAGTTGAAGGCCAGCTCAATACCTTCAATGCCTTGGTCCTCAATATTGGTAAAGCCCACAATGTGCGCCATCACATCCCCTTCGGGATAGAAGCGCCGCATTTCTTCCTGCTGGTGGATGCCCGGTATTTTCAGTTCCGCAATCTGGGCGGCAACGTCCACGTCCACTTGCCGCTTGATATAGACGAAATTGCGGTCCTCAACAGACAAACGGCGCTCGATATCGGACTGGCCCATACCCAGCAGCTTGGCCAGTTGACCGATCTGCTCGGGCTTGGCATTGCGGGCATCATCGGGAATGGCCCAAATAGCCTTGACCGGCACACTGGAGGCCAGCACAACAGACCCGCTACGGTCAAAAACCTTGCCACGCATGGGCGGCAGCACCTGGGTGCGCTCATAACGGCGCTCACCCTGCTGCTGCAAAAATTCGGTGGACAGGCCCTGTAAGTACAGGGCTTTGACGATCAATGCCCCAAAGCCCAGAAATAAAAGAACCAGCACCAAACGTGAGCGCCAGAACGGAATCTGCACGCTCAGGACGGGATTGTCGTGATAGCCGAATCGTCTCATGGGCGCCCCCCGGGCTGCGCCTGATTCGAACTCAACTCACCGCCTTGCAAGTAAAGCGTACGCTCCGGGGAGCTAAGCACCAGACCCAGCTCGTTGCGGCCGATGTCATCCACCCTGGCGTTACGCGCCAGTTCGGCACGCTCCAATTGCAAGCGACGCCAATCCGTATCGAGCTCACGGGCCTTGGTGACCAAACGATCGGTTTGCACGAACAGCTCGCGCGCCTGATAGCGCGCCGTCACCAGGGAGATGGCCGACAGCATCAACACCAAAGAAAGGGTGATGACCAGGCGCATCATCGGCGGCCTCGCTTGCCAGCAGGCTGACGGCGGTAGGCGGCCTGTTGCAGCAGACGATCACTGGCGCTGCGCATCCAGTCCTGGGGAATGGGGGTAGCGGTGCGTTGCACCACGCGTAGTACCGCCGAGCGGGCTCGGGGATTGTCGCTGGACTCCTCATCCGTGGGCAGGATTCTGCCCAGCGACTGCACCAACGGTTGGGGCAAGTCTTTTTCAAGAATGGGTAGACGTGACTGTTCCTGCGCAGGGCGCGCAGCCGCGCTCATGAACTGTTTGACCATACGGTCCTCCAGCGAATGAAATGCAATCACCGCAAGCCTGCCACCCGTCGCCAATCGACTCAGAATTGACGGAAGCGCGTGCGCGAGCTCTTCGAGCTCACGATTGAGGTAAATCCGTATAGCCTGGAAGGTCCTGGTTGCCGGATGTTGACCCTTTTCGCGCGTGCGGACGACACCGGCGACGAGCTCGGCGAGATCACGCGTTGTATGTAGCGGGCGGGATTGGCGGCGATCAACAATCGCCTTTGCAATCTGGAAAGCAAACCGTTCTTCGCCATATTCTGCAATGACCTCCTTTAAATCTTCCACGCTGACGTCGGCCAGCCACTGTTCAGCGGTCAAACCGCCGCTGGTATCCATGCGCATGTCCAAAGGACCTTCACGCATGAAAGAAAAACCTCGTTGCGCGTCATCGATCTGAGGCGATGAAATGCCCAGATCCATCATGACGCCCTGCAATGGACCTGCATCCAGTTCATCCAGCGCCTGGGCCAGATCACCAAAACCACTATGCACCACCGTCACGCGGCTATCTTGTGCGGCCAGCTCCTGGGCCACGGCAATGGCCTGCGGGTCCTTGTCGATCACAATCAGGCGCCCCTGAGGACTTAGGTGCGACAGCAACAAGCGGCTGTGCCCACCCCGACCAAACGTGCAATCTACGTACACACCATCGACCTGCCCGTGCAGTGTGGGGTTTTGCGCCCAGCGCCGAGCCTCAAAGGACGGATCCACGAGGGCCGCCACCGTAGGCTCCAGCAGCACGGATCGATGTACCAGCGTCATGACTTACTCAGAAAGAAAAAGTGTCGAATACGTCTGTGGAGTTCTCTGCCAGATCCTGGGCCTGTCGGCGTTCCAGTTCCTGCGCATTCCACAACTCAAAATGGGTGGCCATACCCAGCAACATGGCGTCGCGCTCCAGACCAACTGCCGCGCGCAGTTCGGGAGCGATCAATATCCGACCAGCGGAGTCCAGATCAACGTCCTGAGCACTGCCCAGCAGCAGGCGTTGCAAGAAACGGGCACTCATGGGAAAGCGGGCAATCTGTTCGCGCTTTTCTTCCCACACACTGCGCGGATACACCAGCAAACAGCCGTCGGGATGGCGAGTGAGGGTCAGGCGGCCTTGTTCCTGCTGCAAAAGCGCGTCACGGTGCCGGGTCGGAATAGACATCCGCCCCTTTGCATCCAGTGTGAGTGCGCTGCTGCCTTGAAACACTTTTTCCCCCACTTTTTTACACTATTTCCTACTTTTCCCCACTCTACGGGGGAAAGCCTTTGCGGTCAAGGCAGTGGTTGCAATTTTTTCAATCACAACAAGCACTTAGCGCACTACCCAAGAAGTGGCTAAAAAAAAATACTGAGTGAAATCAAGAAATTGCAGGGCGCATTAAAAGTGAATTGTTATAAAAACGCGCACGAGCGACTCTTGCCAAGGATTCATCGTCCTTAACAATTGCTTTCAAATGTGCGAAATCGGAGCAATTGGCAGCGCAGGCCGTAAGAAGTGTGAGACAGGCCTATAGGCCGGATTCTGTATGCCAGCGGGATTCCACTGGCCGGCAATCATTCCTCTGGACCGACCATTGCTGGCCGGTTCTAGCTACCTACCCGCATACTGAGACGAGCCGCCTCTCGGGCTAAAAGCCTGCGTATGCCTATTTGGTATTGCTCCGGGTAGAGGTTACCGCGTTTCACCCCACAGCACTTTGCACCGGAGTGCAAGAAAACACGGAAGTCGCCGTATCTGTGCCTGCTTGCGCAAGCCCTTGCTGTGGTCTCGTCTCTGTGGCCCTGTTCCTCGGCTCATCTGGCGTGGCGCCACACTTGCCGGACGGCTGTTAGCCGCTACCCTGCTCTATGGAGTCCGGACCTTCCTCGATGCTTGCGCACCGCGACTGCCCAGCCTGCCTCACAGATGCATTGTAACCTGCGACAATAGAGAAATTCGCAGGACGCGCTGTTTTATCTGGAGTCTTATGTCCACCAATCTGATTTCCCTGACCGATGCCCAGCTGGCATTCGGCCACCATGCTTTGCTGGACCACGCCGATCTGGTCATTCAAAGCAACGAACGTATCGGCCTGATCGGACGCAATGGTGCTGGCAAATCATCGCTGTTGAAAATTCTGGACCAACGTCAGGCTCCCGATGATGGGCAAGTCAAACGCCTGGGCGGTTTGAAAGTGGCAACAGTCGAGCAAGAGCCCGAGCTGGACCCCACTCTCAGCATTTACGATTTACTGTGCGGAGATTTCACCGAAACCGAGGACTGGCAACGCCCGGCGCGTGTCAACGCCCTGATCGACAAGCTGGGCTTGAACCCGGATGCGCTCGCCGGCAGCCTGTCGGGCGGGCAGCGCAAACGCGTGGCCCTGGCCAATGCTTTGGTCAATGAACCCGATCTGCTCTTGCTGGACGAACCCACCAACCATCTGGACTTTGACGGCATTCTTTGGCTGGAACAACTGCTGCTGGACTTTCGCGGCAGCGCCGTCATCATTACCCACGATCGTCGTTTTCTGGACGTGGTGGCGACACGTATTGTCGAACTGGATCGTGGCAAGCTGTTTAGCTTTCCCGGTAACTTCAGCCAATGGCAGGAACGCAAGGCCGAGTACCTGGAAGCAGAAAAGCAACAAAATGCCAAATTCGACAAATTTCTGGCTCAGGAAGAAGTCTGGATACGCAAAGGTGTGCAAGCACGCCGCACCCGCGACGAAGGCCGGGTACGACGCCTGGAACAACTGCGTCGCGACCGGGCCGAGCGACGTGAGCGCTCGGGAGACGTCAAGTTCGCCATATCTGAAGGCCAGCGCTCGGGCAAGCTGGTTGCCGAGTTGCAGGACGTCACACACGGCTACGATGACCGCATCCTGATCAAGAACTTCTCGACCGTACTGATGCGCGGTGACCGCATAGGCCTGATCGGCCACAATGGCGCGGGAAAAACCACCTTGCTACGCATCATGCTGGGGCTGCAAGAGCCCAATTCGGGCACCGTGCGCCACGGCACCAAGCTCAATATCGGCTATTTCGATCAGATGCGCAGCAACCTGGACGAAAATGCCACGCTAGCCGATACCATCAGCCCAGGCAGTGAATGGGTGGAAATCGGCAATCAGCGCAAGCACATCATGAGCTATCTGGAAGATTTCCTGTTCCCGGCTGCCCGCGCGCACTCCCCCGTGCGCAGCCTGTCCGGTGGCGAGCGCGCCCGCCTGGCTTTGGCCCGCATGTTTGCCCAGCCTACTAATGTATTAGTACTGGACGAACCGACCAACGATCTGGACATCGAAACCCTGGAGCTGCTGGAAGACCTGATTCAGGATTACACGGGCACCGTGCTGCTGGTCAGCCACGACCGTACCTTTCTGGACAACGTGGTCACCCAGGTGATTGCGGCCGAAGGCGACGGCCATTGGGGCGAGTATGTGGGTGGTTACGACGAGTGGCTGGCACAACGTCCGCAAGCCAAAGCCGAAACACCCGCAGCCAGCGCGTCAACTCCCGCCGCTGCAGAAAAGCCTGCTGCTGAGCGCAACAACAAGGCTAACAAGCCTGGCCGTCTGGCCCCATGGGAAGAAAAGGAACTGGAAGCTTTGCCCGAGAAGATTGCGGCTATAGAAAGCCAGCAAGCCGAACTAGCGGAGCAACTGAGCGCACCGGATCTGTATAAAGATGGCTCTGCCCGAGCCGACGAGATCAACCAGCAACTGGATCAGCTCAACACTGACCTGGAGCAGTTATTTGAGCGTTGGGAAAAGCTGGAAGAAAAGCGCTTGGCCAGCTAAAGGGAGACAGTGGAATCAGGGATTCAGCCCGGTAAAACCGAACTGATCTTCTGGTTCCTCCTCAACCCGGGCAATGCGCTGACAGTCGACCATGATCGGTTCAAGTACCGTGCAACAACACGGCAGAACCTCGCCTGGGCCGACATACGCCAAGGGCTGCTCTTTATAAGCAACCTTTCCATACACAAGAGGAATACGGCAGGAGCCGCAATAGCCGCTCCTGCATTGGTACTCAACCTGATGGCCGGTTCGTTCCAAACCTTCCAACAAAGTTTCGCCGTCCCGCAACTGAAAGTCATGATCAGTTGTCCGGACTTGACTCATAACTCGATACCGTCGAAATCGCCAGCCGACACGGCCGAATCGATCTGGCCGACCAGGTACGAGCTCAATTCCACCTCTTGAGGTGCCACCTGCACGGTGTCCGAGGACAGCCAGGTGTTGATCCATGGAATGGGGTTGTGCTTGACGGACTCAAACGCAGGCTTCAGGCCCACTGCACCCATGCGGATATTGGTGATGTACTCCACGTACTGCCCCAAAATATCCTTGTTCAGGCCAATCATGGAGCCGTCGCGAAACAGATAGTCCGCCCACTGCTTCTCTTGCTCGGCCGCATCCTTGAACATGGCAAAGCAAACTGGCTCCAGCTCACGGGCGATCTGCGCAAACTCAGGATCATCACTGCCCGAACGCATGATATTGATGATGTGCTGTGTACCTGTCAGGTGCAGCGCTTCATCACGCGCAATCAGACGAATGATCTTGGCATTGCCTTCCATCAGCTTGCGCTCGGCAAAAGCAAATGAGCAGGCAAAGCTGACGTAAAAACGGATGGCCTCAAGAATATTGACGCTCATCATGCACAGATACAGCTTCTTCTTCAGCTCGTAAACGCTCAGCTTGCGGGTTTGACTGTTGATCTGGTGTTCACCCTCACCCAACTGGGCGTACAGCATGGTGTCGCTGATCAAATCGTCGTAGTACGAGGAAATATCGGCGGCACGCAGCTGAATGTTCTCGTTGCGCACGATGTCATCAAAAATAACAGACGGGTCATTGGCAATATTGCGAATGATGTGCGTGTACGAGCGCGAGTGGATGGTCTCGGAAAAAGCCCAGGTTTCAATCCAGGTTTCCAGCTCAGGAATCGAGACCAGCGGCAGAAACGCCACGTTGGGGCTGCGGCCCTGGATGGAGTCCAGCAAGGTCTGGTACTTCAGATTGCTGATGAAAATGTGCTTTTCGTGGTCGGGCAGGTTCTGGTAGTCGATCCGGTCCTGAGTGATGTCCACTTCCTCTGGACGCCAGAAGAAGGACAGCTGTTTTTCAATCAGCTTTTCAAAAATCGGATACTTTTGCTGGTCGTAGCGAGCCACGTTCACCGGCTGTCCAAAGAACATGGGTTCCTTGAGCTGATCGTTATCCGTTTTCGAAAAAGTACTATAGGTAGTCATGATGCTCTTTACCCTTGCTTAGATCTTGCACGCACCACCTGCGCAACCGTCGTCCTCGACTTCGCCATGCGAATCATCGGCACCGTCGCGCGTGTTGTGGTAGTACAAGGTCTTCACACCATATTTGTAGGCCAGCAGCAAGTCCTTGAGCAGTTGCTTCATCGGCACACGGCCACCCTCGAACCGCTGTGGGTCATAGTTGGTGTTCGCAGAGATCGACTGGTCGACAAACTTCTGCATCACGCCAACTAACTTAAGGTAGTCCTCGTTACCGGGCATTTGCCACAGCAACTCATACTGATCCTTATATTTTTCAAACTCGGGCACGACCTGGCGCAAGATCCCGTCCTTGGACTGCTTGACCGAGACCAGACCACGTGGAGGCTCAATACCGTTGGTGGCATTGGCGATCTGGCTGGAAGTTTCCGACGGCATCAAGGCGGTCAGGGTCGAGTTGCGCAGGCCATGCTTGACGATGTCCGCACGCAAGGCCTCCCAATCCAAGTGCAGCGGCTCGTTGCAGATACCATCCACATCTTTCTTGTAGGTATCGGTTGGCAGCAAACCGGCGGCGTACGTCGTTTCATCAAAGGCCGCGCAAGGACCATACTCACGCGACAACTGTACCGAAGCCTTCAACAGGTAGTACTGGATGGCTTCGAAAGTGCGATGGGTCAGACCCAGCGCGGCGGGATCAGAATAGCGGGTCCCGTTCTTGGCCAGGTAGTAGGCGTAGTTGATCACGCCAACTCCCAGGGAGCGGCGCTTGTTGGTCGCATTGAGGGCTGCCTTGACCGGGTAATCCTGGTAGTCCAGCAGCGCATCGAGCGCGCGCACGATCAGCTCGGACAGACCATCGAGCTCGTCCAGCGACTCCAGGGCGCCCAGGTTAAACGCAGACAGGGTACACAGTGCGATCTCACCCTCGGGATCGTTCAGATCGTTCAAGGGCTTGGTCGGCAGCGCGATTTCCATGCACAGGTTGGACTGGCGCACCGGTGCGCGATCTGCCTGGAACGGGCTGTGGGTATTGCAGTGGTCTACGTTCTGAATGTAGATGCGGCCGGTGCTGGCCCGCTCTTGCATCAGCAGAGAGAACAACTCGATGGCCGGTAAACTGCGCTTACGGATGGCGGGGTCCTGCTCGTACTTTTCGTACAGACGCTCGAACTCGTCCTGATCGGCAAAAAAGGCGTCATACAGCCCGGGAACATCATGAGGCGAGAACAGCGTAATGTGGCTGCCCTTGATCAGGCGCTGATACAGCAGACGGTTGATCTGCACGCCGTAATCCAGATGGCGGATGCGATTTTCTTCCACACCCCGGTTGTTCTTCAGAACCAGCAGGGTTTCCACTTCCAGGTGCCACATGGGGTAGAACAAGGTTGCCGCGCCACCACGCACGCCGCCCTGCGAGCAGGACTTCACGGCAGCCTGGAACATTTTGAAGAAAGGCAGGCAGCCCGTGTGCTGGGCTTCGCCCCCCCGAATCTCACTGCCTACGGCACGAATGCGGCCGCCGTTGATACCAATGCCGGCACGCTGGGAAACGTAGCGCACAATGGCGCTGGTCGTGGCATTGATGCTGTCCAGACTGTCATCACACTCGATCAGCACGCAGGAGCTGAACTGACGGGTGGGGGTGCGCACCCCCGCCATAATGGGCGTGGGCAGGGAAATTTTGAACTGCGATACCGCATCGTAAAAACGCTTGATATAGCTCAGGCGGGTTTCAGCGGGATAGCGGGCAAACAGGCACATGGCCACCAGCATGTAAAGAAACTGGGGGCTTTCGTAGATGCGCTTGGTCACGCGGTTCTGGATCAGGTACTTGCCTTCCAGTTGCTTGACGGCACCGTACGAGAAATTCATGTCACGCCAGTGATCCAGATGAGCGTCCAGCTCGTCGAATTCGGCGCGCGTGTAATCTTGCAGCAGATGCGGATCGTAGCGACCTTCCTTGGTTTGAAGGGTGACGTGATCAAACAGGCTTGGTGGCTCGAACTGGCCAAAAGCGATCTTGCGCAGGTGAAAGATCGCCAGGCGCGCAGCCAGGTACTGATAGTCGGGTGTTTCTTCAGAAATCAGATCCGCAGCCGACTTGATGATGGTTTCGTGGATATCGCTGGTGCGAATACCATTGTAGAACTGGATATGGGAACGCAGTTCCACTTGAGAGACTGACACATTGTTCAAACCTTCAGCGGCCCAATCAACCACCCGGTGAATCTTGTCGAGGTTAATAGGTTCGGTACGGCCATCTCGCTTGGTGACCATTAACTGTTCGGTTGATTGCATTTCAGTCTCGGAAATCGATGGTGAGTGACGCAAGACGCGGCTTTTGCAGCCGCCAGCGTCATGTGATGCACACCATATATAGTGTGATATTGCCGCCATTCTACTACATATAGCGGATTGAGCGAATAGTGGTTTTATCATCGCACGGCAGATTTTGGGGCAGGAACATGCAACCAAACTTTGCGCGATTAACAAATTTTACTGCGTTTGGAACTCTTGGACGCAGCGCAGCAAGGCCTCGCCATAGGCCTCTCTTTTGCGCACCCCGATGCCTGTAATCGGCTCCAGATCAGCTTCTGAGCCTGGGCAGCGGATCGCCACCTCTCGCAAGGTCGCATCGTGGAAAATAACGTAAGCCGGCACCCCATGCTCGCGCGCGATGGCAGCCCGCCAGGTACGCAAAGCCTCGAAACGCCTTTGTTGATCCGGGTCCAGCGCCGGACCGGCAGGTGCCTGGCCCTTGACTCGATGCGCCGCCGGTCCCCGTGTTACGGTTTCGCGCCGCAGCATCAGGGTGCGTTCCCCCTTGAGCACCTCGCGGCTGGCTTCGGTCAGCAGCAAAGTGCCATAACCTTCCGGATCAACCGTGACCAGACTGTGGGCCAGCAGCTGACGCAACACGCCTCGCCAGGCCTGATCGGTCAGGTCTTTGCCCACCCCGAAGACCGTCAGCTTGTCATGCTCGTGCTCCTTGACCCGATCGGTCAGCTTGCCCAGCAAAATATCGATCAAATGCCCTGCGCCGAAACGCTGACCTCGCTCGCGCCACAGCCTGTAGATCGTGGACAACATTTTCTGAGCCGCCACGGTGCCGTCCCAGGCCTGCGGCGCTTCCAGGCATGTGTCGCAATTGCCGCAAGGCTCGATGTGCTGATCAAAATAAGCCAGTAAGCGCTGGCGGCGGCAGGAAATGGTTTCGCACAGACCGAGCATGGCATCGAGCGCCTGCCCTTGCTGGCGGCGGTGGGCTGCATCGCCCTGTGACTGGTTGATCATGCGATGCAGTTGCACCACGTCTTGCAGGCCATACGCCAGCCAGGCGGTTGCCGCTTCCCCATCGCGCCCTGCCCGCCCGGTTTCCTGGTAATACCCTTCCACCGATTTGGGCAGATCAATATGGGCCACGAAGCGCACATCGGGTTTATTGACACCCATCCCGAATGCAATGGTCGCCACCATGACGACCCCTTCCTCACGCAGAAAGCGAGCCTGGTTGATAGCCCGTTGCTGCGCATCCAGCCCGGCATGATAGGGCAAGGCATGGATACCGTTTTTACACAGAAATTCCGCCGTATCTTCCACCCGTGAGCGCGACAGACAGTACACAATGCCTGCGTCTCCTGCGTGCTCTTCCTGGATAAAGCTTAAAAGCTGTTTGCGCACCTCGTTTTTTTCAATGATGCGATAACAGATATTGGGGCGATCAAAACTGGCGACAAAATGCCGTGCCTGTTCCAGCTTCAGGCGCTGGGCAATCTCCACCCGTGTCAACTGGGTAGCCGTCGCGGTCAAGGCAACGCGCGGCACGCCAGGCCAACGCTGGGCCAGCAAATCCAGTCCCAGGTACTCGGGGCGAAAGTCGTGCCCCCACTGGGACACGCAGTGGGCCTCATCAATGGCAAACAGGGAAATCTGGCCCCGAGCCAGCAAGTCCAAACAACGATCGGTGAGCAGGCGCTCTGGCGCCACATACAATAGATCCAGCTGCCCGGTCAGGAACTCGCGCTCGACCTCACGGGCAGTCTGCCAATCCTGGGTGGAATTCAGATAGGCGGCATTCACACCGAGTTCAGTGAGCGCATCCACCTGATCCTGCATCAGCGCAATCAGTGGAGAGACAACCACGCCAGTGCCGGGGCGCACCAAGGCGGGGATCTGATAGCACAAGGACTTGCCGCCACCGGTAGGCATCAGGACCAGGGCATCACCGCCCTGGATCAGGGTCTCGATAATCTCGTGCTGAGAACCACGAAAACTGTCATAACCAAAAACTTCCTGAAGAACCTCAAGTGCTGACTGGGCCATGCCGCCTGCTTAAAAAATCGGAATAGAAAAACGCAGCGCGATGTTCGACTGACGACTTTCCAGATGACGGCGGGCCTGCAAACCCACCCTAAGGTGGGGACTGTACCAGAACTGCTGCGTGACCCCAAGGTAGCGATTCTCCCCACCGGCTACGACCTGCTGTACCTCGTACTGGGTCTTGACCTCGCCCCAGCCGCGCAAGGGCACGGACAGGCCCAGCATTTGCCGACTACTGGCCGCCGCCACCTTCATGCCTTGATAACGACTCAAATCCAGAAAGTTATCCTGGTAGCGCTCACCCTGCCATTGCAGGTGCAAATCGCCCAGCACGTCCAAACCATAGGCCGCTTGATAGCGCCAGCCCTGCCCTACCGAATGGGAGGCCTTGGCGACACTGGCCTGCCACACCCCAAAATCCGGCGAGCGATAGGTCGCCCCCAAACCTGTCAGGCCGAAATCTCGCGCGCTTTCCATTTGGGTGTCAAGACTGGTTCGGCTGGTCAGATCAGTACTGACCATGAGACTGCTGGCCGTAGACCCATACACAAGATCGCCATTATCCTGCTTGCCGCTCATATCCAGCGCACCGATCGCCAGCGCGTAGCGCCAGGGCCCCGCGGGGCCCTGCTCGAACTGCTGGCTGATATTGACACCACCCAGCTCCACGGGTCGCGCCCAGTCCGGAGCCGTCACCGTATCATTGCCCAGCGTCAGCTGCAGGCCCTCTCCATTCACATAACGCCAATTGCGCTCGCCAAACTGCCAGACCTGATCCGGCGCACTGCTTAGCCAGCGTGCGCTCCAGATGGGCGAGGACTGCTGGCTATATTGAATGGACCGGGCCAGACTGGCGGTCTGGGAGCCGCTCAGGCTGAAGTCGGCAAAAGAAAAATCCATGGACGAGGCAGGACTGAGCAGATCCTGGTCGCCCTGACGATGCCATAGGGAGGCATCAAAAAACGGCTCCACGGGCGGAAGCTCCTGAGCCTGAATCGCCGGCGCATCGTCCACCCCGTACACACGGGTTGCGGACAGATTTTCCAGCCCGACACGAGCTTGCGCCGTGGCCAATGGAACAGCGAACAGCATGGCAAGACCAACAACCAGCCCGCCTGCCAAACCTCGCTGGCAAGCTTTTATACGCATGATGAATGTCACAAAAAGAGTTTAGCGCCGGGCATCCAACATCACTTCGCCGCTCGCATCCAGCGAGCGTTTGATGGCAGAGTACTTTTCCAGCACAGCAGATTTATAGACTACACCAATCAGCCGTCCCGAGCCGTCACCATTCAATACAGGCAAGCGCTCTCCGGCAAAGTTCACAAAGTGCTCCTGAGCCTCGTCCAGACTCATATTCGGGTACAGCGTCTTGACGAAATCCATACGCAAAATATCACCGACCACGCGATCCTGCGCAGCGTTGTCGTCCAGCAACATCCGGGTCAGGTCAGGCTGTGCAATCACCCCTTGATAAACCTGCTCCTCGTTGACCACGTACAAATAACGCACCGGGTAATCGAGAAACATCTGCAAGGCATCACGCATCTGGGTCGTGGTGCTGACCACGGTATCGGCCGGACGCACCAGCTCAGCCAGGGTCGTATGACGCAGTTTGTGCCGCAGCAGGGCATCTCGTTCGCGCACCAGCGTCACTTCATACATGGCCACCTCAGCCACGCCGCGCGACACAAAATAGGCCATGACACAAGCCACAATCAAGGGCAGCACCAACTGATAGCTCAGCGTCATTTCAAACAGCATCAGAATGGCCATGAACGGGGCACTGGTTGCTGCGCCCAGAAATGCACCCATTCCCACCAGGGTGAAGAGGTACAAAGGCAAGTCCAGACCGGGCAATACCAGCAAGATCACCTGCCCGAACAAAGTGCCAAAGGCGGCCCCTACAAAGATGGCGGGTGTAAAGACCCCGCCCACCGCCCCGGAGCCGACGGTCAGCCCCGTCGCCAGCACCTTGAACACCAGGATAAGCAAAACGCTATACCAGGCCCAGTCGGTGTGCAGCATGGAGGACACAACGCTGAAACCGTTGCCAGCCACGCGCGGTATGGCTATTAGCAAGAACCCCAGCAACAGACCGCCCAGGGCCAGGCGTAGCGGCAAACCCAGCCCAGTACGTTTGAAGAGCGTGCGAAACAGATTCAGCAGCTTCAGGAAGGCCGGGGCTGCCAGACCGATCAATACGCCCAGCAGCAGAAACGGCAGGATGTCCCAGCCTGCCACTGCCTGCACATTCACCATTTCATACGGAGCATGGTAACCACCGAGCATGCGCATGGTCAGGTGGGCACTGACGGCTGCCATCAGCAACGGACCAAAACTGCTCATGGTCATGGTACCCAGCACAATCTCGGCCACAAATACCGCCCCGGCAATCGGCGCACCGTACGCAGCGGCCACACCGGCCGCCGCGCCACAGGCCACCAGCAAGCGCAGGCGAGCCTCGCTGAACAGGGTGAAACGACCAATGGCTGACGCGGACAAGGATGCCAAATGCACCATGGCCCCTTCCCGGCCAATCGAGCCGCCCGACGCGACCGTCATCAGGGAGGACAGGGAGCGCAGCAAACCCTGCCGGATCGACAAGCGACCATCGCCAATGGCTACCGCTTCCATATAGTCCGAATTACTGCCCGAGGGCAGCCGTCCGGCCAGCCACAGCAACACGCCTGCACAAAGGCCACCCACCGTGGGAAAGAGCAGGCGCATGTACCAGCTCAAACTTTCGGTCACGGCCACGATGCCGCCATGCTGTCCGGCAACCACTTGCTGAACGAAGCGCATACCCTGATGGAAGGCCAAAGTGGCCAAGGCTCCCAGAATACCGGCCAGAACCGCCCAGGCCAGCATGGCAGGCATGTCGGACAACCACTTGAATCCCTGCAAACGCTTGCGCATCGACAGTACAGAATGGGCAATCATAAAAAAGGTCAGCCTTTAAAGCTGGGCGGCAAAGGCGGGCGGGACAAACCAAACATGCGCCAGTACACCCACACGTTGAATATCAACACAATGGGCAGGGCAATCACAATGGCCGACAGGATCAGACCCAGTGCCGGAACTCCAGCAGCAGCATCCCAAATGGTCATCTCGTCCAGGATCAGATAAGGAAAAAAGCTGAACGCCAGGCCCGCCATGACGCAGACCATCACGAACAAGGTCAGCAAGAAAGGCAAGGCAGTGGTGCGATAGCTGCTGTTAATCATGCGCTGCAAGCTCATTTCAATCGACACAAAGCAGCTCAGAATCAGCGCCCACAAGAACAGCACCAGGCCCCAGTATGGGCCATCGCTCCATTTGAGCAGCACGCCGGCATTCACAAAGGCCAGCACCACGGACACTCCGACGGCGCCCGCGGCGAACCAGCGCACGGAACGGCGCCCCCAGTTCACGGCACGCGCGCGTAGCTCACCGGCCTCGCGCATGATCAGCCAGCTCGCCCCCAACAGGCAGTAGGCGGCAATGGCGCAAAACCCCATAAAGACGGAGAACCAGATGTAGCCCGCATCGCTTTGAAAGCCCACTACAACCTGGGCCAGCAGGACGCCATGGGAAAAAGCTGTCAGCCAAGAGCCCAGCGCAAACCCCATTTGCCAACGAGACTGGCGCTCTACCGGGGCGCGCAGCCGGAACTCGAAAGACACGGAGCGGGCAAATACGCCCACGCCCAGAGCACACAGCGGTCCATACAATCCGCCCATTACCGCTCCCCAGGCTTTGGGGAAGGCACAGACAAACAGGCCCAGACCCAGAAACAACCAAAACTCGTTCGCATCGCGCCAAGGGCTGAGCAAAGACAGCATGCGGGGACGCAAGGAGTCCGGTGCCAGCAAGGACAGGCACCCCACCCCGATATCGAACCCATCCAGAACCGTACCGGCTACGATGATCAAAAAGAACAAGGCTAAAAACGCCAGCGGCATCCAGAACGCAGGGTCATGCGCCCCTAGCCCCAGCGCATTTGCAAAGGAATCAATCATGCCCGCCCCCGATGACGTGCAATCGGCACCACGCCAAACCGAACGGCATGTCGCAACTTCTGGAAAAACCCAATCATGCACAGGATGTAGACCGCGCCATACGCCAGTAAGCCCAGGGCTACCGTCAGAACATTTTCACTGCTCTGCACCTGCACCGCCTGAATATCCGTGCCCACCAGATAGGGAAGGAAACCGAGCAAAAGGTAAGCAGCGCCGGCGAGCAACATGACCCAGCCCAGTACCGACGAGACCACCATCACCTGACGCTCTCGATAAGACAGCGAGTGCGGGTCCAGCCCATAGCGCCGAGTACGCAGCAAGACCCACAGCAATACCCCCAGCATCAGGGCTCCTGCCAGCACAGCCAAACGAAAGGACCAGAATGTCAAGGTGACCGGCGGCATGGCCTCGGAAAACTGATCCAGCCCCATCAAAATACCGCTGTCATTGCGTCCCAGCCAGCGCCCACCGGCATGAGTCCAGCGCAGTACGCCCAGTACGCTGTCCTGCATGGCTGAAGGCGCCGCGATCAAAATCAGGTCCGGCTGCGAACCACTTTCCCAATATGCGGCCGCCGCCGCCGCTTTGGCAGGCTGATACTGAGCCGTCATGAATCCATTGCCCACCACAGAACACAACAGCCCAAGCCAGGCCGCCACGCCTAAAAACAGGGCGCTGCGAAATGCCAGACGTTCCTGGTCAGTGACCGGCTTTTGCATGGTCTGGGCACAAGTCACACCCAGCATGAAAAAGGCAACCGTCAGCAAGCTGCCTGCCAGCAAGAGACCGGCGTACCAGGGCAAGGCAGGCGTGCTGAGCACATCAAGCCAATCCATCACCACGTAATGACCGTCGATCACGTCCACCCCCGTGGGCACCTGCATCCACGCCACGATCGCCAGCAGCCAGAACGCCGTCACCGTGACGCCCAACGCCACCATCAGCACAACCAGCGTGTGAACCAGATTGGAGAGCATGCGCTGCGCAAACAGCATCACGCCCAGAAAGCAGGATTTGAAGATAAACAGGGACAGCATGGAAGCGGCCAGCATCGGGCCAATCACATCGCCTACCTGTTCCATCAGCCCCGGCCAGACACTGCCGAACTGAATCAGCACGGGCATGGAGGCGGCAAAGCTTAAAATAAACGCCAGTGCAAACAGACGCACCCAGAACCGGTAGGCTCCCATCCAGGCGCTTGCCTTACTGCCAAAGGTTCTAAGCTTGAAATACAGCAGCACCCAGGCCAATCCCAGCTCCAGGGCCAGAAACAGCAGCATGAATCCCAGGCTGAGGAAGAACTGGGCGTGGGACAAGGAAAGGGCGGAGTGCGTCATAATGAGCGCTAGTGTAGGGTGAATTGGCCTGCAAACGCCACCATACTACCCTAAGTTATTGCCGCAATTCTCAGGGCAAATACCCCTCTAAAACAAGAACGTGGCAAAATGGCCGATTAGTCCGTCGGCTTCTTTATTTCAAACGTGTATGACCTCTGACACCACTCCCGCTCCCGTCTCCAATTTTCTGCGCACGATCATCGACCAGGATCTGAGCGCTGGCCGTTACGCACAAAAATCCTGGGCCGGCCAGCCGGGCCCGGCCAGCACCCAGGAAGGGGCCGCTGTCGATGCCGCGCGCATTCGTACGCGCTTCCCCCCCGAGCCCAACGGCTATTTGCACATTGGGCATGCCAAAAGCATCTGTTTGAACTTCGGACTGGCCAGCGACTACCAGGGGGCCTGCCACCTGCGTTTTGACGACACCAACCCCGAAAAAGAAGAACAGGAGTACGTGGACGCCATTATCGACATGGTCAAATGGCTGGGCTTTGACTGGACCTTCAAAAACGAAGAGAACCTGTACTTTGCCAGCGACTACTTTGATTACATGTACCAATTCGCCGAGGCACTGGTCAACGCCGGCTATGCCTACGTGGACGAGCAAAGCGCCGAGGAAATGCGTGCCAACCGGGGCACCTTGACCGAAAAGGGAGTGAACTCGCGCTGGCGCGACCGCCCCGCCGAGGAATCCATCCGGCTCTTGCGCGAGATGCGCGAGGGCAAGCATCCCGATGGCAGCATGGCCTTGCGTGCCAAGATTGACATGGGCTCGCCCAATATCAATATGCGTGACCCGGTCATGTACCGCATCCGCCACGCCGAACACCATCGCACGGGCAACAAGTGGTGCATTTACCCGATGTACAGCTGGGCTCACCCCGTGGAAGATGCGCTCGAGCGAATCACGCACAGTTTGTGTACTCTGGAATTTGAAGACCAGCGTCCGTTCTACAACTGGATTCTGGAGCGGCTGGTCGAGCTGGGCCAGTTGTCCGAACCCCTGCCCAAGCAGTACGAGTTCTCGCGGCTGAACCTGTCCTATGTGGTCACCAGCAAGCGCAAACTGCGTCAGTTGGTTCAGGAAAACCATGTTTCAGGCTGGGACGACCCCCGCATGCCTACCTTGGCCGGCTTGCGTCGCCGCGGCTACAGTCCCGGAGCCATCCGTCTGTTTACGGACCGCCTGGGCGTATCCAAAGCCGCCCAGCATGTGGATTACAGTCTGCTCGAGCAAGCACTGCGCGATGATCTGGACCCAGTGGCCGATCGCAGCGTGGCGATCCTGGACCCGATCGAACTGATCATTACGAACTACCCGGAAGGGCAAACCGAGCTGTGCCATGCACCGCGCAATCCGCACAATCCGCAAGCCGGACAGCGCGAGTTCCCCTTTTCGGGTCGCCTGTACATCGAGCGCGAGGACTTCAAGGAAGAGCCGCCCAAAAAGTACTTCCGCCTGTTCCCCGGCAATACCGTGCGTCTGAAATACGGCTACGTCGTGCGCTGTACCGGCTGCGTCAAGGACGAGCAAGGCAATGTCACCCAGGTGCTGGCGGAATACCTGCCTGACACCAAAAGTGGCACCCCTGGCGCAGACTCGGTCAAGGTCAAGGGCAATATCACCTGGATCAGTGCCGAACATGCGGTGGCCGCCGAGATTCGTCTCTATGACCGCCTCTTTGCCCATCCTCAGCCCGATGCGGCCGACCAGGACTTTCTGGAGCACATCAACCCTAACTCGCTGCGCGTGATTCAGGGCTGGCTGGAGCCAGGTACCCGGGCGACGCCCGACGCCCGCTGGCAATTTGAACGCCTGGGCTATTTTGTGGCGGATCGTGTCGACTCCACGGCCGAAAAACCCGTTCTTAACCGCACCACGACTCTGAAAGACACCTGGGTCTAAGGCTATTGACGTGAACGATCAGACGTATGCCAAAGGGCCTCAGGCCCTGGATTTCAAAAGTGCCACCTTGTATGCCGTACGGGTGGTGTTGCGTTCGGCCGACACGGCCGAGCAGCTAGCCGCCTTGGCGCAACGCATGAAAGATGCCGGCTCCTTTTTCGAGGACGAACCGGTGGTGATTGATGCCAGCGGCATTGATGCGCCTGTGGACTGGTCAGCCCTGATCGAGGCGCTGCGCCAGCACAAGCTGCACCCGGTAGGCGTCATTGCGCATGCCGATCATGCAGACAACGCCATCGACAGCGGTCTGCCCCAGGTGGAACTGTCCAATCCTCCGGCGCGCCCACAAACACAGGCGGCCCCGGACAAGGAAGTTCCGGTGCTCTCGCAAACAACGACGCAGGAAGCTCCTGCAGCGGCCGCCCCGCCACCGCCGGCTATTGCCCCGGCAGCCCTGACCATCCACCGCCAGTTACGTTCCGGTCAACGGATTTACGCCCGTCACACAGACCTGATCGTCATTGGTGCGGTTAGCCAGGGGGCCGAAGTCGTGGCCGATGGCAATATTCATGTGTATGGTCCACTGCGTGGTAAAGCCATGGCAGGCGCCCGGGGTGACAGCAAGGCACGCATCTTCACGACCGAACTGGACCCGGAGCTGATTGCGATTGCCGGTGTGTACCGCATCATCGAGACCCGGCTGGACGCGCAACTGCGCAACAAGCCGGTCATGGTGACACTGGAAGAAGACACGCTCAGGTTTGATCCCCTGAGCTCCTAGCAGTAACAGGCGCCGGCTTTTGCCGGCGCTTTTTATAAAGAGCAATACACACGCAGCGCTGCCTGGTGGAATCGTTCCCACCCGCCCCTACCCGGTCAGGTTGTGACCGTACCGGGCAGGCTGCTTTTTGCCTGGCTGAGCTGAACCCCGACAAATAGATACGGGCAGGCAAGCAAGCGTGAAAACAAACGTGTAAGCTGACACCGAACAAAGCAATTGATATGTTTTGTTTCTAAGCAGTAGGCTAAGCGGCACAACGGATGTCAACATCAGGCCCGTTATGCTTTACGATTATGTGACTTGAAAAACAAAGGAATCCGATTGTCATGGCGCGTATAGTTGTAGTGACCTCCGGCAAGGGCGGCGTGGGTAAAACCACCACCAGTGCCAGTTTTGCATCTGGTCTTGCGATGCGCGGTCACAAGACCGTGGTCATCGACTTTGACGTCGGCTTGCGCAACCTGGATCTGATCATGGGTTGCGAACGACGCGTGGTGTACGACTTCGTCAATGTGATCCAGGGCGAAGCCACATTGAACCAGGCCTTGATCCGTGACAAGCAGCTGGAAAATCTGTTCATCCTACCCGCTTCCCAGACACGCGACAAAGATGCACTGACCCGCGAAGGCGTGGAAAAGGTGCTCGAAGAGCTCAAGGGCATGGGTTTTGAATACATTGTCTGCGACTCGCCTGCCGGTATCGAAACCGGCGCACTGATGGCCTCCTATTTTGCGGACGATGCCCTGGTAGTGACCAACCCGGAAGTATCCTCGGTGCGCGACTCGGATCGCATTCTGGGGATTTTGGCGGCCAAATCGCGACGTGGTGAGCAAGGCAAAGAACCGATCAAAGAATACTTGCTGTTGACCCGCTACAGCCCCAAACGTGTCTCGGATGGTGAAATGCTGTCCCTGCAAGACGTCGAAGATATCTTGCGTATCAAACTGATTGGCGTGACCCCGGAATCGGAAACCGTACTGCAAGCGTCCAACCAAGGAGTACCTGTTATCCATATCAAGGAAAGTGATGTGTCCCAAGCCTATCAGGACATCGTAGATCGTTACCTGGGTGAAGAGAAACCGTTGCGTTTTGTGGATTACGAAAAGCCAGGTCTGTTCAAGCGCCTGTTCGGAGGAAAGTAATATGTCTTTCCTGTCCTTCCTGCTCGGTCACAAGAAAACGTCGGCAACGGTCGCCAAAGACCGTCTGCAACTAATCCTCATCAACGAACGCGGTCAAGGTGGGGTTGCACCTGACTACTTGCCCCGCTTGCAAAAAGAGCTGGTGGAAGTCATTTCACGTTACGTGAAGATTAATCCCGATGACATCAAGGTGAACCTTGATCGCCAGGACTCGCTGGAAGTGCTGGAAGTCAAAATCGAAATGCCGCAGATCGATGCCAGTGCCATGGAAAACAAATAAAGCGCACCCGGCACACACCATCTTGCTGCTTGAAATGGCCATCCCCTGGGATGGCCATTTTCTTGGCTGTCTGCTTCGCACGGCAACGCGCGTAAAACCCGCCAAACGCCGTCCATCTTGCGGCTAGGTGGCTAATAGATAAGGTACAATTTCGCCTTGGTAATCGGCCAGTTCCGATTTTTCTTCGCGCCAGAGATGGTGGTTAAGGCCATCAAACGCCCATCCAGGCCTGGCTTATTGACCTATGCGGAGGGAATCATGACCGATCTCGGTCAGATGAAACGTCTTGTGCCCGCTCACCCCCAGCTTCCTGTTAGCGCCTATTTCGACCACGCTTTGTTTGAACGTGAACAAGAGCGCATTTTTCAACAGTCCGCCTTGTATGTCGGCCATGAAAAGCTCGTTCCCGAACCCGGCGACTGGCGCACCCTGATTCAGGAAAATGCTGCCCGTACCCTGATACGCAGCCAACACGGCGTAGAACTGCTCTCGAACGTCTGCAGACATCGCCAGGCCCTGATGCTGGGTGGCATGCCAGGCCAGCCCAATCAGGCCAGCCACGGCTCCCTGAGCAGTACAGGCGGCCATATTGTCTGCCCCCTGCACAACTGGACCTACAGTGCCCAGGGTGATTTACTGGCCGCGCCCCGATTCAAGGACAAACCTTGTCTGAACCTGGAACGCTATCCTTTACGCGACTGCCACGGCCTCTTGTTTGAAGGGTCACGGGATCCGGCCCGGGATATGGCGGCCTTGTTCAGCCGGCCAGAATTCGACTTTCAGGACTACGTGCTCGATCATGTCGAAATTCACCAGTGCAACTACAACTGGAAGACCTTTATCGAGGTCTATCTGGAGGACTATCACGTCGCCCCGTTCCATCCCGGCCTGGGCCAGTTCGTCACCTGTGACGATCTGGAATGGGAGTTCAGTGACTGGTACAGCTTGCAGCGTGTGGGCATACACCAGGCCCTGGCCCATCCCGGTTCGCCCACCTACCGCCAATGGCACGACAGTCTGCTGGCCTACCGCCAAGGCGAAGCGCCAGATTTCGGTGCTGTCTGGGTCACTTATTTCCCCACCCACATGATCGAGATCTATCCCCATGTACTGGTACTGTCCACCCTGTACCCAAAGGGCCCACAGGAGACCTTGAACGTGGTGGAGTTTTACTATCCCGAAGAGATCGTGGCTTTTGAACGGGACTTTGTGCATGCACAGCGCGCGGCGTACATGGAAACAGCCGTGGAAGATGACGAGATTGCGGAGCGCATGGATGCCGGACGTCGCGCCCTGATGGAACGAGGAGTCTGCGAAGTGGGCCCCTACCAGTCTCCGCTCGAGGACGGGATGAAACATTTTCACCAGTGGTATAGATCCATGATGGATGAGGACGGCTACCGATAAAGCCTCGAGCTTTTGCTGCGTACCACATAAAAAAAGCCTCAAGGTCGGGATGGATTCCCAGTACCTTGAGGCTTTTGACGCTGGCGAGCGTTTCAGCTCGTCCGGCAAATTTGAGTTTAGCGGTTCTTGCCGATCTGATCGCCGATGACGCCGCCAATCGCAGCCCCACCCACGGTGCCCAGCACACCACCATTTGTAATGACCGCACCGGCCACACCGCCCAGACCCGCGCCCGTTACGGCGCCTTTTTGACGTTTGCTCATCCCATCCCAGGAAGAGCAGCCCGCCATCACGACGGCCAGAACCGTGGCCAAACCCACTTTAGTGATAGTCGTCATATTCATCCGTTAACCTCCGTGAAGTATCCGTGCTCGACACGGCATTAAAGTCTATCTTCACCCTGCGGAGCAAATTAGTCCAGATCCTATTGTTAGGCAACGCAACAGATGTAATTTCGCTAGGAATCCATTTTTTTGATCAGGGCCAGAACTGATTTGAAAGCCGGGTTGGCCGGTGTTTCCAGCCATTCAAACAGGGCCATTTCGGCGCTAACGCGCTCCAATCCATGCATCGCCCAGCGATCCCAGGCTGCCTGCCGGGACTCGGGATGACGCGAGCCCACACAATCGCCGACCAACACGGGTTCATACCCGCGCTCACTCAAACCCAGGCCAGTTTGTAACACACACACGTGAGACTCTGTACCCAGTAACAACACTCGTGGGCGGCCTACCGGCAAGGCAGGCAGGAAATCGGCCTCACGCGTGGCATCAAAGTGCGTTTTATGCAGCACTTTATCAATATGCGGTAGCAGGGAGGCGTCGGTCGGGCCGATTTTCTCAGCCCAATGCTCGGTTGCCAGAACCGGCACCCCTAAAAGGCGAGCCGCCTGTGCCACCTTCCCGGCACGTTCGACCAAGGCTTGGTGGTCTGCAATGGCGGGCAACAGACCCGTTTGCATATCAACAATCAAGACGACGGACTGATGGGCATTGAGCACAGGCATGGCACCTTCCTTATTTCAGGGATTTGTAGCGGATACGACGGGGCTTGGCAGCGTCCTCGCCCAGGCGTTTTTTCTTGTCTGCCTCGTATTCCTGATAGTTGCCGTCAAAGAATACAACCTGCGAATCGCCCTCGAACGCCAGGATATGGGTAGCGATGCGGTCCAGGAACCAGCGATCGTGGCTGATCACCATGACCGAGCCGGCAAACTCCAGCAGAGCATCCTCCAGCGCACGCAAGGTCTCCACATCCAGGTCATTGGAGGGTTCGTCCAGCAGCAACACGTTGCCACCCGCAATCAGCGTCTTGGCCAGGTGCAAACGACCACGCTCCCCGCCCGACAGATTGCCCACAATCTTGTTCTGATCCGCACCCTTGAAGTTAAAGCGCCCCAGATACGCACGCGATGGCATTTCAAAGCGACCCACGGTCAGCAGATCTGCCCCGTCAGCAATCGCATCGAAAACAGTTTTGTCATTTTCCAGCGCATCACGCGACTGGTCGACATACGCCAGCTTGACCGTCTGACCCAGCTTGACCGTACCCGAATCCGGCTGCTCTTTACCAGCCAGCATGCGGAACAAGGTGGATTTACCGGCACCGTTAGGGCCAATAATCCCAACGATGGCACCGGCTGGCACCTTGAAGCTCAGGTTGTCAATCAGCAGACGATCGCCATAGCCCTTGCTGACGTTCTCAAATTCAATCACTTCATTACCCAGACGCTCGGCCACCGGAATAAAGATTTCCTGGGTTTCGTTGCGCTTCTGGTATTCGTGCGAGGACAGTTCCTCGAAGCGGGCCAGACGCGCCTTGGCTTTGGCCTGACGCCCCTTGGGGTTCTGACGTACCCACTCCAGCTCTTTCTTGATGGTGCGCTGACGAGCACTTTCCGAAGCCTCTTCCTGCTTCAGACGATCGTCCTTCTGCTCCAGCCAGGAGCTGTAGTTGCCCTTCCAGGGGATGCCGTGACCACGGTCCAGCTCCAGAATCCACTCGGCGGCGTTATCCAGGAAGTAACGATCGTGGGTTACTGCCACAACGGTGCCGGGGAACTGGCGCAGGAACACTTCCAGCCAGTCCACGCTTTCCGCGTCCAGGTGGTTGGTTGGCTCGTCCAGCAGCAACATGTCGGGCTTGGACAGCAGCAACTGACACAGGGCCACGCGACGCTTTTCACCACCGGACAGGTTTGCAATGGAGGCATCCCAAGGTGGCAGACGCAGCGCATCGGCCGCAATTTCCATCTGGGTTTCGATATCGTCCGCACCGCTGGTCGCGGCGGCCGCAATAATGGATTCCAGCTCGGCCTGCTCGGCGGCCAGAGCGTCAAAGTCCGCATCGGGCTCGGCGTATTCGGCGTAGACCTGTTCCAGACGCTGGCGTGCCTCGAAAACCTGGCCCAGACCGGCCTGCACAGCCTCACGAACCGTGTGCTCTGGATTCAGCTGAGGTTCTTGTGGCAGATAACCGATTTTGATCCCTGCCATGGGGACGGCTTCGCCCTCGATCTCGGTATCTACGCCGGCCATGATCTTGAGCAAGGTGGATTTACCCGAGCCGTTCAGGCCCAGCACACCAATCTTGGCACCTGGAAAGAAAGACAAGGAGATATTGCGCAGAATCTGCCGCTTGGGCGGCACAATCTTGCCCACGCGGTTCATCGAATAAACGTATTGAGCCATATAAACCTAAAAAGGAAAAACAGGTCGTGTTCGGAAAACTGGGATTGTAGGCGTTTGGCGCCCAAAAGGCAGGCTTCTGTCGGACCCAGAACCAAACACCGGGCCTGAGTGCAGGCCTGTCTCGGGTAATATACTCACTTTTGCTGACAATCCAAAAACGCCATGCCCACATCTGACGCCCCCGAACTTGTATTTACCACGGAAGAGATCGAAACCCTGGGTCGCACGGCCGATGCGCTAAGCGCCTATCTGGGCCGGGCTGTGCTGGCCGAGATCGTGGGCGCAGAAGAAACCGGTTTTGAATGGGTCATCTTTGCCATGCCGCTGGACAAAGACGAAGACGAAAACGAATTCACGGTCGTGCAAATAGGCGGCGAACAGGCCCGTATCGTGGGCAACCGCGGTGGGCTGGACCCACAAGACAAAGCCGTCTACGCCTGCCGCTATCTGTGGGCCATTCAGTTGAGCGATGCTGAGCCGGTGCGCTTTATCAAAGTGGACGAAGAGGGCGAAGAAGTGGCCTGGACCGAAACACTGGAAGAGCTCTTGCCCTTTGCGCTGGGCGAGGAAGCCTTTGCCCCCGAAGACGACACCGATGACGAGGACGACGATGATGACAGCACCGAGCCGGGCGTGCATGGTCACACCCTGCACTAATTGCGCTCAGGTCCGTCGCTTGTCACGCAGATAGAGCGCGGCCCCCACCGGCCACATCAGGGCCACCAGCAGATAGGACGCCAGCCCTTCAAGCCCATAGCCTGCTGGTGGTGTACGACCACTGGCCCGCAGGTGTAGCCCAAAGCGGGTGTAACGCGCAGCGGCCATCAAAAACGCCTTGGGTTCGTAGCGAAACCAGGGCAAGCATTTCACCACCGTATCCTGCGCCAGCAGCCACAAACCCAGTGCGTGCTGCTGGCTGGTCTTGCCTTGTACCGACAAAGAGTCGGGACTGTCGTGATAGACGCGGAACACGGTATTCACAAAGCGGTTCTTGTAGCCCGCACGGGCAATCGCCCGCCACACCAGACTTTCAGGTACAAAGCCATCAATTTGATCGGGAAAGGGAAACCTGCGCAGCACGGCGGTACTCAAGCAGCCGAACTTTTCGCCCCGCACGTGGTAGCGAAAGCTTATATCCAAGGCGCTGGCATCGAATACATCTTTGGGAAACATATCGCCCACGACCTTACCGTCAGGACGCACGCACAGGCCGGTAATGCCGGCATAACCTGCCCGCTCCTGCAGGGGAATGTCAGCCCAGATCTGAGCCATATCGTAGAGCGCATTGACCAGCAAGGTGTCATCGCTGTCCAGCGCCACGACCAGCTCGCCTTGTGCCAGGGCCACCCCGTGATTGAAAGCGGCTTTCTTGTGACGGTTTTCCTGCCAGGCATAGCGAATCGGAAAAGGGGCCTGCTGCTGCCAGCCTTGCACCAGCTCCCGGGTGCCGTCAGTGGAGCCGTCATCAACCACCACCCACTCAAAATCCTGGCAAGTTTGTTCACATAAGGAACGATATACCCGCTCCAGCGTATGGGCGCGGTTATAACTCGGTGTCAGGACGGTGAATAAATGACGCCATTCCATGAGCGGATGTCCCCAAAAGATGCCATTACCTGTATTGATTAGGGTTGCAGGCAAGGTTTTATTTTTGCATCACAATGACACCATCATAAGCCAAGCGGGACACGGTGCCGTGCAGTATTCACACCGCCCTGCCCTGGCCGGAAGCAAAACCGGTCACGCACAAAAAAACCACAGGCACGCCTGTGGTTTTTTTGCTGCTGGCGGTGAATGCAGGAAGGAAAACCAGGTTTTCGTCTGCACACTGCCTACGTCAGGCACTTAGACGCGCTTGACTTTTTCCAGCATTTTGAAAACGCCCTTGGGTGCGCGCACAAACAGACGTTTGAATGCTTTACCCAGGCAACGACGCTCCAGCGTGTTGCGGCGAGTGCGTTTGATTTCCGCCATGGTGATCTCCGATCTTAATGTAAGCCCTGCCGGATGATCCCGACAAAAGCGCAATAGCTAACCGGAAATTCTACCGTAATCCGCGTTAAGATACAAAGGCTAGAGTGTGCATCCCCGGCAACACCCTGCTGACATGTACCGCTCCAACTGGCGCATGAGGCCTGTTTGCCAGGCCTTTCCCCTGCCGCTTCCTTACCCTGCCATCTCCAGAAAGCCGACCCTGCCATGAGCTCAGAAATCCGCATTTTTGGCGCCCGCCAGAACACTCTGAAAAATCTGAATGTACGTATAAAAACGGGCGAGTTACTGGTTATTACAGGCGTATCGGGGTCGGGCAAAAGTTCTTTGGCTTTCGACACCCTGTATGCCGAGGGCCAACGGCGCTACGTGGAAACATTTTCCCCCTATGCGCGCCAGTTTCTGGATCGCATGGACAAGCCCCAGGTCGATCGCATCGAGGGCATTTTGCCCGCCATTGCCATCGATCAGGTGAACCCGGTGCGCAATTCACGCAGCACGGTGGGCACCATGACGGAGCTGAACGATTACATCAAGCTCTTGTATGCCCGCCTGGGCGAGCTGTATTGCCGCCAGTGTGCTCAGCCGGTACGCCGCGACAATGCCGACAGCATCGCCAAGCAAATTCGCAAACTGGCAGCCGACCATGACGACCCTCGTCTGGTTTTGACCTTTGCGGTCAAGGTTCCCGCCAACTTCACGCAAGAAGAAATCGAAACCTTGCTGCATCAGCAGGGTTACACCCGCCTGCATCACGAGGAAACCCATACGGTCACCGCCAGCGGTGATGGCCCCAAGAAAGGCAAGAGTGCCAGAGCCACATCGACTGAACACAAGCTTCTGTATGTCATTCAGGACCGCTTCCGTGCCAGCACAGTCGAACCTGAGCGTTTCATGGAAGCGATCGAGGCCGCCTTGCGCCATGGTCAGGGCAAACTGACTGTTTATGCCTCCGCCAGTGCAGAGGGTCCCGAGACCGCCTGGCGTTTCAGCCAGGGCCTGCATTGTGCCCAATGCGATATTGAATACAGTACCCCGGTTGCCAGTACCTTCTCGTTCAATTCGCCCTTGGGCGCGTGTGACACCTGCCGCGGTTTTGGTCGGGGGATGGGTATTGATTACGGATTAGTGGTTCCCGACCCCAGCAAAAGTCTGCTGGAAGGCGCGATCCGCCCGTGGCAGACGGCCAGCTACAAAGAATGCCAAGTGGAAATGGAGCGCTATGCACCGGCTGCTGGCGTGCGCCTGTCCGTGCCCTGGAAGGACTTGAGCCAGGAAGAACGCGACTGGGTGATTAATGGCACCCCGGACTGGAAGGGTGGCAATCAAGCCTGGAAAACCCAGTGGTACGGCGCCCAGCGTTTCTTTGACTGGCTGGAATCACGCGCCTACAAAATGCATGTGCGTGTGTTGCTGTCCAAATACCGCAGTTACACCACCTGTCCGGCCTGCGCCGGCTCTCGTCTGAAACCCGAAGCCAGCTTGTGGCGTGTGGGCGATCAGGCCGCCCCCGCCGATTCCCGCTACCCACGTTTCATGCCCGTGCATTCCAACTGGCTGCGCGAGCAACTGGATGCCATGCCCGGCCTGAGCGTCCCGGACCTGATGCGCCTGCCTATCGAGCACGTGCGCACGTTTTTCCGTGGCCTGCACTTTGGCGACGCACGCGATGCGGCCATCGACCTGCTCTTGAAAGAAACCCTGTCCCGTCTGGATTATCTGTGCGATGTGGGCCTGTCCTATCTATCCCTGGACCGCCAAAGCCGCACCCTGTCTGGCGGTGAAGTACAGCGTATCAACCTGACCACGGCGCTGGGCACCTCGCTGGTGAACACCTTGTTCGTGCTGGACGAGCCGTCGATTGGTCTGCACCCGCGCGACATGCACCGCATTATTGAAGTGATGCACCGTCTGCGCGGCAATGGCAACACGCTGGTTGTGGTCGAGCACGACCCACAAGTGATGGTGGCTGCCGACCGTATTCTGGATATGGGCCCCGGCCCGGGCGAGCGCGGTGGCCAGATTCTGTTTGATGGTTCGCCCCAAGCCTTGCGCGGCGCGGAAACGCTGACAGGCCGCTACCTGAGTGGCGAGCTGAGCATCGAATCGCCCCGCCCCATGCCGGTGGCCGACAATACCCCGCGCCTGCTGCTGGAAGATGTCAGTGCGCACAATCTGCGCCATATCTCCGTGTCCATTCCGCTGGGCCGTCTGGTCTGCGTGACCGGCGTTTCCGGTTCAGGCAAATCCACACTGATCCAGGACGTGCTCTACCCAGCCATCCTGAAACAACAAGGCAAACCGACAGAAGCCCCTGGTTCTTACGGCGCCCTGCTGGGCGCCGAGCAGATTGCCGAAGTGGTGATGGTGGACCAGACACCTATCGGCAAGACGGCACGCTCCAACCCGGCCAGCTATGTGGGCGCTTTTGACCCGATCCGCAAGCTGTTCGCCCAGGCTCCACTGTCCAAAGAACGCAGCTACACGCCGGGTACCTTCAGCTTCAATAGTGGTGATGGCCGCTGCCCGACTTGCGGTGGCACCGGTTTTGAACATATCGAAATGCAGTTCCTGTCCGATGTGTACCTGCGCTGCCCGGATTGCGATGGCAAGCGCTTCCGCCCCGAAGTGCTGGAAGTGCGTATTGAACACTTCGGACGCAGTGCCTCGATTGACGAGGTACTGGACATGACCGTGCATCAGGCCATGGAATTCTTCGAAGGCCTGCGCGACGTGCAAACGGGCCTGGCTCCCTTGGCCGATGTCGGTCTGGACTACCTGAAACTGGGTCAGCCCGTGCCCACGCTCTCGGGCGGTGAAGCACAGCGTCTAAAGCTGGCCGCCTATCTGGCCCAGGCCTCACGCACCCGCCTGAGCCAGGTAAAGGTCGCCAAAAAGGGCAATCTGTTCCTGTTCGACGAACCCACAACCGGCCTGCACTTTGACGACATTGCCCGCCTGATGCGCGCCTTCCGCAAACTGCTGGCCGCCGGTCACAGTCTGTTGATCATCGAGCACAATCTGGACCTGATCCGCGCTGCCGACTGGATTATTGATCTGGGCCCTGAGGGGGGCGAACACGGCGGCCAGTTATTGGGAGCAGGAACACCGGCCGACATCATGGCGCTGGCCCAATCGCACACTGGCCAGGCCCTCAAAGAGTACGAACACGCTATTCTGGGCACAGGCGCTGCCCTGTTTCAGGAACCCGAGGTAAATTACAAGGCCCGCTCAGGCGGCAGCAACGATGGCCAGATCGCCATTCTGAATGCCCGTGAGCACAATCTGAAAAACATCTCGGTTCACATCCCGCACAACACCTTCACGGTGGTGACAGGGGTGTCCGGTTCCGGCAAATCCACCCTGGCCTTCGACATTTTGTTTAATGAAGGTCAGCGTCGTTATCTGGAATCCCTGAACGCTTACGCACGCGCCATTGTTCAGCCAGCTGGCCAGCCTGATGTCGATGCGATTTATGGCATTCCGCCTACGGTCGCCATTGAACAGCGCACCAGCCGCGGCGGACGCAAGTCCACGGTGGCCACCATGACGGAAATCCACCACTTTCTGCGCTTGCTGTATGTGAAACTGGCCACCCAATACTGCCCGGACTGCCAAGTCCCGGTCGCACCACAAACGGCCGAGCAGATCGCCGCCCAACTGTTGCGCGACCACAAGGGCGAGCATATTGGTTTACTGGCCCCGCTGGTGACCGCCCGCAAAGGCTATTACACCGACCTGGCCAAATGGGCTCAGGGCAAGGGCTATACTCATTTGCGCGTCGACGGCGAATTCATCCCCGTGACCCCCTGGCCACGCCTGGATCGCTACAGCGAGCACACGCTGGAACTGCCGGTGGCTGATCTGATTATTGATCCGCGCCACGAGCTACAACTGCGTCAGGCTATCCGCGATGCGCTAGAACTGGGCCACGGCTCCTTTAGCGTGCTGGCCCCTTTGACGCCTTCGGGCAGCCTGTCGCTGGACGAGCGCCGCCAGGGCAAGCCACTGTCCAACGCCCGTCAGCAGCACTTCTCCGTCAAACGGGCCTGCCCCTGCTGCGGTACCAGCTTTCCCGAGCCGGACCCCCGGATGTTCTCCTACAACTCCAAGCACGGCTGGTGCAAGGACTGCTTCGGTACCGGCCTGAAACTGACCGGCTTCGATCAGGATCAAACCGGCGAGGAAAACAGCTGGAACAACGGTTATGAAGGCGAGGCGGTGGAATGCCCGAGCTGCCACGGTCAGCGTCTGAACCCCGTTTCCTTGGCGTTCAAATGGCGCGACCAGTCTATTGCCAAGCTGGCCGGCCTGCCTGTGGATGAGGCACAAACCTTTTTCGGCAACCTGAACCTGAGTGGTCGTGAAGCGGACATTGCCCGCGATATCCTGAACGAGATCCGCAGCCGTCTGGACTTCATGCATGAAGTGGGCCTGGGTTATCTGGCACTGGATCGTGCCGCCCCCACCTTGTCGGGTGGCGAGGCCCAACGTATCCGTCTGGCCGCCCAGTTGGGCTCGAACCTGCAAGGCGTGTGCTATGTGCTGGACGAACCCACCATTGGTCTGCACCCGCGCGACAACCAGATTCTGCTGAACGCCATGGCGCGTCTGGAAGGCAATGGGAATACTTTGGTGGTTGTCGAGCACGATGAGGACACCATACGCCGTGCCCAGCACATTATTGATATGGGCCCCGGTGCCGGTAAACGTGGCGGTGAAGTCATCGCCCAGGGTACGCTGGCAGAAATCGAGGCCAACCCCAATTCGCTGACTGGCCGCTATTTGCGCGAGCCGCTTAAACACCCCATGCAGGCGCGCCGTCCCGTTCAGGCCGATGCGCCCATGCTGACGGTGCACGATGCCAGCCTGCATAACCTGAACAAGGTCCAGGCCGGTATTCCGCTGGGCAAGCTCAGTCTGGTCACCGGTGTATCGGGTTCCGGTAAATCCACCTTTGCCCGCGATGTGCTGCTGGATAATTTGCAGCGCGTTGTCGGCAGCAAAGAAAAGCCTGTGTGGCAGGGTTGCTCCAGCATCAGCGGCTGGGAAAGCCTGGACCGCGTGCTGGAAGTGGACCAGACCCCGATTGGCAAAACACCCCGCTCCTGCCCGGCCACATACATCGGCTTCTGGGATGAAGTACGCAAACTGTTTGCCAACACCAACGATGCCCGCCTGCGCGGCTGGAGCGCTTCACGCTTCTCCTTTAACACCGGCGATGGTCGCTGCCCCTTGTGCGAAGGCCAGGGCATGCGCACCTTGGAAATGAGCTTCCTGCCGGACGTGAAGGTGCCTTGTGACGCCTGTCACGGCCAGCGCTTCAATCCGGAAACACTGGCGGTGACCTGGCGCGACGTTTCCGCCGGCCAGCTGTTGCAAATGGATGTGGACGAGGCGGTTGAATACTTTGCTGCCCATCCTAAAATATTGCGCCCCCTGCAACTGATGCAAAGCGTGGGGCTGGGCTATCTGACTCTGGGTCAGCCCTCCCCCACTCTGTCGGGCGGCGAGGCGCAGCGCGTCAAGCTGGTCAGCGAACTGGTCAAGGCCCGCCTGGACGAAGGCATCACGCGTACAGGACGCGCCTACAAGGCCCCGCACACGCTGTATGTACTGGACGAGCCCAGCGTGGGCCTGTCCATGGCCGATGTGGAAAAGCTGATTGTGGTCTTGCACCGTCTGGTCGATGCAGGCCATACGGTGCTGGTGATTGAACATAATCTGGATTTGATTGCCGAAGCCGATTGGATCGTGGATCTGGGACCCGAGGGGGGTTCAGGCGGCGGCAGACTGGTGGTGCAAGGCACCCCCGATCAGGTCCAGGCCAACCGTGCCTCGCATACCGGCATGGCTCTGGCTCAATTTTTAAAGGAACACGGCGCATGTATGGCCGATTTGAAGACAGACTAAAAGGCTATGCGCTGGAAATGCAGGGCTATGTGGGCCATATCCAGGCCCGTAGCCCTGAAGAGCTAGGTCGTGCTTTTGAACAAATAGAACATGCCCGGCAAGCGGGACACTGGGTGGCTCTGGCCCTGGATTATGAGCTGGCCGAACTGTTCGAGCCGCGTCTGCCCGCCCGTGAACAAACCCAACATGCGCCGCTCAATGCCCTGGTATTCCAAGGCGCCCAGGAAGTCGATTTGTGGGACAGCCAGGTCGTGCCTGAACTGAGCGTCCAGTTGCAGCTCAGCCAGCAGAACTATCGGGATGCGCTCGCCCAGGTCCAGCAAGGCCTGCAAGCCGGGGATTTCTACCAGATCAACTACACCATGCCCCTGCGTATCCAGTCGGAGATGGTCCCACGCGATCTGTATACAGCTCTGGCCACTCGTCACCCTGTCGCCTATGCCGCCTACCTGGAGATCGGGGATCGCCATATTTTGTCGCTCTCGCCCGAACTGTTTCTGGAAAAACGAGGCAATATCGTGCGTACCCGGCCCATGAAAGGCACGCGCCCCCGCGATACGGACCCGGTTCAAGACCAGCAAAACGCCCAGGAGCTGCAGCACAGCATTAAGGACCGGGCTGAAAACCTGATGATTGTCGATCTGCTGCGCAACGATCTGGGACAAGTCGCCCGCACCGGCAGCGTACAAACCACCAGCTTGTTCGATGTTGAGCAATACGCCTCGGTCTGGACCATGACCTCCAGCATTCAGGCTGAAGTAGACCCGGACTGCCGCCTGGAAACCTTGCTGCGAGCCCTGTTCCCTTGCGGCTCTATTACGGGCGCCCCCAAGCTGGCCGCCATGCAATGCATACGCAAGCTGGAACCACAGCGCCGTGGCATTTACTGTGGGTCAGTGGGCTACCTCAGCCCCGCAGGCGACCTGTCCTTGAATGTCAGCATCCGCAGCCTGGAGCTGGACATGCACGGCCAGGGCGTCTTTGGGGTGGGCGGAGGGATCGTACTGGACTCAGACCCGGACCAGGAGTGGCTGGAGTGCCTGTGGAAAGCACGGGTCCTACAAGCCCCTGTAACACTGACTTAAAGGCAGCACCATGAGCCAAAGCAAACCTGAGCTGATAGAAACATTGCGAGTAGACGCTGACGGCCAGATTCCCTTGCTGGAACTGCACCTGGAACGTGTCGCGCGAAGTTGTGCAGAGCTGGGCTACGACTGGGATGCGCAAACCTGGCTGCAAGCCATGCACCAGGCTCTGGGCCAGGCCCCCGCCCATACTCCCTTGCGCTTGCGCATACTCTGGAGTGCGCAGGCCAGCGCCCATGCCCAGGCCCAACCCCTGCCTGCACTGGAGGGGCCCTTGCAGTTGTGCCTGTCCCCCACCCCACTACCCGCACTGGACCCGCTGCTCTCGCACAAGACCACGCATCGGCCCTGGTATCAGGAAGCGAGTGCCCTGCTGGAACAAAACCCCCAGCTTTTTGATGTCATTTTTCTGGACACGCAAAATCGGGTATGCGAGGGCAGCCGCAGCAACATCTATATTCAGGATGAGCAGGGCCTATGGTGGACCCCTCCAGCCCACGGCTGGCTCTTGCCCGGTGTACAACGGCAGGCCCTGCTTAACAGCGGTCTGGCACGTGAAACCGAGATTTCCCTGGACGCCTTGCTCAATGCCCGTGCGATCCGGGTCTCGAACGCCCTGCGCGGCTGGCAGGATGCCTTACTGGTTCAAGATCCGGCTTAAGGCGTAATCGGCTGCAAGCATGCCCATGCTGGCCGTGATGGTCACCCCGGAGCCATAGCCCGCACAGGCCAACCCTTGCAACGCCCCATCCTCAGCCTGAGTCCAGTTTTGCGGCAGGCGGGTTTCCTGCTCGAACCACAGGCAATCCACTCCCATGCGAGGCACGCGCTTCAAGGCCCGTCCCTGTGCATCACTGCCTCGGGCAAAGCCATGCTGTTTGCGCAGAATCTGACGCAGCTTGCCAAGTAGGGCGTCATGGCGCGCCACCGATAAATCTCCCCGGCGCAAGCTCAAGGGATCGGTCTTGCCCCCGGCACCGCCACAACTGAGCAAGGGCACCTTGAGACGACGGGCCTGCAAGATCAGCGCGATCTTGGCACTGGCTTGGTCCGTACAATCAAGAAACACGTCAGGACGCTGCTCCATCAGGCTGGCCGCATTGTCCTCGGTCACGAAATCTTCAATCAACTGCACAACACAGTACGGGTTGATCTGCCTGATGCGCTGGGCCATGGCCTCAATCTTGGCCATCCCCAAGGTGCTGTCCAATGCAGGCAACTGGCGGTTGATATTGGACTCGGCAATATTGTCCAGGTCGATCAGGGTAATCCGGCCCACCGCAGAACGGGCCAACGCCTCCACGGCCCATGTTCCCACGCCGCCGATGCCGGCCACCATCACATGGGCGGCAGCCAGACGCTCGCGCGCGCCGGCTCCATACAAACGATCCAAACCGCCGAAACGGCGTTCGGCATCCATGTTGTGCTGCTCTGTCATGCCCTCTGTCCATCACTGGCCGTTGCGACCAAACCCGTGCAGAACGCCAGCCTGCAGGCCAGCATGTCTCCACCACAAGGCAGGGGCGCCTGCGGCGCCCCATATCCCTCTTGCCTTGCTCGACCAGGCCATCAACAGCAAGGTCTGCACCAAGGCTAATGGATAATTCTACGTCTAATTTCGCCTGCACAGCCCGTGAAACAGGCCTTATGCCCTGGCGGCTTGACGGGTCCCTGCCAAATAGCAACACTCATATAAGCAAATTAGTATTTTTCCTTAGTTATCAGCGAGAAAGCCCGCTACAGTGGACTGTGCTTGTTCTACAATCGTCATAGGTTTCAAGCATCTGTGATTTTGGCTTTCCCCCTTTTTTGCCGTGAACATCGATTCTATTTCCGCCTCGCCTTCCGCCGTACCCACACCGTGCAGCTTCCGTGTCCTGACCGACGAAGAGCGCAACGCCTCTTTGCGTCAATCCCTGGAAGAGGTGCAGTGGTGTGAAAAGCAGGACCTATGGGTCTATGGCTACGGTTCCCTGATCTGGCGTCCCGATTTTGAGTTCGCCGAACAACGCCAGGCCCTGCTGCGCGGCTATCACCGGGCGCTGTGCCTGTGGTCACGGATCAACCGCGGCACTCCTGAACAACCCGGTTTGGTGTTTGGCCTGGATGTGGGCGGATCGTGCCGGGGCATGGCGTTTCGTATTCCTGCTGAAAGCGTGCCCAAGGTATTCGATGCCCTGTGGCTGCGCGAGATGCCCAGCGGGGCATACATTCCCCGCTGGTTGCGCTGCCGCACCAGCCAGGGCGATATTCGTGCACTGGTCTTTACCATGAATCGCAAGACCGATGCCTACGTTCCCCGCATGCCCGACGAGCAACTGCGACAAGTGGTGTATTCGGCCCAGGGCACCAATGGCCCTTGCATTGAATACGTCATGGAAACCGCCTCGGCGCTGCAACGCTCTAAAATTCTGGATAAACGCCTGCAATCAGTGGTTCAATTGCTACAGAGTCACACTGCACTGCTTAATCCTCAACAAGCCTAAGAGCGCCCCATGTCCCTTGCCGATCTGCGTAACGAGTACGAACGCTTTTCCCTGAGCGAAGATGAACTATGTGCCGATCCTCGCCAGCAATTCCAACGCTGGCTGGATCAGGCCATTGAACTGAAGGAAGTTGAACCCAATGCGATGACCCTGGCCACCGTAGGTGCCGACGGCCGCCCATCGGCGCGTGTGGTCCTGCTTAAAGCTTACGACGAACAAGGGCTGGTGTTTTTCACGAACTACACGTCTCGCAAAGGTACGGAGCTGGACCACAACCCATGGGCCAGCCTGTCCTTTTTCTGGCCCTCCATGCAGCGTCAAGTGCGCTTTGAAGGCCGTATCAGTCGTATCAGCGCGGCCGAATCGGACGAGTATTACCACAGCCGCCCTCTGGGCTCGCGCATTGGCGCCTGGGCCTCGCCACAAAGCCAGCCCATCAGTCGTGCCGAGCTGGATGCACGTGCCAAGCAGTACACTGAAAGCTTAGGTGAACATCCCGCCCGCCCTGAACACTGGGGTGGCTTCCGACTGACTCCAGACCACGTCGAATTCTGGCAGGGCCGCGCCTCGCGCCTGCACGACAGGCTGGTGTTCGACCGCAAGGACCCATCTGATTGGCAGGTGAGCCGACTGGCTCCGTAATGTACCCTTTGGGGGTGCCCTCCCGTCAGACTCGATGCAATGACTGTTTTTTCTTCTTCTTTCGATAGTGATTTCTTTCGTTCGGCACTCGGCCGTTTCGCCACAGGCGTGACGGTCGTGACCGGCGCCAACAAAGACGTTCCAGGCCAGGCCGTTGGCCTGACCGTCAGTTCTTTCAACTCCGTCTCTCTGAACCCGCCTCTGGTCTTGTGGTCATTGGCCAAACGTTCTCAATCCCTGCCGCATTTTGTGCAGGGTGACGGTTACGTGATTCACGTTTTGGGGGCCAGTCAGCTAGCGCTGGCCAAGCGATTTGCCTGGGGAGAGCACGCTGAGCGCTTTCGGGATCACCCGCTCAAACGCTCACCGCGAGGTTTGCCCATGCTGGACGACGATCGTTGCAGCGCTTGGTTCGAATGCAAGCCCTATGCCGTCCATGAGGCCGGCGACCACCTGATCTTTATCGGTGAAGTTACCCACTGCGAGCGCAGCGCTCACCAGCCCCTGATCTACCATGCGGGCGACTTTGATCTGACCCCGTCCCTGGCGTGATGGGCTGTTGCAAAACGCGCCTGCCCGCCGCTTCAGGGCGGGAGTACACTACGCCTTTTGCTCTACTACGCCAATAAGGTATTAATCATGCCAAACGATGTCGACTGCATAGTGCTGGGAGCGGGTGTCGTGGGTTTGGCCTGCGCCCGGCAAATGGCCCGGCAAGGCATGGAGGTTTTGCTGATCGAGCAAACCGCCAGTATCGGCAACGGCGTCAGTTCGCGTAATTCGGAAGTCATACACGCGGGCATTTACTACACCCCGGGCAGCCTGAAGGCCCGGCTGTGTGTCGAAGGCAAAGACCTGCTGTATGACTATTGCCGGGATCACCATATCGATCACCAACGCTGTGGCAAGCTGATTGTGGCGGGCAGCGCTGAACAGGAAGCCGACTTGCGCAAACTGCAGGCCCAGGCAAGCGCCTGTGGCGTAAACGACTTGCAGTGGCTGGATGCCGCCCAGGCCAAGGCGCTGGAGCCTGCCCTGAGCTGCAGCGCCGCCCTCTTATCGCCCTCGACCGGCATTGTAGACACCCATGCCCTCATGCTGTCACTGCAAGGCGATGCAGAGAACCACGGCGCACAATTGGTGTTCAATACCCCCTTTATCCGTGCGCAGGTCCTGCCCGGCCAAGGTTTTGAGGTTCACGTGGGCGGGGCTGAGCCCTTCAGCCTGACCACCACACACCTGATCAATGCGGCCGGACTGGGCGCGGTAATGGCAGCACGACATATCGAGGGGCTGGACCCCAGCCATATTCCCCAGGCCTATCTGTGCAAGGGCAGCTATTTTTCATTGGCGGGCCGCTCCCCCTTCAAGCACCTGATCTACCCCATGCCCAATAAAGCCGGACTGGGTGTGCATCTGACCCTGGATCTGGCTGGTCAGGCCCGCTTTGGCCCTGACACGGAGTGGGTGCAGGATGAAAACTACGACCTGGACCCGCAACGCGGTCAATCCTTTTATGCCGCCGTGCGCGAATACTGGCCCGCTTTGCCCGATAACAGCCTGAACCCCGCCTACAGCGGTATTCGGCCTAAAATTGTGCCTGCAGGCCACGCGGCCGCCGACTTCGTTTTTTCGGGACCTGCCACCCACGGCATCCCGGGTTTGCTGAATTTGTTCGGCATCGAATCACCCGGCCTGACCGCGTGTTTAGCGATTGCACAACACGGCCAGCACGTTCTGGCCCAGGCAGCTTAAAAACTTTTCTGAAATCTTTACAATACTGTCGATGAACGATTACATCTTGACCCTATCCTGCCCGGATCGCACCGGCATTGTCCACAGCGTATCGGGCTGGCTGCTTGAGCAAAACGGCAACATTCTTGAAGCACAGCAGTTTGGCGATGCCGCCACCAACCGCTTTTTCCTGCGCATCCAGTTTTCCCTGCCTGAAACACAGGACGTCAGCGCCCTGCAAGCCAGCTTTGCCCCCATTGCTGAAAGATTCAGCATGGACGCCAATATTTACGACGCCCAGCGCAAAGCCCGCCTGCTGATTCTGGTCAGCCGCCAGGGCCACTGCCTGAACGATCTGCTGTTTCGCGCCCACAGCGGCCAGTTGCCTGTGGAAATCGCGGCTGTGGCCTCCAACCACACGGACCACGCCGGTCTGGCTTCCTCGTACGGCATTCCTTTCCATCACCTGCCGGTGACACCGGAAACCCGCCCACAACAAGAGCAGCAGATCATCGATCTGGCTCGTGATCTGAAAATTGATCTGGTCGTACTGGCCCGCTATATGCAGATTCTGTCCACCAATCTGTGTCAGTCCCTGTCAGGCCGGGCGATCAATATTCACCACAGCTTCCTGCCCAGCTTCAAGGGCGCACGTCCTTATCACCAGGCCCATGCCCGTGGTGTGAAAATTATCGGCGCCACTGCCCACTACGTGACTGCAGATCTGGATGAAGGCCCGATCATTGAGCAGGACGTGGAACATGTAACCCACGCTGTCAGCCCAGCCGAACTGACCCAGATCGGTAGCGATGTGGAGTCTCTGGTTCTGGCCCGTGCCGTACGCGCCCATGTGGAGCACCGGATTTTGTTGAACGATCAGCGCACCGTCGTGTTCCGCTAAACCGCACGATCAAGCCTGCCAGAAACCTTATAAAAAGCCCTCAATGCGTGGATCTCTATCCACCGCATTGAGGGCTTTTTTAATGACCAGCCGATTGGCTTCAGAGGGCAAAGCCAGAACATTGCTCGCTTTCTGTCAATGAGTCCTGTGGACCGTTGCTAACGACAGACTGTTCGCTGTACCAGTCTCTGTGCCAGAACACCACCGGCCTGTCGCCAAGACGGACGGCAGCCCCAAATGCATCATGAGCCATGCCTCGCCCGGCTCCCCGCAGATTGACCTCGGACCAAGCACCGCCACGCCGGTCTACTGCCCTAACGCCAATCCTTCCCGCCGAGGGTCTACCCCCGCTTCCAGCCCTTCCTGGGTCCAGCGTATGACATGCGTACCGCTGGGAAAAGGCTGCTCGCGTACCTCGTGCCCCATCGCCCTTAATGCCTGCGCCTGTTCCGTCACCGCGGTGCCGGCCTCCAGCTCTGTCGCCCAATTGCGGCTGCCATAGTGCGGCAGGCTGACGGCTTCTTGAGCATCCAAGTTCCACATCAGCATGCCCGTCAGGGCCTGGGCTACATAGGGAATAATGGCGCTGCCGCCGGGAGAACCCAGCGCGATCGCAGGACGCCCATCCTGCATCACCATCATCGGAGCCATCGAACTGCGCGGGCGCTTGCCCGGTTCAACCCGATTAACAGACAAACGGCCCATCTCGTCCTTGGGGTTCAAGGCAAAGTCTGTCAGCTGATTATTCAGCAAGAAGCCACGAACCATGATCTTGCTGCCAAAGGCCGACTCCACCGAGGTGGTCATGGAAACCACCTGCCCCTTGGCGTCCGCCACCGACAGATGCGTGGTGGAGGGCAACTCGGGCGTGTTGTCAGTGGCGGCTTGTGCGTCAGCCAAAGGCTTGCCCGGCTGGGCATGACCCATGGATCGACCTGGCTGAATCAAGGCGGCACGGGATTTCAAATACGCCGGTGCCAGCAAAGCCTGCTGTGGCACAGACACAAATGCCGGATCAGCAACCCAGGCATCCCGATCTGCAAAGGCCAGACGCCCTGCTTCAGAGAAATAATGAATCGCTTCCACAGATTGCGGCTTCACGTCAGCAATAGGCGTGTGCTGCAAGATACCCAGCATCTGCATCACACTGATCGCCCCTGAACTGGGCGGTGCCATGCCACAGAGCGCCACCTGCTGCCAGTCCATACAGAGGGGCTCACGTCGCAGCGCCCGGTATTGCGTCAAATCGGACACCGTCAAGTCGCCCGCAATCGGGTCGGCGGCAACAGCAGCCACCATATCCTGGGCAAGTTCCCCTTGATAGAAAGCCTGGGCGCCCTGGCTGGCCAACAAGCGCAGCACCTGTGCATACTCCTTGTTCCGAAGACGGTGGCCAACCGGCCATGGTCTTCCCTGTCCGTCCAGAAAATAGGCACGCGCAGCCGCCTTGTCGGCCAGCTCGGGGTTGTCGGCAATCAAGGTGTGCAAGCGGGGGCTGACCTCAAAGCCATCTTCGGCCAGCTCAATGGCCGGTTCAAACAGGGAGGCCCAGGGCAGGACGCCACCGTCCTTGTGCATCAGCTCCAGGGCGCGCAACAAACCCGGCACCCCTACGGAACGTCCGCTATTGACTGCCTGCTTGAAAGACAGGGTTTGACCGTCCAGCTCAAAACGGTCCGGAGGGCTGGCGGCAGGCACGGTTTCGCGCCCGTCGTAACTCGTCAAACCCGACTCTGGCTGAAATAGCAAAACAAAGCCACCTCCACCAATACCGGACGACTGGGGTTCCACCAACCCCAAGACCAGTTGAGCGGCAATAGCCGCATCCACCGCACTGCCTCCCTGATCCAGCATACGTAAACCAGCCCGGCTTGCCAAAGGATGCGCCGTCACCACCATGCTTTTCTGAGTGACCAGCCTGTCACGTTGCATGACATTGCTGGCGGCTTCCGGGTTCGCATGCTGGCTCGCGGTTTGACTGGCCTGCGCGGGCAAGGCCAGCGACAAAGCTACAAGCGCCGACAGCAGTGCCGGCTTCCAATACACGCTCATGGATTCTCCTTTTCCTGATCCAGCAACCATTGCTCCAGCAACAGCACCGCTTCACTGGGTTGATTGGCGGTCGGATAACTAAAAAAATATGCCTCGCTCACGGGCATGGCATGGGGGAATGGCATGAGCAATTCGCCCTGCTCCAGCGCGGTCTGGATCAGAAAGCGTGGCATCAGCGCCATCCCCATCCCAGCCTGCACGGCAGCCAGAAGCAGGCTGAACAGCTCGTAGCGCGGTCCCGAACTGACACGCAGATCAGGCTCCAGACCCGCAGACCGATACCAGTGTAACCAGCTATCCGGACGCGTCGACATATGCAGGTGGACCAACTTTTGCCAGCTCCCGTCGACTGCAAGATGAGGTGAGCAGACCGGCACGAGCTCGCCTTCATCAAACAGTTTGATGCCTTCAGTTTGCGGCCAGAGCTGCCGCCCATGATAGATAGCAGCATCAAAGGGGTGGTCCCCGAACTGAAACGGTGTGGTACGAACCGACAGGCTGACCGTGATATCGGGGTAGCACTGGGCGAAACGGGCCAGACGCGGCATCAGCCAGACGGTGGACAAGGTCGGCAGCACAGCCAGATGAATGTTGCGGCCTACACCGGCCCGCGCAATCAGACTGAATGTGTCTTTACCGATCTGCTCCAGATGATGGCGAATGCGCGCCGCATAATCGCGCCCTGCCGCCGTCAAGACCAAACGCCGCCGCACCCGCGTCAACAAGGTGACACCCAGACGCTGCTCCAGGCCGCTCACCTGCCGATACACAGCGCTATGCGTCAAGGACAGTTCTTCCGCGGCACGGGAAAAGGTTCCCAGGCGTGCAGTGGCCTCAAAGGCCTGTAAGGCACCCAAGCTGGGCACACCTTGTCTCATTTGCTCCCCCTCTTTTCCTGACTGGCTACCTATCCTGCGGCGACATCGTTACGCCAGCACACGACATTGTGCAATTTTATCAATTGCCTTGTGCGCTTTATGCACACTATGCTGAGACTTTACAGGAATATCGTCGGCCCCTTGCCTTCTGAGAGCACAACAATGTGCACACCACGACTCCTCGTGGCTGCGGTCAGCGATGTTCAAACCGCTCTTTTTGTTTCTCAGACCGATGGCGGCCTTTCTGGCACCACCTGATTGACCCAATTTGCTTTTCCCGGAGTACCTCTATGTCTGCCAACCCCTCTTTCCATTGGGACGACCCCCTGCTGCTGAACCAGCAGTTGAGCGATGAAGAACGTATGGTGCGCGATGCGGCCCATGCTTACGCACAGGAGAAACTGCTGCCGCGCGTGTTGGAGGCCTTCCGCCATGAGCAGACTGACCCGGCCATCTTTGCCGAGATGGGGTCGCTGGGCCTGCTGGGCGCCACCATTCCGGATACCTATGGTGGCGCGGGGCTGAACTATGTCAGCTATGGCCTGATTGCCCGCGAAGTAGAGCGGGTGGACTCGGGCTACCGATCCATGATGAGCGTGCAGTCCTCCTTGGTCATGGTGCCGATTTTTGAATTTGGCAGCGAGGAGCAGAAACAGAAATATCTGCCCAGACTGGCCAGCGGTGAATGGATCGGTTGCTTTGGGCTGACCGAGCCCAATCATGGCTCGGACCCTGGAGCCATGGAAAGTCGCGCCCTCAAAGTGGACGGCGGCTATCGCCTGAGCGGCAGCAAAACCTGGATTACCAACTCCCCGATTGCCGATGTGCTGGTGGTCTGGGCCAAAGTCGTGGGCGGTGAAGACGACGGCAAGATCCGCGGCTTCATTCTGGAAAAAGGCATGAAAGGCCTGTCCACGCCCGCCATTCACGGCAAGGTAGGTTTACGCGCTTCACTGACCGGCGAGATTGTCATGGCCGATGTGGAAATCTCCGACAGCCAGATGCTGCCTCATGTTTCAGGCTTGCGCGGTCCCTTCACCTGCCTGAACTCGGCGCGCTACGGAATTGCCTGGGGCGCTCTGGGCGCCGCCGAATCCTGCTGGCATACCGCTCGTCAGTACACCTTGGACCGCAAGCAGTTTGGCCGTCCACTGGCTGCCAATCAACTGATACAGAAAAAGCTGGCCGATATGCAAACCGAGATCACTCTCGCACTGCAAGGCTGCCTGCGTCTGGGTCGAATGAAAGACGAAGGCACGGCAGCAGTCGAGATCACCTCCATCATGAAGCGCAACTCCTGCGGCAAGGCGCTGGACATCGCTCGTCTGGCACGCGACATGCTGGGCGGCAACGGCATCTCCGACGAGTTCGGCATCGCCCGCCATCTGGTCAATCTGGAGGTCGTCAATACCTACGAAGGCACGCACGACGTGCACGCCCTGATACTGGGTCGCGCACAAACCGGAATTCAGGCTTTCTTTTAAACCGAAGCCAACAGGGGCAAGACGGCTTGCCCCTGCCTCTTTGGGAGGTTGGGCGCGGGCGATTTCATACCCCATTACAAACCGCCGCTGCACGGACGAACAAGGGGCCCAGCTGCAAAAAGCATCCCCAACAAGGGGCTGTCCATCCCTAACAAGGTGTGAAGATTTGTCTCGCGAGAGAGTCGCGTCACCGCCGTGACGCTATTTATTATTCTTGTGAAGGCTTCAGTTCAAACATGCTGGTCGCATCCAGCTCCAGCACCAGTTCATCGCGCTGGTTAAATACATTCCAGTTCCAGCGGATGATGCCCAGATCCGAACGGCTGCTGGACACCCGTTTGGATGCAACCGTGGCTTCCAGACGAATGGAGTCTCCCGCCCGCACGGGCAAGACCCAACGCAGACGCTCCACCCCGGGCGACCCAAAGGATTCAGAGTCATGCAGGCTCGTATCCACTGCCATACGCATGGCTTTAGCACAGGTCAGCCAGCCGCTGGCAATCAGGCCGCCCCAATGGCCTTGTTCAGCCTGATTTTCATCAATGTGAAAAGACTGCGGATCGTACTTGCGGGCAAAATCCAGCATCTCTTCGCGCGTTACCGGTACGAGTGGATGCTTAATCAGCATGCCCACTTCAAATTCAGCAAATTTCATGTTGTGGCGCAACAAAAAAAAGATCGAGATCGCCACTCTACCATCTCTGCCAGAATTTGCAGCATCGCAGCCGAAGCAGCCATAAACAGCGGCAAAATGTCCACATCAAGGACCCGCATTGGCCTGCCTGTGCGCCCGACCTCAATCTATGGCATAAAGAGGGTTTTCCGATTACCTTTGCGCCCGGTCGGTTCAGGGCATCTGAAGATCACACGGCTATGACAACACTGGATTCATCTTTGCAATTTGCGAGTCTGACTCAAGGCACACAAGCCATTGAACTGGAATATCAACGCATTTACCCAGAACGGGAAACTGCCCCGCTACTGGTATTCCTGCATGAAGGGCTGGGCTCCATTGCCATGTGGAAGAACTGGCCAGCGCAGTTGTGTGAGCATACTGGCTGTAGTGGCCTGATGTACTCACGCTATGGCTATGGCCGCAGCACTCCGCGCCCCGACAACCGCCCCAAAAGCCCCGACTACCTGCATGAGCAGGCCCTGGATGTCCTGCCTCAACTGCTCCAGCACCTGGGCGAGGACGGCCAGAAACGGCCGATTGTACTGGTGGGTCACAGTGACGGAGGCTCAATTGCCCTGTTGGCAGCCAGTGGTTTTGGCGAGAAACTGCAAGGTATCGTCGTGATGGCCCCCCACCTGTTTGTGGAAGATATTTCCTTGCGTGGCATTTTGGTGGCCCGTGAAGCCTATGAACAAGGATTTTTGCGTGAACGTCTGGCACGCTATCACGATGACGTGGAATCTGCCTTCTGGGGCTGGAACGCAACCTGGACGGAGCCCGAGTTCCGCGACTGGAACATTGAACAGGAGGTCAGCCGGATTCCGTGTCCGGTCCTGGCGATTCAGGGGGTCGATGATGAATATGGCACGCTGGAGCAAATCCGGCGCATCAAGCAGCTGGTGCCTCACACCGAGCTGCTGGAGCTGGAGCAATGTGGCCACCTGCCCTACCGGGACAAGGAAACGCAGGTCAACCAGGCGATTGCGGAGTTTTTGCAGCAAACAGCCCGCTCAACAGCAGACTCTCCCAGTTCCTGAGGAACTCACAACCCTCTGCAGTCATCCGCGGCTGATTTACTCAAAGGCCGCGGCTGCTCGACCCAGGCGGTCATTGACTGCCTGCCAGTCTGGCGTATCCGGGCAACGCTGCACCCAGATATGCTGGTACTGGCCTTGGTCCAGACGACGCAGCATGGCATAGAGGTCCTGGGCATAAGCCTGGGCATCCGAACTGCAGACATACCAGTCATGTACATCAGCCAGAAAAGGAGGCATAGCGGCAAAAGCCACAATGGCCTGCTTGCCTCCTTGAACCAAAGCAGCCTGCACCGCAGGCACACTGTCTTCATCAAATAAAGACAAAGGGGTACGCGGCGCATAATGCGCTTTCAAGCTGCCCGACACCTGTGGAGCCTGTTGATCGGGGCTGGCCGGTTCGTAGCCAATGACCTCGGCAATCATGGCGGCGGTAATATGACCTGGACGCAACAGCACGGCACCTACGCCTTGGTGGGTTCGCGACACATCCACGATGGTGGATTCAATCCCCACTTCTGAAGGGCCCGCTTCCACAATCAGCAACTGATCTGGCCCCATATCCACGAACTCATCGCGTACATGGCTGGCCGCTGTGGGCGATACCTGTCCAAACTTGTTGGCCGAAGGCGCCGCCACACCGGCCTGACCGCTGGGCTTGAGTTCCGCCATGCGCTTGAGCAGAGCCTGAGCCACCGGATGGGAAGGACAACGAATACCAATGCTGCTTTGACCGCCACTGACCGTATCCGGAATAGCCGGATTACGCGGCAAGATCAGCGTCAAAGGACCGGGCCAGAAGGCGTCGATCAATTGTTGCGCAACCGCGGGGATATCTTTCACCCAATAACGCAGATCGGCGCCAGGGGCCACATGCACAATCAGAGGATGATTGGCAGGACGGCCCTTGGCCTTGTAGATCAATTGCACGGCGGCCGGGTTCTCCGCGTCCGCGCCCAAGCCATACACCGTCTCGGTCGGAAAGGCCACCAGCCCCCCTTGTGCCAGTACATGGGCGGCTTGCTCTATCTGCTGCTCGGAAGGGCCAGGGGTGGTGGTATCAGTCATGATCAAATGCAATGCGCAACGCGGCAGCGGCACGGGCAGTGCGCTCGCGCACTTGCTCATCCGATGCCCCCACAATATTGACGTGCCCCATCTTGCGGCCAACACGCGCCTCAGCTTTGCCGTACAAGTGCAAGGACACACCCGGCACCGCCAGCAAGGCGGCCCAATCCGGCTCACGCATCTGACTGTGTTCATCAAACCAGATATCGCCCAGGATATTGAGCATCATGGACGGACACAAGGCGCTCGTGTCACCCAGGGGCAGAGCCGCCATCACCCTGGCCTGCTGTTCAAACTGGCTGGTGACGCAGGCATTCATGGTGTAGTGGCCGCTATTGTGCGGACGAGGGGCCACTTCATTGGCCAGCAAGCGGCCATCTTCCAGAATAAAGAACTCCACGCACAACACGCCCACGTAATTGAGCGTGCGGGCAATCGCGGCGGCCGCCTGACGAGCCTGTTCGGACAGAGCATCGTCCTGGAACTGGGCGCTGATCGTGGACACGGCCAAAATGCCATCGCGATGCTCATTGCGGGCACACGGAAAGGTTTTGACCTGATCGTCCAGACCACGGGCGAGCACCACCGAAATCTCAGACTTCAGGGGCTGCAGGGCCTCCAGCACACAGGCCTGAGAGCCAAATTCCTGGAAGGCGGCCAAGGCCTGATCGCGGTCTGCCACCCGTGCCTGCCCCTTGCCGTCGTAACCAAAGCGCGCCGTCTTCAGAATGCCGGGGAACAAGGCGCTGTCAGCGACGTGCAAATCATCCAGGCTTTCAATGGCGGCATAGGGGGCCACCGGCACACCGGCCTGCGAAATAAAGGCCTTTTCACGAATGCGATCCTGCACAATGCCCACGGCATCACCCGAAGGCGTGACCCGTGTATGTTGAGCCAGGGTCAGCAGGGACTGTGCAGGCACGTTTTCAAATTCGGTACTGACGGCCTGACACAGCTCCCCCAGTTGAACCAATGCTTGCGCATCATCGTAGGCTGCGCAAATATGCAGATCCGCGACCGCACCGGCCGGGCTATGGGTGTCCGGGTCGAGCACGGCCACCTTGTAACCGAGGCTTTGGGCGCTATGGCAGAACATGCGGCCTAGTTGGCCGCCTCCAATCATGCCCAGCCAGGAGCCAGGAACCAGAAGGGCAGCATCATTCATGGGGGTCATCATCACAAAATAAAATCAGGCAGTAACAGGAGGGACACGCATAGCGCGGGCAGCCTCGGTCTGGCGGGCACGGTACGCAATCAGTTTTTCAGTCAGCACCGCATCGTTGACGGCCAGATTGGCAATCACATGCAAGGCGGCATTGGCGGCACCGGCCTCGCCAATCGCAAAGGTGGCAACCGGCACGCCTTTGGGCATTTGCACAATCGACAAGAGGGAATCCTCGCCGCGCAAGTAACGCGACGGCACGGGAACCCCAAAGACAGGCAGGTGTGTCAGGGCAGCCAACATGCCAGGCAAGTGGGCCGCGCCACCAGCACCCGCAATAATGGCTTTCAGGCCACGGGCGGGCGCCTGGGCACCGTAATCCACCATATCGATGGGCATGCGGTGGGCAGAGACCACGCGGCATTCATGAGACACGCCAAATTCGTCCAGAATGGCGACGGCCTGGCTCATGACCTCCCAGTCGCTGGAGGAGCCCATCACAATGCCCACCACAGGGGCTACAGGAGTTTGTACGCTCATCAGAGATACGCCCTAAAAGGAAGAAGGCGCCATGCTGCCAGGCGCCTTGGTAAATGGAAAAACAGCAGGGCCCATCCAATGATGGGTTTTCAGACGGGGCAGGCTGTACGGTGCCCCTGGCCCGTCCCCAGAGCCCGGCTCCTCATCGCAGCGTCGTCCAACGAGCTGTCGTCGTTCACCACCCTGCTGATGACGATGAGGCGGCTCGCTGACGGCGAGCACCTGTCCGGGCTGCACACCGTTCACGCTGTCAGGCGCTCCAGTGCTTCGCGGTATTTCTCAGCGGTACGCTGGGCTACTTCAGCAGGCAAACGAGGAGCGGGTGGCGTCTTGTCCCAAACCTGGGTTTCCAGCCAGTCACGCACGAATTGCTTGTCGTAGGATGGGGGGCTGATGCCTTCGGCATAGCTGTCAGCAGGCCAGAATCGCGAGGAATCGGGGGTCAGCACTTCGTCCATCAAATGCAGCTGGCCCTGCTCGTCCAGGCCAAACTCGAACTTGGTATCGGCAATCAAGATGCCACGGCTGGCCGCGTAATCGGCGGCTTCCGTGTACAAACGCAGGGTCACATCGCGGATTTGCTCGGCCAACTCCTGTCCGACTTCCTTGACCACGTGAGCGAAATCCACGTTCTCGTCGTGCGAGCCCATTTCTGCTTTGGCGGCCGGGGTGAACAGCACATGAGGCAGCTTGGCGGCCTGCTTCAGGCCAGCAGGCAAGGTAATGCCGCACACAGCGCCGGTTGCCTGGTAATCCTTCCAGCCCGAACCGATCAGATAACCACGGGCCACGGCTTCCACCATGATGGGTTTGAGGCGCTTGACCACCATGGAGCGACCTTCGACCTGCGCGCGCTCTTCAGGCGCCACGACATCGACCGGGTTAACGCCAGTCGTATGGTTGGGGATGATGTGTGCCAGCTTGTTCAGCCAGAACTCGGTCATCTGCGTCAAGACAGCGCCCTTGCCAGGAATGGGGTCGTCCAGAATCACATCGAATGCCGAAATGCGATCACTGGCCACAATCAACAACTTGTCCTCACCCACCGCATACATGTCCCGAACTTTGCCACGCGCCAGCAAGGGCAGGGAGCTCAGGCTGGATTGATGTAAGGGCTCTTGCACGATTTCATCCTTAAAACGAAAACATCCCGCTGACTATGGATGCAGGCGGGACGACAATCCCGGCGCCTGCGGCACCGGGCAAAGACGCGAAGAACGGGGCAGGCAGTCGTGCTGCCCACGCCGGCTTCGCCTGACATAATTACTGAACGATCTGAGACAGCTCGCCGGTGCTGTACTGGCGGGCAATTTCCTGCAAAGGAATGGCCTTGATCTTGGATGCCTGACCCGCGGCGCCGAACTGCTGGTAACGGGCCACACACACTTTTTTGGCCGCTTCACGAGCAGGTTTCAGATATTCGCGCGGGTCGAATTTTTCTGGGTTTTCAAACAGGAAGCGACGGATGGCAGCCGTCATCGCCAGACGGATATCGGTGTCGATATTGACCTTGCGCACGCCGTACTTGATGGCTTCCTGAATTTCCTCAACGGGCACGCCGTACGTCTCTTTCATGTTGCCTCCGAACTGGCGGATTTCAGCCAGCAGTTCCTGAGGCACACTGGAGCTGCCATGCATCACCAGGTGGGTGTTGGGCAGACGACGGTGGATTTCTTTCACACGCTCGATGGACAGAATATCGCCGGTAGGCTTGCGGGTGAACTTGTAAGCGCCGTGGCTGGTACCAATGGCAATCGCCAGCGCGTCCAGTTGCGTGCGGCTCACAAACTCAGCCGCCTGCTCGGGGTCCGTCAGCAACTGATCCAGGGTCAGGACACCATCTGCACCGTGACCGTCTTCCTTGTCACCTTGCATGGTTTCCAGAGAGCCCAGGCAGCCCAGTTCGCCTTCTACGGTCACGCCCAGCTTGTGAGCCATATCGACCACTTTGCGGGTCACTTCCACGTTGTATTCAAAGTCGGCAATGGTTTTGCCGTCAGGCAGCAAGGAGCCGTCCATCATCACGCTGGAGAAACCCAGTTCAATGGCGCCCTTGCAGATTTCGGGCGACTGACCGTGGTCCTGGTGCATCACCACGGGGATGTGGGGGTAGGACTCGACAGCCGCTTCGATCAGGTGACGCAAAAAAGCCTCGCCGGCATATTTGCGGGCGCCCGCCGAGGCTTGCATGATGACGGGGCTATCCGTCTCCGAGGCGGCTTCCATAATGGCCTGGACCTGCTCCAGGTTATTGACGTTGAACGCTGGAATACCATAACCGTGCTCGGCCGCATGATCGAGCAGCTGGCGCATGGAAACTAGGGCCATGAGAAGACCTCCTGAAGACTAAAATAAGTGAAAAACTTGACTGGACACAGTCTGTGTCCAGCCCATTGTTGGTTGAGCCTGTTAACGGGCGCTCCGACGCGCCGACTTGGGGCGGAACGCTTGCACCACCTGCTCATGCGTTTGTGCGTAAGGTCCGCCAATCAGGTCGATGCAATACGGGACGGCTGCAAAAATACCGGGAACCAATACGTGACCGGTTTCTGAATCCCGTAATCCTTCCAGTGTTTCCTGAATGGCTTTGGGCTGCCCAGGCAGATTGATAATCAGAGCAGCGTGGTCCTGAATTTCTCGGATCACCGCAACTTGCCGCGACAAAATCGCTGTTGGTACGAATTTTAAACTGATTTGGCGCATCTGTTCACCGAATCCGGGCATTTCGCGTGTTCCTGCATCCAGAGTCGCCTCCGGGGTCACGTCGCGACGAGCCGGGCCGGTGCCACCCGTAGTCAAAACCAGATCGCAACCGGCTTCCACCAGCTCGACCAAGGTAGCGGTAATCAGGGCTCGCTCATCGGGAATCAGTCGCTCCAGATAGGCCGGCGCTACCGTCAAGGCGCTGTCAAGCCAGCGACGCAGCGCGGGAATGCCTTCATCCTGGTACTGTCCGCTGGAGGCGCGGTCCGACACCGACACCAAGCCGATACGCAACTGATCCGGATGCTCGCGGGGAGACTGTCGATTGAATGTCATGCTTTTCCTTGGAAGCGAAATAAACTACAGGCCCTGAACGGGCCTGCCAACAGCACGATTGTAACGAATCACAGTGGGGCTTAAATACAACGGCCGCCGTCTACCTCGATGCAGGTGCCGGTAATGAACTCAGCCTCGTCGGAGGCGAGATACAGAGCCGCCGCCGCCACATCCTTGGGTGTGCAAAAACGCCCCAGTGGAATTCCCGCCAGAAAACGGCTGCGATTTTCCGGCGTATCGGGCATGCCCATGAACTGTTCCAGCAAGGCGGTGTCCCCAATCACCGGATTGACACAATTCACGCGGATATTGTCTGGCCCCAACTCGGCCGCCATGCCTTTGCTGATGGTAACCACCGCGCCTTTGGTGCCGTTGTACCAGACCAGTCCGGGGCGCGGACGCAAGGCCGCCGTCGAAGCGATATTAATGAAGGAACCTGAACCCTGAGCCCGCAGATAGGGCACAAAATGTTTCGCTGTCCAGTAAATGCTTTTCACATTGACGGCATACACCAGATCGAACTCACTTTCGCTCACTTCCAGCAAAGGCTTGTTGCGATGCGTGGTGCCCGCATTGTTCACCACGATATGCAGCCCGCCGCACTCGCGCAGCGCAATATCGAGCAAGGCCTGAACCTCGTCCCCTTGTGACACATCGCAAGCGGCAAAAATGACTTGCCCGCCCGTCGCCTGAATCTGGGCCGCTGCCGCCCGCCCCTGCTCCACATTCAAGTCGGCAATCAGCACGCGCGCACCTTCACGTGCAAAGCGCTGTGCGATACCCAGGCCAAAGCCCGATGCGCCACCGGTCACGATGGCCACCTTGTCTTGCAATCGCATGTTTGTCTCCTTCTGTTATTTTTATTTCCATAAAAAGGGCGGCTCGATGCCGCCCTAAAGAAATGCTGTTTTAGCGTTCAAATGCCATGCTGCCAGAAAACCCCCAACACCACAGCCGCGCTAACCCCTACATTCTCTGGCATCAAGCAGGGGCATGACGTAGCGCAACCGTTTTCAGGCTGGTCAGGGCGTACAGCGCTTCAAACCCCTTCTCTCGGCCAATACCAGACTGTCCGGTACCGCCAAACGGCAGTTCTACCCCGCCTGCAGCGCCATAATTGTTCACAAAGACCTGGCCGGCCCGTAGTTGTCTGGCCATGCGGATCTGACGCGCACCATCGCGTGTCCAGACCCCCGCCACCAGGCTGTAAGGCGTGCCATTGGCCAGGGTGATGGCCTCCTGCTCCGTACCGAAAGGTTGGGCAATCAGGACTGGTCCGAAAATCTCCTCCTGGGCCAGACGATGTTGGACAGGCACGTGATCGAGCAAGACAGGCACTTGATAGAAACCACCCGTCGGGGCCTTGGAGTCCAGCTTGCCTTTCGCCAGCACCACAATGCCATCCTCATCCAGATTCTCCAGATAAGAACGCACCCGAGCTTGCTGCTGCGCGCTGATCAGAGGGCCGCAATCCAGATTGTCGCTCGCTGCCCCCGTCAACAAGGCCTTGAAGCTTTCAGCCAGACGTTCCGTAAAGTCACTATAAATCGCACGCTGAATCAATACACGGCTGCCTGCCGAGCAGGTTTGGCCTGCGTTCTGCACAATCGCATTGACAATAACCGGCAGGGCCGCGTCCAGATCCGCATCTGAAAATACGATCTGCGGCGATTTGCCGCCCAGCTCCAGCGTGACAGGCACAAAATTCTGCGCGGCCTGCAAGGCCACCTGACGGCCCGTGGCAGGAGAGCCCGTAAAGGAAATATGGTTGATATCAGGATGCGCGGCCAGGGCCTGTCCGGCCTCACTGCCCAGGCCCGTACAAATATTCAGCACTCCGGCAGGCAAGCCCGCCTCGTGCAACAACTCCGCCACGCGCAGCAAAGAAAGACTGGCATCTTCAGCCGGCTTCACCACGCAGGTATTACCTGCGGCCAGGGAGGCCGCCACACTGCGTCCAAAGATCTGCAGGGGGTAATTCCAGGGAATGATATGCGCTGTGACGCCCAAGGGCTCGCGCAACGTAAAGGCCGTCATTTCCCAACCCAAGGGAATGGTTTGACCGTGCAGCTTGTCCACCGCACCCGCATAAAACTCGAAATAGCGGACAATGGCGTCAGCATCGGACTGGGCCTGGCGCAAAGGCTTGCCCGTATCCCGCGACTCCAGCCGCGCCAACTCCTCGCGAGCATCGGACAGGGTTCGGGCACAACGCAGCAATAACTGACTGCGCTGCGCTGCGCTCAGGCGGCGCCACGTCCCCTGACTGGCACGCCTGGCGGCCTGCACGGCCCAATCAATATCCACCGCGGATGATTGCGCCAGTCGGGCAAAGGTTTCGCCTGTGGAGGGGTCGATCACCGGTAGCAAACCACCGCCCTCCGCGCCAAGTTGCTGTCCGTCAATCCAATTGCGACACTCCATGACCGCCTCCAATGCTATTGTTGTCTCAGCCAATCGAGCTTTGCTCGAGATCATTCTACTCAAGGACCTGCTGCTGTGGATTCTCAAAACTGTACTTTGCTCCTGGCGGGCGCTGGCGATCTGGGCACACGCACCGGAATGCTGGCCCGTCGTCATGAATGGCCGGTTATCGGCCTGCGCCGTCACCCCCCCCTGGACGATCACAGCGGCATAGAGTGGGTACAGGCCGATTTGAGCGAACCTGCGTCATTACGACTGAAACACCGCCCCATCACTCACGTCCTTTACGCGGTCTCCCCTGACCAGCGAAACCAGGCTGCCTATGAGCGCGTTTTTCTACAAGGTCTGGAAAATCTGCTCAACGAGCTGGACCTGAAAGCCCTGAAACGTTTTGTCTTTGTCTCCTCGACGGCGGTATATGGCCCCTCGACAGACTGGGTGGACGAAAACTCCCCCACGGAGCCCACCCAGTTCAATGGAAAAATCTTGCTGGAAGCCGAGCAAAGGCTTCATCACCGCATCCCCGCCCAGGCTGTGGTCATCCGCCCCAGCGGTCTGTACGGCCCCGGACGCACCCAACTACTGGATCGGCTGCGCGAAGGACGGGCCACCGTACCGGATGACCCGGAGCATTGGGCCAACCGCCTGCATATCGAGGATGCCGCAGCGGCCTGCTGGCATCTGCTACGCGCTCCTGCGCCCTTCCCGTGCTATATCGGCACCGACAGTCGGCCCTACCGGATTACCGAGCTATATGACGGGCTGGCCGATCTGCTGGGTGTGCCACACCCGGAACGACGCCCGTCTGCAGAAGGCGGCAAACGCCTGCGCAACCAGCGCCTGCTCGATAGCGGCTTCAAGCTGGAATGGCCCGATGCCATGCAGGGCTATGGACAACTGATTAAAGAGGGGGCGTAACCCCATCGCGTCCGGTCTTTACACAAAAGCAAAAGCCAGCCAACTTTCGTTGGCTGGCTTTCTGAGGCATGAACCAGTCTGAGGACGGGTCACGCGATAGGCGGCAAAACTTAAGCCTTGTCTTCCAGGGCAGCCACAGCGGGCAGACGTTTGCCTTCCAGAAACTCCAGGAATGCACCGCCGCCGGTGGAGATGTAATCCACCTCTTCACCAATATTGAATTGGGCAATCGCCGCCAGGGTGTCGCCCCCCCCGGCAATCGAGAAAGCCTTGGAATCGGCAATCGCGCGCGACAAGCTTGCCGTACCTTGTGCAAAGGCCGGGAATTCGAACACGCCCAGAGGGCCATTCCAGACAACCGTACCGGCCTTGGCAATGATGTCAGCGATCTGGCGCGCCGTTTCAGGGCCCACATCCAGAATCATGTCATCATCCTGAACCTGGTCAGCAGCCTTGATTTCAGCGGCAGCATCAGCCGCAAAAGACTTGGCGCATACCACATCGACGGGGATAGGCACGTCGGCACCGCGCTCTTTCATGATGCGGATCACCTCGCGAGCTTCTTCCAACTGGCTTTCTTCGACCAGTGACTTGCCCACGGACAAGCCGCTAGCCATCATAAAGGTGTTGGCAATGCCGCCACCGACCACCAGCTGATCAACTTTTTCAGCCAAAGCGCGCAGGATGGACAGTTTGGTGGAGACCTTGGCCCCCCCCACAATGGCTACCAAGGGCCGCGCAGGCTGGTTCAAGGCACGCCCCAGAGCGTTCAGCTCGGCTTCCAGCAAGGGACCAGCGCAAGCCACCGGCGCAAAACGGGCGATCCCTTCCGTGGTGGCCTCGGCACGGTGAGCCGTACCGAAGGCATCGTTTACGTAAACGTCACACAAAGCGGCCATTTTGCGGGCCAACTCAGGATCATTCTTCTTTTCACCGACGTTGCAGCGGCAATTCTCCAACAAGACAAGCTGACCGGGCGACACCTGCACGCCATCCAGCCAATTGCGCCGCAGCTCAACCGGCATGCCCAGCAATTCGGACAGACGTTGCACCACGGGTTCCAGAGAATCCACGGGCTGGCACTCGCCTTCTTTGGGCCGCCCCAGGTGCGAAGTGACCATCACCGCAGCGCCGGCATCCAGCGCCATGCGAATGGCAGGCACCGAAGCACGGACTCGCGTGTCTTCGGTAATACGCCCGTCTTGCAAAGGGACATTCAGATCAGAGCGGATAAATACCCGCTTGCCTCGAAGCGCATCCGTTTCGGCCAGCGCAGACAAGGTCTTGATGCTTGTAGACATGATTTTTTGTTCTGGGAATTAACGTGACAGGGGCGGGAAATCCCGCCCCTGCTATTCAGATCTTATTTGGCCGACATCAGTGCGATGGTGCTGTCGAGCATGCGAATGGAGAAAGCCCACTCGTTGTCGTACCAGGCAGCCACTTTCACCATATTGCCACCGGTCACTTTGGTCAGCAGGGAGTCAACCGTGCTGGAAGCGGTGGTGTGGTTAAAGTCGATGGACACCAAGGGCTCGGTGCAGTAGTCCAGAATGCCTTTCATGGCGCCTTCGGAAGCAGCCTTCAAAATGCCGTTCACTTCTTCAACCGTCGTGTTGCGGCTAGCCACAAAAGTCAGGTCAACCATGGACACGTTGATGGTTGGAACGCGCACAGCGTAACCGTCCAGCTTGCCATTCAGTTCTGGCAACACCAAACCTACGGCAGCGGCTGCGCCGGTCTTGGTGGGGATCATGCTGCTGGTGGCCGAACGGGCACGGCGCATGTCCTTGTGACGCACGTCCGTCAGGACCTGGTCGTTGGTATAAGCGTGGATGGTAGTCATCAGACCGCTGACCACGCCCAGTTCCTTGTGCAGGGGGGCAACCAGAGGAGCCAGACAGTTGGTCGTACACGAGGCGTTGGAGATCACCGTGTCGGTGCTCTTCAAAATATCGTGGTTCACGCCATAGACAATCGTGGCGTCCACATCCTTGCCGCCGGGGGCGGAAATAATGACTTTCTTGGCGCCGGCCTGGATGTGCTCGCTGGCCTTTTCTTTGCTGGTGAAAGCACCGGTACATTCCAGTACCACGTCCACACCCAGCTCGGCCCAAGGCAAGGTCAGGGCATCGCGCTGGCTCAGCAGGCGGATGCGATCACCATTGACCACCAGATAGTCGCCGTCGAGCGACACATCGGCGTTAAAGCGGCCATGCACGGAGTCATAGCGAGTCAGGTGTTCATTGATCTCGGCACCGCCCGAGGCGTTGATGGCCACGATCTCGATATCGTGTTTTTTGCCGTACTCGTAGTGGGCACGCAAGATCATGCGGCCGATACGACCATAACCATTGATTGCGACGCGAATCGTCATGTCAGACTCCAATTACAAAATTTCTTGAACGGCCGCAGCGACTTTCTCTGCTGTCAGACCAAAATGCTTGAACAGGACGCCAGCCGGAGCCGATTCGCCGTAGGTATCAATCCCCACCACCGCGCCTTCCAGACCCACGTACTTGAACCACAGACCCGTCGTACCCGCTTCCACCGCCACACGCGGGATGCCCGGGGTCAGAACCTGATCGCGCCATTGCTTGTCCTGGGCATCAAACAGGTTGGTACATGGCATGGATACCACGCGGGTCGCAATTCCTTGCTGAGCCAACTGCTCCTGCGCCTGCAAGGCCAGACCGACTTCCGAACCGGTTGCCATGATGATGGCGCGCGCATCTGGCGCATCGCGCAGCACATAGCCACCACGGCGGATGTTCTGGATGGTTTGTGCATCGCGCTCCACGAATGGCAGATTCTGGCGCGACAACAGCAAGGCACTGGGGCCGCCGTCCTGCACATTCATGCCGATGCTGGCGGGACGCTCGATCGAGCAGGCCCAGGCTACGGCCGTTTCCGTGGTGTCGCAAGGACGCCAGACATGCAGGTTGGGGATCAGTCGCAGACTATTGGCGTGTTCAATGGACTGGTGCGTCGGGCCATCCTCGCCCAGACCGATGGAATCGTGGGTAAAGACATGCACCACGCGCTGCTTCATCAGCGCTGCCATGCGAATGGCGTTGCGCGAGTAATCCGAGAAAGTCAGGAAGGTACCACCAAACGGCAGGTAGCCCCCATGCAGGGCCACGCCATTCATGATGGCAGCCATACCGAATTCCCGCACACCGTAGTTGATGTGACGACCAAAATGTACACCGTCGGCGTGAGCGCGCACTGCCTCGGCGCCCTTCCAGTCGGTAAAGTTGGAGCCGGTCAGATCAGCCGAGCCGCCCAACATTTCTGGCAGCACATTGACCAGCGCGCTGATTGCCAGTTGCGAGGCCTTGCGCGAGGCAATGGTTTCAGCTTTCTGAGCGGTTTCCTCAATAAAGGCCTGTACTTTAGCGCTGTAATCGGCAGGCAGTTCGCCTTTCAGACGACGGGCCAGTTCCGCGGCCAGTTCAGGATAGGCCTGGCTGTAGGCGTCAAAACGCGCTTGCCATTCCGCTTGCTGGACGCCCCCTTTTTCGCGGCAATCCCAGCCCTGGTAGACTTCTTGAGGAATTTCAAACGGGCCGTGGTTCCAGCCCAGCGCAGCACGGGTGGCGGCGATTTCCTCAGCACCCAGCGGAGCGCCGTGGACCTTCTCGGAGCCGGCCGCGTTAGGCGCGCCCTTGCCGATCACGGTGCGACAGCAAATCAAAGTGGGGCCGGTGCCTTCTTTGGCGTTGCGGCGGGCCTGTTCAATCGCGTTGTGAATCGAGGCGGCGTCATGACCGTCAACAGCACGGATGACGTTCCAGCCATAGCTTTCAAAGCGGGCGGGCGTATCGTCACCGAACCAGTTCTCGACCTTGCCATCAATAGAGATGCCGTTGTCGTCGTACAGCACGACCAGCTTGGACAGCTTCCAGGTGCCGGCCAAGGAGCAGGCCTCGTGCGAGATCCCTTCCATCAAACAGCCATCGCCTGCAAAAACCCAAGTCAGGTGATCTACCACCTCGTGGCCGTCACGGTTGAACTCGCGGGCCAACAAGGCTTCGGCCAGCGCAAAGCCAACCGCATTGCCCAGACCCTGGCCCAAAGGGCCGGTCGTGGTTTCCACGCCAGCCGTAATACCCACTTCTGGGTGGCCGGGGGTACGCGAATGCATCTGGCGGAAGTTGCGCAACTCGTCCAGAGACAGGTCGTAACCGCTGAGGTGCAACAAAGCGTAGATCAGCATGGAACCGTGGCCGTTTGACAACACAAAACGATCACGATCAAACCAGGCGGGGTCGGCGGGGTTGTGTTTCAGGTGCCGGGACCAGAGAACCTGGGCGATATCGGCCATGCCCATAGGCGCACCGGGGTGGCCCGAATTAGCTTGTTGCACGGCATCCATAGCCAAGGCACGGATGGCATTGGCTAGGGTTTTATCAGAGGCTGACGCAATATCCATTAGAAGCTCATTGGGGCGGCGGCGCGACAATTCCGGCTAGCGGACGGCTCACGGCCCTGATTAGTTTATAAAACGCGCTATTTTAGCATTGCTGGCGCTAAATCGCCCTCACTTGCGCTGCGGCCTTGCGCTTTCTTCCCCCAGCCCAGGTACGGTATGCTTGTGCGGTTTTTTTACCCTTGATGGTGTCCTGATATGGCAGCTCCCCGTTTTTATCATCCCTTTGCCCTGACGGCCCACACCGAGATCGCCCTGCCCGACGCCCTGGCGCATCACGCCATCCGGGTACTGCGTTTAAAAGATGGGCAGGACATCGTCCTGTTTGACGGACTGGGCACCCAATTTCCCGCTACCTTGCGCATCGAGGGCAAAAAAGGGTTTGCCAACCTGGGGGCGGCCGAAACACCCGTACGCGAACTGGCTGGCCGCATTACCGTCCTGCAAGGCATTGCCTCCAGCGACAAAATGGACTGGATTATCGAAAAAGCGGTGGAAATGGGAGTGAGCTGCCTGGTGCCGATTCGCGCGCAACGCAGCGTGCTGCAACTGAGCGCGGAACGGCAGGCCAAACGCATGGTCCACTGGCAGCGGGTCATCGAGTCAGCCAGCGAGCAGTGTGGCCGCAATCGTCTGATGGAACTGGCGGCGCCGCTGAGCTTGTCCGACTACTTTCGGGATGCCCGAACGGGCCTGCATCTGTTTTGTGACCCTGATGCGCCTCAGCAACTGGCACAAGCCATAAAGCCGCAGGATCAGGCCGTCACCATTTTGATTGGCCCCGAAGGCGGCTGGTCGCCCGAAGAACAAAAAGTGGCGCTGGCTGCCCAGGCGCAGGCCATTCGCTTCGGGCACCGCGTACTGCGAACCGAGACCGCTGCCTTGGCGCTGACGGCAGCGATCAGCGCCTTGCAAGGCTGGGAATAAGGCTTATTCCTCGTCCTGGCTGGAGTAGGAGGCAGGGGTCTCGCCTGGTTCCGGATCAGGATGCTTGCCGGCATGTAAAACAACACAGACAAAACGGCGCTCGTTGTTCGAGGCCCAGGCATGCACATCCTCACACACGCCCAAGATAGCCTGGGCGTCTTTTTCCAATGCGGGATCGCCACTGTGCAGGTTGTCCAGCCACAAGGCCAAACCAGCCTTTTGATCCAGTACGGTGTCGCACAGGCAATCGTAGAGCGCATCCAGATTGCCACCAAAAAATTCAGGGTAATCAACAGCTTTGGCGACTGCTCGCAGCACAGCGGAGCGATTGCGCGCACGATCGCAACTTACTTCCAGGGCAGTGAGCCCCTGGTCCTGTGCCTGCTTCAGAAAATCAGCAGCCGTCAGGCCCGTTGCGTCGAGCACGCCGCCTTGTTGCAAAGCCTCTTGCAAAGTCAGGGATTGGCTCATCAGGACGCTTCCTTAAAAAACGCTAATACTTCTTCACGACGACTCATGGTATCGGTCTTTCCTAACTCGATCAGCTCTTGGGTGTAGCCGGACTCGAATAACAAATATGAAATTAATGCACCGCCTGTGGTCGGACCGGACTTTGAAGATACACCAAGTACTCGAAATAGGGTACGTGCAGCAGTTGGCATCTGATGAATATGCCGGGTGGCAATTTCATCCAGCGAGCGGCTGGGGGTGATGGCAAACGTGCTGACAGGACGCAGCGATTGGCTTTGTAATACATTTGCAGGCATATAGGCAAGCAATGTATTGATCCGCTCCATACGTTCAATATCCGTTGACACACTATCGAGGAATATGTTGGACAAGGCATAGCCACTGATCTGCGCCAAAGAGGGGTATGGCGGGTCTGCACATTCTTGCTCGTGGTACGTGTTGTCCGCATATCCCGTCCCCACAATCAAGACTTTATGGGCGCCCAGATGTATGGCCGGACTGATGGGGGCCAACTGACGCATAGTGCCGTCACCACACCATTGGGTTTGCTTGCCCACTTGCAGGGACTGCGCCGGAAACATGAAGGGAATGGCGCTGGAAGCCATCAGATGGTCCACTCCGATGACGCCGGGAATGGCGCGACGCAGATTGCGTGTCCAGGGGCGAATGCGCTCGTCCGACTGGTAAAAAGTCAGGTGCTCGCCCGTGGTGTAGGCGGCAGCGGTAATGGCCAGCGCCCCCACATGCTGCTGGGCCAGATTGCGTTGCAGGCGCTCAAAGTCCAGGCTCTGTTCCAGCAACTCGCGCAAGGGTGAGTTGTCCAGCATGGAGTGCGGCACATGATCGCGTAGACGGGGGGCCAGCCAGCCCAGGGCTAGCGTGGCTACCCAATGCGCACTGGTGGCCAGCAACTGCAAGGGGTCGGCATGAAAGATGTCATTGGTGCGCAAGGACCCCCACAGCTGTTGTATATGGTCGACAGCTTCGTGCGGTTTATCTGCGCGGCAGGCCAGACCGGCCGCATTGATGGAACCGGCCGACGAGCCGCAAATAATATCGAAAGGATTGCTGAACTGGGGGTTGCGCTCCGGGTCCAGCAGCTCCAGCAGGCCGGCCAGCACCCCGGCCTGATACGCGCCGCGCGCCCCGCCCCCGTTCAGGATCAAGGCCAGCGGGGCGGGTGAGCGCTGAATCATGATCCGTATCAGCCTTCAGTAGCGACGTTGGCATCCACCACCGTGACGGCCGTCATATTGACGATACGGCGCACTGACGAGGTCGAGGTCATGATATGAACCGGTGCCCGGGCTCCCAGCAGGAAAGGGCCAATTGCCACGTTACCACCCGCAGCCGTCTTGAGCAGGTTGTAGGCAATATTGCCCGCTTCCACGTTCGGGCAGACCAGCAGATTGGCCTCGCCGCTCAGGGCCGAGGTCGGCAGGATCTGATGACGGGCCTTTTCATCCAGCGCGCAGTCGCCGTGCATTTCACCATCCACTTCCAGGCTGGGGTCGAGCTGGCGCACGCGCTCCAGCGCACCGCGCATGGTGACCGCTGCGGGCGAATTATTGGTCCCGAAATTGGAACTGGACAGCAAAGCCACCTTGGGTTCGATATTGAACTGGCGCATTTTACGCGCTGCCGCCAGGGTGATCTCGGCCACCTGGTCCGAATCGGGATCGTGGTTAATGTGCGTATCGGTCAGGGCCACACTGCGCTCACTGAGCAATAAAATATTCATGGCAGCATAGGTTTTGACACCCGGTGCTTTGCCAATGACCTGGTCCACCAGTTCCAGGTGATTTTCGTAACGTCCCACTGTGCCACAGATCATGCCATCGGCATCGCCCAGATGCAGCATCATGGCCCCGATCAGGGTCGGGCGACGCCGCATTTCCACGCGAGCCATCTCTTTGCTGATACCGCGACGCGACATGATTTCCCAGTAACTGGTCCAGTAACGGTGGAAGCGATCGTCCTGTTCGGGGTTGGTCACCTCCACGTCAATGCCCAGACGCAGACGCAGACCATAACGTTCGATGCGCTGTTGCAAGACAGCGGGACGGCCCACCAAGATGGGACTGGCCAACCCCTCATCCACAATAATCTGTACGGCGCGCAGGACGCGTTCGTCCTCGCCTTCACTAAAGACCACACGGGATTTGGCACCATCTTGCACCAGCCCCCGAGCCAGTGAATAAATTGGCTTCATGAAGGAGCCGGATTTATAAACAAACTGGCGTAGCTGATAAATGTAGTTGTTCAAGTCCGCTATGGGACGGGTCGCCACGCCCTCTTCCATCGCCGCTTTGGCCACGGCCGGAGCAATACGCACAATCAGACGCGAATCAAAGGGACGAGGAATGAAGAAGGACGGACCGAAAGAGACCTCTTCCAGCCCATAGGCAGCCGCAACGCCCTCATCCTGCTCTTCGCGTGCCAACTGGCAAATGGCCTGCACAGCGGCTTTTTCCATGCCCCGCGTAATGGTGGTGGCCCCCACGTCCAGCGCCCCACGGAAGATGTAGGGGAAGCACAATACATTGTTGACCTGATTCGGATAGTCCGACCGGCCGGTTGCCATGACCACATCATCACGCACGGCGTGGGCGTCTTCCGGCAGGATCTCGGGATTGGGATTGGCCAGAGCCAGAATCAACGGTCGGGCCGCCATCTTCTCCAGCATCTGGGGCTTGAGTACGCCACCGGCGGACAGCCCCAGGAATACATCGGCCCCCTCGATCACCTCACTGAGGGTACGGGCATCGGTCTGCTTGGCAAAACGGGCCAGTTCGGGCACAGGATTGCCGGGGCGACCTTCGTAGAGCACGCCATCAATATCCGTAACCCAGATATTTTCCAGTGGCAGCCCCATATCAATCATCAGGTCCAGGCAGGCCAGGGCCGCCGCACCCGCACCGGACGTCACCACCTTGGCTTGCTTGATGTCTTTTTCAACCACGCTCAAGCCGTTCAGAAAGGCAGCGGTGACGCAAATGGCCGTGCCATGCTGATCGTCATGAAAAACAGGAATGCTCATGCGCTGGCGCAGCTTGCGCTCGACTTCAAAGCACTCGGGCGCCTTGATGTCTTCCAGGTTGATGCCGCCAAAGGTCGGCTCCAGACCCGCGATGATGTCGACCAGCTTGTCGGGATCGGTTTCATTGATCTCGATGTCAAACACATCCAGACCGGCAAAGCTCTTGAACAGCACGGCCTTGCCTTCCATGACGGGCTTGGAGGCCAGGGCGCCGATATTTCCCAAACCCAGCACGGCGGTACCGTTGGAGATGACGCCGACCAGATTGCCCCGCCCGGTATAGCGAAAGGCGTTTTGTGGGTCCTTGACGATTTCTTCACAAGCGGCTGCCACGCCAGGCGAATACGCCAGCGCCAGATCCCGCTGGTTCGATAATTGCTTGGTCGGCGTGACCGAAAGCTTTCCGGGCCTGCCCTGTTCATGATATTCCAGAGCTGCTTTCCGAAAATTGGCGTCCATGCTGTTACCCACTCAAAAATCCATTTAAAACGGACCGGGATCGCCTGAAAGCGGCCATTGTCTGACAGCGTCTATTCAAACAGACCTGCAGCCTGTTCAAACCGTCTGCCCTCATCTGCCCTGCTGACAGCCTCCATCCCAGTCGCCTTGCCGAGCCTTTGCGGCCCAGGCAGGAACCATTCTAGCCCTTGAGTTACATCAGGGGTCAAGCACGGGCCAGGACAAACTCACAGCATCTGGCCAGGATAAGAAAAGCGGTCGGTGGGATCAAACAGGGCCTTGATGCGGCTATCCACATCCTGGGCCTGCCACGGCTGCTCCTGATTGGGCCAGGACCAGTCTTGCGGGTCCGAGCCACTAAGCACGGTCTCATCCAGCACCAGCCACTCCACCCAGGCCAGATCACCACCGTGGCCCAACAGCAGATGCGCCAGATTGATGCTATCGCCGTCACGTGGTTCGAGCGCATCCAGGCGGTAACGGCAGGGCCAATGCTCCTGACGCAGGGCCTGCGTGTCGGGCTCGCCCATCAAGCGAAACAAAGCGGGGATCAACTGCTGCATACGCAGGCTGTCCAGAGGGTTACGGTTGTCCTGTCCGAAGGGGCCCAGCGCCGCTTGTGTGTTGTCCGCCAGAATGACCGAGCAATGCAGAACACCCGACAACGCCGTACGACCACTGGGCCAATCATGCTGACGACGGTCAGCCAGCCAGGCGGCCACCGTCATGCCGGCAGGCGCAGTGGCCAGCCCCTGAAAGCCTTTGGCCTCCATCTCTCCGAGCAAACAACCCGGCTGAACAAACCAGCGATTGGAGTTGGGTTCCAGACGGTCGCAGCGTGCCATTTGTCGACCCGGAGCCAGAACAATCACCGGACCATCCGTCTCGCTAGCCTGCGGCACACCCTCCAGACACACCGTGACCCCATACTCGGCGGCCAGCGTCAACACCATATGCACGTCCGCGCTGGAAGCCGGCTCCAGGCGCGCCTGTTCATGATCCGGCTCCGCACTGAGCAAGGACCACTCGCCCTGAACCCGGGCTTTCAGACGCGAACAAAATGACTGCCAGGCCGTCTGGGGAGGACGACGACCCATCAAAAATGCACGCCTGGACGAAGAAACCATAGACTTTTCCTGCAACAAACCTACACTTGAGGCCAACTGGCCCGCCGGCTTGCACCCTTCTTGAGCATGCGCACCTGCCACAGCCACCTGACGCCCTTTTGAGCAAGGTCCTACAATACACTTTTTACCCGAGATTTGCCGTATGTCCCGCCTCGCCAGTCGTACCGAACACGTTCTTCCTTTTCATGCTGTTGAACTCTTCAAACAGGCCAATGCCTTAAAGGCCACGGGCCGCGACATTATCAGCCTGGGCATAGGTGAACCGGACTTTACCGCCCCGCAAGCCGTGGTCGATGCGCTGCATCAGGCCAGCAATCAAGGCCTGGGCCAGTACACCGCCCCAGCGGGCTTGAGCGCCTTGCGCGAGCGCATCGCCCTGTATTACGAACAGCAGTTCCAGGCCCGTGTCGACCCGTCTCGCATCGTGGTCACGGCAGGGGCTTCGGGCGCCCTGTCACTGGCGACCCTGGCCCTGATCAATCCCGGCGATGAAGTGCTGATGCCCGACCCCTCCTACCCGGCCAACCAGAACTTCATCATGGCAGCGGGCGGCACAGCCCGTCTGATCCCCGCCTCGGCAGAAGGACGCTTTCAACTGAGCGCCCAGCACATTCGCGATCATTGGGGCCCCAACACGCGCGGCGTGCTGATTGCCTCGCCCAACAATCCGACAGGTGCCACGATTTCCCGCCCAGCCCTGCAAGAGCTGATCAAGGAAGTGCGCGCCCGTGATGGCTTTATCATCCTGGACGAGATTTATCTGGGTCTGTTTTACGAACAGGCGCCCCTCAGCGCCTTGACCTTGGATCAGGACATTATTGTTATTAACAGCTTTTCCAAGTACTTCCACATGACGGGCTGGCGTCTGGGCTGGCTGATCCTGCCCTCCTGGATGACCGAAGCCTGCGAGCGCATGGCCGCCAGCCTGGCAATCTGCGCCCCCTCACTGGCCCAGCATGCCGCCCTGGCCTGCTTTGAGCCGGAAACCATGGCGATCTACGAAGAACGCCGTCTGGCTTTCAAGCAACGGCGGGACTACCTGCTGCCCGAGCTGGAGCGTCTGGGTCTGCGCGTGCCTGTCCGCCCGGATGGCGCTTTCTATATCTATACGGATATCCGTGAATACAGCCAGGACAGCGATGCGTTCTCGCAGCAATTGCTGCACGAGGCCGGTGTGGCAGCGGTACCGGGCCGAGACTTTGGCACCGCTCACGCGCCCTATACCTTGCGCCTGTCCTATGCCACCGGCATGGACCGTCTGCAAGAGGCAATCAGTCGTCTGGGCCAGTTCCTGGGCCGCTAAGCCCCGCTCTGGGCCCGGCCCTCAGACGCCCAGACACTCGTTACCTCCCATCCGGACCGCCTAGCGTGTCCGGACCGGGATACCGGAGGCCAGGGCAATACGGCGACGCTCTGCCAGCACTTTGGCCCCGTAACCACCATCGCTGGGGCCGGTGGCCCCCACATAACAGGCTAGTCCCCCTTCAATGGAACCACGGCGACGGATACAGTCGGACAAAATCTGACCGCCCACCCGGATATTGGCCTCAGGGCTCAATACCGCCAGCGTGCCCTCCATATAGATATCAAACTTCTCTTTATGGACTTTAGTCATGACCTGCATTAGCCCTTGGGCCCCCACATGACTTTCTGCATAGGGGTTGTAACGTGACTCAATGGCGATGACGGCCAGAATCAGTTGCGGGTCCAGGTTCTTTTCCTTGCCCACAATAAAAGCCGTGTGGATCAGGGCCCCGGATACCGAGTAGGCGATCTTGTACTTGCGCGCCAGGTAGCTGCGCAAGGCCTGCTGCTGGGCGGCTGTCACGCCTGCGATGGGCTGCCCCGTCACCGAGGCACGCAGATTTTTCATAAAGCCCTGATAGGCAGAAACCGCCTGCTGCTGTTCCGTCTGGGTCAAATCCTGGTCATCTTCAGACAGGGCCGGCTGACTCGTGTCTGCCGGCCAGACCGCCAGACTGTACGCATCGTATTTCACCGCCTCGGGGCGCAGGGTTTGCACGAGACCGGTATAAAGCTGGTTAAACTGAGCACGCATGGAAGGTACAACCACACAGGCTGCAATCGTCACCAGTACGGCTATGCCCAGATACATGGCACACACATGTACAAACTCGCCGATGCGATACGTCAGGGTACGGGCTGAGCGACTAAGTACATAGTCCATATCTTGGAAGCCCATGGGTTCATCCTTAGTATTGCTAACTGCCCGATGTTAACCTTAGAACCTGTTCAAGGTCTTAACCAAAATATCTGCAAGCGGAGCCCCGTTCTTCTGTGAAATACCGTGACTTGAGAGACTTTATTGCCCAACTGGAAGCCAGGGGCGATCTGAAGCGGATTACGCAGCCCGTTTCCACCTCGCTGGAAATGACTGAAATCAGTGACCGGGTACTGCGTGCCGGTGGACCGGCACTCTTGTTTGAGAATGCCCAGCATCAAGGCGTCAAGGCCGCCATGCCGGTCCTGGCCAATTTGTTCGGTACGCCGCAACGCGTTGCCTGGGGGATGGGCGCGCAAGAGGTGTCGGCATTACGCGACACAGGCGAACTACTGGCCAATCTGAAAGAGCCGCAAGCCCCCACCGGCATGCGCGATGCACTGTCCAAAGTGTCCATGCTCAAATCCGCCTTGTGGGACATGAGCCCCAAGCACGTACGCTCTCCTGCCTGCCAGGAAGTCGTACTGGAAGGCAAGGATGTGGACCTGAACCAGATTCCCTTGCAACTGTGCTGGCCTGGTGACGTCGCTCCCTTGTTGACCTGGGGTCTGGTCATTACCAAAGGCCCACATGCCAAGCGCCAGAATCTGGGCATTTACCGCCAGCAACTGATTGGTCGCAACAAGCTGATCATGCGCTGGCTGTCCCATCGCGGCGGAGCACTGGACTTTCGCGACCACGCCCTGACAAATCCCGGCAAACCCTTCCCGATTGCGGTTGCTCTGGGGACAGACCCAGCCACCATTCTGGGGGCGGTCACACCTGTCCCGGACAGCCTGTCCGAATATCAGTTTGCCGGGCTGTTGCGCGGCTCACGCACCGAAGTTGCCAAGGCACTGGGCAGCGACTTGTCCGTGCCTGCCTGGGCCGAAATTGTGCTGGAAGGCCATATCCTGCCCAGCAATCACCCGGAGGCCCTGACACCCGACGTGCCTGAAGGCATGAAACCGCCTGCCGACAGCCACTACGAAATGGCGCTGGAAGGCCCTTATGGCGACCACACTGGTTACTACAATGAGCAGGACTGGTTCCCGGTCTTTACGGTCGAGCGCATTACCATGCGTCGCAACCCGATCTATCACAGCACCTATACCGGCAAACCACCTGATGAGCCTGCTGTTCTGGGTGTCGCGCTGAACGAAGTCTTTGTACCGTTGCTGCGCAAGCAACTGCCCGAAATCGTGGACTTCTATCTGCCACCCGAAGGCTGCAGCTACCGCCTGGCTGTGGTGTCCATACGCAAGCAGTACGCGGGCCACGCCAAACGCGTGATGTTCGGGGTCTGGAGCATTCTGCGCCAGTTCATGTACACCAAGTTCATCGTGGTCGTGGACGAGGACGTCAACACCCGCGACTGGAAGGAAGTGATCTGGGCCATGACCACCCGCATGGACCCGGTGCGCGATACTGTGCTGGTCGAGAACACCCCTATCGACTACCTGGACTTTGCTTCGCCCGTCTCGGGACTGGGTGGCAAGATGGGCATGGATGCCACCAACAAGTGGCCGGGAGAAACCCAGCGCGAATGGGGCACACCGATCAAAATGGATGAGTCCACCAAAAAGAAAGTGGATGATATGTGGGGCTCGCTAGGGCTGTAAGGCAGAGCGCGCGTTTAGCCCGTACGCATCAAACGCAACAAAGACCATCACCGCAACGGTGCATGGTCTTTGTTTTATTGGGTGCATTAAGCCGGCACACCAAGTAGGCCGGCCGCCTGGCCTTCCCAATGCGCCGGTCAGGCCTAAGCCAGCGGCTCCACCAGCTCAATCAGGTAGTCGTCGGGATCAAATACGAAAGCAATCGTACGTTTGCCATGACTCATCTGCTTGGGTGGGGTTTTGATTCTGACCCCCTGCTCCTGCAGATAATCCACTGCCTGATGCACGTCCTTGACCATCAGGGCCAGATGACCGAACGCCCCGCCTTTTTCATAAGGTTCGTCTTGATCCCAGTTCCAGGTCAGTTCCAGGCTGGACTGCGTGCTCGGGTCAAAGCTGAGAAAGACATTGGTGAAACGGCCGGATTCATAATCCGTGTGACGCACTACCTGCATGCCCAGAACATCGCGATAAAAAGCCAGCGATCGGTCCAGGTCCAGCACACGTAGCATGACGTGATCCAGGCCAAACTGTATTGTGGAAGTACTCATAGCAGGGGACGGGGTTTAAAAACTGCACTGTAGCAAAACAGCCCGCCCTGCATCATGACCGCTCATCAAGGGTCCATGAGAAATACTCAAGCCTCAGGCTCGCGCCGTCATCAGCTCCGAGGTAATGGTCTGGATGAATAAAGGCACGCAAGGATTGGCATTGCTTTCCTGCCACATGATGTTGATAAAGGATTGCGGATGCTGCCCGGACAAATCCAGATCAATCGCCACCAGATCACGGTGTACATATTTGCGCAAGGATTGCGACAAAATGGCGATGCCAATATTGGCCGCCACCATGCTCATGATGCCGGTAATAGTGCTGGCTTCCTGCACAGAGTTGGGATGAAAACCGGCATGTCGGCACAATGAATAAAAGTAGCGGCGCCAGACCTGCCAGTGTGTCTTGCTGCCCACCACAAACCGCTCATGGGCCAGCTCGACCAAGGGGATGGACTTTTCCCGGGCCAAGGGATGATCGCTTTGCAACAGCACAATCGGGTCATCATGACACACAGGCTTCCACTGCACGCCCAGCTCTTCGGGATCATCCGAGAAGGCAAAGCCAAAACCCAGGTCCAGACTGCCTTGCTGCAAGCCCTGAATTTGCTGCTGCGTGGGCATATATAACAAATCGGTTGTGATGTTTGAATATTGCTGCTTGAAATGTTCCAGCGTTCTGGGCAGCACGTCCTGCACCGCATAGTCATTGTAGGCAATGATCAGATGCCCAATATCGCCAAACTTGGCTTTCTGAGCCAACTCGATGCCGCGCTCCAGATGCACGAACACCTGTTCAATTTCCTGCAGCAGCAAAAAACCAGCCGCCGTGAGCCGGACCTGGCGGGTGCTGCGCTCAAACAGATCCACCTGCAAATCATCTTCCAGCTTTTTGATGATGCGCGTCAGCCCCGGCTGCGTGATATGCAGCAGCTCGGCCGCCTTTTTGAAATGCAACTGTTCGGCCACCGTTTTAAAGGCCCGCAGATGATGCAAATCCAGGCGTGCGGGAATCATGATTTTGCTCATATTTTAGATTGATAACATCGCGGTCAATAATAGTGCGTGAATAGTGAATGGACAAGCGATTGGCAGAGGATTAGCTTATCTAGCACGCACTGGATGGCGCTTTGCAAGCAGGCCAGGACCGGATGCCCAGCCCTACAAAAAGGAGGAACTCATCCTGTTGCAGCCGGTGCTCTGATCGAGCATCCAACCAATACCAATACGAATAAAAGACAGCCACACACGCCAGTAAATAATAAAAAACCAGCTACCCCCACAGGGTTTGATTTCAAAAAACAGATAGTCCCAATACTTGAGGAGACATAAGTATGCAAAGGGCAAACACGGTGGCCGAATCGGAACATACCGAGACCGGTCACATTAAAAAAGTAATGATGGGTTCAGCGGCCGGCACGATCGTTGAATGGTTTGACTTTGCCTTGTTCGGCTATATGGCCGTTTACATTGCACAGAACTTCTTCCCTTCGGAAGACAAGATGGCCGGCTTGCTGGCCACCTTTGCGGTATTCCTGGTGTCCTTTATTGTGCGGCCTCTAGGCGGCATCTATTTCGGCAGACTGGGCGACCGGATTGGCCGCAAGAAAATCCTGGCCCTGACCGTCTTGCTGATGTCCGGCTCGACCGCAGCCATTGGCATGATTCCAACTTATGACAGTATTGGTATCTGGGCACCGGTTTTGCTGATTATCATCCGCTGTATCCAGGGGCTGTCGGCCGGTGGCGAATACACAGGCGCCACCATCTACACGGTTGAGCACAGCCCCATGAACAAGCGTAATTCCTACGCCTGGGCCATGTCTGGCGCCACGTACTTTGCATTTGCGCTGGCTGCCGGTATCAGTGCCGGTCTGGCTGCGATTGTGGGTACCGACGCCATGGGTGACTGGGGCTGGAGGATCATCTTCCTGCTGGCCATCCCCATGGGTATTGTGGCCTTCTTCATCCGCGATCATCTGGCCGAATCGCCCGAGTTTCAACAGATGCGTGCAGAGAAGAAAGGGCAGCTCAGCTACAGCGCCTCCCAGGTATTCAAGGCAGAGGGTTCCAATATTGTGAAGCTGGGCGGCTTCATTGTGCTGTACGCCCTGTCTTTCTATATCTTCTCCACCTACATGAACACCTTTTTGCGCACGGTCATTGGCTTGTCCTCGGTCCAGTCCCTGACCGCGAACATGGTGGCCCTGCTGTTTGTCACCGCCCTGACCCCCATTGCCGGCGTGATCTCGGACCGGGTGGGCCGCCGTCGCATGATGCAGTTTGCCGCAGTCTGGCATGCACTGTTCACCATACCGGCCTACATGATCGTCAGCAAAGGAGCGTCCCTGGAAGCAGCCATTTTCGGCATGCTGATCATTGGTATCGGGCAGGTGGCCGCCAGTGTCGTGGCCGTGACCTTGCTCTCGGAGATGTTCCCCACCGACATGCGCTATACCGCCTCCAGCATGTGCTACAACATCACCTTCGCCATTTTTGGCGGTACGGCGCCCTACCTGGCCATCTGGCTGACCACCCAGACTGGCAGCTACCTGGCTCCGGCTTTTTACGTCACGATCGTCGCGGTATTGTGCTTTTTCTGGGTTACGGTTCTGATGCCCGAAACGGCCAACAAGCCGCTACGTCGCTATCACACCGAACCGGCCCATGATGCCAAACCGGCTATCAACATGGGCAAGGCAAGCGCCAGCTAGGCTTTCCCTCTTTCTGCCAGCTTTCCGCTATCAACAGCCCTGCTTTGCAGGGCTGTTTTTTTTACGAAACAATTTGATTTACATTAAAAGCCAGTCTTCTCAAGGTGATTCTATCTATACCTAAAGCCATATTCCCATGCCAGCTTCTATAGAATAGCCTGTTGAAGCGCGCATCAAATATAGACTGAGTCCTTGCCCTAAGCAGACTGAAAAGCGCGTTTGCACTGCCAAGGAATTTGCACCATGACCACTGTCAGCCTGACCAACGTAACTGTAAGCAGCGACCCCGCCTCGCACGTCCAAGGGTGGCTGACGGTGCAGTTCAGCAACGGCTACAGCATTCAGGCCTACTGTCCGGACAGCCAGGACAACTGGGCGCAAGGAGCCCGGACACTGTGCGAACTGGGGAACAGCAATGGTTTGGCCCCCACCCCGGTCGACACGCTTCTGTTGCAGGCAGGCCCGAATGGCAACTATCTGGTCCTGCAGGCGGACTTGCCCAGGCCTTCCATTCCCATGACCTACGCGCGACCCGCTAACGAACACATCTATATGGAACTGGCCGATAAGGAACAAAGTGTGTTCAGCGCCGACTTTCTGGCCATTGCGGCGATTATCGGCGGAGCACTCTACGGTTTGAAGTGCTTATTGGAAAAATACTTACTGCCTAAACTGTAAAAGCGCAGCGTCAAAAAAAACGCTCTGTAAAAACAGAGCGTTCAAAAGAAAAAAGAAAACAGGAAATTACACGGCCAGAACCGAATCCGTACTTAGAAAATGTTGCTGAAACTGCAGCGCCTGCAGCAGCAAATCATCATCCTGATGCGGCTTGCCGATCAACTGCAAGCCCATCGGCATTTTCTGGGCATAACCCAAAGGCAGGGAGACCACGGGCAAGCCCAACAGTTGCCAGGCCCGGCTCATGAATGGCGCCCCGGTGCCCTCGGTTTTACAAGGCGCTATCCCTGCTGCCGCAGGTGCCAGGATGAAATCCGCCCCTGCCTGTTCGAACCAGTCCAGCAGCCGCTGTTTGAGTGTATCCGCCCGCCGCAAGGCCGCGATGTAGTCCTTGTAGGGAAAAGCCAGTCCCGTACGAATCAAGGACTGCACATGGGCACTCAAGCTGTCATGGTGCTGTTGTTCATACACCAGATTGCGCGCCACCTCATAAGCCATGATCTGGGCGTGCAATGACGTCAGCTCAACAATGCTGTCCTGCAAGGGAAAATCCACACACTGATGCCCCTGCCCGATCAGATCCTGCTGGCAGGCCTGGAGGGTCTCCAGCATCTTGTCTTGAACCTCGCCCAGTGCCTGGCCGGTAAACATCGCGAACACACTGCTGCTCTGGGTGCCTGGCGCCGCCAGATTCAACGGTTTGTGCAATAGCAGATTACGCAGCAAAAGCGTATCCAGCACATCATTGCTGAGTATCCCCAGCGAATCCAGCGACTGCGCCAAGGGCTGAATATTGCGTAAGGAAAACTCATTGCGGGTGCCTACATAGCCTGTGCAACCGCAATAAGAGGCGGGTCGTATGACCGAGGCCGCCGTCTGTGTGCCAAAGGCGACCGGCACCATGAAATCAGCGACAGCGGCAGCAGAGCCGCTGGACGAACCACCGGGTGTGCGCTCGGCATCATGCGGGTTGTTTGTCTTGCCTGCCTGAAAGTAAGCAAACTCGGTCGTGACCGTCTTGCCCATCAAGATGCCGCCTGCCGCTTTGATTGCGGTAACACAGGAAGCATCCATGTCTGGAATCCGATCCTGGTGAATGGCCGATCCCATGCTAGTGGGAATGCCTGCCGTGTCAATCACGTCCTTGACCGCAAAGGGCAGGCCCATCAAGGGCGAGGCCTTGTAAAAATCGCTGCGACTTTCGTATTCGGCCAGATAGTCTTCTTGATCAATCAAATACTGCCAGGCGCCGATCTTGTCATCACGTAGGGCGATACGCTCATAGAACGAGGCCACGATCTCGGGCAGACTGGCCTGACCCGAATGCAGAGCATGCAGCAATTGATGCAAAGGCAGCTTAAACCACTGTCGTTTCATTGTGCCACTCCTTGAGAGCCTGCAATAAAGAGGCATCCACCGTCGCCACCCCGCCGCCAACACGACCACGCTCGCCAGCACCGTCAATCATGCCCAGCAGCACCAACGGTCCGGTATTGCTGGCCATCACTTGCGCAAAATCGGTAATGCCGGGGCGTCCGGCCAGAAAAGGCAAGCGAGTCTTCAAGAACAAACTTTGACGCGTCAGATAATCCGAGGGCAGGAATGCCTGCAGATTTCTGGCACTGAGACTGGCCAGATCCAGACACTGACCACCCAGCCCCACAAAATCCACCACGGCACTGTCACCCAAGGCACCCAGTGCGTTCGCCTGCTCATGGCCGGGCTCTTTATTGCCCGCAATGACAGGAGCATCCGTCACCAACCAGCTCGTGGAGCCGGCCAGCTGCAAACCAAAACGCAAACCATTGCCCCCCACTTTAACAATGGCGTTAGCGCCATCGGCAGGTGTCTGATATGCCAGGATCAGCGCGCTGGCCGCCATCCAGTAATTCAATGCCCAGGCCATCGCGCCATGCAGGAAAGTCTGACTGGCCGCATCATTGATGCCCCAGGAGACAATAATGTCGGCCAGTTGCCGGGAAGCATGCAGGGTCCGCGCATGGCCATCATCACCATTTAGCAAGGACGCCTGAACGATGGGTGCCAGTTCTACCGGCCCCTGGAACTGCGCGGCCAGCCGTGCACCCAAATCCTGATGCAGCCAACGCAGATGCGGCACCATCTCATCAGCAAAAATACCCAGTCGGGTGCACCACTGCATGCCCTCATTGAACACCGAGTATTTTTTGTTCTCGGGCCGATTGCTGTCGCTGACCTCGATCAGGCACATGGACGGTGTCGCAACGCCGGCCAGCGGCACGACCACCCCATAATCCTGAGCGGGGGCCAGTTGCACGCCGCCCGCCTCCAGCAAGGCTTGCGCCTCTTGCTTGCTCGTGGCCCACCCCTCGTACAGTATGCCAATCAGGACCGAGTTTCGTATCGCAGCAGGCAGTTCCTGCGCATCCCGAAACGGTGGCCCGGCATGCAAGACCAGGCGGTCTTGCGAAGGCAAAATGGATTGCAGGGACCGCACCCCCGTCCAGGCTGGCATCACGGCCAGAGCCTGTGTCTCTACATGCTGAGCCATCTCGTCTCCTTATGCCACACGCACCCAGGTCTCGCTGTTCGCCAGACTGGCGGACTGCGCACGCGAGCCGTTAAAGTCACGCTCGATGGTGTTGCCCGGCAAGGCCGTGCCATTGATCAGCACCTTGGCTTGCTGCGCCGGGTGAAACACACACATCATTTCGTGCTTCTGGGTTTGGGTCTGGCTTTGCGGCAGATCCACGCAAATAGCTGGTTGCGTCATTTGATGCCATTGCAACTCCACCGTCAGACCAGCACGGGCGGAGGTCACAGACTCGCTGACCAGTTCCGGGAAACGGTTCACCGTCTGAAAAATGCCGTCATCAAACACCTGCAACCTGTCCAGCGCCACTGCCTTGCGAAACAGGCCGAAATGGCGCACAAAATCCTGTACCAGATAGTGGGCCAAGGGCTGGTTGTCCGTGATCAGCAAACGCGCGTCATTGTCCTGTCCGTCCTCGTAGGGCTTGTCCAGAACCAGAATGGCCTGGCCGCTGCCATAAGCCGAGCTGGCAATGCGAAAATACAGGGACAAGGACGACCAATCCTGCTCAGGGTCGGTCTTTAAATAAATAAAAGGGTTGTCGCCTGTCCAATCCAGCGTACCGGTTTTAATACCCGTCATGCTCAAGTCTCCGTGTTCAAATTATTCATCATGGGTACCTGGGCCCGTCAGGCCAGGTCTTTTTCCACCGCGTATTGCTCACGCAGGTGTTGGAAATCCGTACTTGGCTGCCATCCCAGAATTTCCTTGGCGGCCTGGCTGCTGAAAATAGAAGCTCGAGGATTATTCTGATACCAGCGCGGGTTCTTGATTTCAGGCACAGGACCAATAATCTGCTGATACCAGTCTGTCGTTGCCAGGGGGTGAGAACTATCGTCTGCGCTGATGAAAAACACGCCGTAGCGCAGACCTTGCAGATTCACGGCCGCCTCAAAGGCGCGTGCCAAGTCCGCTGCCCAGATGTAATAAAACAGCCAGTTACGGTCGGGGCTGTCCACAAACTGGATATATTCGTGAATGGTTTCGGGCAACACCACGGCCAGCGGACGCAGGCAGATAATCTCCATATCCGTGGCCTCGCTGAAACTCTTGGCCATCTGCTCCATCATGATTTTGCTGACGCTGTAAGCCTGATAAGGTTTGTTGTCGTGAGCTTCATCCACGGGCAGATACTGGGGCTTCCAGTCCGCCCGCATTTCCGACAGGCCGCAGGCGGAAATGCTGGAACACAGCACCACTTTTTTTACGCCATTTTCCCGACAAGCTTGTAGTACATGCCAAGTGCCTCGTACATTCACATTGATGTACTGCTCCTCGGGCGCTTTCCAGTCAAAATCGATAGCGGCCAAGTGAATAACCGCGTCCGCATCCTTGGTCGCGGCACGAACCGCGTCCAGATCCATCACATCGGTTTGCACAAAGGACACCTGATGCTGGCTGGGCTTTAAGTCCGCCACGACCACATCCATGGTCTGCATCAATTGCTGTACGACGTACGAGCCCACACGGCCCGAACCGCCTGTAACCACCACTTTCTTCATGGTGTTTCTCCTGTTTATTGTTATAGATCCAATACCAATTCAGCCGACACGGCACGCGAAACACAAATCATCATGGTTTCATTGAGCTGGCGTTCCTGCTCAGACAGCACAAAATCACGATGCTCCGGCAGACCGGCAATCACCCCAGTTTCACAAGTCCCGCAAGTTCCGTTCTGGCATGAGCACTTGACCCGTATGCCTTCCCGTTTCAAGGCCGCCAGAATCGTTTCATCCCCGGCTACCGCAATGCGTTTGCCCGATTTTTGCAACGTCACGGTAAAGCTCTTGCCCTGCAGCATGGCTGGGTCGGTCTCTACCGAGAAACGCTCCAGCACCAGTTGCCAGCCACTGTCGGCCTGTTCCTGTTGATAGTTTTCCAAGGCCGTCAGCAACGGCTGCGGACCGCAGGAATAGACGACGGTTTGTGCATCCAGCACTTTCAATGCTCCTTGCAGATCAAACAGGCCGTCCTGATTGGAGGCATGCGTGGTGATGCGCTGGCCGTCCACCTGCTGCAGTTCTTGCAGAAAAATAAAATCTGCTGCGTTTCTGGCCAGATACAACAGATGCCAGTCCAGGCCAGCGGCTGCAGCCGCCTGAACCATGGGCACAATAGGCGTGATGCCTATGCCACCGGCAATAAAAAAGCACTTCTTGTTGGCAGCAAAGGGGAAGTGGTTTTTCGGCAGACTGACAGCCAGCGCATCCCCTTCTTGCAACACTTCATGGATGTAGGCCGAGCCCCCTCGCCCCGCGTCCTCTTTCAGAACGGCAATCTGCCATTCACGGGTGTTGGCCTGCTGGCCACACAGGGAATACTGACGGTATAGCGGCTCGCTCTGCGAGACCGCCAGCTCCAACTCAATATGGGCCCCCGGCTCCCAGGCGGGAAACTCGGCCCCGTTTTGCAAACCCAGGGTCAGACCGACGACACGGTCCGAGAGCCTGGTTTTCTTCAGCACGCGTGTTTGCAAAGTTTGCTGCATGATGCGGCTCCTGCTCCCTTAGGCGATCGCTCTGATCGGCAACACCCGGCTTTGTTCGTCCGCACGACGCTCTTCGGCGCGGTACAGATCGATCAGCCAGTTCTGCAAACGCTTGATGACCAGCTCTTCGTTGGTCAAACGGCCACGGGACGCAAAGTTGGACTGCATGCCTTGATGCGAACGACGCCAGGCAAACAGATCCTCGATCATGACGGGGTACAGATCGTCGTGTTCCTGATCGAACTTCTCTTTGTGGTCCTCACGCTCCAGCGTGGCTTGCGGGTACATCCAGGACACACCATAGGTGGACTGCTGGGCACTTTTGGGCAACCACATGAAATACTTGACCTTGTCGGGCATGGCCACCAGCAACAGGTTGGGGGCCACCGTCACGTAGGAAAGCTGGGTACGTTCCTGGTCGGTCAAGCCATCCATGGGCGGCTGCAAAATGGAGCCGGTATGGGTGGGTGCAGCATCTCTATGTGTGGAGATGAGGTTGTAGGACACAATGCCATTGGGCACATCATTAAAGACAGCGGTTTCATCCACCCGGTCCGGATTGGTTTCATACATGCCTCCCCAGGACGAGGCGTGCAAAAAGCTGCAGTGATAGCACTCGTCATTGAAGATCTTCCAGTTCCAGTCGAAGCTCTCCATCTTCAAGGGTTCCGAGGACTTCAGTTCGGCCATGCGGTAGTTGGCCAACTGCTTGCCCAGATTACCCAGACGGGTATGCAAAGCGGGCGCGGTGGCGTCATAGTTGATGAAGATGAAGCCTTCCCAGACCTCGGTGCGGATCTTGGGCAGACAGACACTCTTGGGGTCGAAACTGGCGTCAGTATCCGTCAGGCCGGGAGCCGAAACCAGTTCACCTTCCATGTTGTACACCCAGGCATGCAGGGGGCAACTGATGCGACGTACATTCCCCGCCCCTTCCAGCAACAGCATATTGCGGTGGCGACAGACGTTGGACAGGACATTGATACCGCCTTCACGCGTGCGAATGGCGAACAAGGCATCATTGCCTACATCAAAGGTGAAGAAGTCACCGGCATTGGGGATGTCGGTTGCACGGCCCACACAGAACCACTGCTTCTTCCACACAGCATTCAGTTCAAACTGAAAAAACGCTTCCGAGGTAAAACACTCGGGAGGCAAGGCAAAAACCTCGTCGGTTTCCTGCTGAAAATAGCTGCGGTCAAATTCTTCAATCGCAATCGGCGAGCGCACAGCATGATTCATCTCGATATCTCCTCTGGTTTGCATGAGCACCATGAATGGCTTTTATTTGGTCAGGCCCATGATGCGACAGGGAGTGGCGCTTGAAAATTGAGTAAATTTGACGGAACGATGAGTTTTTTTTGTTGTTGAAACGAAGGAAGGAGAAACGGAAGGCTGCAATCGTTGCGGATTGAGAACGACCAGTCCGGCCTCAACCCCGATTCAAGGTCTGCGGAACGGCCGCTGGCAAGTCCGCTCCATGCCTGAGGTGAGCAAAATAGCGCGCAATAAAGGGCTCACAAGCCCGATGCGTTGCAAGAACGGCCTCCCAAGCCTCAAGCATTACCTTAGAGACTAGGGACAAAGGGATAGTGGCAGTGGCAGTGGCAACCCCAGTAAAACTGAGAAAGTCCCATCACTGAACGCCAGCCGGGGAAACGCTCCGACCCTACCGCCTAGCGGATTGCAATGGACGCCACCCAATCCACAAACTCCTGCTCCTGCCGACTATGATTCGCCTCTTTGGGATAAGCCAGGAAATACGCGTATTCATCCAGACAAACATCGAACAGCTGAACCAGTTCCTTTTTCTCGATCAGTGGCTGCAACAGAGCCGGACAACCCAGCATCACCCCTTGACCGTTCAGAACCGCATTCAGGCGTACATTCGTGTCATCGATATGAAAGCTCTTTTTAGCCGTCAGTTCCTGACCAGCCGCCTTGCGTAACCACTGCTCCCAACAGAGTTGATTCTCTTCGTGAATCAGCACATGCTGGTTGAGATCTGCCGAAGACCTAATCTGGCCATGCGCCTGCAAATACGATGGCGCACACACGGGCGTCAAATTACCGGGGATGATGCGCAAAGTCTGTAAGTGCGGCCAGTCCCCCTGCTTGCCCCAGACAATCGCAAAATTGATGTTGTCTCTGAAGAAATCCGGCGCCTGCAAGCTATGCAGTAAATTAATTTCAATATCCGGGTGCTTCAACCAGAAGTCACACAGCTGCCTGGTAAACCACATGCTGGACACAAAGGGGCGCAAGGACAGATTGATGCGGCTTTTGCCGTGTGGCATACGCAATTCGCGCAAGGCCTGATTGATCTCGTAAAAAGGCCGCTGCAAACGATCAAACAGAAACTGCCCTTGATCCGTCAGCTCCAGGGAACGGTTTTTGCGCAAAAACAGTTTGCAGCCCAGATACTCCTCCAGCACTTTGATCTGATGGCTGACCGCTGAGGGGGAGACCAGCAAATCCTCGGCTGCCTTGGTAAAGTTCAGCCTTTGCGCCGATACCGTAAAAGTTCTTAACGCATTCAGTAATGGCACCTGCATGACGGGCGATGTCTCCTGGGGTGGGTCTAGTTCAATTGGAATTATTGATTATCGGGAGCATAAGCCCTGCTGCCCTCAAAAACCAGTCGGGCAGAATGCAAAGCCAGGATCAGACGCAAAAAAAACCGGCCGGAGCCGGTTTTTCAAAATACGCGCCACTTACTCGTCCACGCGGGGACTGCGTCGCACGGGAACCAGAACATTGCGGGCTTTTTCACGCGCTGATTTGGACGAGTCGTACAACTTCCACGCTCCCAGGGCCAGAGCGCCAATCCGCATCCAGCGCCCACCCAAACTGCTCAGCAATGCCGATGCACCGGAGAGCAAAAACGGATAACGACGCGACAAAGACAACGCATTACTAACCACGCCGCCCATGCTCAGACCAGAAGGTTTGACACTGTTCCACAAATTGCCAGGGCTTAAGTCCTGCCCCAGCGAATGGACCTGGGACGATAAAGTCTGGCGCTCCAGGGAGGCGCGCACTCGCAACAATTCAATACGCACAGCCCGCTCCTGGGCAGACATGCTCTCTTGTTTGATGCTCATTTACCGTCTCCTTCGGTATCCCGCAAGCGCTCAATAAATGCAACATCGCGACGCAACTCGGACAAAGTGGCCGAAAAAGGAATCGGACCGGAGGTCAAACGACGGCGTACCGCCATGAACAGACCCACTCCCAAACCCGCATACAGCACGACCAACACGCCCAGAGCCCAGTAGCGATATTCTGTCGGCCAGAAATACAAAGCCAGCAGCAAGCTGAACACCAGCACTGCCAGCGTTGAGAAGAGCAGCGCGCCGAACACCATGCTAAACAGCGTGATCAGGCTCGCCTTTTGCTGGCCAGCTTCCAGAGCGAACAGCTCCAATCGAGTACTGACGGCCCCTATCAAGGTAGAACCAAGCTGACTGATAGTTTGCCTTAGCGCCATGTTTTATTCCTGCTCTGCGACATCCTGCCATTGCACGCAATGTCAGGAGCCTGATTGCGAAGAGGCTGCCGATCCGAACCGGAAGGTTCGGATCGGCAGGGCTACTTTTTCTGCTGCTTAAACCAGTCAGCAGCGCAGAGCACAGACAGATTAACGACGGCTGATCAGCATGCCGAACATCAGGCCCACAATACCGGCCACGCCGATGGCTTGCCAGGGTTTGTCATGCACATAGTTATCGGTGGCCTTGGCCGCACGAACACTATGCTCAACCACCGCTTCCTGGGCATCATGCAGCGAATCGCGGGTCACACGCAATGAACGCAAAGCTCGCTCACGGAGCTCTCCAGCTTTATCGCCCGTCGCTTCGGCTGCTTCACGCATCAGTTGCTCAGCTTCATCCAAGCTCGCTTTCACTTCCTCGATGAATTTGTCTCCGCTGTTTTCCAGACTTTTCTTGGTAGCCATAAATAACTCCTTGCAGTTGAAAGGGACACGCGACAAATACGTATCGCCAAGTGAATGACGCCATCACAGCGCCGCACAAAATTCTTTAACCCGCTCTATTCAGGATAAAGATACTCCGTAAACCTGCAACGGACGCGTCGCAAGCTTACTTCAAGTGGGTCACGTCTACCGTAGACGGTACACCATTCTGAATGCTTTCCTGCTTCATCACCATTTGCACTTCCGGGCAGTACCAATCGGTAACCTGAGAATTAATACCCGGAATAGGCAGGCTGATGCCGCTGAAACTGGCTTGGGTAGGCTCGATCTCTCGCTGGTAGCGAATCGGCCAGCATTCGTAATTGCCCAAGGCCGTCTGCACCGTCTGCAGGGCGCCCACCGTTTTGGCACCAGTATGGACACGCAGCACATTGGACTGGGCTCGTTTGTCCAGATTGATCTGGAAGTCCTGGCGGGGGAAGGTCTGGCCTTCCTGCAAGCCGCCGTGCTCGTAGGAAAACAGCCCCAGCAAACGCAAGTCAAATGAACCGTGGACCGCTTCCAAGCCACCTCGGCCATCGTCACGCTGAAAGCGGGTACGACCATCACGCACTGTCATGACATAGTCAATATTGGGCTTGCTGGCCGGTAAGCCAGCCAGGGCCACACTAGCCTTGCCCTGTACGCGCGCCTGACACTGGTCGCCCCCCTGCTTTTTCACGTCGGAAAAAGCAAGGTCTGCGCCCATGGCCAGAAAACCCGAACCCGTCAATTGAACCTGGCCGCCATCACGCATGAAAGGGACGTCGCACAGACCGGCCTGAGCCGAACCCAGGCCCGATATCACCAACAGCGGAGCAGCCATCCAAGCTTTCAGTTTCATGCACATCCTGAATTCAGTGAAACGTAGGTTTGACTCTTTATTATGCCTATCCCCTCTAGGGGACGAGCAAGGGATTGTAAAAAAGCGCGACAAGTTCCCGGCCTACACCTCGCCGTCCTGCACTTTTTGACGGGTGCCGAAAATACGGTCCCCCGCATCCCCCAGGCCCGGCACAATATAACCATGCTCGTCCAGGTGCTTGTCAATGGACGCGGTATAGATATGTACGTCAGGGTGGTGTTTTTCAAGAGTGGCAATGCCTTCAGGCGCTGCCACCAGCACCAGGGCGCGAATGTTCTTGCAGCCTGCTTTCTTCAGCAGATCGATGGTGGCAACCATGGAACCTCCGGTTGCCAGCATGGGGTCGATAATCAGGGCCAGGCGCTGATCCAGCTCCCCGACCAGACGTTCCAGATAGGCCTGGGCCTCCAGGGTCTCTTCATTTCGGGCGATGCCGATCACGCTGACCTTGGCACCCGGAATCAGGTTCAACACCCCGTCCAGCATGCCAATACCGGCACGCAAGATGGGAACCACCGTCACTTTCTTGCCTGCCAGCTTTTCCACTTCCACATCCCCACACCAGCCTTCAATCGTGGTGGGCTCCAGGGGCAAATCCTTACAAGCCTCGTAGGTCAGCAAGGAGGCGATTTCCTGGGACATTTCGCGGAAATTTTTCGTGCTCAGATCTGCCTTGCGCATCAGGCCCAGTTTATGGCGGATCAAAGGGTGACGTATTTCGTGTATGGGCATGATTGCTTCATCAAATTAGGAACAAACTACAAACAGGGCCGCTGCACAGCAGCCCGCACTATCGTGATCATTAACGCACTGCCAACCACTTCACCACTGCGTCAAAAAAGGGCCGGGCAGAGGCAGAACGTTCGTCATTGACCATCATGACAACAATATACCGCTTTCCGCTCGCTCCCAGCACGTAACCGGCCAGCGCACGGCTGTCGCGCAAGGTGCCTGTTTTCAGGTGGGCGCGCCCCTGCACCTCGTCGTCCCGCAAGCGTGAACGTACCGTGCCATCCACACCGGAGATGGCGAAAGAGGAAATATATTCAGGCATCCAGTTCGAGCGCCAGGCAACTTTCAACATATCAGCCATGCCGCCGGCGGTCACCCGTCCGTTGCGCGACAGGCCCGAGCCATTGTCCACAACCCAGCCGCTGGTGTTGACGCCCTGGCGTCCCAATATGTTCATGACTGCCCGCTCGCCGCTGGCCACGGTGGCCCCGGGACCGCTCATCTCCGCGCCCACGGTCAGCAAGATGGTGCGGGCCATCACATTATTGCTTTGCTTGTTCACCAGACGGATCAGGTCAGACAGGGACTGCGAATCATGCCAGGTAATGGCCTGGGCACGACCCGGCACCCGGCCAGGCTTGATATCACGCGCCAGGGTGCCGCCCAGATCGCGCCACAGACTGCGAAACAGTTTGTCGAAAAACTCAGTTTGAGAGTGCACCAGACGATACACGCTGAATTCGCCACAAGAGGCGGCCGCCTTACCGCTGACGCGTACCACCATGCCCCCGGCTTCGGGTTGAATCTGGGTGCCGATCACCGGTGAGCCCGGGCACGTTGCGGTCGACCACTCCACTTCACCCTGCACGCGCACACCCGGCAGCGGCGGATCAATAATCGCCACCCATTTGCGCGCCTGCGCATCAGGTTGAAATACCAGCCGGGAGGCTCCCAGCCCGACCATCATGGCATCCGGGCTGGCGTTATAGGGTCGATCACCCGCGTTATCAAAATCCCCCGGATTGATCGTCACATTGCCAAAAATGGAACGATCCACAATCACTTCGGTCAGATTCTTCACCCCACGCAAACGGAGTTCACGCAACATGTCCCATAACTGCGGCACGGTCAGAAACGGATCGCCTCCCGCCTTGATATACAAGGGTCCTTTCAAGGTGCCCTGCTCATCAACCTGCAGGCCGTCCTGGGCCATCAAGGTGGTGCGCCAGGTATATTCCGGCCCCAAGGCGGACAAGCCAGCCCAGGTGCTGACCAGCTTCATGACCGAAGCGGGGTTGCGGGGCTCCTGGGGATTGACGCCAATCAGACGCGGGCCATCTGCCTCGTCCACCACAATCGACAAAGACGATTGGGGAAGGCGGCTGGCACTCCAGACCGACGCCAACTCGGGAGGCAGGGCCTGGGCCAGAGCCAGTGAGGCGCCTTGCACCATCAGCAAGGCTGCCAGAGCCATATGCTTGCAACGACTCAAAACAGGCTTTGTCTTCAAAACACCCATGCCCTCGTCTCCAACAGATCAATTCAGGAAAAACCCAAGCATACCGAAAGAAAAACACTGCGGATATGGCCGATTCAGCAATCTGACGGCAAAGCGTTAAAATAGTCGGTTACCCCATCAGGCCCGACCTTGCAGTCCGTGGCCCTTTACGACAAACCATGAGCATCGATCCCTCTTTAACCATCGCCCAGTTCGACTACGAGCTCCCCCCCGAGCTGATCGCTCAAAGCCCTCCGGCCCAGCGCCAAGGCAGCCGTCTGCTGCATCTGGACGGGGCCGGCCAATTGCATGACCGCCAGTTCACCGACCTGCCTGGCCTGCTGCGCAAAGGCGATCTGCTGGTCTTTAATGACACGCGAGTCATCAAGGCGCGCCTGCATGGTCAGAAAAGCAGCGGCGGCAAAGTCGAAGTGCTGATCGAGCGCGTGACCGGCCCTGACACCGCCCTGGCGCATATCCGCGCCAGCAAGTCGCCCAAGCCAGGCACCTTGCTGGAACTGGCCGATGGCAAGGTGCTGGCCGACTGCACAGGCCGCGAGGATGCCCTGTTTGCCCTGCGCTTTCATGAACCCGTGCTGGACATGCTGGAGCAGTACGGGGCCACGCCCCTGCCCCCCTACATCACCCATGCGGCCGATGAGCAGGACGAATCACGCTATCAGACCGTTTATGCCCGACACCCCGGTGCCGTGGCCGCTCCTACGGCAGGCCTGCACTTTACCGACGACATGCTGGCCACCTTGCGTGCGCAAGGCGTGGACCAGGCCTTTGTCACCTTGCATGTAGGGGCCGGCACCTTCCAGCCGGTGCGTGTCGACAATATCAGCGAACACGTCATGCACGCCGAGCGCTACCACGTACCCGCCGCCACCCTGGCCAAGATTGAGGCAACCCGGGCTGCGGGTGGCCGCATCATCGCCGTGGGCACCACCAGCGTGCGCTCACTGGAATCGGCCGCCAGCAAAGAGCCCGGCATGAACCAGCGCTGCGCCGATGGCAGTATTGAAGGCGATACACGCCTGTTCATCACTCCCGGCTTCCAATATCAATGGGTTGATGCACTGATCACCAATTTTCATTTGCCCCAGTCCACCTTGCTGATGCTGGTGTCAGCCCTGGCGGGGATCGAACCCATACAACGTGCCTACCAGCACGCCGTCCAATCCCGGTATCGCTTTTTCAGTTATGGCGATGCTATGTTCATTGAGCCCCCTACCCCATGAGTGGACTGAAGTTTGACCTTTTAAGCACCGACGGCGCCGCTCGCCGTGGCCAGATCACCCTGAACCACGGTGTGGTGCAAACCCCCATTTTCATGCCGGTAGGCACTTATGGCAGCGTCAAGGCCATGATGCCGCACGAATTAAAGGACATCGGCTCCCAGATCATCTTGGGCAATACCTTTCATTTGTGGTTGCGTCCCGGTACGGAAGTGATGGACAAATACAAGGGCCTGCATAACTTCATGCAGTGGGACAAGCCCATCCTGACCGACTCGGGCGGTTTTCAGGTATTCAGTCTGAAAGGCATGCGCAAAATTACCGAGGAAGGGGTGAAATTTGCCTCCCCCATCACCGGCGAACGCCTTTTTTTAACGCCTGAAGTGTCCATGCAGATCCAGTATTCCTTGAACTCCGACATTTCCATGGTGTTTGACGAATGCACGCCCTATCTGATTGACGATCGCCCGGCCACTCACACCGAGGCGGCCAAATCCATGCGTATGTCCCTGCGCTGGGCCCGTCGCTCACGCGAGGAATTCAAGCGTCTGAGCAATCCCAATGCCTTATTTGGGATTGTGCAGGGCGGCATGTATGAAGACCTGCGCGACGAATCACTGGCGGGCCTGACGGAAATCGGCTTTGAGGGCTACGCCATTGGTGGTCTGTCGGTCGGCGAACCCAAAGAAGACATGATGCGCATTCTGGCGCACACCACCCCCAAACTGCCCGCCCATGCCCCGCGCTATCTGATGGGTGTGGGCACGCCTGAGGATCTGGTCGAAGGCGTCAGCCAGGGCGTGGACATGTTCGACTGCGTGATGCCTACCCGCAATGCGCGCAATGGCTGGCTGTTCACGCGTTACGGCGATATCAAGATCCGCAACGCCCGCTATCGGGACGATACCCGCCCGCTGGACCCCAGTTGCAGCTGCCATACCTGCCAGCATTTTTCGCGTGGCTACCTGCATCACCTGCAGCGTTCCAATGAGATTACCGGCTCACGCTTGAATACCTTGCACAACCTGCATTTCTATTTGCAGATCATGCAAGAGATGCGCGATGCCATCGAGCAAAAGCGTTTTGCAGCCTGGCGGGAGCAATTTCACCAGGACCGGGCACGCGGCATCGAATAACAGGCTGTTTGTGATCCGGCAATAAAGTGCCGCTACAATACACCGTTAGTTTTTGACAACCCACACAAAAAAATCCTCAGGAGCCCCACATGTCCGCTGTTGACATTCTGACTCTCATCCCCGCCCAGGCAGCTGCCGGCGGCGAAAACGCCCTGATGGGCATGCTGCCCATCATCTTGATGTTTGTTGTGCTGTACTTCCTGATGATTCGTCCTCAGATGAAACGCCAGAAAGAGCACCGCAACCTGGTGTCCAACCTGGCCAAAGGCGACGAAGTCATCACCTCCGGCGGTCTGCTGGGCAAAGTCAGCAAAGTTCACGACAACTACCTGACCGTTGAAGTGGCCAACCTGACCGACAAACCCGTCGAAGTTCTGGTCCAACGCGTGGCCGTTACGACTGTTCTGCCCAAAGGCACCATCAAGTCGCTGTAATGCCTCCGACCCCGGACCTCGGTCCGGGGTTGCCATTTCTGCACCCGTCGTAGATATCCCATGAATCGTTATCCCCTCTGGAAATATGCCATCGTATTGGTCGCGCTGGCGATCGGCCTGATCTATACCTTGCCCAATCTGTTTGGTGAGTCTCCTGCTGTGCAGGTTTCCAGCGCCAAATCCACGGTCCGGCTTGAAACCAGCCTGATCACGCATGTTGAAGCGCTGCTCAAGCAGAACAATATCCCTACGACGGGCTCGTATTTTGAACAGAACGGACCCAGCGCCACAGCGCGTTTCCGTTTTGCGTCTACTGACGTCCAGCTCAAGGCCAAGGACCTGATCGAGCGCGAGCTGAACAAGGACTCTGCCGCGTCTGCTCCCGACTACACCGTCGCCCTGAACCTGGTGTCTGCCTCGCCCGCCTGGCTGACCGCGCTGGGCGCGCACCCCATGCATCTGGGGCTGGACCTGCGTGGCGGCGTACACTTTCTGCTGCAGGTCGATATGCAAGGCGCCCTGACAGCCCGCTACGACTCCATGGTCGCGGACGCCCGCAGTGTGCTGCGTGAAGCCAAGGTACCGGTTGGCACTATTGAGCGTGAAGGCCAGTCCCTGCGCCTGAGCTTTGCTTCGGCTGACGAACGCGACCGCGCCCAGTCTGAGCTTCGTCGTGCCATCCCCGACCTGGCCTTTACCCCTGCGGGCGACAGCGGGCTGACGGCGCGGCTGACCGAGACCGCCACCATTCAAGTCCAGACAAACGCGCTCACACAAAACATCACCACCTTGCACAACCGGATCAACGAGCTGGGCGTGGCTGAACCAGTTATCCAGCAACAAGGTTCCGACCGCATCGTCGTCCAGTTGCCCGGCGTGCAGGATGTGGCCAAGGCCAAGGAAATCCTGGGTCGTACTGCCACGCTGGAATTGCGCATGGTGGAAGACTCCCCCGCTGCCGTTGCTGCCTTGAACTCGGGCACCGTGCCTTTTGGGCTGGAGCGTTATACCGAGCGCGGTGGCGCCCCCTTGCTGCTGCGTCGCCAGGTAATCCTGACAGGCGAAAACCTGCAGGATGCCCAGCCCGGCCGCGACTCGCAGACCCAACAGCCCACTGTCAACCTGACGCTGGACAACAAGGGTTCACGGATCTTTCGCGATATTACCCGCAACAACATCAACAAACGCATGGCCATTGTGCTGTTTGAGAATGGCGTGGGTGAAGTGGTCACTGCACCGGTTATCCGCAGCGAAATCCCCAACGGTCAGGTTCAGATCAGCGGCAGCATGAATGCCCAGGAAGCCGCTGACATTTCCCTGCTGCTGCGTGCCGGTTCACTGGCCGCGCCCATGAGCATCATCGAAGAGCGCACCATTGGCCCCAGCCTGGGTGCCGACAATATTCGCCAGGGCTTTAACGCCACGCTGTACGGCTTTATTGCGATTGCCATCTTCATCATGCTGTATTACCACCTGATCGGCCTGTTCTCGACCATTGGCCTGACCTTCAACGTGCTCTTGCTGCTGGCCGTGCTGTCCATGCTGCAGGCGACCCTGACCTTGCCGGGTATTGCCGCCATTGCCTTGACGCTGGGCATGGCCATTGACGCCAACGTCCTGATCAACGAGCGTATCCGCGAAGAGCTGCGCAATGGTGCTTCCCCGCAACAGGCCATTCACCTGGGTTTTGATCGTGCCTGGGCCACGATCTTCGACTCCAACCTGACCAGCCTGATTGTGGGTGTCGCTTTGCTGGCCTTCGGTTCCGGCCCCATCCGCGGTTTTGCGGTTGTACACGTGATCGGTATTCTGACCTCCATGTTCTCTTCGGTGGTTGGGGTTCGTGCCCTGGTCAATCTCTGGTATGGCAACCGTCGTCGCCTGCAAGGGATTTCGATCGGCCAGGTCTGGAAGCCACAGGACAAGAAGTAAAGCGCCAGGGCCGGCGCAAGCCGGCCAGGCCCAACTACAGGCATAAAGCATCATGGAATTTTTTCGTATTCACCGCACTATCCCGTTCATGCGCCATGCACTGGTGCTGAACCTGATCAGTTTTCTGACGTTTATCGCAGCGGTTGTTTTTATTATCGTGCGCGGCTTTCACCTGTCCATCGAATTTACCGGTGGGACAGTCATGGAAGTGCATTATCAACAAACCGTACAGGTCGAAGATGTGCGCCGCTCGGTCCAGTCTCTGGGCTACACCGATTTCCAGGTACAGAACTTCGGCACCTCCCAGGACATCATGATCCGCCTGCCCATCCTGGATGGGCAGGATTCCACCCAGCAAAGCGAACAGGTCATCCAGGCACTGAAGCAGCAACACCCGGACGTAGAACTGCGTCGTGTGGAGTTCGTCGGGCCACAGGTGGGACAGGAGTTGCTGCATAACGGCTTGATGGCACTGGCCTTTGTGGTCGCCGGTATTTTGCTCTATCTGGGTTTCCGCTTTGAATGGAAGCTGGCACTGGCATGTGCCATTGCCAACTTGCACGACGTGGTCATCATCCTCGGCTTTTTCGCTTTCTTTCAATGGGAATTCTCGCTGTCGGTACTGGCCGGTGTGCTGGCGGTGCTGGGTTACTCCGTGAACGAATCCGTTGTGGTGATGGACCGTATCCGTGAAAACTTCCGCAAGCAGCGCAAGATGTCGGTAGCCGAGATTATCGACCTGTCCATTACCCAGAACATCTCGCGTACCATCATCACCCACGGTTCTACCCAGATGATGGTGCTGTCGATTTTCTTCTTCGGTGGCCCCACACTGCACAACTTCTCGCTGGCGCTAACCATCGGCATCTGGTTTGGTATCTACTCCTCCGTGTTCGTGGCTGCCGCTATTTCCATGTGGCTGGGCGTGAAACGTGAGGATCTGGTCAAGCCGATCAAGAAAGACGAAGGCGGCGAGGTTGTAGAAGGCTAAGTTGCTTCTTTAGTCGCTGTTAAAGAAAAGCCCGACATTAAAACAATGTCGGGCTTTTTTGTTTCTAAGGCTGCTAGATTGCAAGCAATAGGGTGGCAGCAACAAGCCTCTTTTTGTTTTCTTGGGGGACCCGAGCCGGTCGGCGGGGCGAGTCAGGCCGTTCGCCACAGGCAGTGCTCTGATGCGGGATGCAAGGGTCGTGCTGTTTGAGGAGCACGTTTGCGGTTTGTCCGGCGGACAAACTGCGCTCCGAGTTCACGACCCGCCCGCAGCAGAGCACTGACAAGGGGACCCGTGCACCGCACGGGCGAATGGCCCGCCAAGCTGACCGGCTCGGGTCCCCCAAGAAAACAAAGGCCTGCCACCCTATATTGATCTAAAGAGAGACCTCGGCACGACAGCTATACAGCGAGCAATACTGCGATGGCAATATGGCAGAACCTTACTGCTGTAGCGGCTCCAGCGCTGTCTAGAGCGAATCTCATTTCCATAAGGCTGATAGAGCTTATCGCCGCCACTCTCAGCCCACACGCTGCAAGGACCGGATAAGACACAACAACAAGCCGACAGTCGAGGGAACAAAATAAGCGCAGTCTACTTAATTAATGCGGGATGGTTTCATCCGGCCGCAGCGTCAATACACGCACACCACTTTCTGTCACAGCCACCGTGTGCTCAAACTGTGCCGACAGCAAGCCATCACAGGTACGTACGGTCCAGCCATCTTTCCCGGTTTGCACCGCATGACCGCCTTGATTGAGCATAGGTTCAATGGTGAACACCATGCCCTCCTTCAATCGCAAGCCTGTGCGCGGCGTACCCCAGTGCAGGACCTCGGGGGCTTCATGCATTTCTCGCCCGATGCCGTGCCCACAGTAATCGCGCACAACGGAGTAGCCGTTCGTGCGTGCGTATTGCGAGATGGCAAATCCCACATCACCCAAAGTCGCGCCCGGACGCACGGCTTGTATGCCTTTCCACATCGCCATATAGCAGGCATCGACCAGTTTTTGCGCAGCAGACGTAACCTGCCCCACCGTGTAGGTTTTGCTGGAATCCGCGATAAAGCCATTCTTCTCCAGGGTGATATCGAAGTTCACGATATCTCCCTCTTTCAACACATCCGCCGTGGACGGCATACCGTGACACACGACTTGATTGGGCGATGAGTTCAGAACATAGGCATAACCGTACTGCCCTTTGCTGGCGGGCCGGGCTTGCAGGTCCTGGACGATGTAGCTCTCGACCAGATCATTGACCTGCATGGTGTTCATGCCAATCAGATCCAACTGATCCAGACGCGTGAACACTTGCGCCAGCAAACGACCCGACTCGGCCATCAAGGCAATTTCGCCTGCCGTCTTGATCATGCGGGCTCCGTTTGTTCCAGGGGCACCGCAGGCTCACCCAAACCGACCGCCCTCATCTCTCGGGCAACGATGTCGTTAAAGCTCAAAGTGGGATTCAATTCGCACAGCAAACCCATACGTATCCAGAAGGCAGCCTGCGCGTTAATGGAGCGACACGAAACGGTGCTCGCCTTGCGCAACTGATCGTGTAACTCATCATCAATATTGACAATACCCATCACTCAACCTCTATATGAAACACATATGAATCATATATTCATAGAAAACCCTTCGCAAGAGGGCCGAGTTGAACGCGTCAGATACGGCCAGTTCACCCCTGTGGCGGCTTCCCATAAACGCACCTCTGAGGGGCGGCCTGCCCGCAACAAGTTGAACAAGAACAGTCCCTTGTTCGTGCCCCCTGTAAGACGGGGCGTTATAATGCTCGATTCTTCATTCTCAATGGCCCGCGGGATATACACCCGTCACGGCTTCTCTTATGACTGACACCACACACCCGAGCCCCGACACGGCGGACGCTGCCGCCAAACCTGCCCGCAAACTCTTCATTCGCACCTTTGGCTGCCAGATGAACGAGTACGACTCCGAAAAAATGGCTGATATCCTGAATCAGGATCGCCCCGTTGAGTTGACCACCAATCCCGAAGAAGCCGACATCATCCTGTTCAATACCTGTTCGGTACGCGAGAAGGCGCAGGAAAAGGTGTTCTCGGACCTGGGCCGGGTCCAGCACTTGAAGGCGCTGAATCCCGATCTGGTCATTGGCGTGGGTGGCTGTGTGGCCAGCCAGGAAGGTGACACGATTATTCGTCGCGCGCCTTACGTGGATGTGGTGTTTGGCCCCCAGACACTCCACCGCCTGCCCGAGCTGATCGTCAAGCGGCGCAACAGCGGCCGCTCGCAGGTGGACATCAGCTTTCCGGAAATCGAAAAATTCGACGCCCTGCCCCCCGCACGCGTGGAAGGCTATTCGGCCTTTGTGTCCATCATGGAAGGCTGCAGCAAGTACTGCAGCTTCTGTGTGGTGCCCTACACCCGCGGCCCCGAAGTCTCCCGTCCCTTTGACGACGTGCTGATGGAAGTGGCTGACCTGGCCGACCAGGGTGTGCGTGAAGTGACGCTGCTGGGCCAGAACGTGAACGCCTACCGTGGCCCTACCGACGTGGCGGGCGAAATTGCCGACTTCGCCATGCTGCTGGAATACGTACACGAGATTCCCGGTATCGAGCGCATTCGCTACACCACCTCGCACCCCAAGGAAATGACCTCGCGCCTGATCGCAGCCCATGGCAATCTGCCCAAGCTCGTGCCCTTCCTGCACCTGCCGGTGCAAGCAGGTAGCGACCGTATTCTGGCTGCCATGAAACGCGGCTACACTGCGCTGGAGTTCAAATCCATCGTGCGCCGCCTGCGCGAAGCCCGGCCGGATATCGTCCTTTCCTCGGACTTCATCGTCGGCTTTCCCGGCGAGACAGAAGAGGATTTCCAGAAAACCCTGAAACTGATTCGCGATGTGAATTTCGACCAGTCCTTCTCGTTTGTCTACTCCCGTCGCCCTGGCACGCCTGCCGCCGACCTGGAAGACAACACCAGCAAAGAAGTAAAACTGGACCGTTTGCACCGCCTGCAAGCACTGGTGAACGAACAGGCCCAGGCCATCAGCCAGGCCATGGTCGGCAGCGTGCAGCGCATTCTGGTCGAAGGCACCTCACGCAAAGACGACTCGGAACTGAAAGGCCGTACCGAAAACAACCGCATCATCAACTTCCCGGGTGATCCTCGCCTGATCGGACAAATCGTGGATGTGCATGTCACCCAGGTACTGACCAACACATTGCGCGGAGAAATCGTGACCCATGACCGGGTTGCAGGAGCCTGATCTATGACTAGTCAACGCCGCCGCCTGCCCACTGCTGTGCGTCTGGATGGGGACAACACCCATCTGGCCAATCTGTGTGGCCCCTTGGACGAGAACATCAAGCAGATTGCCATTGCCTACGACGTCACGCTGCGTCGGCGTGGCAGCCATGTTTCGATTGAAGGCGCGCGTGCGGAACAGGCCGCCAAGGCCATTGATTGGTTTCATTCGCGCGCAGTGCATCGGGCGCTCAATATCGACGATATCCAACTGGGTCTGGTCGAGCTGGGCGCCAGCCGCAGCCACGAAAAGGAACCTGCGCCAGAGGCTTTGCCCGAGCTGCCTCCTGTGGGTCAGGACGACATTTCCCTGCGCACGGCCAAACGCGACCTGCGGCCACGTACCCCTGGTCAGCGCGAGTACCTGCGCAACATTCTGAACCACGACATCAACTTTGGCATCGGCCCGGCCGGTACCGGCAAAACCTGGCTGGCCGTGGCCTGCGCCATTGATGCACTGGAGCGCGAATCCGTCCATCGTCTGATTCTGACCCGGCCGGCAGTGGAAGCCGGTGAGCGGCTGGGGTTTTTGCCCGGCGATCTGGCCCAAAAGGTGGACCCGTATCTGCGCCCCCTGTACGACGCCCTGTACGACTTGATGGGCGTGGAAAAAGTGCAGCGCCTGTTTGAGAAGCAGACCATCGAGATCGCACCGCTGGCCTACATGCGCGGCCGCACGCTGAACCATGCTTTTGTGATTCTGGACGAAGCCCAGAACACCACGCCGGAACAGATGAAAATGTTCCTGACCCGTATCGGTTTTGGCAGCAAGGCCGTTATTACTGGTGACCCCACCCAGGTGGACTTGCCCAAAGGCCAGCGCAGTGGTTTGACCCATGCCGTCACGGTGCTGGAAAACGTGCAAGGTATTTCCTGTTCGCGCTTTAGCAGCCGTGATGTGGTGCGCCACCCCCTGGTTGCGCGAATTGTGGACGCATACGAACGAGCCGGTGATGCCTGATCTGTCCTTGAGCGTCCAGTACGCTGTTGAATGTCCCGAACTGAGCCGCTCCCGTATCCGCCGCTGGATGCAGCGCACCCTTGAGATGGCGGTCGAACGCATCCACCCCGAGGATCGCTTTACGGGTCTGTCTGCCACCTTGCGCATTGTGGGAGCCCAGGAAGGCCAAAGCCTGAACCTGAGCTACCGAGATCGCGACTACGCGACCAATGTGCTGACCTTTGAATATGGTCAGGACGAAGACGGCGTGGTCCATGGCGACATTGTGTTGTGTCTGCCCGTTCTGGAACGTGAAGCCCAGGAACAAGACAAACCCTTTTTGCATCATGCTGCTCATCTGGTTGTGCACGGCTGCCTGCATTCGCTGGGTTATGACCACCTCGAAGAAGACGAGGCCCAGGACATGGAAGCACTGGAAACAGCCGTGCTGGCCAGCTTTCGTATTCCTGATCCCTATCAGGAACGCTAGCGCGCGCTGTGCCGGCTTCGTGTGGCCGCCGATGACAAAACCGCATCAATACGCGCCGTGCTTCACGCCTTGCGAATGATGACAGGTCCATACCTTGTCATCGTTTTTCGGTTATGCTTAATTTTTCCTTAACTCGTCCTTCGGACAATGTCAGACTCTGCTACCGACCCTGAGCCCCGCCCTTCCAAGGCCAGCTCAAACAATCCTATCTCTCGCTTAAGTGCTTTTTTCAATCGGCGTCACGAGCCCGAAGACCGAGAAGACCTTAAGTCTGTCCTGGTTGCGGCCCACGCTCGCAAAGTCATCGACGACGAATCGCTCTCCATGATCGCTGGAACGCTGGATATGGCCAACAAGACGGTGGCCGATATCATGGTGCCGCGCTCCAAGATCGATATGCTGGACATCGCCAAGCCCTTGACCGAGATGCTGCCCATCATTATTGAAACGGGCCACAGCCGCTTCCCCATCTATGAGACGGAACGCGACAACATCATCGGTATATTGCTGGCTAAAGACTTGCTGCTGTCCATTGCCAACCCCACACTGGATCTGCGGCCGCTGATCCGCCCTGCCGTGTTCATTCCTGAAACCAAACGCCTGAATGTGCTGCTGCATGAGTTCCGTGGCAGCCGCAATCACCTGGCCGTCGTCATTGACGAACATGGCGGCACCGCCGGGCTGGTCACGATGGAAGACGTGCTGGAACAAATTGTCGGCGACATCGAGGACGAATACGATGAAGACGCCGAACAGACCATTTTTCAGGCAGGCCCTGACAGTTGGCGGGTCATGGCCCTGACTGAAATCCCCGATTTCAACGAAGCGTTCCATACCAATCTGCCCAACGACGACTTTGATACCGTGGGTGGCTGGCTGGCATCCGAACTGGGGCACATCCCTCGCCGGGGCGATGTCGCCCAGCTTGACGGCATCAGCATCACCGTCGTGCGTGCCGATGCCAAACGAGCCCTTTGGCTGCACGTTCAGCGAGCCACACCCGCCGAGCCCCATCTTGAACAATCCTGATTCCAAGCCTGTCCCCCAGGCGCTGCGCGTCGCGTTAATGCTGGCTCTGGGGGGCTTGCATGCCCTGTCCTTTTCGATAGGCCCGCTGCCCTCCTGGATTCTGCCGTTTTATCAGATCACCCTGCTAGCCATAGCCTGTTCGCAGATCATGGCAGCGCAGTCGTTACGACAAGCTTTCGGACGCAGCTATTGGTTTGGTCTGGGCAACTTTGCCGTCGGCGTGTATTGGCTCTACATCAGCATGCACCAGTATGGCGGGATGCCATCCTGGCTGGCGGCCCTGGGGGTCTTGCTGCTGGCAGCTGCACTGGCCCTTTTCCCCGCCCTGGCTGCGGCCGTGTGGCAAAAGCTGCGTCCCAAACACAATAGTGATGCCTGGCTACCACGACTGCTATTGTCCGCGGGGTTTGCAAGCTGCTGGGCGCTGAGCGAATGGCTGCGGGGCACGCTACTGACCGGCTTCCCCTGGCTGAACATCGGCTACGCCCATGCGGAAGGCATGTTTACCGGCTGGGCTCCACTTGTCGGCGTCTATGGTCTGGCCTGGCTGTCCGCCTTCAGTGCCGCGGTCATCGCCCAGTTTGCCGCCTCCAAAGACAAAAACCAGAGCCCTTCTAGTGCCATTGGTATTGGCATCGCCATGGTTTTCGGCCTGATCGGCATCAGTTTGCCGCATATCGCCTGGGTTAAACCTCAGGGTGATCCGTTCATCGCCCGGCTGGTGCAAGGCAATGTCGACCAGAGCGCCAAGTTTGGCCCCGCGATGGGCGAGGGCATAGAACGCTATTACGACTTGGCCAATCTGGACGCCAAATCCCCCGAGGACGCGCCGCGTCTGATTGTCCTGCCCGAGACCGTCATCCCGGTTTTGCAGAACCGTCTGGAAACCAGCTTCTGGTTGCGCTGGACAGAACTGGCCCAACGTCATCAAGCCAATCTGGTGCTGGGCGTACCCATGGATCGCGGTACGGTCGATGGCAGACTCAGCTATACCAACAGTGCCTTGCTGATCACCCCCCAAACCCAGCCTCAGGACATCATCAACAGCACTGTTGCCTACTACGACAAACACCATCTCGTGCCCTTTGGCGAATTCATCCCCGCCGGCTTTCGGTGGTTCGTGGACATGATGAATATCCCCTTGGGTGACTTTCACCGGGGCGCCCTGCCACAAGCTCCTTTCCAGCTGCCAGAAGGTCGTGTCGCGGCCAATATCTGCTATGAAGACGTTTTTGGTGAAGAGATCATCCAGGCCGTCCAGGGCCGCCCTGGTCAGCAGGGGGCGAGCGTGCTGCTAAATATCAGCAATCTGGGCTGGTTCGGGAACTCCTGGGCCTTGAGCCAGCATTTGCAGATCTCGCGCATGCGAGCCTTGGAAACAGGACGTCCCATGCTGCGCGCGACCAACACCGGCATGACGGCTGCCATTGATCCGTATGGACGGATTCGCGCCGTGCTGCCGCCCTTGACACCGGGCGTACTGGATGTGGAAGTACAGGGCACCACTGGCCTGACACCCTACGTAAAATACGGCAACCTGCCCTTTCTGATCTGGGCCAGCCTCTTGCTGATTATGTTTGCCTGGCGCGCTCGCCGCTCATCCTGAGCACCGGGGGTGCGGCACGCCGACATGTCCAGCGACCGCGTCGCCTGAACAGACCTTCTTACTGCAGCGCCTGGGGACCCACGGGATACAGACCCGCGGCAAATCCCCCTGCATGGTCCCGATTCCAGGTCTTGCACCAATCCACAAACTCGTCTGCCGGGATCGGCGTCGAGCACAAATAGCCCTGCATGTAATCGCAGCCGGCATGGTTGAGCAAGTCCAGCTGCTCATGGCTGGTCACTCCTTCTGCCACGACGCGCAAACCCAGTTTTTGCGCCATGACGATCATGGCCTGGGTCAGGACCAGATCCTCGCTGCTCAGCGCCAAATTACGGATATAGCACTGATCAATCTTGAGCACATTGATGGAAAAGCGCTTCAAATGGGACAGAGAGGAATAGCCTGTGCCGAAATCATCCAGCGCCACACTCATGCCATATTCACGCAAGGAGCGCAGCTGCTGCAAGGCCTGCCCCTGATCATCGAGCAACAGACGCTCCGTAATTTCCACCACCAGCGCATCGCCCGGAATGCCCTGGGTTTGCAGATACTCCACCCATTCCCGCGCACAAGAACCATTGAGCTTGAACTGCGCGGGTGACACGTTCAGGCTGACCCGGAAACTGGGGTCCAACTCGTGGCGCAGCCTGACAGCCGCCTGGGCAGCCGTCTCGAATACCCATTCTCCGATCAAGACAATCAGCCCGGAGTCTTCGGAAAAAGGAATGAACTCCGAAGGCGGCACCAGACCGAGCTGAGGATGCTCCCAACGAATCAAGGCTTCAGCGCGGGTGACCTGTCCCGTACGCATATCCACAATAGGCTGGTAATAGAGCTGAAACTGCTTTTCGCTCAAGGCCTTTTGCAGATCCTGGGAGAAACGAAGGCGAGCCTCCACCGCTTCGCTCATGGCAGGTAAAAAACGGCAGTATTGGTTGCGACCACACGCTTTGGCCGCATACATGGCCATGTCCGCATTTTTCAAAAGCTGACCGGCATCGTCCCCATCCTCGGGGAACAAGGTGATACCCACGCTGGCAGAGACAGACACTGAGTTCTTGCCCAGCTGGAAAGGCTCCTCAATCGTGTCCAGCAAACAGCGACAGGTACGTTCCACAATCGATGCATCACTGATATCGGACAAAATGACAGTGAACTCGTCGCCACCAATTCGCGCTACCGTATCTGTCACCCGCACACAGCGTTGCAGGCGTTGGGCCACTTCCTGCAAGAGCACGTCTCCTTTCTCATGCCCCAGGGAATCGTTCACATCCTTGAAGAAGTCCAGGTCCATAAAGATCAGGGCGAAGGGCAAACCAGTACGGCGGGATTGCTCGCGAGCCTGTTGCAAACGATCCTGGAACATCTGCCGGTTGGGCAAGCCTGTCAAATGATCGTAATGCGCCTGCCGCCACATCTGGGCCTCACGCTTTTTATGGCTGGTGATGTCCGTAAACAGGCCGATGTGACGATACACCGTGCCGTCGGGGTTCCACGCAGTACTGATCGTCAGGCGCTCGGCAAAATCCTCCCCGTTCTTGCGACGGTTCCAGATGTCCCCCTGCCAACGCCCCGTTTCTGAAATCTCGCGCCACATCTTGCGATAGAACTCGCGATCTTGACGACCGGAATTCAGGAGCGACAAGCTGCGTCCGCGAACTTCATCGAGCTCATAGCCCGTGATACGGCTAAAGGCCGGATTGGCATCGACCACGTGGCCAAAGCGGTCGGTAACCACAATGGCTTCGCAGGTGTTCTCATAGACTACCGCCGCCAAGCGGCCCGTCACCTCATTACGCACCCGCGTGGTGATGTCCTGCACCACCGCCACCATGGCCGTACGGCCATTCAGCCGAATGGGGATGGCACAGATCTCTACATCAATGGATTTGCCATCATGGCGCAATGCCCGTGTTTCATAACGCAAACTGCTGCCGCCTGAACGCGAATCGGGCACCGTATGAGTCAGGGACGGAAATCGTGGAGACAGGAAAATCTGATCCACCGTGAACTCCTGACGCAATTGCGCGCGACTATATCCCAATGTTTCCGCCAACTTTTTATTAACAAAATCAAAGCGGCCGTCGCGGCTCACGTAAATACCCAATAAAGGGTTGTGACTTACGCTGCGGCATATGGCGTTGAGCTGCGATAAATTGCGCTGCTGAATGGAGAGCTGGGCATCCCGCTGTTGAATCTGCAACCCGCAGTCATTCAGAATCTGCGACAAATAGCGCGTTTCATCCGTACCGGAACTGATGCTTTTTGTGCGGTAATGCCCCTGGGTAAAGGCCTGTCCCTGGGCGAGCAGTTGCCTCAAGGGCGTGGCCACCCAGGCGCGCAACATAAAGTAAGAGAGAAACAGCGCCAACGCATCGAGCGCCAGCATGAAAAACACCGTCCAGCGGTGCTGGGAGCGAGTACGTTCACGCAGAACGTCAAAAGCGTCCAGCAATTGCTGCGTGTTATGCCGGAACAGGGAATCTTCGGCATTCAGACTGGCAGCGGGTAAAAGCACCTGCTCCGAGCTGACCGGAAAATCCAGGCGCATCAGCCGCCGCTGCCACTCATTGCTCAACTGCGAGACCAGTCCCAGCAAGGGTTTGTCCAGCGGCACGAGAACCACACCATCGACCATGCCTCCCTCGCGAAGCAACTGCACGACAGACTGAAACTGCTGGTCGAGCTGACGCAAACGGGCCGGGGTGGAGCTGGATGGCGCGGCCAGCGCCACGGAATAACTGATATCCGACAGTTGTCGCAAAAGGCCACTGCTGGCCTGCAAGCGGATATCTGCCTGATTCTGCTTGTAAATGACCGTAACCGTCGCGGAAATCAATAACAGCCAAACCAGCAGCACCCAAATCAGCAAAGCACGCAAACTGATTCGTCTTTGTGCATCCACTGGAACAGGCAGAGGTGATGATATGCACTGCTTTGCTGACATAGCGCCATTAAATAGAAAATGCAGGCTCAGAGATCGGCCTACAAAACGTAATGATTGCAGGTGAAATGTTACTCATCGAAGCATAACATCATTAGATTACCGAGCAGCGCAAATTTCTTATAGAGCCTTCATTTATGCGCCTAAGAGGGGATTCCCCCCCCCCCGCGCAAGGGACAAAAAAACGACGTGAAGTCGAGAAACGATTTACGTCTATTGACTCATATATGAAATGTTATGACACAAAGAAGATACAAAACACCGCTTGAAATAAAAAGATACGGATGGGAGCAAGTCGCACTCGGCCCGGTTTCCCCTGCCTGCCTCTTGTGTCCATCTCACCCCTTCCTACCCGCGTTCGTCTTGCCTCAGCCCCCTGTCTTGAAGTTTTTTTGCTTTATTTTTCTTTTTTCTCTCAAAAGACTTGCACAAAGACAAAAACATCTTCATAATCTCAATTCTTCGTTGGTGGTCAACAAAAAAGAACACCGAAATGGGGGTATAGCTCAGCTGGGAGAGCGCTTGCATGGCATGCAAGAGGTCAGCGGTTCGATCCCGCTTACCTCCACCAAAAAACGAAGATTAGCTGTAAGTCCTGTCCCCTTCGTCTAGAGGCCTAGGACACCACCCTTTCACGGTGGGTACAGGGGTTCGAATCCCCTAGGGGACGCCAAAGCTTTTGCTTGGCACCGCTGCGGAGCGGTAGTTCAGTTGGTTAGAATACCGGCCTGTCACGCCGGGGGTCGCGGGTTCGAGCCCCGTCCGCTCCGCCAAAAGATTTTATGAATCAGTCCCGGACTGGTTCTAGCAGTTTGAAGTGGCAAGCCTCGTCAAGCCTGACACTTATTTCGATACTTTGGTTTTTTGGCACAGTCAAAAAATGAAGTAAAGAAAAATTGGGGGTATAGCTCAGCTGGGAGAGCGCTTGCATGGCATGCAAGAGGTCAGCGGTTCGATCCCGCTTACCTCCACCAAAACGACGGTTTAGTTGTAAGTCCTGTCCCCTTCGTCTAGAGGCCTAGGACACCACCCTTTCACGGTGGGTACAGGGGTTCGAATCCCCTAGGGGACGCCAAAGCTTTTGCTTGGCACCGCTGCGGAGCGGTAGTTCAGTTGGTTAGAATACCGGCCTGTCACGCCGGGGGTCGCGGGTTCGAGCCCCGTCCGCTCCGCCAAAAATTCCAAAAAGCCTGATAGATTTCGATCTGTCAGGCTTTTTTCATTACTGCTGCAAAACCCATGGCAGGCTTTTATAAAGGCCTGCCTTTCCAGGCACGCCGCAACCCAGCGCCCCGAGTCAAACCATGGTCGCGCTCCGCTCCTCCAAGGCCACCCCGTCCATCGGGCTCTCCTACCGGTACCATGCCCCCCCTGATAGTCCCAGCCCCCTTTCCAGGAAATGAGGCGTAGCCCAGGGCTCGCCAGTTGCAAGCGAGCTGCCTGCGCAGGCCTGTGGCTTGCTAGTGCTCTTGCATTGCTCCCTATTCAAATCAGCAATTGCCTTGCTCCTGCTCTCCAGGGAAGTTAATGTATTGCATTATCGTTACTTCAATATTCAAGAGTCATGCCTGTCAGCACCCTGGGCCAGCGTGGTCCGACCGAACACCATCGCCGCGAACAGATCATCGAGCAGGCCAACAGGCATTTCCGGCTCTATGGTTATCGCAAAACCTCGGTCGCGAGTCTGGCCAAATCAATCGGTGTCTCCAGCGCTTACCTGTATCGCTTCTTCGACTCCAAGCAGGCTATCGGCCAGGCCATTTGCCACTCGGTGCTGCATGGCATGCATCAGCAGCTGCAGCAGATTGTCGACAGTGACCTCCCTCCCATCGAGCGGCTGCGCCACTTTATCGAAACCGCCTGCCAGCTAAGCCTGGAGCTGTTCCTGCAAGAAGGACGCATGCAGGAAGTCGTGATCGAGGCCCTGCAAAACAACTGGCCCACTGTCGATCAGCACAGGCAGGATCTGCTGGCACAAATCACGGCACTGGTACGCGCAGGCCGGGAAAGCGGAGACTTCGAGCGGCGTACCCCGCTGGACGAAGTGGTTCAGGGCATTTTGTTTGCGCTCACAGCCTGTCTGCATCCCGTGCTGCTGGAGATACATCCGGCCGAAAAAACGCGTCAGGGTTTGCTGGTGGTAACTCCCCTGATTTTGCGCAGCCTGATGCCCTGACCTACCTCCCGAGTTACAGTTCAACCAACTATTTACTTACCCGGAGTCCTGCATGGCTCTCTTTCGCTCTCTTAGTCCTGTATTGAGTTTGTCCACCGCCCTGGTTCTCATGGGGTGCAGCCAGCAGACCCAGGAGGCTGACCCGCGCACCCAGGCGCCCTTGGTGATTCAAAGCATGGTTCAAGCCAAGGCGGATCAGCAACGGCGCTTTCTGGGACTGGTCAGCGCACGAATCGAAAGCCCACTGGCCTTCCGGGTGGGCGGCAAAATTGACACACGCCATGTCCAAAACGGTGAACATGTGAAAAAGGGGCAGCTCCTCATGACGCTGGACCCCAAGGACCTGCAGTTGGATCACCGCGCCCGTCTGGCCGCCGTACAAGCTGCCCAGGCTCAGGCCGAACAGGCCGAATCGGATTACAAGCGCCTGTCTTTGCTGGTCGACCAGGGGGGCGTCTCTCGTCAGGCCCACGAACAAAGCAGACAGGCGTTGCGCAGCGCTCAGGCCAATCTCAAGTCCGCCCAGGCACAGGCCGAAATCGCACGGAATGCCGATCAGTACAGCGCCCTAAAGGCAGATGCGGATGGCATTATCACTGCGCAGATGGGTGACGTTGGCCAGGTTGTCAGTCCCGGCCAGGCCGTGCTACGTCTGGCTCAGGACGGCCCGCGAGAGGTGATCGTCAGCCTGCCTGAGCAATGGGATATTCCGCTGGGCACCCGCGCCACGATCGAGCTGACCGACTCCCAGCAAAGCCTGCCCGCCCGATTGCGCGAACTGGCCCAGTCCTCGGACCCGGCCACGCGCAGCTATCAGGCCCGCTTCTCCTTTGACGATGAAAACATCAGCGCCCGCCTGGGTTCCAGCGCCATCGTGCACCTGACACCCCCGGAGGCGGATGCCTTGAACCAGGTTCCCCTCACCGCGCTTTACGATCCAGGCAAAGGCCCGGGCGTGTGGGTCATCGACGCTCAGAACACCGTGCATTGGCAGGCAGTGACTATCGCCAAGCTGGCCCAGGAACACGCCTACCTTTCCGATGGGCCCGATGCGGGCACCCCTATCGTGGCGCTGGGCGCCAATCTCTTGCACGAAGGCCAGGAAGTGCGCCCTGAAACACGCGAGGCCAAGCCATGACAGGCCGCTTCAATCTTTCCGCGCTGGCCGTGCGCGAACGGGCCATCACGCTATTTCTGATCATCGCCCTGGCGGCGTCCGGCATCTACTCCTTCGTCAAACTGGGTCGGGCAGAAGACCCGGCGTTTACCGTCAAAGTTCTTACCGTTACCACCCTGTGGCCCGGTGCCACGGCCCAGGAAATGCAGGATCTGGTGGCCGAGCCCCTGGAAAAACGCATGCAGGAGCTGCGCTGGTTTGACAAAGTGGAGACTGTCACCCGTCCCGGCACTGCCCTGATGGTGGTGACCTTGAAGGACACCATGCCCCCGGCCGATGTCCAGAGCGAGTTCTACCAGTTACGTAAAAAGCTCCAGGATCAGGCGCCCAGTCTGCCCCAGGGCGTACAGGGCCCTTTCGTCAATGACGAGTATTCGGATGTGTCGTTCAGCCTGTTCGCGCTGCAGGCCCCTGGTTTGCCGCCCCGCCTGCTGACCCGGGAAGCGGAGAAGGTACGCAGCCAGTTGCTGCAAGTGCCCGGCGTCAAGAAGGTCAACATCCTGGGGGAGCAAAGCGAACGTATTTTCATCGATCTGGACGAGACCAAGCTGCACAATTTGCAACTCAATCCCCAACAGATCCTGCAGGCCCTGTCGCAGCGCAGCGCCATGACCCCCAGTGGCGCCATCAGTACCGACGGGCCACGGATTCATCTGCGCCTCAGTGCGGGACTGGATAATGTTCAGGCGATCAGCGACACCTATATTTATGTTCAGGGTCACGCGCTGCGTCTGGGCGATATTGCCACCATCAGCCGGGGCTACGAGGACCCGCCCAGCTTCGAGATTCATCATAATGCGCAGTTTGCCATGCTGCTGGATGTGGTCATGCAAGAAGGCTATAACGGCCTGTACCTGGGCAAAGATCTCGAGAAAGCGCGCGAAGAGATTGCTGCCGCCCTGCCTTTGGGATTCTCGCTGGAGACCGTGACCAACCAATCGGTGAATATTGCCTCGGCGGTGGGCGAGTTCATGTTCAAGTTCTTCGCCGCGCTCAGTGTGGTGCTGCTGGTGTGTCTGATCAGCATGGGCTGGCGGGTGGGGATCGTCGTGGCCGCTGCCGTCCCCCTGACACTAGCCATGGTGTTTGTCATCATGATGATGACGGGCAAGGTCTTTGACCGAGTCACACTGGGCGCGCTGATTATCTCGCTGGGCCTGCTGGTGGACGATGCCATTATTGCCATCGAGATCATGATCGTGAAGATGGAAGAAGGCATGGACCGCCTGAAGGCCGCCGCCTACGCCTGGAATCATACGGCAGCCCCGATGCTCTCTGGCACGCTGGTGACCATTATTGGCTTTCTGCCCGTCGGGTTTGCCCGCTCCTCTGCCGGAGAGTATGCAGGCAACATCTTCTGGATTCTGGCAGCCGCCCTGTTGACTTCCTGGGTGGTCGCCGTGGCGTTCACGCCTTATATGGGCGTGAAGCTCTTGCCCGCCATTGCGGCCCGCCCAGGGGGCCATCAAGCCATTTACGACACGCCCAACTATATGCGCCTGCGGCGCATGATCGCCTGGTCCGTACACCATAAGTTTCTGGTGGCCGGTATTGTGGTGGGGGCCTTCATATTGGCGGTGGTGGGCATGGGTTTCGTCAAACAGCAGTTTTTCCCCACGTCCGATCGGCCTGAACTGCTGGTGGAGGTGCAGTTGCCCGAAGGCAGCAGCATCCAGTCCACTCAGGCCGTCACCCGCAAAGTGGAAAGCTGGCTGCGCGAGCAGCCTGAAACACGACTGGTCACCAGCTATGCCGGACAGGGTGCGCCACGCTTTTTTCTGTCCTACAACCCGGAACTGCCGGACCCTTCGTTTGCCCGTCTGGTCGTCCTGACGGCGGATCATCACGACCGCGATGCCTTGCTGCAGCGCTTTCGTCAGGTGGTGGCCGATGGTCTGACTCCCGAGGCACGGGTTCGCGCCACCCAACTGGTATTTGGCCCCTCCACCAAGTATCCGGTCGAGTTTCTGGTTCGGGGCCCCGAACTGGACAGGTTGCGCGACATTTCGGAACAGGCCATGGCCATCATGCGAGCCGACCCGGACATGCGTCAGGTCAACGTGGACTGGGGCGCACGCGTGCCCGTGTTGAAGCTGGATATAGACCCGCAACGCCTGCAAGCCCTGGGCTTGAACCGCCAGCGTCTGGCCGAGCAAATTCAGCTGCAACTCGATGGTACGACAGTGGCGGAATACCGTGAGGACCTGCGCAATGTCCTGGTCATCGCCCGCAGCTCGGCGATCAACCGGCATGACCCCACCCGACTGTCTGGCCTGACCGTCACCAACGACCAAGGCAAGAACCTGCCACTGGAACAGATTGGGAAACTGGAGATCATCCAGGAGGAGCCCAAGTTGGCTCGCCGCAATCGTTTACCCACCATGACCGTGCGCGGTGACATTGCTCCACACGTTCAGCCGGCAGAAGTGGCCAACCGGGTCATGGAGGCATTTGCTCCCCTGCAAGCCTCTCTGCCACCGGGCTATCTGATCGAGATGAGCGGGATTACCGCCGAGGCCAAGAAATCCAACGACGCTCTGTTGCCGGTCTTTCCGGTCATGATTGCGCTGATGCTCCTGGTCATCGTGATCCAGGTGCGTTCGCTCTCGAACATGATCATGGTATTTCTGACTGCCCCCTTGGGACTGATTGGCAGCGTGCCGGCCCTGCTGATCTTTCAGCAGCCCTTTGGCTTCACCGCCATTTTGGGGCTGATTGGTCTGGCCGGCATCCTGATGCGTAACACACTCATCCTGATCGAGCAGATCAAGACCAATCGCGCCGAAGGGGCCTCCCCCTATGATGCGGTGATTGAAGCTACCGTCCAGCGCGCCCGCCCGGTTATCTTGACGGCGCTGGCCGCCGTGCTGGCGTTTATCCCGCTATCGTTTTCCGTGTTCTGGGGATCCATGGCATTGACGCTGATCGGCGGCACAGCCATCGGCACCATCCTGACCCTTTTATTCTTGCCCAGCCTGTATGCCATCTGGAATCGCATCCAGGACCCACGGGTCGCATCCCTTGCTTGAAGGCTGAAACTGTGTAAATAATGGATGCATGGTCTGAAACAAGCTCCCCGCGCCCGGCAGATTTTTTCTCTGCCGGCTGCCTCCCATTAAAAATGGGCGCCTTTTGCCGGGGGTGGGCTTTAGCACAGAAACCATGCATCCCACTGCCTGTTTTGTGGGTCCAGAGAACAGAACGACGCAAGATAGCTTATGTCTACACAGAAAGACCTGCCCGCCGCCCTGTCTCACGCATTCGAGAAGGCGATCTACCGTGTACATAGCCCGCAGGGCGATATAGATGTGCGTATCGGCCAGTTCAACAGAACCTTAAATCAGTTACTGCAACAGGAAACCAGCCGTGGGGCGGCGATTTTGACCGCCTGCAATCCAGGCGCACAAATTTGCAGCCGTGCTTTTAACGACGCAGTCCAGGAAAGTTTGCTGCGTAGTTTGCAGAAACTGGACTTGCGCTGGTGGCCTGCAGTCAACCTGGACCCCAATGGTAAATGGCCAGATGAACCCAGCCTGCTGGTACTCGATATCAGCCTGCAACAAGCACGCTGGCAAGCGCGCCTGTTCAAGCAATTGGCTTTTGTCTACATCCCGCTCGATGGCAAGCCGGCCTTGCATGATGTGCAACAACGCCTGCCTGCGTCGAATCAGGCCCAGTTAAACAGCACCACCTCCCTCTAGACGCTGACGAAAACCGGGGGCAATGGCCGCCGCTTTGAGTTTTCCCCCGGGCAGAACCTTCGCCCACGCGCGCCACTCATGACCGCTGGCAACCTGTACCCCGTCCATATTGAAGACCTGGTATTCCATCTTGAAACGTCCCTCCTGCCATTGGACGACCCGCACCCCAATACGAATTTCCTGGTCATAAGTCACCGGCGCACGGAAATTGGCGCCCACATCCACCAGTGGTGTCACCGCGTCGTACTCACTTTGCAAAATACGCTGACTCAACCCCACTTGCCGCAGCCAGGCCTGATACGTGCTGTCAAACCAATAAAAATAATTGGGATAAAAAACAATCCCGGCCTCATCGCAGTCACCCCACTCCACGGTGATGCGGCGCTCGAACACATGCATGTTGATCCTTTGACAAATTTTCCCCTTAGTTTAGCGCGGATAAAAACCTCGAACCCTGGGCAATCAGCCTGTCAATCAGCCATTGAAACATTTTGCAAATATTTGGATGGAAACAATTTGCATCAACATAAATAATGAAAATTAGAAGAAATTAAGCGCATTTTCATTCAATTAACATGAAAGCAAGCCAGTCAGCCCGACAATGGCGCGCTATCGACAGGGCGGCAAAGTCGTCTTTCAGTGAGGGAGAACCTAGCATAGCCGCGTCACTGAATAAGGTAGCCTGCCATGTCTGTAAATACCCCCGCCCCCTGGACGATCCGTCGCATCATGGAGCTGTACGAGTTGCCTTTTATGGACCTTGTATTCCAGGCACAGACTGTCCATAGACAACACCACCCTGCCAATCAGATCCAGCTCTCCAGCCTTCTGTCCATCAAGACAGGCGCCTGTCCCGAGGACTGTTCCTATTGTCCACAGTCGTCCAAGTACCAGACCGAGCTGGAACCCGAACCCCTGATGCCTCTGGAGAAGGTGCTGGAAGCCGCGCGTGCGGCCCAGGCACAAGGAGCGCAACGCTTTTGCATGGGCGCTGCCTGGCGCTCCCCCACCGAAAAACAGCTGGATCAAGTCATTGATATGGTCAGCGCTGTCAAAGCCATGGGACTGGAAACCTGTGTCACCCTGGGCATGCTCAAAGAAGGCCAGGCCGAACGCCTTAAAGAGGCCGGACTGGACTACTACAACCACAATCTGGACACCTCGCCGGAATTCTACGGACAGATCATCAGCACACGCACCTACCAAGACCGGCTGGACACCTTGGAACGTGTCCGCGCAGCCGGATTGAACAGTTGTTGCGGCGGAATCATTGGCATGGGCGAGAGCCGGCGCGAGCGTGCCGGTCTGCTTGCTCAACTGGCCAATATGCGCCCCTACCCCGAGTCCGTGCCGATCAATCAACTGGTTAAAGTGCCCGGAACGCCTCTGGATCAGGTCGAGGACCTGGACCCTTTCGAGTTTGTGCGCACCATCGCCATTGCCCGCATCCTGATGCCCACCAGCGCCGTACGCCTGTCTGCCGGCCGCGAAACCATGGACGACAGCACCCAGGCACTGTGCTTTATGGCCGGAGCCAACTCGATTTTCTACGGCGAGCAATTGTTGACGACTGGCAATCCGCAGTTTGTGGCCGATCAGGATCTGTTTGCCCGACTGCAACTGGAAGCTGCCAAAACCACCTTGTCCGAACCACCTCTGTCCCTGGAACAGACCCGACCACGCGCCATGCTCGAGGCTCTCTGACATGCTGACCCTGTTCGCCAGTATTCTGTGTAGTGTTGCCGTTTCCATTTTGCTGAAGATCGCTCGCCAGCGGCAGATCGATGTGGCTCAGGCCATCATGGTCAACTACGGCGTAGCAGTCACCTTAAGCCTGGTACTGTTGCAACCCCATCCGAGCAGCCTGCTCAATCCAGCTACCCCGTGGTGGATTCTGATTGCGCTGGGCGTCCTGCTGCCCAGTGTCTTTCTGTTCATGGCGGCCGCCGTCCGACAGGCTGGCATCGTACTCAGTGACGCTGCCCAGCGACTGTCGCTGTTTCTACCCTTGTTGGCTGCTTTTCTTCTGTTTGGCGAACACATGGGCGGCCAGAAACTGCTGGGTATTGCCCTGGCCCTGACTGCCCTGCTGTGTTTGCTGATACGCCCCCGCTCGTCCAGCAGTCAGGAGCCGGGATCCGGGCACCCTGCCCTGATGCTGCTGGCGGTATGGTTAGGGTATGGCGTGATCGACATTCTGTTCAAGCAGCTCTCCAAAGCGGGCGCTGCCTTCTCCAGCAGCCTGGTTGTGTCCTTTTCCCTGGCGGGTGTGCTGATGTTGTGCTGGCTGTTGATCAAGCGCTGCCAATGGCACAAAGGTAGCCTGCTGGCCGGACTGGTACTGGGTTCACTGAATTTTGGGAATATTTTCTTTTATATTCGGGCCCATCAGCTCTTTCCCGAAAACCCGACTCTGGTGTTTTCTGCCATGAACATCGGCGTGATTGCGCTGGGAGCCCTCATTGGAGCCGGTTTCTTCAAAGAAAAGCTTAGTGCGCTCAATATCGTGGGTGTTGTCTTGGCCATAGGAGCCATCGTCGCGCTGATTCCCCGTTAAACAGCCCCCTGCCGGGCCAAGCCCATCGGGGCCCGGCAAACCGCACTATAAGAAAAGCCATATGATTGACATTTAAAGCGACGGGGCACGACTGCTTTTCATCTCCTGTAGATTAGAAAAAACAAATTCTACCGACGCTCACGTCGGAGACTACCCAGGAGACATCATCATGACCGGATTAACACGCCGCCAATTACTACTGGCCACCTGCGCTGCAGCGGGCACATTGGCCACGCCTTGGCTCAGCCGCCGCGTTCTGGCTGCCAGCAAACCGGTGGTCGCTGCCCTGTTCTGCGGCCACATCGATGACAACGGCTTCATGCAGGCGGGCTACCAAGGCTTTAAAAAAGCCATGGATCAGCTCGCTCTTAGCGGCCATTACAAAGACCAGGTTGCCAATGAAACCCAGGCGCAGATAGCCGCCTTGCGTGAACTGGCCACTCACTACAAACCTGACTTGCTGATCGCTCACGGAGGTCAGAATACCGACGCCGCACTGGCTGTCGCCAAGGAGTTTCCTGATATCCGCCTGGTGATCACCCAAGGAGCGGTTACCGCCAGCAATCTGAGCAGTTACGACGTTCGTCAGGAAGAGTCCGCCTGGCTGGCCGGTGCCTATGCAGCCCTGATGACGAAAACCGGCGTGGTGGCACACCAGTCCGGGATACGGGTGCCACCGGGCTTACGCGCCCGTGCGTCCTATGCGGCTGGCGTCAAGCACGCCAATCCGGAGGTGAAGCTGCTGACAAATTTCTCCGGCAATCAGGATGATATTGAGCTGGCCGCCCGCGTCACCCAGGCTCAGGCCAAAGCCGGAGCAGACATCATCTACACCATGCTGAACAAAGGACGTAGCGGCACAACGCAGGCCTGCCGTGAACTGGGCATCAAGCAAATCGGCAATGTGATTGACTGGGTGGCTCGCGAACCCGATGTGTTTATAGGTTCGGCCTGGGCGGATGTAGGCATTGGCGTTTTTCAAGCATGCAAGGACCTGAGCGAAAACAAGTTCGAGTCCGGCAAGATCTTTAAGGTGGGCTTGCAACAGCCTGATGCGGTACGGCTGATCATGGCTCCCGATACCCCGGATGTCGTGCGCCAGCGTATTGCAGCGCTGCAGCAGGACATTCTGAGCGGCAAGATTGAGGTTGAGGCCGAATTTAACGGGCCTGAATTCCAGATTTAAGATTCAGGCAGGCCTACAAAAACCCAGGCGTGGCCTGGGTTTTTTCATGAATGAATCATGCTTGAAAAGGCTACAACACCATGTCCGATTCTGGCGAGGGCTCAGGAACCCGGATCTGACGATGTACGCTTGCTCTCTGCGTCTTCGGTGTGTCCCGGGCTTCCCGTATCGATCTGCTTCCCAGAGCCATCCAAGTCTGCGGCGCTGCCCACGACGGGATCAACCCCCTTGTCTTTCTCTGTATGTGTCGCCCCTGCAGATTCATCCCCCTCCTTGCGCTCCATGGCCGTGCTTTCCATCGTTGCGGGCACCCGCTCTTGAACGGGCGGCAGATCCTCGAACACCGGGTCGTGCGACACGTCAGAGCTGATATCCACGCGTGGGTCCAGCGCCACGGCGGCTGCCGAGCTTTGCAAACTGTCGGGCATGGGCACAAAAGTGGTGGGAGCATCCTGGCTCAAGTGATCACCCAGTACCTTTTGCGGACGAACCAGCAAGACCAGCGACAAGCCACAGACCGCCACAAAGATGTAATACAGATTGCTGCCGATATAGGTCATCAGGCCACCGGCCAGCAGCGGCCCCACACAGGCCCCCAGCCCATACACCATATAAAGAATGGCACTAAGACCTACGCGCCGCTCCGGATCGACGTTGTCATTGGCAAACGCCGCCCCCAAGGGATACAGGGTAAATTGCAGCACCCCGAACATGGCCGAGAAGATCAGCAAAAACCAAAACGGCACCTCGAACCAGCCCCATAATGGAATGGCCAGGGCCAGCAAACAAATGGCATTGATGCGAATCAGCTTGACGCGGCTCATGCGATCCGCCAGCCAACCTACCGGCCATTGCGCCAGAACGCCCGCGGCCACCGACACCGCCACAAACAAGGCAGCCTGCTCACTACTTAAATGCACGCGCACAGCGTACACCGGTGCCAGACCATAAAAAGCACCCGTCAGCATACCGGCAACCAGCAACACCATCATGGACAGGGGCACTCGATCAACGTAATAGCGTGCATTGATCGGCGCTGGTACCTGCAAAGGCGGGTGACTGCGGCGGGTAATGGCCACGGGCACCAGACTGAAGGCCGAACAAATGGCCACAAATACCAAGGGCTCGTAATTCAAATGGGGAAACAGCGTGAGGGACAACTGTCCCAGCACCGTACCCAGGCTGGAAAACACCATGTAGATGGCAAAAATCGTACCGCGCTGGCTGTTGTCACTTTGCTCATTCAGCCAGCTTTCAATCCCCATAAACTGCACCACCATGGCCGCGCCCGCCAAAAAGCGCAGCAACAACCAGACGTACATGGAGTCGATCAGAATCTGAAGCAGCACACAAATGGTGACAATAGCCGCGCTGGCCGCATAGGCCCGAATATGGCCTACCCCCATGATGAGGCGATGTCCCATACGGGCGCCAAAAACCAGACCCAGGTAATACACGGCAATCAGGCCGCCGATCCACACCTCTGACACCGAGATGGCCGTCAGGCGCACCCCCATGAAGGTATTGAACAGGCCCGAGCTGAGCAAGAGCATCAGGGTCGCAAAATACAGGGACGAGAACGCACCCACCGATGTCAGCATTCACACATCCTAAAAAAACTGCAGAACCGCCCAGGCCATCGCGATCGTTCAGGTGTCGGCACCGATATCGCGACAGAAGCACGGTAAAAAAAAGCGCCAGCTTGCAGCCAGCGCTTTGTAAGCCTTCTCTCCCACGCCACGCCGGACTGGCGCGGGATCAGATACTTAAGACTGTACCTGTTTGAGCAGGGTGTCTGCATCCGTTGTGTGCAGGCCACCGTCGTTGTCAATGTTCAGCTGCGTGACAACGCCGTCGTCCAGCAAAGCAGAAAAACGCTTGGAACGAACGCCCAGACCTTTGGCGGTCAGGTCAAATTCCAGACCCAGTTTCTTGGTCCAGACCGCGCTGCCATCGGCCAGCAAACGAACTTTGCCATTGACGTTCAGGGACTTGCCCCAGGCGCCCATCACGAAAGGATCGTTTACCGCCACGCACCAGATCTCATCAACGCCAGCCGCCTTGAACGCCTCTGCCTTGGCGATAAAGCCAGGCAGGTGCTGCTCGGAGCAGGTGGGAGTGAACGCGCCTGGAACGGCAAACACGGCAATTTTCTTGCCTTTAACCAGATCAGCCACCTGAAAGTTATTGGGGCCCATAGGGCAGCTTTCCGTGGCGGTTTCAATGTACTCGCTAAGGGTCGCGTCTGGAACGCGCTCACCGACTGAAATGGACATAAGGTCTCCGTATGAATAAATACCGCCAGCATGGCGGCCCGAACAACCTATGATACTAATAGACTGGCCGCGCCAATAGGCAAATAATACTTATCAGTACGTTTCACTTGCCTACATGCCGGGGGAAACCCATTCAACAGAGCCCGGTCATGCAATAAGCGCAAGACGCCAGCAGCCGACGATTCTGACATCAGGCCGTTTCAACACACACCAAAGCAGCCGCTGCACAAAAACAATCTGCCCGCCTCCAAAACGCCCGCCCACAAAAAAGGCCGGGCTTGTCGCCCGGCCTTCAGGGTGATTCACGTTTTACACAGACGACATAACGCCATGCTGCCCCATTATGGGCTCACCCCGCCCTGACCGCGGATAGCAATCAGGACTCCTACAGCCATCCCATCATGCGGGGCAGCCAAAGCGTAATTTCCGGAATGAAGGTAATCATCAGCAGGAAGGCCAAACCGGTCAGCAACCAGGGCACCGTGGACTTGGTCACTTCGGTCAGCCCCAGCTTCGATATGCTGGAGGCCACATACAGATTCAAACCGACCGGCGGTGTCGCCAGCCCGATCTCCATATTCACCACCAGCATGATGCCAAAGTGAACCGGGTCCATGCCCAGCTTCATGGCAACCGGGAACAGGATGGGAGCCATAATCAAGATCAGACCCGAGGGCTCCATCACCATGCCGATCACCAGCAGCAAGACGTTCACAAACAGCAGGAACGCGATCAGGCCCATGCCCTGCGACACAATCCATTCGGCAATCGCCTGTGGAATCTGCTCGGAGGTCAGGATGAAGGCAAACATGACCGCATTGGTGATGATGTACAGCAGCATGGCGCTCATGGCTGCCGATTCCAGCACAATGCGTTTTACCTCACGCAGCTTCACATCCTTATAGACCCAGACGGCAATCACAAAGGCGTACACGGCACTGATGGCGGCCGCTTCGGTGGGGGTAAAGACACCGGAATAGATACCGCCCATCACAATGACGATCAGCATCAGGCCCCAGATGGAGTCCAGGAAGGCACGCCAGCGCTCTTTGTAGGAGGCACGCGGCATACGGGGGTAGTCCAGTTTCCAGGCACGGAACATGGTCGTTGCCCCCAGAAGGAATGCCAGGATCAAACCTGGAACCACGCCGGCAATAAACAACTGACCGATCGAAGCTGTGCCCACTTTGGCGCCGTCCGGACCTTCCACCATCATGCCACTGGTGGCCACGGCGTACATCACCATCACAATCGACGGTGGCAGCAAAATGCCCAGACCGCCCGACGTTGCCACAATCCCGGTACCAAACTGCGCCGGATAGCCTTGTTTGACCATGGCCGGAATCATGATGGAACCAATGGCCGCCACCGTCGCCGGCGACGAACCGCTGATGGATGCAAACAAGGCGCAGGCCAGCACGGCCGCCAGACCCATGCCACCGGGCATGTGCCCCACCAGGGAGGCGGCAAAACGAATCATGCGCTGGGCGACCCCGCCATGAGTCAGGAAACTGCCCGCCAAAATAAAGAACGGGATCGCCATGATCTCGAACTTTTCAATCCCGGTGAACAGCTTGAGCGCAATACTGTCCATCGGAACTTCGGTCATGGTGAACAGAAATCCCATCACCGTCAGGCCCAGGGCAATCGATACGGGCATGCCTGTCAGCAGCAGGACAGCCAGCATGGCAAAAATAATCAGGGCGGTCATGCGCGCGCTCCTTCAGATTCAGACAGACCGCGCTCTGTTTCAGCCACCAGATCCGCCACCGGCTCGTGATTGGGCAAATGCCCCGTCTGAATAAAGTTCATCAAGGCCTGCAGAAAGCGAAAGCACATCAGCAACGAGCCTGCCGGCACAGCCAGATACACAATCCACACGGGCACCTCCAGATCAGCCGACACCTGGGCCGTCTGGGCAATGCCATAGACAAAGCTGCCACCGATCCAGGCCACAATCGCGGTGAACAAAGCGCCCGACAACAGAGAAATCACCACCAGCAGATGACGCCAGCGCGGTCCCACCGCGTTCACCAACACGTCCACCCCCACGTGGATGCCAATGCGCACGCCATAAGCAGCGCCGAACTTGGCCATCCAGACGAACAGGTAAATGCACAGCTCCTGTGCCCAGAGCAGGTTGATGCCGGCCACGCTTCGATAGGTAGAACGAGCCATGGCCATGACGGACTCATAGCCCTGAGCCCGCGACCAGGCCACCAGGTCCGCCAACAGACTGACCGAGTAGCGCTGGCAGACCGCTACAAAAATAATCACTACGGCGGCCACCATCAGAAATGAAATGAACATTTCCTCAAAGCGGTCCAGAAATCGTAAAAACATGGGTAGCTCCAGACTACAGTTGGCCCGCCCGGAACCGGGCTGGCGCAAACAGAGAGCGGGAAGAAAGGAAGAACAGGTCTGAATCAGACCTGTATAAGACAATCAGATGACGCTGCTCTTATTCGGTGGCTTTATAGAAAGCGTCAATCACGTCCTGACCGATACGCGAAGCCATTTCCTTATGAACAGGGCGCAGTTGCTTGACCCATTGTTCGCGCTCCGCATCACTGAGCTGGTAGAACTGAGTCTTGCCGGACTCTTCCATGGCTTTCATGGAGTCGTTGTTCTCTTGCTCGGCAATGTCGTTGGCATACACCGTGGCCTCGCTCATGGCTTTTTCCATGCCTTGACGAATATCGTCAGGCAGGCCTTCCCAGAACTTCTTGTTCACGATCACGGCGTAACCCAGGTAGCCGTGGTTAGACACGGTGGCATGCTTTTGCACTTCGTGCATTTTCTGGGTGTACATGTTCGAAGGCGGATTCTCGGTGCCATCCACAACACCCGTTTGCAAGGCCTGGTAGACCTCGGAGAACGCCATCACCTGGGGGACGGCATCCAGTGCCTTGAACTGGGCTTCCAGCACCTTGGAGGACTGGATGCGCATTTTCAGGCCCAGAAAGTCATCCACGCTTTTCAGCGGGCTGTTGGCGCTCATGACCTTAAACCCGTTGTCCCAGTAAGCCAGGCCCTTGATGCCCTTGGGCTCCAGTTTGTCCAGCAGCATGCGGCCCACGGGCCCTTCGGTGACTTTGCGCAGATCGTTGCGGTCATTGAAGATGAATGGCAGGTCAAACACCTCAAATTCGCGCACACCCAAAGGACCAAACTTGGCCAGCGACGGTGCCAGCATGTGTACCGCGCCCAATTGCAGGGCTTCGAGCTCTTCCTTGTCTTTGTACAGTTGCGAGTTTGGGTAAACCTCGACAACCACCTTGCCCTCGGTGTACTTTTCGGCCAGTTCTTTAAAGCGCACGGCCCCCTTGCCCTTGGGCGTATCGGGCGATACGACGTGGCTGAACTTGATGATCAGGGGGTTGGCCATGGCGGGCGCGGACAGAAACACGGACGCCAGCACGCTGGCCACAAGGGTCTTTTTCATGGTTGCCTCCGGTCGGTGGGGAGCCGACACGTGTTATTGATTGATTTGCGTGAAAGCGTGTAGCTTAAAAAAGCGGTCCCGAATTATCTATTGTGGAAATCCGAAACCTTTTGCCATGATGCGTCTTGCTCGCCCGTCCGGATTCATACGCCAGGCTGCCTCGCGTACCCTGACCCCTCACCCGCTCAGCAGCTATGTGCCGATTCTGGCCATCCTGATTATTGTGCTGCTGATGGGCGTATTTGCCTGGGCGGTCAACAAGGAGCGCACGGATGAGCAATCCAATGAACTGATCCGCAATGCCTTGTGGGTGGAACAATCCCTGTCCTTTCAACTGCGCTCGCACGAAAACAATTTAAGCCGCATTGCCAGCGAAATTGAAATGCACTCCCCACCCATCACCACCCAGACGGCTTTAACGCAATTGCAGCATTTCAAGACGATTCATCCTGACCTGCTGAAAGTGGCCATCCAGGACCGCTTTGGCACGACCTTGCTGGTACGTCCACCCGGCGCCGACACCCGTATTGCGGCCCACGTCAGCACACCCAGAACCTCGACCTGGCTGCCAGCCTATTACTCCAGCGAGCACCAGGAAAGCGTGCTGGATCTGGTGGTTCCCATTTACGAGGACAATGCGATTGTCGGCACCTTGCGGGCCACTTTCTCCCTGGCGACCATCCTGATGGAAAACGTGCCCTGGTGGATTGCCGAGCAGTACCATGTTTCCCTGATTGACCAGGGCGACCAGACGCTGGCCACGCGCTCCAAAGGCGAGCCCGGCCCAAGCGAGCTGCGCTATGCCATGTCGGTGGACCCTCCCTTGCATGGGGTGCGTTTGCTGATGATCCCATACCCGCAGCAAAACATTCCCACGTTCACACTGCTGATGACCGTCATCGCCGGCCTAGCCTTGCTGGCTGTGGTGAACCTGGCCATGCAGCACCACTACGCCCGCAAGCGCCGTGATGCGGAACTGGCATTGATGCAAGAGCAGGCCTTTCGCAGCGCCATTGAAAACTCCATGGTCACTGGCATGCGCGCCCGCGATCTGGACGGCAAGGTGCTGTACGTGAACCCCGCGTTTTGCGAGCTGGTCGGCCGCCGCAGTGAGGACATTATTGGCCTGGCCCCGCCCATGCCCTGGTGGGTGCCGGAGATGATGGATGAAACCCTGGAGCGCCGGGACCGCCTCAAATCCACCCGCGCCGTGCAGGTTTTTGACACCCAGTTTCAACGACCCGACGGCTCTCGCGTCGATGTGCAGGTTTTTGAGTCCCCCCTGATTGATGCCCAGGAACAGCATGTAGGCTGGATCAGCTCCATCATTGACATCAGCTCGCGCAAGCAGGCCGAAGCCCTGGCCAGTTCACAGTCTGAACAACTGCACCACACAGCCAAGCTCATCACCATGGGCGAGATGGCCTCTACGCTGGCCCATGAACTGAATCAGCCCCTATCGGCCATTGCCAGCTATGCGGCTGGCTCCCTGAACCTGCTGGGTGCAGAGCCGCTGGACCCCAGGCAGCTGCGACGCGGGCTGGAGAGTCTGGCTGACCAGACGCGTCGCGCCGGGCAGATCATTCACCGTATCCATGATTTCGTGCGCAAGCGAGATCCGCAGCTCAGTCCCCTGAATCTGCCCGATGCCCTGCAGGGTGCCCTGGCCATGGCCAAAGCGGGCCTGCGCCATCACCAGATCCAGTTGATTGTGCCCTCCCACCCCGAGCGGCTACCCGTCATGGGCGACAAGGTTCTGCTGGAGCAGTTGATCTTCAACCTGCTGCGCAATGCGGCCGAAGCCATGTCAGGCCTGGAGCCGGAACGGCGCATTCTGGAAGTGACCATGCAAGCCAGCAATGGCGTGGTGCTGGTGATGGTGGCCGACCAAGGGCCCGGTGTGGCAGCGACGATCATGGCCGAGGTCTTCCAGGCTTTCACCACGACCAAAGCCCAGGGCCTGGGCATAGGTTTGAATATTTGCCGCTCCATTGTGGAGCTGCACCATGGCAAACTCTGGTTTGAAAACGGGGTTCCCCACGGTGCCACCTTCCTGTTTTCCTTACCCCTGATCGAACTATGACTAAGCGCGCTCCCCTGGTCCATATCGTGGACGACGACCCAGCCATCCGCGATGCCTTGTCCTGGCTGTTTTCCACTCGGCAGGTCCATACCGAACAGTGGGAGAGCGGCGAGGCTTTTTTAGCTGCCCTGAGTCCTGACACACACGGCTGCATTTTGCTTGATATCCGCATGGAGGGCCTGTCCGGGCTGGAGGTATTCGAGCAGTTGCGCGACCGCCAGTCCTGCCTGCCTGTCATCTTTCTGACAGGTCATGGCGACCTGCCGCTGGCCGTATCAGCCTTGAAACAAGGCGCGGCCGACTTCATTGAAAAGCCCTTTAATGACAACGATCTGGTGGATCGGGTTCTGGATGTGTTGCGCAGTTACGAAGCCAGTCAGCAAGAGCGGGACGATGAGCAGGCGCTGGAAGAGCGGCTCGATACCCTTTCCCAGCGCGAGCGCGAAGTGCTGGCGCTGGCCCTGGAAGGACGTCTGAACAAACAGATTGCCCAGGAGTTGAGCATCACCATGCGCACCGTGGAGGTCCACCGCGCACGAGCTCTGGAAAAAATGCAGTCGCGCACCCTGATCGAACTGGCGCGTCTGCTCGATCCAGCACGCTTGCGCGAAGACCGCCCCCCTCCAGGGCCTTAGGCGGGGCCCGCGCTGCGGATGTATATAATGCAACCATAAACAATTAGAACCGCGCACTAGGCCCGGTCTCCGGAGCGATCATGAGCACCACTACCGAAAATACTGATTTGCACCTTTCCCATCTGGATGAGGATGGAAAGGTTCAGATGGTCGATGTCAGCCATAAATCGGCCACCGCCCGCTCGGCCACTGCCCGCGCCGTGGTTCGCCTGAGCCCGGCCGCCTACCAGTTGCTGTCGGCCCAGCACAATGCCAAAGGCGAGGTGCTGAACACCGCACGCGTGGCGGGGGTTCTGGCCGCCAAGCGCTGCGCTGAACTGATCCCCATGTGTCACAGTCTGCCCCTGGATTTTGTCGGCATTGAGTTTGAAAGCGATGCCGCAGCGGGCACCATTGCCGTACTGGCCACCTGCCGGACCCGCTACACCACGGGCGTCGAAATGGAAGCCATGACCGCCTGCTCGATTGCGGCGCTGACGATTTACGATATGTGCAAAGCGGCTGACAAAGGCATTGTGATTGAGCAGACCCGTTTGCTGGAAAAAACCGGCGGCAAAAGCGGGACCTGGACGGCCTCGGTATAGGGCCTGTTGACCCTAAGCCCTTTCACGGAGATAGCATGACAAGCCCTTTGACCCCGACCAACAGACCTGAGAGCTTCACATTACGTGTCCTGTACTTTGCCCAGGTAGCCGAACGCACCGGCCAGCGTCAGGAAACCTGGGACTGGCCGCAGGAAGGCACCGTCCAGCAATGGACCGATGCCCTGCTGGAGCGCCACCCAAATTTGAGCGACATGGCCGGCCGACTGCATGTAGCGGTTAACCAGTTTCACGCCAAACCCACCGACCCTGTGCGCCCCGGCGATGAAGTGGCCGTCTTTGAGCCCGTCACTGGAGGTTAAAATGGTACGTATCCAGACCGAAGACTTTGATGTGGCGGCCCTGAATGCCGAGCTGCGTGCCACGGCAGGCGGCAAGGCCGGTGCCATGGTGACATTTACAGGTTATGTACGCGATCAGGCCGATGGCACCGCCACCGAATCCCTGTTCCTGGAACACTATCCTGGCATGTGCGAGCGCGAAATCGAAACCGTGTGCGAGCAGGCGCGCCAGCGCTGGCCCATTCTGGATACGCTGGTCGTGCACCGCGTAGGCGAACTGCATCTGAACGAACAGATTGTCTATGTTGGGGTCACCAGCGCCCACCGCGGCGATGCCTTTCGTGCCTGCGAGTTCATCATGGATGTGCTCAAAACCCGTGCGCCCTTCTGGAAGCGCGAAACCCTGGCCGACGGCCAGCGTTTCTGGGTGCAGCAGCGCGACAGCGACGCCCGAAAAACCGATTCCTGGAACACTACTGCGGACACCAGCAAGCATGTCTAAAGCCCAGACCGACCGACCTGCCGCACGTTTGAACGTGGCGGTTCTGACCATCTCAGAGCGCCGTGGCCCCGACGAGGACACATCGGGCGATTACCTGGCAAGCAGCCTGAGCGAAAGCGGTCACCATTGTGTGCAGCGCGCCATCAGCAAAGACAATATTTATGCCATTCGCGCCATCTTGAGCCAATGGATTGCAGACCCCGACATCCATGTCATCCTTTGCAATGGCGGTACCGGCTTCAGCCATAAAAAATCCACCATTGCGGCGGTAACACCGTTACTGGATCAAGTCATTACCGGCTTTGGCGAACAGTTCCGGTATTTGTCGTATCAGGATATTGGCTCCTCGGCCTTGCAGTCCGATGCCTTGGCGGGAACGGCCAACCGCACGCTGATATTTTGCCTTCCCGGTTCGGGCGGCGCCTGCGCACTGGCCTGGGAAAATATCCTGAAAGAACAGTTGGACAGCCGTCATCGTCCCTGCAATTTTGCCTCCCAGTATCTGGAACCGCATTCCCCTTAAAGCCTGAAAGCACCGGGGCCATCCGCACCCCCAAACGGTTCTTTGGGGCCTGCCCCTCCCCTGCTTCAGCCACGACCTTGTTTTATCGACTGTATCCAATCCTATGATCGAATTTGACGTAGCTCAGCAGCGCCTGGCCCAAGCGGGACAAGCCCCCACCCAAACCGAGCACTGCGAACTGGCCCACGCCCTGGGACGTATTCTGGCTCAGGACATCACCGCCCAACTGGACATGCCGCCCGCCGACAACAGTGCCATGGACGGCTATGCGCTGCGCCTGAGCGACATTGTCGAGGGCAAGGAACTGCCCATTCAGCAACGCTGCTATGCCGGGGATATTCCCGAACCCTTGCAAGCAGGTATGGCGATCCGCATCTTTACCGGCAGCATGTTGCCAGCCGGCGCCGATACCGTCGTCATTCAGGAAAACTGCCAGGAAGATGAGCACGGGGTGCGCATTCTGGAAATGCCCGTGGCTGGCGTGAACATCCGTCGCCGGGGCGAGGACATGCGCATGGGTGACGTGTTGATCACCACAGGTACCAAACTGACTGCGGCCCATATTGCGCAATTGGCGGCGCAAGGCCACGCTCAGCTACCGGTCTATCCACAACTGACTGTCGGCATTTTGACCACAGGCGACGAGCTGACTCCTGCCGGACAGCCCTTGCAAGCCGGCCAGATCTACAACTCCAACGCCCCCATGCTGCGTGCGCAACTGCAGGCGCTGGGCGTGGAGTCAGTGCACGCCGTCCATGCCAAAGACACGCTGGACGCTATTCAGGACGCCTTGAAAGACTTGCTGCAACGCTGCGACCTGGTTCTGACAGTCGGCGGTGTATCCGTCGGCGAGAAAGACTTTGTCAAACCTGCCATCGAAGGCATGGGCGGACAGCTGGATCTGTGGAAAGTGCGCATGAAGCCTGGCAAACCCCTGGCGCTGGCCTACATCGACAACAAGCCGCTGGTCTGCCTGCCCGGCAACCCGGTCTCTTCCTACGCTGTGTTTTCCTTGATGGTCTCTCCGCTGATTCGCCGCCTGCAAGGCCGCAAAGACGCACTGCCCGCCACACGCTTCGGCATTTTGCAAGGCGAGCGCCAATTCAAGGGTGACCGCGAAGAGTTTATCCGGGTACAGGTGGACAACGACGAGCTGGGCCGCCTGCTGGTGCGTCCATTCGGCAACCAGGGCTCTGGCGTGATCAGTTCTCTGCCCTGGGCCCAGGCACTGGCCCGCATCCCCGCAGACACCACCGTAGTGCCGGGTGATGCCGTTCGGCTCTATGAATACAGCCAGTGGCAGGCCTAGCTTCAGGGGCTCATTCCGCTTTTGGCTTGGCCCTACAAAACCGCCCTGCTCGGGGCGGTTTTTTTATGCCGTGTGTTGACGCAATTCTCGGATGTCGCCGCGACAGACACTCTGCCCTTAACGCGTTCACGTCAGGACACGCGGATACGTGAACGACCCTATCGCCCCCTCTTTTCTGCATGTATGCGTTCAGGGGAAACAGAGGAGCCCCAACAGGCCTACCAGCTTTGCGCCTGATCCAGATCCTGTGGCGTATTGATATTGAAAAAGGCATGTTCGGGGGCATCGCGCAAATCCACCGCTATCGCACCTATGCTCTGCAGAAAATTCATGACACGACGCTCACCACTGAGCAAATACGCTTTCAGCACCGCAGCCTGATCGGCACGCAGCAACAGGCAAAGGGGGTGGCTGCGTTCGGCCTGCACATAAGCGGCAACGGCACCCTGTTCTTCTACGGCCCTGCTCAGGCGTTTACCCAGATCGCTGGGAACAAAAGGCAAATCGACCGGACAGGACAAGACCCAGGGTGTGGTGACCTGATCGAGCACACTGGCCAGACCGGCTAGGGGGCCCAGATAGCCCTCCAGCTCAAGCGCATCGGGGACCACGCGGCCCCAATGCACATACTGCTCAGGATTGCGATTGGCACTGATCAATACAGGGCCGACCTGCGGGCGCAGGCGACGAACCACATGCTGAACCAGCGGCTGGCCCTGCAAGAGCAACAAGCCTTTATCAATCTGGCCCGACAAATCAAAGCGCCGGGCCCGCCCGCCTGCCAGCACGATACCGCTCATGTCCTGTGTGCTTATCATCCGCCGATGTAACTCATTTCTATACGGTCACGACTCGTGGTTTGCTCGCCACGAATCTCGGAATATCGGTCCTGCCGTCCGGTCCAGACCCCGTGCATATAGGCGGCTAACTGCTCGTCGGACGCGCCCGAGCGCAATTGCGCCCGCACATCATACCCCTGAGACGCAAACAGGCACAGAAACAGACGCCCTTCCGGGGAAAGACGCATGCGCGAACAGTCGCCACAGAAAGGTTGGGTCACGCTGGTAATCACCCCCACCTCTCCAGAGCCATCCTTAAAACGCCAGCGACTGGCGACTTCCCCACGATACTGTGCCGCAACGGGCTCCAGCGCAAAGCGGGACTGGATACGTGCCACTATCTCCGCTCCGCTGACCACCTCCTGAAGGTTCCAACCGTTGCTGGTGCCCACATCCATGTACTCAATAAAACGCAGGATCTGGCCCGAACCCTTGAAGTGTTCCACCATGGGCAGAATCTGATCGTCATTCAGACCTTTGCGCACCACCATATTGACCTTGACCGGGCTCAAGCCTACCGCCTGCGCCTTGGCAATGCCTTCCAACACCGTGGAGACGGAAACGCCACTGTCACTTAACTGCGTGAAACGGGCGTCATCGAGCGCATCCAGGCTGACAGTGACACGATTCAAGCCCGCCTCTTTCAAGGACTGGGCTTTGCGACCCAATAAAGTGCCATTGGTTGTCAACGTCAGTTCCACCGGCTCACCCTGCGGGGTGCGCAGCTTGGCCAGCATCGCGATCAGCACTTCGATGTTTCGTCGCAACAGCGGTTCGCCTCCTGTCAGCCGCAGCTTGCGCACGCCCAACGACACAGCCTGTCGTGCCACCCGCTCGATCTCTTCAAAACTGAGAAGGGAAGAATGGGGCAGGAACTCGTAGTCCGTACCAAATACCTCCCGCGGCATACAGTAGGTACAGCGGAAGTTGCATTTGTCCGTCAGGGAAATGCGCAAATCACGCAAGGGACGCTGACGTTTGTCCCGGGGCTGCCCCTCGACCGGCGCAAACCGCACGGTAGGGCGACGGGACGCGTCGACACGGCCCGTTTGCGGCGTCTGCTCAGGGCGGGCTAGCACCGCCTGTGCAAGCTCCGATCCAGAGGGCGGCGTATCGCCTCGCCCAGGAAAAGCGATCTCCGAATCCGAAGAACTCGCCTCTTGATATGGCCTGGCCTGAGCGCTGTCTACAGACAGAGGCTCACGTTTTGGCCCATGCTCATCGCTCATGGTGTTCTCTTTTTCAAGGACAGGGTTCGTCCCCGTCTCATGGTGTGTGTTTTCGTCATGCAAAGGGGCTTAACGCCAAAGCAAATCGGCAGCCCGCCCAAATGCCTGTTCCAGCGTCATGATCTGACCTAGCCCCCGTGGGTCGTAACCCACCAGATCTTCCATAAATTGACTATACGCGCAACCGCCAATCACGTTCATCAATTGCTGCATAGGAGCCTTATCCAGCAATTCCTGCTCGAGCGCAATGAAGTAACGTTCCTGCGCCAGGGGTATGAACTCCAGCCCACAACGGCTGGCCGCCGTTTCCACGCCCAGGCCGGTATCGGCCATGCCACTGGCCACATGCGCTGCCACCGCCATATGCGTCAATTCTGTTGTTTCAAAGCCCAGCACCGCATTCGTGTTTACCCCTAACTGACCCAGCAGCAAGGTAGCCAGAAAGCGGGTGCTGGAACCCATCTGCCGGTTTACAAAGCGCACATCGGGCCGCAGCAAATCCGCCATGCCCGTGATGTTCTTGGGGTTGCCCTTTTCCACAAACAGGCCTGTGCGTCGGGTAGACAGAAAAATCAGTCGGTGACGCGCCGGTGACAGCCACTGTCCGTACCGGCGCAAAGCCGCCGCCTCAAACTCACCCACTGGCACCTGAAAGCCGGCCAGATCGCAATCCCCGCGCTCCAATGAGGCCAGGGCCTCGATCGCGGTGCGGTAACGCAGCTCCAGAGGCAAACCCTCACGCTCGTTGGCAAAGCGCATCAAGCCTTCAATCGCAAATCCATGGCTGGCCTGAAACCGCAGACGGTCCAAGGGTTGAGCGTACAAACGACCCAGTTCCTCTTCCAGCTCGGAAGCCATGCTCTCCAGGGTTGGCGTCAGGCGCGCATCCAGACGCCGGTTCGCCCACAGCAAACGCTGGGCGAACTCGGTCAACTTGGTGCCTTTGCGGCGGGACGTCTCCAGCAGGGCCGCATCAAACTGTTTTTCAGCATTGCGCAACAAGCCCCAGGCATGCCTATAGGAAAACCGGCATTCCTTGCTGGCTCCGGCCAGATGCCCCAATCGTTCGATGGCACCTAACAGACGCAGCACGTCTCCCATGGGAAGCTCAACGCCGTCTGCATTTTCCAGAATCCATTCAGAGCGCAGCCGGGCTTTGAATTTTTGTTTGGTCATGTGTTTTTTAAGACCGGTCGTGTTTTCGTATTTATGTTCTGTGCTGCATGTACCAAACATTATATATGCGAATAATTGCTTATTGAAGTTACGTACTTAAGTGGTTAGATTACGGGGGAAAACACAATCAAATAATATGCACGGCTGTGCATAAAAATATGGAGGCGCAGGCTCCCGTTCCGGGCACCGCGCACACAGGACATGCAAACTACCCCCCATGCGCAGGAACAGGCCCGGTCCGGCCTGACACCTGAAGAGCTTGCCTTGCAGGCCGTGCAGGAGCACGCCGGTCAAAAAGGTAACTTGTTGCCTATATTGCACACGATTCAGGACCGGCTAGCCTGTATTCCCGATTCCGTGGTGCCGGTGCTGGCCGAGCAGCTCGCCCTGTCACGGGCAGAAATTCATGGCGTGATCTCCTTTTACGCCCATTTCCGCAGCCAGCCCCACGCAACTCACACCCTGGAAATCTGCAGGGCCGAAGCTTGCCAGGCGCGGGGTGGACTGGAACTGAGCGCTCATGCCCGCCGCCGTCTGAACTGTGACTTTCATGAAAACAGCGAGGACGGTCAGTACACGCTGGAGCCTGTTTACTGTCTGGGCCTGTGCGCCCAGTCTCCTGCCGTCATGCTGGACGGTGTTCCCCACGCACGCGTTACGCCCGAAAAGCTGGACGCGCTGCTAAGCCGCCCGGAGTCCCAATCATGAGCACCATTACCGTTTATATTCCGCGCGATACCGCGGCGGTTGCCATGGGTGCGCATCAGCTCGCCCGGCAACTGGCGGCCCAGGCCAAGGAACGCGGTCTGGATGTGCAAATTGTGCGCAATGGTTCGCGCGGTTTGCTGTGGCTGGAGCCCATGGTGGAAGTGCAAACGGCAGAAGGCCGTGTGGCTTACGGCCCTGTCCAGACCGAGGATCTGCCTGGCCTGTTTGACGCTGGTTTCCTGCAAGGCGGTGCACATACCTTGTGTCACGGTCTGACGGACGCCATCCCCTACCTGAAGAATCAGGAACGCCTGACGTTTGCCCGCGTGGGCATTATTGATCCGGTCAGCGTGGCCGATTATCAGGCCTGTGGTGGCTTTGAAGGTTTGAGCAAAGCGCTGGCCATGGAGCCGGCCGCCATTGTGAAAGAAGTCACTGACTCCGGCCTGCGTGGTCGGGGCGGTGCGGCTTTCCCGACCGGCATCAAATGGAACACGGTACTGAACACCCCGGCACAGCAGAAATACATTGTCTGTAATGCCGACGAAGGCGACTCGGGCACGTTCTCCGATCGCATGCTGATGGAAGGCGATCCGCTTTGCCTGGTAGAAGGCATGACGATTGCTGGTCTGGCCGTCGGTGCGACCTATGGCTACATCTATGTGCGTTCCGAATACCCGCTGGCGGTGCAAGCATTGAACGAAGCCATTGAGGCAGCGCGTGCAGCAGGCTGGCTGGGCAAGAACATACAGGGCAGCGGGCGCGAGTTCGATCTGGAAGTGCGCAAAGCGGCAGGAGCCTATATTTGTGGCGAAGAAACCGCCCTGCTCGACAGCCTGGAAGGCAAGCGCGGCATGGTGCGAGTCAAACCACCCTTGCCGGCAATCAAAGGCTTGTTTGGTCAACCCACCGTCATCAACAACGTGGTGTCCCTGGCCTCTGTGCCCATCATTTTGGCCAAGGGCGGTGCCTATTACCAGAACTACGGCATGGGCCGCTCGCGCGGCACCCTGGCGTTCCAGTTGACGGGTAATCTGAAAAACGGCGGCCTCGTGGAAAAAGCCTTCGGCGTCACGCTACGTGAACTCTTGTACGACTACGGTGGCGGCAGCGCCAGCGGTCGTCCCTTGCGTGCGGTCCAGGTCGGCGGCCCATTGGGTGCTTATCTGCCTGAGCATCAGTGGGATGTCCCTCTGGACTACGAAGCCTACATGAAGATCAATGCCATGGTCGGTCACGGTGGTCTGGTGGCCTTTGACGATACGGTGGATATGGCCCACATGGCGCAATACGCCATGGAGTTCTGCGCCATCGAATCCTGTGGCAAATGCACTCCCTGTCGGATCGGCTCCACGCGTGGCGTGGAAACCATCCAGAAGATCCGTCGCCGCGAAGACATGGACAACCATGTCGAGCTGCTACGCGATCTGTGCGACACCATGTTCTCCGGGTCCTTGTGCGCCTTGGGCGGCATGACCCCTTACCCCGTCCTGTCCGCGCTGGAACACTTCCCCCAGGATTTTGGACTGGCCCCGCAAACCGAGCAGGACCTGGCCAAGGTCTAAGACGGAGATCACCATGAAAGAAACAGTCGCCGTACGCGAACGTGACCTGGGCACCCCAGCCTCGACCCAGACCGAGATGGTCAGGCTGACCATTGATGGCCAATTGATTGAAGTGCCCGTGGGCACTTCCGTAATGCATGCCGCCGCCTTGGCTGGCATCAACATTCCCAAACTGTGCGCCACCGATTCACTGGAAGCCTTTGGCTCCTGTCGCCTGTGTCTGGTGGATATCGAAGGCCGCCGCGGCCACCCTGCCTCCTGCACGACGCTAGTGGAAGAAGGCATGGTCGTGCAGACCGAAAACGACACCTTGCACAAGCTGCGCCGCAACGTGATGGAGCTGTACATCTCCGATCACCCGCTGGACTGCCTGACCTGTCCTGCCAACGGCAATTGCGAGCTGCAGGACATGGCCGGCGTCGTGGGCCTGCGCAGCGTGCGCTACGGCTTTGACGGCGCCAACCATCTGGACGACACCACCGACAACTCCAATCCTTACTTTGCCTATGACTCCAGCAAATGCATTGTCTGCAATCGCTGCGTACGTGCCTGTGAGGAAGTACAGGGCACTTTCGCGCTGACCGTAGACAAGCGCGGCTTTGAGTCGCGCATCACTGCCGGCCAGAATGATGATTTTCTGGGCAGTGACTGCGTCTCCTGCGGTGCCTGCGTCCAGGCCTGCCCCACGTCTTCGCTGATGGAGAAATCTATCATCGACCTGGGTCAGCCCGAACACGCCGTCATCACCACCTGCGCCTACTGTGGCGTAGGTTGTGGCTTCAAGGCCGAAATGAAGGGTGACAAGGTCATTCGCATGACGCCCTGGAAAGACGGCAAGGCCAATCGTGGCCACGCCTGCGTGAAAGGTCGTTTCGCCTGGGGTTACGCCACGCACCAGGATCGAATCCTGAACCCCATGATTCGCAAGAAGATCACCGACCCCTGGCAGGAAGTGTCCTGGGAGGAGGCTCTCAACTACGCCGCCTCCGAGTTCCGTCGCATTCAGGATCAGCACGGTCGTGACGCCGTGGGCGGTATCACCTCCTCGCGCTGCACCAACGAAGAGACCTATCTGGTGCAAAAGCTGGTTCGCGCCGCCTTTGGTACCAACAACGTGGACACCTGCGCCCGCGTCTGTCACTCTCCGACCGGTTATGGTCTGAAAATGACACTGGGTGAATCGGCGGGTACCCAAACCTTTGACTCGGTCATGCACACCGATGTGGTGATTGTGATCGGCGCCAACCCCAGCGCGGCACACCCCGTCTTTGCGTCGCGCCTGAAACGACGCTTGCGCCAGGGCGCACGCCTGATCGTGATTGACCCGCGCCAGACCGAGCTGGTCAGCTCGCCGCACATCCAGGCCGATTACCACCTGCCGCTGCGCCCCGGCACCAACACCGCCATTCTGACCGCCATGGCTCACGTCATCGTTACCGAGAATCTGGTCAACGAATCCTACGTGGCCGAACGCTGTGATACGGCCGCTTTTGAGGAGTGGCGCCAATTTGTCAGCCAGCCCCAGAACTCGCCAGAAGCCATGGCCGAGATCTGCGGCGTGTCCGCGGACGACATCCGTGGTGCAGCCCGTCTGTACGCCACCGGCGGCAACGGCTCGATTTACTACGGTCTGGGCGTGACCGAGCACAGCCAGGGCTCCACCACGGTGATGGCCATTGCCAACCTGGCCATGGCCACCGGCAACGTGGGGCGCGAAGGCGTGGGCGTCAATCCGCTGCGTGGTCAGAACAACGTGCAAGGCTCCTGCGATATGGGCTCGTTCCCGCATGAGTTCCCCGGCTACCGTCATGTCTCCGACACAAGCGTACGCCAGCAATTTGAACAGGCCTGGGGCGTGCCCCTGCAGTCCGAACCTGGGCTGCGCATTCCCAATATGTTTGAGGCCGCCTTAAGTGGCAGTTTCAAGGGGCTGTACTGCCAGGGCGAGGACATTGTTCAATCAGACCCCAATACCCAGCACGTGGCCGCCGCCATGGCCGCCATGGAGTGTGTGGTGGTGCAGGATCTGTTCCTGAACGAAACCGCCAAATACGCGCACGTTTTCCTGCCTGGCTCGTCTTTCCTGGAAAAAGACGGCACCTTCACCAACGCTGAGCGCCGCATCTCGCGCGTGCGCAAGGTCATGGAGCCCAAAGCCGGCATGGCCGACTGGGAAGTCACCTGCGCCTTGGCCCGAGCTCTGGGCTACCCCATGAGCTACGATCACCCCAGCCAGATCATGGACGAGATCGCCCGCCTGACCCCCACCTTTACCGGCGTGTCCTACCAGCGCATTCAGGAACTGGGCGGCAGCGTGCAGTGGCCTTGCAACGAACAGGCCCCGGATGGCACCCCCACCATGCACATTGACCAATTCGTGCGAGGCAAGGGGCGCTTCATGTTGACCCAGTACGTCCCGACTGAAGAACGCAGCAGCCGCAAGTTCCCCTTGCTGCTGACCACCGGTCGCATCTTGTCGCAGTACAACGTGGGCGCTCAGACCCGCCGTACCGAGAACGTCGCCTGGCATGCCGAAGATTTGCTGGAAATTCACCCGGCAGATGCCGAGGACCGAGGCATTCGCAGTGGTGACAAAGTCTCGGTCAAGAGCCGGGCGGGCGAGACGGTCTTGCGTGCAACGGTCACCGAACGGGTGCAGCCAGGGGTGGTCTATACTACGTTCCACTTTCCCGAGTCGGGCGCCAATGTGGTCACCACCAACAATTCGGACTGGGCCACCAACTGCCCCGAGTACAAAGTGACGGCTGTGCAGATTCAACGCGTCACGTCCGACTCGGCGTGGCAAAACCGCTGGAACCGCTTCAACGAGATTCAGCAGCGCCTCCTGCAAGGCGAGACTGTCCCCGCCGCGGACCTGCCAGACCCGGAGGATCACCCCTGCTCGCCGGAGCATGCCCCGGCGGTCGCGAAAGTATGATGCGTACTAACCGACCTTAAGGAGTTGCCACGTGAGCCAGGCAGATTTTCGTGATGCCAGTGCCCCTGCCACCGTATGGCGGCAGGCGCGTACCCCGGCGCAAGCCAACACCGGAAACCTGCCCCAGGAGGACCAGGACATGCTGGCCCGCGAACAAGCCGTTGCCCTGGAATTCAATGGCATCAGCCATAGCGCCTTGCTATGCAGTCCCAGCGATCTGGAAGATCTGGCCTACGGATTTTCCATGACCGAGGGCATCATCCGCGATGCAGACGATATACGCAGCGTGGATGTGCTGGAAGGCGAACGTGGCAGCTTGTTGCAGATCGAGATTGCCAGTGCGTGTCAGCATCAGTTAAAGGCACGCCGCCGTCAGCTGGCAGGCCGTACAGGCTGTGGTCTGTGCGGCCTGGAAAGCCTGGACGAGGTACGCCGGGCGCTGCCCCGTCTGCAAGCTCCCCATCACCGGCCCGATGCCAACGCCATCTTCCGGGCTCTGGATGCCTTGCGCTCCAGCCAGCCCTTGCATGGCCTGACCGGGGCCACTCACGCCGCTGCCTGGTGCAATCTGCAAGGCGATATCCTGGCCGTTCGCGAAGATGTTGGCCGTCACAACGCGCTGGACAAGCTGCTGGGACACCTGCTGCGCAACGATATTGATCCCCGCTCTGGCATGGTGCTGATTTCCAGCCGTGCCAGCTTCGAGATGGTCCAGAAAGCCGCTGCCATGGACATCAGTTTCGTGGTGGCCGTCTCCGCCCCCACCACCTATGCTGTACAGATTGCCGATGAACTGGGCGTCATGCTGGCCGCCTTTGCCCGTGACCGCAGCTTCACGCTGTACAGCCATCCCCACTACCTGAATTCTGCCGAGTCTGCCTCGGCCACCTCACCATGAATATTGTCCCTTTGATTCCCATGGCCAACCAGATCGGCCAGTTCTTTGAAACCCTGAGCAATCGGGAGCAGGGTCTACGCGAAATTGCCGACCATATACAGAAATTCTGGGACCCGCGCATGCGTCGCTCCCTGCTGGATTTTGTAGAGCAGCACCCGAATGGCAAAAGTGAAGATGGCGAGCTGACCGCCATCGTGCTGCAAGCTGTCCTCACGCACAGGCAGCAGCTAGAGCCGCGCCAGCAATAAACCGGCTCTGCGCAAGCCTGCGGCCACTGTGCCTACAGCCAGCCCCCAGGCTGGCTTTTTTGATGCCATACCTCTTCAGTAAACGCGCGGATCAGGCCTGGCCACGGCAGGCTGTGAAGATAAAAAAACCCGCCTGGGCGGGTTTTTTTAGGGACCTGAAAACGATCAGTCGTGTTCTTTGACGCGATACACCAGTACGGTGTTTTTGGCCATGTTCAACACCTTGATGGTGACACTGCCCAGCAACAGGCGGGACAGACCACTGCGGCCGTGGCTGCCGATAAAAATCAGATCACACCCTTCCTGCTCGGCGACCTGCACAATACCGTCGGCCACGTTAAAGTTGGACACGGATTTACCGGTCGCCTTTACACCCGCGGTTTCGGCACGATCCAAAATCTGCTGCAGGTATTTTTGTGACTGTTCTTTGGCGGTTTTGTCGTAGTCCTCGTCGGTGATGGCGTAAGCCGCGGCCATACCATCAAAACCCACCGTGGCGGCAAACGGCTGCGTCACGTGCAAAGCCAGAATTTCGGCTCCCATTTGGCGGGCAAAGGTCACGCCCTTGTTGGCTGCCTGAGAGGAGAGCTCGGAACCGTCAGTTGGAATCAGAATTTTCTTGAACATGGCATAACCCCTTTGAATGGAGACAGATAGCTTAGCGCTGCTTACAGGCGCAGGACAAGCGGATAAACACCTGAACCTTGAGCCAGGTCAGGTTTCGTTCAATGCGCGAAACAATACGGCACAACGTGTGCCGGTGCGGCAATAGGCCAGGGTCGGGGCTGGCAAGGCTTCCAATAATTGGCCAAAACGGGCAACATCAGCAGGGGTAATGGCACTACCGACCACCGGCTGATACTCTACCTGCAAGCCTGCTGCCTGAGCGGCCTTCATCACATCAGCTGACAAAGGCTGATCGGGGCCGCCCTCCAGGTCAGGCCGGTTGATAATAACGCTTTTGAAGCCCGCATCGGCTACCGCTTGCATGTCCTCTCCCGACAACTGAGGGGCGACGGCCAATTGCTCGGTCAAAAACTGGTGTGGAAAGGACATAGACACTCCTGAAGTCGGGATAAACTAAATCAGTTCAAAGGAAAAATAGTATGTTCCCCCCCGAGAGTACGCAAGCCCCTTTCGCCTCGTCCCTGCCTAAAGGCAGCCAGGCCAGCACCTTGCTGATCCGCCCCGCCAGTCTGGAAGACATGGCGGCGGTGCAAGCCATCTATGCCTATCATGTGCTGCACAGTACGGCGACCTTCGAACAAAGCCCGCCTGACGAACAGGAAATGCGTCGCCGTTTTGCCCAGGTGCAGGAGCTGGGCCTACCCTGGCTGGTCGCACAACTGGATGGGCAAATCGTCGGTTATGCCTATGCCACCAGCTACCGATCCCGCCCTGCGTACCGCTTCACGGTAGAGAACGCCATCTATCTGGCTCAGGGGCAGATTGGCAAAGGCCTGGGCAAGGCGCTATTGGAACAAGTGGTGATGGAGTGCGAAAAAGGTCCCTGGCGACAAATGGTGGCTATTATCGCCGGCCATGACAGTCGGGGCTCCATCGCATTGCACCGTTCACTGGGCTTTGCCCATGTCGGCACCCAACCGGCGGTGGGCTATAAATTCCAGCAATGGATTGATGTGGTCATCATGCAGCGCAGCCTGGGAGAAGGCAGCCACAGCCTGCCTGCCACCCAAGTCTAGCAACCCGGTTCAGGCGATTCTCAGACTGTACTGATCCAGCCATTGTTGCAGCTGCGGGCTGGCGAGCACCTCATACTCCGCCAGCCGCTGTGCGCCCACCGGGTCATCAGGCACACTGCGTAGCGCGGGGTGGCACATCATGCTGTCTCCATGCTGCATGACAGCCAGCCAGGCCCTGACCAGTTCACCGTAGCGCTGCCTGCCTCCCTGGAAATCGTACACACCGGTAAAGCCGGTATTCAAGGTGATCCCCCGGGCCCGGGCCAAGCGTGACAACTGGCTGGAACCGAGGGCCGCAATAATCCGTGCCTTGAATCGGTCCTTGAACGCAAAGCCGCTTGCCAGTCGATCAGCGCCGGTATAGCGCAGCCAGGGCAAGCGGGCGGCATAGCGACGCTCCACTTCGGCCAACAAGGCCTCACGAATCATGGGTAGCTGATGCACATGTTGGTGCCCATCAATGTAGTCAGGCCCCTGTCCCATCACCTGCTCAAACTTATCCAGCTGGCGGGCCACGCTGTCCTTGATCTTCTGGCTGTCCAGACGATTCAGCAGGCTGCGAATAATGACCTGCTTGAGCGGCATCGCATAAACACCCGCTTGTCCGGCAAACTCGGTAAAATTCAGATGCAAGCCTTTTTGCAAGGTACTCTGACGCAGCGCTGGAGCATTTTGTATAAAGCTGTTCCCATCGACCAGGCAGGAGGTTCCTGTCAGGCGCCGGGCCTGGGCCAAGCTCAAGATGGCCTCGTCTACAGCCTGGGCCATGCCGAAATCATCCGCGCATATACTGATCTGCCTGTCTTTGGCCACCGCTCGCTCCGCTTTCGCTTTATGTCTCGTCAAATCATTCTGTTCATTCTGGTCGGCACCCTGGCCGCCTTCACGCACTGGGGGATTGTAATCGCCCTGGTGCAAACGCTGAGCCTGTCGCCCTTGCTGGCCAATCTTTTTGGCTGGCTGACTGCCTTTCTGGTGTCATTTGGTGGCCATTACTGGCTGACCTTCCGGTCCCAGAATGCCCGTTTCCTGCCCGCGCTATCCCGTTTTTTTCTGGTGTCGGCTGCTGGCTTCGCCGTGAACGAAGCCAGCTACGCTTTCTTGCTGAATCACTCCGGCCTGCGTTACGACCTGCTGCTGGGCTTGATTCTTATTGGCCTGGCGGTGCTGACGTTTCTGGCTGGGCGACTGTGGGCGTTTCGCCGCACATAAGCTCGTACTCATCGCTATCAAAGCGCCACAAGGCGATGCGCTGGTCATCATACAGGCGCTGGGCATGGTTGAGCACCTGGCTTTGGCGCACCGCGTCAGGCGCACCGATCAGCCACACTACGGCTGCCCGGTCCCGGCACAACTGCTGGCGCAGGGTTGGCCGGTCTATCAAGATCTGCGCCCCGCGATGAGGCTCGAAACGTGCCGCTTCCACTAGCTCCTTACGCCAGCTATCCGTATGCATGATCTCCGGATCATCCCAACGGCCCATCACACTGACGTTCGACATGCCCGGTACATAAAACCCCAGATCGTAGCGGTAGTCATTGAGATAAACGATACGATCTCCCTTGTGGTACTGGGGGGCAAGAACGCGGCCCAAGGCCTGACTATTGACCTGTGGACGTAGCACCATGGTCAATACCGCGACCAGACAGACCGTGAGGCAAACCGCCACACTCCCGACAGCAAAACGCGCTACTTTCGCTTCCCCCTCCCGCTGGCTTTGGCGGATCAGACCATCGGTCAGAAAAAAAGCCCAGGGCCCCATGGCGGGCAGCACATAGCCCAGCAGCTTGGACGTGGGTATGGAGAAAAAAATCAGGACCGTCAGCAAAGCCGACAACATCAGCCCCCGTACCGCCCCCAAGCCATCCGGCGTGTGGTCGGCGCCTCGGCCCCGCCGGAACAAAAAGGGCGTCCACCCTAAGGTGGCCACCGGCATCAAGGCGAAGTAGAACCAGAAGGGTTGCGGGTTGTTAAAACCCGTTTCCAGAAAGCGCTGGAAATGCTGGTAGACGATGTAATAGTCGAAAAATCCCGGATAGCGGGCTTGCATGACCCACATCCAGGGCGTGGCCACCAATGCCAGCAGGCCCAGGCCGGTCCAGGAAAACAGCCGCAGCAAGACGCGCCACTGACCACGCCCCAGCAACCAGAACACCAGCACGCCACCGGGAATCAGAATCCCGATCAGGCCTTTGGCCAGAAAGGCCAGACCCGCCATGACATACAGCCCCATCAATGCCAGCCGATAGGCGCGTCCCTGCTCCATTTGCAAGGCGGCATGTGCACCAAGCAGCACACAGCTGCTGATCAAGGCCGCCACTGTCATATCCAGATTGGCGTAGTGGGAAGCGCCGAACAGCAAAGGACTGCTGGTCAGGATCAAAGCCGTCCAGGCGGCATGTTGCCGACTGGCATGACGCTTCAAAAAGGCATGCATTCCGGCAATCAGCAGCGCGGCCATCAGGGCCGGGACCAGACGGGCGCCGACAAAATTGACGCCCAGCACTTTCAGACTCAAGGCGGTGAGCCAGTAATGCAGCGGTGGCTTATGAAAAAAAGGCAAACCATCCAGACGCGGCACCAGATAGTCACCGGACTCCAGCATGGACAGGGCAACACCCACATAGCGTCCTTCGTCCGGAATCAGCAAGGGGTAGACTCCCAGCGTCAGAGCGAACCACAGCAGTGCGAGCAGTCCCACCCAGGCGCTGGGCAGCGTACCCAGGCGCTCTACGCCACGGCGCAGCCAGCAGGCCATCCCATCAGACTGCCCATGTGGGACCGTTGCGCCAGAAGGGGAAAATGAATTATCGATACTCATCGTTCACGATCAAACCAAGAGAGTGAGGCAGCCACTGTCGTGGCTGTCGACATGAATCAGAATATCGTTGTAGCGTTCAATTACATTTGACGGCATTTTGCCCATTAAACGGCAAAAATCACCTTCAATCCCCTGATGGAGCCTGACGCTGGGAGGCGTTCGGCTCCTGGCTTTGCGACGGCACGGGAACGGAGGACAAGCCCTGCCCCCGACGGCGATGAACCAGATACAAGGGCCGGTTCTTGACCTCGGCAAAGATGCTGGCGACATATTCGCCCACGACACCCAGCGACAGCATGTTCACGCCGGCAAAAAACAGCACCACCGTAATCAAGCTGGCCCAGCCCCGCACCGCATCGCCATAGAGCAAATGCTTAAAGATAATGAACAAGCCATAACTGAATGACAGCATGGCCAGTATCGCACCTAGCAAACTTAGCAAGCGCAGCGGCCAGGTGGTGAAGGCCGTCAGACCGTCCACGGCAAAGCGCAACAACTTTGCAGGACGAAAGCGGCTAACACCATGCAGACGCTCCGCAGGCGAGTAATAAATAGGTTCGGAAGGAAAGCCCACCCAGGCAAACAAGCCTTTCATGAAACGGCTGCGCTCGGGCAAGGCCAACAAGGCATCGACCACACAACGATCCATGAGGCGAAAATCCCCCGCGTCGCGTGGCACCCGCAAGCCATTGGACGTACGCATGAGCTTGTAGAACAAGCTGGTGCCAGCCCGCTTCATCCAGGTCTCATCATCGCGGGTTTCGCGCACGGCATAGACCATTTCCAGACCCGTGGACCAACGCTCCAACATGGCTTCAATCAAGGCGGGGGGATGCTGCAAATCCGCATCCATACACACCACGACCTGCCCGCGACTGGCCTCCAGACCTGCCGTCAACGCCGCTTCTTTGCCAAAGTTGCGGGATAACTGCAGATACACCAGTTGAGGATAGGTTTGCCGCAACTGCTCAACCACCAACGGGGTTGCGTCCGTGCTGCCATCATCGACGAAAATGATTTCAAAATCCGGGACCAGTTCGCGCAACTTCGCCACCAGAACCGGCAGCAAAGCGGGCAGGTTTTCTGCTTCATTCAAACCAGGGATGACGCAAGAAAGCGTTTGGGCCTGTCTTTTTGTAATCATTATTCCTAGCGCACCATGTTGTAACAAAATAGGATTCAGCCAACAAAAAGTAATCGTAGCTTGCCAGCCCGCCTAGTGCAATTTACCTTCCGTGATACTTGTGTTTTATAAAGAACGCTGTTCAAAACCTGATCCACCTTTGCCCTGCCGGCTTAACCGGCCAAGCGTTCAGAACGCTACATCTACACTTCTGAAACTGCAGTCGAGTGTAGGGACACAGGCGTTGAATCTGCGTGAAATCAAGCACAGCAATGTGTGTAAACCAGATGTTTCCTTTCCGGCTTGACCCCGGCGAGCGCTGCCAATAAGATAGATAAAATATATATCTTTAAATTCAAAATATTATGGCTCTCAATCCTTTATGTACCCGCCAGGAAATTCATGATCTGGTCTGGGATTTCTATGACCGTATCCGGATGGACGATGTTCTTGGCCCGATTTTTTCAGAACGCATCAAGGATTGGGATACGCATCTGGGCGTCATGGAGGAGTTCTGGTCCTCCTTGCTGCTCAAGACAGACGGCTTCAATGGCAACCCGATGGCCAAGCACTTGTCGCTCCAGCACATTCAAGCCAGTCACTTTGAACAATGGTTGCGTCTGTTCAAAGAAACCTGCCAGGAGCGTGAAAACCGGGCCATGGCCGAGCTGGCACTGGAATATGCCCAGCGCATCGCCCGCAGCTTCTGGTTTGGCTACCAGTTCCAGCACAACCCCACCCAAGTAGCCACAGAGTTGCAACTGCCCTGATCATGCGTCTGACCAATCTTACCGATTATGCCCTGCGTCAATTGATGTATCTGGGCCAGAATGAAGACAGGCTCTGCACCATCGCGGAAATTGCCCAGTACCACCAGATTTCCCAGGCCCACCTGATGAAAGTAACCCATCTGCTTGCCAAGGGCGGCTGGATTCAGACGCAGCGAGGAAAAAATGGTGGGATGCGCTTGGCACGCCCTGCCGAGGACATCAATCTGGGCGAGCTGGTCCGTTACACCGAAACAGATCTTGCCGTCGTGGAATGCCTGGGCAGCGGCACCCATTGCATTCTGAGTGGGCGCTGCAATCTCAGCAGCATTCTCAAGCAGGCCCTGGTCCAGTTCCTGAGCTATCTGGACAATTACACCCTGCGTGACATTATTGTTCCGGGCAGCAGCCCCGAACAGACCATCGCCTGGCCAACCCGGTCCCTACACTCCGCCTGAGCGGGCACACAGGAGAGCGCTAGTCAGCAGGTGGCAGCGCAGCAGGTGGCAGCGCAGCAGGTGGCAGCGCAGCAGGTGGCAGCGCAGCAGGTGGCAGCGCAGCAGGTGGCAGCGCAGCAGGTGGCAGCGCAGCAGGTGGCAGCGCAGCAGGTGGCAAATGGCCCCGGATTCCTTGGAATCCGGGGCCATTTGCACGATCTAAGGGCTCGTCTTACGCCGGGAAAATCAAATCGCTACGAACCGTGCCGGGATGCGCGCGGATTGCATCGAGCACCTCCTGATCAGGCACACGATCCAGGTCTGTCATGGCATAACCCAACTCGCCCTGCGTTTGCAGTTGCTGACGAGTGATGTTAATGCCGTGCTGAGCCAGAATATTGTTCAGGCTGCCCATCGCCCCCGGCACGTTGCGATGGACATGCAGCAAACGAACCGCCCCCTGGATGTCGTAGTACGACACCTCCGGAAAATTCACGGCCCCCTTGGTCGCACCACTGCGCAGATAACTGACCAGCTTTTCCGCCACTTCACGGCCGATATTCTCTTGCGACTCCTGCGTGCTGCCGCCGATATGCGGTGTCAAAATAACATTGGGCATACCGATCAACGGGCTCTTCAAGGGCTCGTCCACGCTTTTCGGCTCGACTGGAAAAACGTCCAGCGCCGCCCCTGCCAGATGGCCACTGACCAGCGCCTGATGCAAGGCATCAATGTCCACGACCGTACCGCGCGATGCGTTGATCAGAATGGAACCCGGCTTCATGGCCGCGATGGTCTCGGCATTCATGATGTTCTGCGTTCCCTGGCCACCGGGAACGTGTAAGGTCACTACATCAGATTCAGCCAGCATCTGTTTCAAGCTGCCGTAAACACGCGCATTGCTCAGAGGAAGCTTGGATTCGACATCATGATAGAGCACGCGCATACCCAAGGCCTCTGCCAAGGTGCCGACTTGAGAGCCGATATTGCCGTAACCAATCACACCCAGCGTCTTGCCGCGAATCTCGAAGGCACCATCGGCGCTTTTGTCCCAAAAGCCCTGATGCACACGCAGGTTTTTCTCGGGGATACGACGCAGCAACAAGATGGCCTCACCCAGCACCAGCTCGGCAACCGAGCGCGTATTGGAGAACGGCGCATTAAAGACCGGGACACCGCGGTTTTGAGCCTGCTCCAGGTCCACCTGGTTGGTCCCGATACAAAAGCAGCCCAGCACTTTGAGCTGGTCTGCCTGTTCCAGCACCCGGCGGTCAAACTGAGTGCGGGAACGGATGCCCACAACTTCTGCGCCTTTGACAGCCTCCAGCAGCTCTTGACCCGACAAGGCTCCCTTGTAGGTCTGAATGTCGGTCAAGCCCGCCGCCTCAAAAACTTCACGGGCGCTAGGATGAATGTTCTCAAACAGGACAATGCGACTCATGATGGTTCCAGTCATTTAAATAGTATCTAAATGGTACTATTTTTTTGACCTGACTGAGTGAGCATCAACAATAGCAACAGGGGATTGCTGGACGGAGGGCAGAACCGGACCCTCAATCCGCGCCCAACAGCAAAAACCCAGGCTTGGAAAACTGCTTCCAAGTCCTGGGTTAGTCGTACAGGCGGCGCCGGATCACTAGCGGCCGCCGCGGAACAGCTCCCTATCAGGAACCAAATGGCACCGGACGGGGTGTGTTGTCACGCGATGGGGGCAAAATAGGCAACGTGATTTCAGGCTGCTTGCCCGTCAGCGTTTTCAGGAACGCCACGATCTGGGCATTTTCTTCCGCAGTGAAACTGCGTCCCAGCTGCAGCCGGCCCATGGTGTCGACCGCTTCGGTCAGAGTATTGACCGCGCCGTCATGGAAGTAGGGGTAGGTCAACTCCACATTACGCAACGTGGGCACCTTGAAATTGAAACGGTCGGCATCCTTGCCCGTTACAGCTGCACGACCTTCTGCAGGGTTCGTGGTCTGGTAGGGTTCGACCAGGCCCATTTTCTGGAAAGAGGTGCCGCCCAGGTTGGGACCATTGTGACAAGCCACGCAGCCACTGCCTTTGAACAGTTGATAACCGGCCAGTTCCTGATCTGTAATGGCTTTTTTGTCACCCTTTAACCACAAGTCAAAGCGGGAGTCCGGGGTCACCAGGGTTTCTTCAAACGCCGCAATCGCCGAGGTGACTTCATCAATACCGAAATCGTCCTTGCCAAATACCTGCTTGAACTCGGCCTTGTACTCGGGGATCGAGCTCAGAAACTCCATGGCCAGTTCATGTGTAAATGCCATTTCCTTCGGGTTGGCAATGGGGCCGCCGGCCTGCTCTTTCAGATCGCTGGCTCGACCATCCCAGAACTGGGCCAGGTTCAGGCTGGAGTTAAGGACGGTCGGTGAGTTGATCGGGCCTTCCTGCCAGCGATCCCCAATAGAGGTGCGGATATTGTCCGTGCCCCCCATGCTCAGGTTGTGGCAGGAATTACAGGAGATAAAACCCGAGCGTGACAAACGGGGCTCAAACCACAGCTTTTTACCCAGCTCCACCCGTGCAGGGTCCGTGACAACGGCGGCAGGGATGGGCTGTACAGGTTCATTTTCCTGGCCCTGCGCGGCAGTGCCCAGCAACAAACCGGCAGCCAGAGCAGAGAGAGTGAACAGGCGTAATTTCATAACAACTTCCTTATGGGATGACAGAGCTTCCTGCCAGTAAGGAGTCCGGGTAGGACGCATAACCCTGCTGGCCTTATGGACATCGTAAGGAATGCCATTTCATTACACATTGATACATCGCAAGGAAAGAATCTTTCTTCAGATCGTTAGGGAACTTTCGGTGAAAAGTCCCCCTGCCTGACAAGCCGCTCCTATGAAACTCCAAAGTCTGAGACAAAAAAAACCGCCTGTGCATGAACAGGCGGTTTGAGGACAATTATTGCAAATTGTGTTTTTTACACGCCCAGATAGCGTGTCCACAACGTGCGGTCCGCTCCCAGTGCCTCAGAATTTCCCTGCCAGACCAATTTGCCCCGTTCCAGAATAATGTGGTGATCCGACAAGGCCATCAGGCGCTCGACATATTTGTCGATCAGCAAGATGGTCTGCCCTTCTTCACGCAACACGGCCAGACAGTTCCAGATTTCCTCACGTACCTTGGGCGCCAGACCTTCGGATGCTTCATCCAGAATCAGCAGCTTGGGGTTGGTGACCAAGGCACGGCCAATGGCCAGCATTTGTTGCTCACCACCCGAGAGCTGATTGCCCATATTGGACGCACGCTCCCGCAGACGCGGGAAAAAATCATAGACACGTTCAGGCGTCCAGGTTTTGTGCGCCTTGGGGTTGCGATTGCAGGCAAAGGCCGTCAGGTGCTCGGCCACCGTCAGATTGGGAAAGCATTGACGCCCTTCAGGCACAATGGCGATACCGGCCCGGGCGATACGGTCCGGATTCCAGCCTGCAATGGACTGGCCGTCGAACTTCACATCGCCGCCGCGCACGGGCAACTGGCCCAGAATGGTTTTCAGCAAGGTGGTCTTGCCCATGCCATTGCGACCCAGCACTGTCACTACCTGACCGCTGCGAATGAACAGATCTACCCCAAACAGCACCTGACTGGCGCCATAGCCACTTTGTAATTGAGTCGTTTCAAGCATGGCTTTCCACCTTGGTTGGAGCTGGCGTGTCATCGTCGCCCAGATAAGCTTGGCGCACCGCCTCGTTGTCGCGGATCTCGGCCGCAGTACCAGTCGCAATAATGTGGCCAGCCACCAGCACGGAGATCCGGTCAGCCAGGCGGAACACCGCCTCCATATCGTGCTCGACCAGCAACATGGTGGCCTTGCCGCGCATGGTCTCGATCAGCTCGGTCAAACGCAGCGTTTCGTCCGGCCCCATGCCTGCCATAGGCTCATCGAGCAACAGGACTTGCGGCCGACTGGCCAAGGCCAGGGCGAACTCCACCTTGCGCTGCTCGCCATGCGGCAAAACACCGGCCTGGGTATGCAGCAGCGAGGCATCAATGGCGCATTCGGCAGCCAGGGCACGGGCTTGTTCATACAGCTCGGTTTCCGTCTGCCGCGCACGCCAGAAGCGGAAACTGCTGCCACTACAGGCCTGCAGGGCCAGTACCAAGTTATCCAGTACCGTGTAGTTCTTGAAGATATTCGTGATCTGGAAGGACCGTGCCAGCCCAGCGGCAACGCGCTGGTGACCGGACAGGGCCGTCACATCGCGCCCTCCCAGCAAGAGTTGCCCCGAGTCCGGGCTCAGGGTACCCGACAACAAGTGAATCAGGGTCGATTTACCGGCCCCATTCGGGCCGATCAGACCATGGATTTCACCGGGAACCAGATCCAGGGAAACATCATTGGTAGCCTGCAAAGCACCAAAGCGCTTCATCAGACCACGGGCTTGCAAAGCGGCTGTGCCGCTGCCCGCCTTGGCGGCGGCTATCGTGTTCGTCATGCTTGCTCCTTGGCGGCCGTTGCCGGATCAGCAGCCGAACGGACACGTACCAGTCCGGCCAGTCCTTTGGGTGCGAAAAACACCACCAGCAGCAACAAAATACCCAGCGGCATATGCCAGTACTCCGTCCAGTTGCGCAGGATTTCTTCCAGCACCAACATCACGAATGCCCCCAGCGCACCGCCATACAACAGTCCAATCCCTCCGACCAGCACCATGATGATCAGGTCGGCCGACTGGGTCCAGTTCATCAGGCTGGGCGAGACAAACAGGTTGTGGTTCGCCAGCAAGGCACCGGCCAGGCCCATGATGGCGCCACTCAGGGTATACGCCGTCAAACGGATGCGATAGACCGGGTAACCCAGGGTCGTCATGCGACTTTCGTTTTCACGGGTGCCCATCAAGGCCTGTCCGAAACGGGCATTGACCAGACGGTTGAACAGGAACAGAACCACAAGCAGGATAGCCAGAACCAGGTAGTAAAAGCTCAGGTCATTGCTCAGATCGATTCCGGGCAGCGACGAGGGGCTATACATATTCAGGCCGTCCTCACCCCCGTACTGGCGCAAGGAGATGAACATATAAAAGATCATCTGGGCAAAGGCCAGGGTAATCATGATGAAGTACACACCACGGGTACGCAGCGACACCGCCCCCGTCAGGAACGCAAGCAGACCGGAGATCAGCATGGCAGCAGGCCAGGCGACCAGACCGCTTTGCACACCTTCTGTGGCCAGAATACCGACGGTGTAGGCCCCTGCCCCAAAAAAGGCGGCATGACCCAGCGCCACCATCCCGCCATAGCCCAGCACCAAATTCAAGGCACTGGCCGCCAGGGCATAGATAAAAATGCGGCGAACAAACGAAATGTAGAACTCAAGCCCATACATCGGTGCAATCAAGGGAAAGGCCAGCAAAGCCAGCAGCACCAGGGCCGACAAAATACGCGAAGTAGACATACATTAACCTCGCGCCGGGAACAGGCCCGAAGGACGGAAAACAAGAACCACCGCCATCAGAACGTAAATCGAAATGGCAGCAATCGTAGGCCCGACGCTGGAAGCGACGTCAGCCGGGAAGATATTACGCAGCAACATGGGCAGGAACGCACGGCCAGCAGTATCGACCATCCCCACCAGCAGAGCGCCCACAAAAGCGCCGCGAATCGAGCCGATCCCACCGATCACGATACAGACCAGAACCAGGATCAGAATATCCTCGCCCATACCGATCTGAACCGCGGTAATCGGGCCGAGCAGCGCACCGGCCAGCGCAGCCAAGGCGGCGCCCAGCGTGAACACGCCCAGGAACAAAATAGGCACCCGCACACCCATCAGGGTGGCCATCTGCCGGTTGGAGGCGCCTGCCCGCACCAGCACACCGGCTCGTGTTTTGGTCACGAAGGCATACAAGGCCAGCGCCATCACCAGACCAACCGCAATAATCATCAGACGGAAGGCGGGATAGAGGAAATCAGGCAAGAGTTCTACCGGCCCGGACAACAAGGCGGGCATATTCAACATTACGGGGGTTGGCCCCCAAATCATTTTGACCACATCGTTGGCGATCAAAATAACGGCGTAGGTTCCCAGTACCTGAGCTAAGTGGTCACGAGTGACCAGCTTGCGCAGAATGAGAATTTCCAGGGCAATACCGACCAGGGCTGTCACTGCCACCGCCACCACAATGGCGGCGGTAAAAGACCCTGTACGCTGCATGGTTTCCGCGGCCACATAGGCTCCCGCCATATAGAGGGAGCCGTGGGCCAGGTTCATGATATCCATAATGCCAAAGACCAATGTCAGGCCCGCGGCAATCAGAAACAACATCAAACCAAACTGCAAACCATTCAGCAATTGCTCGCTAATCAGAATGAGCGACATGCTTTTACCACCTGTGAATCTTAATTAAGTTTGCAATCTTTGGCGTAGACGTCCTGGTAGGAGTCAAACACCTTGCTGACCATACGGTTGACCAGACGTCCATCCTGGTCCTTGACCACTTCACGCAGGTAATAAGCCTGGATAGGGAAGTTGTTGTTGCCGTAGGTAAAGGGGCCACGCACCGAGTTGTAGTCGGCCGCTTTCAATGCCTTGAGCACCGCCTCACGGTCCGAGACTTTGCCGTCCACTTGCTTGACTGCGGCATCGATCGCCAGAATCACGTCATAGGCCTGCGCGGCATACACCGAGGGGTAACGGCCGTCGTAGGCTTTGCGAAACTCCTCAACAAAGGTCTTGTTGGCCGGAACGTCCAGATCAGGCGACCACTGCGCGGTATTGAGCATGCCCAAAATCGGCTCGCCCACGGCGGGGATGATGTCCTCGTCACCCGAGAAAGCCGGGCCCAGCAAGACCACATCTTTGTTCAGGCCAGCCGCCACAAACTGTTTGATGAAGTTGATGCCCATGGCGCCGGGCAGAAAGAAAAACACAGCCTGAGGCTTGGCGGCACGAATCTGGGCCAGCTCTGCCGAGTAGTCGATTTGACCGAGCTTGGTGTAGAGCTCATCGCTGACCGGTTTGCCATACCCACGTTTGAAACCGTTCAGATGATCCTTGCCGGCTGGATAGTCAGGAGCAATGATGAACATCTTCTCGTAGTTGCGGTCTGCCGCCACTTTGCCGGCCGCCTCGTCAAACGCATCGTTCTGATAGGACACCCCAAAGAAATAAGGATTGCAGCCTGCGCCGGCCAGTTGGCTGGGGCCTGGATTGCTGGTCAGGTAAGGCACCTTGGCCGAGAACAGAGCAGGAGCGACAGCCAGCGCCACGTTGGAGCCGACAGGCCCGGTAAAGAAGTCGATCTTGTCACGCTGCACGAAACGATTGACCAACTGGCGGGCCTGGTCGGGATTACCGGCCATATCCTGCTGGATGAACTCGGCCGGAAAGCCGCCCAGCTTGCCGTCCAGTTGCTTGATGGCCAGATTAAAACCGTCACGAACCTCGCCCCCCACGGCAGCAAACGGACCCGAGGTGTCCATTGCCATCCCCACCTTGATGGTTTCGGCCTGAGCCAAAGAACCGCCAAAAGCCGCAGCCAAGGCCACGGTCAATGCAATACCTTTCATGTTATCTCCTTGCGCCACCGCGCTTATAGGCTGTCTTTATCTAAGATGCACAGCAGATCGAACCACAAATGCAACCAGGCCAACCGTTCATTTATAAATAGTTTAGTTATGAAACAATTTTGCTGGCAAGCTGTGGTTTTTACCTACACCTCCTCGAAATCCTGCTCATGCGACAGGAAACACGAACCTGTGCCAATCGCAGGGACGGATAAGCACTATAACGACTGCGGACACCGTCGTTTATGCACGTTTTCCTTGATTTTGTTAACAGTATCGCCGCTGGTCGGCTGCTAAACTGGGCGCTCGCCTCATTCTTGGAGATCCCATGCGTATTTCCCATTCCCTGTGCCGCCTGGTCCTGGGCAGCGCCCTGCTCCTTCCCTTTCTGAGCCATGCACAGTCCCCGGAATCCGTTTATCTGGCAGATCTGGCCAAGTCCAATCCGCACGTAGCCCAGCAATACCAAAAGCTGATGCAGGACGTGGCCAACAATGCCAGTTGGGTCAAGGACTTCGGCACCGCCTCACCAGGCCAAACCGTTTCTCTGGATGGACGCGACTATCAAGTCTTTTCCGGCTGCAAACCACATGACTGCCCCCGTGCCAGCTATGTCGTTCTGATGGATACGGAAAAGCAGACCCTGACCCAGGGTGCGTTCGTGGAGAACAAGGAAGCAGGCTTAGGTTTGGACAGCAGCCAAATTCAATGGCTGGGCAATCCGGAACTTGACCAGATCCGTCTGATGGCACCGGCCCTGTTTTAGGAAACAGGGCTTGACCTTGCCCCTGTGGCAAGCCTTAAGCTCGCTTCATTGTTTTTATCCAAGGAGTCAGCCATGTCCACCTTTTCTGTTCCCGACATGACCTGCGGCCACTGTGTACGCAGCATCACTGAGGCCATTCAGGCCGTTGCGCCTCAAGCCACGGTCAGCACGGACCTGGAAAAACATCAGGTCACCGTGCAGGGTCTGGATAGCGCACAAGCCCTGAAAGTGATTGAAGAAGCGGGTTACACGCCCAGCCCGGTGTAAACACACAGCGCCGGGTGCACAGCCCACGCATTCACACCACAAAGGCCGGTATCAACCGGCCTTTGTGCTCTGCCTGGGGCAAGAACACCTGTTGGCAAGGTTGGCATCACAACAGCCACCTTGGCCGAGGTACCCGCCGTTGACCGCAAGAATCGGAGTGCTGGCGATGAAAGACCCGCGTATTCTGGCGTCGTCATCAACATTGACAGGGCTTTTGCCATGAAGACGGACCTTGCTTACGAAACCGACGAGCAGCGCTGGGCGGCCGTACAAGCGCGGGATGCCGCCGCCGACGGCCATTTTGTCTATGCCGTGCGCACAACGGGCGTGTACTGTCCCCCAAGTGCCGGCAGTCGGCTGCCCAAACGTGAAAACGTTGAATTCTTCGATTCTGCCCAAGCGGCTGAGGCGGCCGGCTACCGTTGCAGCCGTCATCCCAGTAAAGACCAGAGCAGCGCTGCCGCCGAGCGGGCGGCCCTTGTCGCACGCGCCTGCCGTCTTATCGAGGCCTCGGACACCCCGCCGTCACTGGAAGAGCTGGCCGCGCAAGTTGGCAAAAGCCCCTTTCACTTTCATCGACTCTTCAAGGCAGAAACCGGTCTGACGCCCAAAGCCTACAGCTCGGCCGCCCGGGCACGCCGACTGCGCGAAGAACTGAGCAGCCCAAACACCTCCATTACCGATGCGATCTACGACAGTGGATTCAATTCCAACAGCCGGTTTTACGAGGCCTCCGGTCAATTGCTGGGCATGCGCGCGCGCGACTACCGGGCCGGTGGCGCCGGGGCCGTCATCCGCTTTGCTGTGGGCCAATGCTCGCTGGGTGCCATCCTGGTCGCTCAGAGCCAGCGCGGCATCTGCGCTATCTTGCTGGGTGAGGACCCCGAGCAATTGCTGCGCGACCTGCAAGACCAGTTTCCCAAAGCCGAACTGATTGGCTGCGACGCTAAGTTCGAGCAATTGATCGCCCGAGTGGTGGGTTTTGTCGAGAACCCATCGATCGGTTTGCACTTGCCCCTGGATGTGCAAGGCACCGCCTTTCAGCAACGTGTCTGGCGTGCGCTGTGCGAGATCCCATCCGGCGCTACGGCCAGTTATACCGAGATTGCTGATCGCATCGGCTCACCCAAGGCAGTACGCGCGGTGGCCCAGGCCTGCGCCTCCAACCACCTTGCGGTCGCGATTCCCTGCCACCGCGTCGTACGACGCGACGGCGATCTGGCAGGCTATCGCTGGGGCGTGGAACGCAAACGCGAGCTGCTGCGCCGCGAGGCACAAGACTGAGGACGGGCCAACTGCCCGGCAACTGCGGCTCCCTCGGTCAGGACAGATACCCGCGCTTGCAATACCTGCCAAACAACACGACGCCACGGCCACCAGGCCTGTCATGCGAACCGTCTCCTTCACGCCTTGAGCCTGCCGAATTCGAGAACAAGAAACGGAGTTCCGCGCGAGCTCAGGATCATTACGATGTGAGCTCTCAATGAACCCAGTGGGAGGTTTCACAAATGGCTTTACTGGATGGCAAAGTGGCAATTGTCACGGGGGCATCGTCGGGTATCGGACGCGCCACGGCACTGATGTTTGCGGCCCACGGGGCGGCACTGGTTCTGACGGCAAGACGTGGTGCCTTGCTTGAGGAACTTGCCAGCACCATCCGGCACGATGGCGGAGAGGTCGAGCTGGTGGTCGGCGACATTACTCAGGCCCAAACCCATGAGCGGCTGGTTGCAGTCGCCCTGAACCGATTCGGCGGTTTGGACATCGCCGTCAATAACGCCGGCATCATCGGCCCCCTCAAACCTCTGGTGGCGATAAGCCCTGAGGAATGGCAACACACACTCCAGACCAATCTGACCGCAGCCTTTCTAGGGGCCCGCAGCCAGATTCCGGCCATGCTCATGCGTGGCAGCGGTTCACTGATTTTCACCTCCAGCTTTGTCGGCACCAGCGCGGGCCTTCCTGGCATGGCGGCCTACGGGGCTTCAAAAGCCGCACTCATGGGATTGGTAAAAGGCATTACGGCTGACTATGCGGCTCAAGGCATACGGGCGAATGCCCTCTTGCCTGGCGGCACCGATACAGACATAGCCGGAGACCCCAGCACCAAGGAATGGGCAGCGGGGCTGCATGCCCTGAAGCGCATCGCCCAAGCAGACGAAATTGCGTCCGCTGCGCTCTTTCTGGCCAGCCCCTTGTCCAGTTTTGTTGCCGGATCAGCCCTGTTCGCGGATGGCGGCAATGCCGCCGTAAAGTGACGCCGCACTGCGTCCTGAGCACAGAGGAGTCCCTGCACGGACTCCCGGCGGACAAAGGCTTAGCCCAGTTGTCCTAACACCGGGAATGTTTTGAGCACCCAGATCGCAAAACGGGCCAGTTCACCGCTTGCCATGGCCCAGCCCATCACAATCAACACCAGACCCGCACCCCAACGCACATAGCGTCCAATCGTGCGAATTTGCGTCATGCGCTGCAAAAAGGGCGTCAAAAAGCACGCGGCCAGAATGAAGGGAACACCCAGGCCCAACGCATATACAGACAGCAGGATACTGGCTTTGCCTGCGCTGGCGGTACTGGCCCCCATCATCAGAATGCCAGCCAGAATCGGGCCGATGCAGGGAGTCCAGCCAAATCCAAATGCCAGCCCCATCAGCGTTGCGCCACCGGGGCCCGCCGCTTTACCGGACTCAAAACGGTAGTACCGTTGCAGACTCATGGGCATGCGCAGCACACCCATCACACTCAAACCGGCTAAGGCCACCATCACGCCTGCCGCCACATTCAACTCATAACGGTAGGCCATCAAGATCTGACCCAGGTAAGACAGGCTGGCCCCCAAGGCAATGAACACCAGCGAAAAGCCGGCAACAAAGCACACGCTGCGGCCAAGTAACTGGCTGCGCTTGACCTGGGTATACACCTGGCCGTCCCCGGCCAGATAGGACAGGTAGCCGGGAACCAAAGGCAAGACACAGGGGGACAAAAACGAAGCCATGCCCGCCAGAAACGCCGTTATCAGGGCAATCAGGCCCAAATCCAGAGACGCTATTTCCATATCAGGGAGCCGCGGCAGGTTCCGGTTCCGAGTTCGCTGGCATACGCATACGCTCACGCGCCAGTTGCAAGCCCTGATTCACGACCTTGGCGGTTTCCGAATCGGGCGGGAACTGCGCCAGCAAACGCTGCCAGTAATCGATGGCGGCCGGATACTGCTCCTTGTGCAAAGCCGCAGCCCCCGCCAGCATCAGGCCCAAGGGCTCTTCCGGATACAGATCCAGGGAACGTTTGACCAAACGGCCGGGCAACCCATCCAGGGTGTCGATTCCAGCCAGCAACATGGACTCGGCATATTCAGCCAGTGCCGTCGGGTCTCCGTCCACCACCGGCATGGCTTTGGCATAGGCCTCTGCCGCTTGCTGATGACGACCGTAGTAACGGTGCGAGCGGGCCATCATCAACCAAGCCCCCGGGTCATCCGGGTTTTCTTTCAGACGCTGTTCCAGACGGGCCACCATGGCCTCAATATCCACGGGCTGTGCGTTAGCCTGTTGCTGCACGGCGGCAGGGTCCAGCATCACCGGGTTACCCAGATAAAAGTACAGGGCGATGGCAGCAATCGGGATGCTGATCATCAGGGTCCAGGCCAGCCTGGGGGCGCCAGTGTGCTGAACAGTCTCCGTTTTAAGCCCTTCGCTCTCTTCCAGTACGCGCTGACGCAAATCCATCTGCGCCTGCTCGAAATCTTGAGCGGACAAGACACCGGCCTGCTTGTCCCGCTCAATTTCTTTCAACTGCTCGCGCAAAATCGCCAGGTTCGCCTGCTTGTGTTCAACCACACGCTGCAAGGCTGGCTTGCGTTTGACGCTCAGCATCAGATAGGCCGCACACAGCAGTACCAGCAGCGCGGCTACGCTATAAAAAACAATAGTCACGATTGTTCATCCCGAGAAGAACCCTGCAAAAGGGCATCGGCTTGACGGCGTTGCTCATCCGTCAGGGCCGTTTCATCACCCGCACGGCGTCGACGGCGCAGGGTAAAGGCATAAACCAGAAAGCCAGTCAGTAACAACAGGGCTGGTCCCAGCCAGAGCAGTGCCGTGGTGGACTTGAAGGGCGGGCGATACAAGATGAAGTCGCCGTAGCGGTCCACCATATACGAGCGGATTTGATCCGGGCTGCGGCCCTGCCCCAACTGCTCCATGATCTGATGGCGCAAGTCCACAGCCAGCTCGGCACGCGAAGCCGCAATAGACTCGTTCTGGCACACCAGACAACGCAGCTCGGCGGCAATTTCCAACATCACTGACTCCTGAGCTCCCTGCGCGTCAGACTGCGCCTGAGCGGTCGGTACCAGCAGCCACATACTGGCAAGGAAAGCGGCCATCCATACACGCATCATCATGGCTCTTGCTCCAAACGACGGATTAAGGGCAACAAGGTCTCCTCCATGGATTCACGCGAGACAGGGCCGATATGCTTGAAGCGCACAATGCCCTGCTTGTCGATGACAAAGGTCTCCGGTACGCCATACACGCCAAAATCAATGCCTACGCGGCCATCCCTGTCCATAACGGACACTTCGTAAGAATTGCCGTTGCGCAGCAGCCACTCGCGGCTTTCCTCAGGCACGTCCTTGTAGTTCAACCCCACCACCGGCACCTTGTGCTCAGTGGACAGCTCTTTGATAAAGGGGTGTTCGGTCAGACAGGGATAGCACCAGGACGCCCACACATTCAGCAGCCAGACACGCCCCTTCATCTGCTCGCCCGAAAAGCTGACTTCGGGATTGTGCAACTGAGGCAAACTGAAAGAGGGTGCAGGTTTGTCCAGTAACGGTGAAGGCACTTCGCTCGGCTTTAACGTCAGACCGATGCCCAGAAAAACCAGCAACAGGACAAAGCCAATCAGAGGAACAGTAAAACGATTCATGCCTGTACCTGCGTATTCATGGCTTTGCTCTGCACAGCGGCACGGGTTTGCCTGGCGCGATAGCGTCGATCACTTATTGCCAGTCCACCGCCCAGGGCCATCAGCAAACAGCCTAGCCAGATAAAGTCCACCAGGGGCTTGTAGTACAGACGCACACTCCAGCCACCCTGCTCAAAGTTATCGCCCAGCGCCACGTAAATATGGCGCAAGCCATTGGCGTTGATCGCCGATTCCGTCATGGGCAAAGCCGAGGACAGATAGGTACGCTTTTCCGGGTACAAGGTCGACACTACTTTGCCGTCCTGCAGCAGCTCCACCGTGCCACGCTCGGCCGAGTAGTTCGGGCCGGGCACAATACGCACGCCCTGAAAGCGCGCGTCATACGCGCCCACCTGCGCCGTCTGGCCAGGCTGCAACAAGACATCGGTTTCTGTCTCGTAGTGGCTGACCATGGTCACTCCCAGCACAAAGACGGCCACGCCGATATGAGCCAGATGCTGGCCCAGCCAGCTGCGCGGCTGAGAGAACACGCCTGAACGCGTGGCGCGCACACGCTTGACCACATCAAACAAGCTGCCCAGCACAATCCACATGGCCAGGCCGGCGCCCAAAGCGGCGGTACCCTGCCACTGGCCGTACAGCAAAGGAATGGCTGCGCCCAGCACCACGCTGAACACAATCACCAAGGCCAACTGGCGCACGATGTCCATCAAGTTGGCCCGCTTCCAGTTAGCCAGCACACCAAACACAATCAGGACCAGCGCCGGGATCATCAAAGGCACAAACACCTTGTTGAAATAAGGTGGCCCCACGGAAATTTTGCCCAGACCCAGCGTATCCATAATCAGGGGGTACAAAGTCCCCAATAGAACCGTGCCCGTCACGACGACCAGCAGGACGTTGTTGACCAGCAGCAAGGATTCACGCGATACCACGGCAAACTGCCCACCTGCGCCAACACGCGGCGCCCGCCAGGCAAACAGGATCAGGGAGCTGCCAACGATGACGGCGAACAGGCTCAAAATGAACACACCGCGAGCCGGGTCAGTTGCAAACGCATGTACGGATGTCAACACACCGGAGCGCACCAGAAAGGCGCCCAGAATCGACAGCGAGAAGGTGCTGATTGCCAGCAGAACCGTCCAGTTCTTGAAGCTGCCGCGTTTTTCCGTGACCGCCAAAGAGTGAATCAAGGCGGTACCCGCCAACCACGGCACAAAGGAGGAGTTCTCCACCGGGTCCCAGAACCACCAGCCGCCCCAACCCAGCTCGTAATAGGCCCACCAGCTGCCTACAGCGATACCCAGGGTCAGAAACAGCCAGGCAGCTGTCGTCCAGGGACGCGACCAGCGCGCCCAGCTGGCATCCAGACGCCCGGCCAACAAAGCGGCAATTGCAAAGGCAAAGGCCACCGAAAAACCCACATACCCCATGTACAGCAAGGGCGGGTGAACAATCAGGCCAATATCCTGCAAGAGCGTGTTCAGATCCAGACCTTCTGCCGGAACCGGGAACATGCGCTCGAAGGGGTTGGAGCTGATCAGCACAAACAGCAAGAAACCGGCCGTGATCAGACCCAGCACACCCAGTACACGAGCCAGCATGGCCTCAGGCAAGGAGCGCGAATAAATGCTGACGGCAAAGGCCCAGCCCGTTTGCATGAACATCCACAGCAGCAGCGAGCCTTCATGCCCGCCCCACACCGCAGCAATGCGATAGAACAAAGGCAGCTTGGTGCTGGAATTCTGCGCCACATAAGCCACGGAGAAATCAAAACTGGCAAAGGACCAGGCCAGACACAGCAAGCTGAAGGCCACCAGACCAAACTGCCAGCGGGCCGCTGGACGGGCAAAGGCCATCCAGGCCAGATTGCCGCGCCAGGCCCCATACAAGGACACAATGCCTTGGGCCAGTGCCAGCACAAACGCAAGAATCAGGGCAAAGTGCCCAAGTTCCGGGATCATGGCTGAGCTCCTTGTTTCGCACGCTCGGCCTGCTCCATGGCGTGCATGGCCTCCGGCGGCATGTAGTTCTCATCGTGCTTGGCCAGCACTTCTTCCGCCACAAAATGTCCCTGTTCGTTCAAGCGACCTTGGGCCACGACGCCTTTCCCTTCTTGAAACAGGTCGGGCAAAATCCCGGTGTAGCTGACGGGCACCTGGGCCGCACCATCGGTGACCACAAAGTTCACGGCCATGCCTTGATCTCCACCGCGACGGATACTGTCCATCTGCACAATGCCACCGACTCGGAAGGTGCGGTTCTCGGGGCTTTGTCCCTGGCTGACTTCGGTAGGGGTAAAGAAGAACACCAGACTACTTTGAAAGGCATTCAGGATCAGGGCCGTCGCAGCGCCCAGTACCACCAGAGCCCCCAAAATCAGTACCAGACGATTCTGTCGCTTAGTCATGACCTTGCTCTCCCAGAGCACGCTCGTCACGCACGCGCTGCCAGGCGCGTGCCCGCCCTGCCCGTGCAACCAGCACCTCGCCCAGGATCAGCACGGCACAGGCCAGCACCGAACCCCAGACATACACGGCATAGCCGCCCATAGCGAAAAAATCGCTCACATTCGACCAATGCATCCTCAGCCCTCCGGCAAGTTGCGAACCCAGGCGGTATGCGCCTCACGTTCAAGAATCAAGTTGCGCACCCGGTACAGTGCAATGGCAATGCAGTAACACCACATGGCCAGACTCATCAGCAGCATGCCCGTCAACATGACGGTCGCCATGGACGGCGAACTGGTCAGCGATACCGATGCTCCCTGGTGCAAGGTGTTCCACCACTGCACCGAGAAATAGATAACGGGCACATTCACCACCCCGACCAAGGCCAGGATGGAGGCGGCCTTGTCCGCGCGGCGCGGATCGTCAATCGCTCCGCGCAAGCCCATAAACCCCATGTACAGAAACAGCAGCAACAATTCGGACGTCAGACGGGCATCCCAGACCCACCAGGCGCCCCACATGGGCTTGCCCCACAAGGCGCCCGTAACCAGCGACAGCACCGTACAGATCGCACCGGTCGGAGCCAGCGCGGCAGCCATCATGGCGGCCGTACGACTATTGAAAACCAGGCAGATCAGGGACCAGAAGCCCATGGCCAGATAAATCAGCATGGACATCCATGACACGGGCACATGCAGAAAAATAATGCGATAGCCCTCGCCTTGCTGAAAATCGGTGGGAGCCAGGAAAAAGCCCACATACGCCCCCGCCACAAACAGCAGCAGCGCCAGAAACGCAGCCCAAGGCACCATGCGTCCGGCCAGGGCATAAAAGTTTTGAGGGGCGGCGTAGCGATACAAAAAATTCATGACATTTACTCAAGAGCAAGGCGCAACGCCGCTGCCGTAGCAAGGGGCGCAAAGAACAAAGCCAACAGTAAAAAAGCGACCAGAACGGACAGGTGCGCTTGCGCTCCCAACCCGGCCTGAACCGCTTGCACGGCCCCCGCGCCAAAGACCAGCACGGGAACATAAAAAGGCAAAATCAACAAAGCCAACAACACCCCTGCTGAACGCAGGCCCAGCACCAAGGCCGCGCCAATCGCTCCCAGCAAAGTCAGGACAGGCAGGCCCAGCGCCAGCGACAGCATCAACACCCCCAGACTGGCTGGGGGCAAGCTAAATTGCAGGCCTAAAATGGGGGCCAGCAGCAGCAAGGGCACGCCCGTCAGCAAGGTATGCGCCAGAACCTTGCCCAACACCCACCAGCCCAGAGGCAAATGAGAAAACAGAACCTGCTCCAGGGCGCCATCCTGCTCGTCCTGCTCAAACAGCCGACTGAGCGACAACAAGGTAGCCAGCAAGGCTGAAACCCACAGCACGCCCGGAGCCATCTTGGAGAGCAAGGCGGCGTCGGCACCGACTCCCAATGGAAAAAGGCTGCACACCACCAGAAAGAACACCAGGGGGATCAGGACGTCACCGGGGCGACGCACCGCCAGACGCCATTCACGTTTCAGAAGGGCCAGGAAAAGACTCAACATGCCGACCCCAGATCCAGGTGCTGCACGTCCAGCTTCCAGGGCAAGGCCTGATGACTGGTCAGAATGACGGCCCCCTGCCTTTGCAGATGCTGCGCAATCAGCTCGCCCAGGAAATGCTGGCCGGCGCTATCCAGTGCGGTGAGCTGTTCATCCAGAATCCACAAAGGGCGATTGCTCAGGGACAAACGCACCAGAAATACGCGCCGCCGCTGCCCGGCAGACAACTGCCGCAGCGGCACGCGGCGGTACGCCAGCAAACCGCCTGCCCGCAAAGCCTGATCGTAGTCCTGGCGCTCCCATGCAACCCGATCCTGCAGCAAGAGGCTGTCCAGGTTTTCCTGCACGGACAAATTGGCATTCAGCCCGGGGGCATGCCCGCCATACATCAAGTTGCGGCGATAATCACTGTCATTACGCTGTACAGGGCGCTCATGCCAAAGCAGTTGCCCCGCATCAGCCTGGGCGATGTTGGCCAGAATACGCAGCAAGCTGGTTTTGCCGCTGCCATTGGGGCCACTGACCAGACAACATTGGCCGGCTTCAAGCTTGACACTCAGGTCAGAGAACACACGACGCTGCCCTCGTCGGCAGGACAGCGAAACCGCTTCAAGCACAGCACCCCCTTATCATGAAAGCCAACAGCGCGAAGCCGCCCGAGCAAAAAGGCGGCTTTACTGGCCCGCCAAGTCATCGCGAGCCTCCTTCAAGACAGGGGATGCCAGACTTAGTTCCGCAATAACCCCTCGAAATGCAGGCTTTTTGATCTAGGCCAAATCCGACACTAGGCCTCGGTCTTGTTACTATGGTGCCTTAGCACTTCTTTGAGTGATGCCCATGACAAGCCCTATCACCCTCACCCCTCAGTCTCTCAGCCCAGAGGTTTTCGCCCCCTACGGCTGGATGTTAGGTAAAGGTTTGACCACTGCCCCAGCCACAGCCGCATTTAGCAATGCCGCCACTGACTTCTGGCACGAACACGCCTTTGACACAGGTCCAAGTGGTCAGACCGAAGTGCTGTGGGTGAATTACCGCATTCAGGACCCCTCGATTACGACACTGGAAAATCACCTGCTGACCCAGCAGGCTCTGATTCCGCTGACCGGGGAGGTGATTCATATCGTGGCCCAAAGTACACCCGAGGGCGGCCCGGACCTGAAGACCCTCAAAGCGTTCCGGATCATTCCAGGGCAAGGCGTGTGCATGCGGCCCGGCTGCTGGCACAGCAGCCGAGTCGCCGGCAAGGAAGTGACCTGTCTGATGCTGACACGCCTGTCTACCACCGTCGATCTGGTGGCGCATTTAAGCCAGGGTCAACCCGCGCGCGAAAGCGAGCTTCGCCCCTTGGAGCAGAGCGTGCGTGTGATTCTGTAAAGGGTCTGCCTGGTCGCCTGGCGGCCAGCGCACAATGCCCGATCAGAATGTCGAGGCCGCACCGTATTTCAGCGCCAACTCAATAAAGGCACGCATTGCTGCCGACTGATAAGCGCCCTTGCGCTGCATCAGGATCGCGCGTCGTTGCGGCGGTGCCGGGTCCAGGCTGACGGCCACCAGATACTCGCTATTGCCAGCAATGGCAGCCGGCAGCAAGGTCGCCAAACCCGTACGCCTTACTACTTCAATCACCGCATTGAGCGAGTTGGACTCCATTGATACATTCAAGTCCAGATCGTACTCACGGCAATAGCGTTCAATCTGCCCGCGTGTAGCAAACTCAGGAGTCAGTAAAACGAGGGATTCCCGCATCAAGGTTTCTCGATCAATGCTGCGCCGCTCGGCCAGGGGGTGAGTGCGGCTCATCACCAAGGCCAGTGTCTCAATCAGCAGGGCCTGAAACTCAACCGCCGCCGAAGTGGGCTTCTCAAAAGCAATACCGATATCGAGCTCGTCCTCAACCAACTGCGTTTCCACACGCTCCTGCAGCATTTCCTGTACCACCAACCGCACATTAGGATAACGACGGTGAAAGGCCTCTACCAAGGGGCCAATCAGATACGAGGTAAATGTGGGCGCGACCGCCACCCGCAAGGAGCCGCGGCTCAGATCACTGACATCGTGCAAGGCACGACGCCCCTCTTCCAGATCCTGCAAAGCCTGCCGGGCATAACGCAGATAGACTTCGCCAGCATCCGTCAAACGAACCAGACGCCCCGTACGGTCAAAGAGTTGCGCCCCCAGATGCTCTTCAAGCTGACGCACCTGCTGAGACAAAGCCGGTTGCGAGACATGCAGGGCGCGCGCAGCGCGGGTGAAGCTCTGATACTGGGCAACCGCGAGAAAGTAATTAAGATGGCGCAAAAGCATAGGGGGCCTTTCTATAAGTAAACCCAATAAAAAGCATCAGAATTCGGTATTTTACCTTATGACCCGGACGCGTTAACCTTCTATCCACGCCGAACTACAAGGACAAGGATGAAAGACATTATCGACGGTTTCCTGAAATTCCAGCGGGAGGCCTATCCCAAGCGCGCCAAGCTTTTCAAAAATCTGGCTACACAGCAAAACCCCCGCGCCTTGTTTATTTCTTGCTCCGATAGCCGCCTGGTCCCCGAGCTGGTCACACAGCGTGAGCCGGGCGATCTGTTCGTGATTCGCAACGCGGGCAATATCGTTCCCTCTTACGGACCGGAACCGGGAGGGGTCACCGCCTCGGTGGAATACGCGGTATCCGCTCTGCGCGTGTCGGATGTGGTGATCTGCGGACATTCGGACTGCGGCGCCATGACTGCCATCGCGTCCTGCCAGTGTCTGGATCATATGCCTGCCGTCGAGCACTGGTTACGCTACGCAGACTCGGCTCGCCTGGTCAACGAGGCGCGTACTCACGCCAACGAACAAGAGCGCATCGCCTCCATGGTGCGCGAGAATGTGGTGGCTCAATTGGCCAATATCCAGACCCACCCTTCCGTGCGGCTGGCCATGTCAGAAGGTCGCCTGACCCTGCACGGCTGGGTTTACGACATTGAGTCCGGCACGATTGATGCCTATGACGGTGGCAGCATGAAATTCGTGTCGCTGGCAGACAACCCAGACGTTGCTGCCGCCCCGGTAAGACGCGTGTAAACGTATCCGGGACTGATTCACGCCTGGCCGTTGCCAGGCGTTTTTTTTCGTCTTTGAACCTGCTTGTAACGGTCCTTTAGCCCACCAGCACGCGCCGCGCCAGCGTCCCACAGAAATAAACGCTCCCTCGCTAAGATGGACGGTAATCCGATAATGCGTCATCCTTCTGTTCCATCCGAGCTGCCACGGCAGGGTGAACACCGCAACACACACAATTCAAAGCGGTACCGCCCAGGCCGATGAAAGGCTCTTTACAGAATGAGCAGGCCCATGAAGAAAACTTGTCTTGCTCTGGCTCTGATGGCCCTGCACGCCGCCACCCAAGCCCAAGCCGGTTCCGACAAAGAGACCGCCGCTCACGCCCGCGCAACTGCCGCCCTCTTGCCAGGAAACGTCTACAACCACGCGCTGGCTGGGCCAATAAGCGATCCGGCGACCGAGACTATTTCCCTGAATGTGTCAGCACTTTTGCAGGAGATCGCTGCCGACCCGCAGGCTTATGGCGTCACTCCGGTAGCCACAGGCGAAGAGCATCACAAGCTCCTTGCCGAATATGCACAGTCTGTCGTCAGCGCCCCTAGCCAGGTTGCCATGCTGGCCTCCTCGGCCAACACGGCCGGCCAAATGCAAATGCAGCATATTGACCGTCGTCTGCAAACGCTCAGCGCCTCCCAGGATTCAGAGCTGGCCGTCTGGTTTCAGGGAGAAGCCATAACCGGCAGTCGCAACAGCGCGAATGCGCGCCCGGAGGGTATTCAGACCGCCTGGAAACTGGGCGTGGACCAACCGTTGGATGCGTGGACACTGGGCGCCTATCTGTCTTACGAGAACCTGGATGGCGACACGGACGAGGAAGGAACATATAGTCAAAAGCGCCAATCGGCAGGTCTGTACGGACGCTGGCAATCCGAGAAATTTTGGGTGAATGCTCAGTTGTTCTACAGCGATCTGGATAACAAGACCCGCCGCCATCTGTATTTGGGCACGGCGGCGCGAGAGCATCAGGCCAAAGCGGGGGGCGAGCAGTATGGCGGCAAGATCAGCACGGGCTACGACTGGCAGACAGGTAGTGTGACTCACGGGCCGCTCTTGAGCCTGAGCATGCAACAATCCCGGATCAAGCCTTTATCCGAAGATGATCCGAATCTGTCCACCACCATGAGTTTTGATGCACAGTCCCAACGTTCTGTGCAAAGCAGTGTGGGCTACCAAATCAATGTCGCCATCAGCCATCAGTGGTCCTTGTACACTTCCGCAGAGTGGCTGCACGAATTCAGAAAACCGGCGGAACTGCTAGGCGCACGTTTGCAGGACGGCCCCTACAGTAAACGCCACCTTTACCTGCCCACGGATCAGGAAGAGGCGCGTGATGCAGGACTGCTGGAATGGGGGGTAATGGGTCAGCTCAGCCATCACTGGACACTGGGTGCAGGCATCAGCGTGCAGCTGGCTCCAGGCACCCGTCCACAAACAGCCATGTACTTGAATACGGCCTATCTTTTCTAGGCTGGTCTGTCTTGCCGCTCCTTGCCGCGTTCTGCCTCGCGCCTGAGCCAGAGCCCAATTGCTCAGGGCACCGTCACTCTATTCAGAAACGGCTCCAGACGACTCGCGCGGCACGCTCACTAAAACCACACCTCGCACAACAGTGGCAGCCCGACACCTGAGGCAAGAGTCGTGTCCGGGCACAACGGAAGCATAAAAAAGCAGGCCCCCGAGAGGGGCCTGCCATTTCTACCACCGGCACAACTCGCTTAGACGTTGAACAGGAAATTCAGCACATCACCGTCTTTCACGACATATTCCTTGCCTTCCGCACGCATTTTGCCAGCTTCTTTGGCACCTTGTTCGCCCTTGCAAGCCACGAAGTCGTCAAAGGCGATGGTCTGGGCACGGATGAAGCCGCGCTCGAAATCGGTGTGAATCACGCCAGCGGCTTGAGGGGCGGTGTCGCCCACGCGGATGGTCCAGGCACGCACTTCTTTGACACCTGCGGTGAAGTAGGTTTGCAGGCCCAGCAAGCTGTAGGCGGCGCGAATCACACGGTTCAGACCAGGTTCTTCCATGCCCAGATCGGACAGGAATTCGATCTTGTCGGCGTCGTCCAGCTCAGCGATTTCGGCTTCCACGGCAGCGCATACGGCAACCACAGGAGCGCCATCAGCGGCAGCGTAGTTCTGCACGGCTTCCAGGTGTGGGTTGTTGGTAAAGCCGTCTTCTTTCACGTTGGCCACGTACATGGTGGGCTTGGCGGTGATGAAGCCGTAGGATTTGATCTGGTGCAGTTCGTCTTCGTCCAGCTTCAGCGAGCGCACGGACTTGCCTTCGCCCAGCGCTTTTTCGATACGCTCCAGCAAGGCAACCAGCTTGGCAGCGTCTTTATCGCCCGAACGAGCCAGTTTCTGATTGCGGTGAAGGGCTTTCTCGACCACGCCCAGATCAGCCAGCGCCAATTCAGTATTGATGATTTCAATGTCTGCCAAGGGGTCCACCTTGCCGGCAACGTGAATCACGTTCTCATCGGCAAAACAGCGCACCACATGCACGGTTGCGTCGGTTTCACGGATATTGGCCAGGAACTGGTTACCCAGACCTTCACCCTTGGAGGCGCCCGCCACCAGACCGGCAATGTCTACGAATTCCACCACGGCAGGCAAAATGCGCTCGGGATTCACGATCTTAGCCAGATCTTGCAAACGCTGGTCAGGAACTTCGACCACACCGACGTTCGGTTCGATAGTGCAGAAGGGGTAGTTTTCAGCCGCAATGCCGGCTTTGGTCAGAGCGTTAAACAGAGTGGATTTACCAACGTTGGGCAAGCCAACGATGCCGCATTGCAGTGCCATGAGTATCCTGAAAATCAAAGAGTTATATAAACGATGCGCTATTGTAGCGCCCTTGGGCGCTACAGCGCCTGCAGACGGATCAGAACAGTCGTGCCGGGGACACAGGAGAGCGCCTTGAACGGCAGGTATTCTTAAACCGGAATACCGTCAAACAACTTGAGCAGTCCGATAATCAGCAAGACCGGGCCACCGTTAAAGATGGCATGCAGCACAATCGAGGCGCCCATGCCTCGACGCACACGCAGCCAGGCCAACACCAGTCCGGTCATACATTGGGGCAGGACCAGCAAGGGCAGCAAATACCAGCTCATGCTGTTGAGCTGGAAGTTATACAAATGCAATGCGCCAAAGGCCAGCGTTGCACCATAAAACACCCAGGGAAAGCAACGCCAATAGCGTCGCATGGATGAAAAACGCCATGCCCTCCCCTGCACTGCTCCCACCAACCTGCGCCACCATCCGCTATCTGCGGGCAAGGCTTCACGGGGCATGCCGGTATAACGACTGATCCAGACGGCCAGACACAAAACCAGCAGTGCTTGTATCAACCACCCACTTGGTCCCTGAAACATCAGAAACACGGCCAAGGGGACCACTGTCAGCCATTGGGACGGACGTCTGAGCACAAAGCGGAAAACCAGCTCTTCCACAATGGGCGCCCAGATGATGGCTTGCGCCCAAGGAATGCGGGTCGGGTCCAGACGATGCTGTGCACCACCTAGACCCGCCACCGAGACCGCGATTGGGCCCAGTACCAATGCATTAATCAGCCACAGCATGCCCGCCCATTGCAGCAGACGCTTCCAGGGCAAGGGAGCAAACCAGTCCAGATACCAGCCATCACCCGGTACCCTGCCAGGCAAGCGTCGGGCGCTGCGGGGATGGCGCAAAAAGTAAAAGAAGTCTTTGAGCTCATCCCTAAAACGCAGCGGGCTACTAGGCACTGACTTCATGCATCAGGCCTTCTGCGGAGCATAAAGCTGGCGGGTGGCCTGCTCAAAGTCGCCACGCAGCAAGGCAGGCATCATAAGCCGGCACCGGTTCATGCCATCTTCAATCTCGCGCAACTCTTCTTGACGGGGCGCATGCAGTACGAAATTCACCACTTGCTGGGCCAGGCCCAGGGTGCGAGGGTGACCAATCCCCAGGCGCAAGCGCCAGAAATCCGGCGTGCCAAAGGCGGACTGAATATCGCGCAGGCCATTATGCCCCGCGTGCCCGCCTCCTTTTTTCATCTTCACCTGTCCGGGCAGCAAATCGAGCTCGTCATGCAGGACCAGCACCTGCTCGGGCTTGAGCTTGTAAAAACGCATCAAGGCCCCGGCGGCTTGCCCAGACTTGTTCATGAAGGTGATGGGTTTGGCGATGATGACGTTCTCACCTTCAAAGCGCGCTTTGGCGACCCAGGAAAAAAATGACTTTTCCAGATTGAAGCTCGCATGCAGATCATCGGCCAACTGGTCTGCCAACCAAAAGCCCGCATTATGACGGGTGGCTTCATACTCGGGGCCGGGATTACCCAGGCCAACAATCAAACGGATAGGCTCAGACATGAATGTTTTCGCAGGAGGCATACACCAGCAATGGCGCAGGCAGAAATAACAAACCCCCGCCAGCATACGCTGACAGGGGTTGATTCGCCAAGCTGCAAGCCGGCCAAAGCCGACAGGCAATCTTGATTACTCGGCGCCTTCTTCGGTTTCTTCCGAAGCAGCAGCACCACCCACTGGCAAGGCAGCAGCCAGCAGAGGGTTGGTGTCGTTGCCAGCGTAAGTCACGCCCAGTGGCAGCTTGATGCTGTCCAGGTGCAGGTTGGCGTTAGCCGTCATACCGCTCAGATCCACCGTGATGGACGCAGGCAGGTTACCGGGCAAGCAGGTGATTTCCAGCTCGGTCAGGATGTGGCTGATGACCTGGCCGCTCAGCTTGACAGCTGGGGACACTTCACCACCTTCAAAGTTCAGAGGAACTTTGGTGGTGATGGCTTGCGAAGCCAGAACGCGTTGGAAGTCAACGTGCAGAACCTGCTGCTTGTAGGGGTGCCACTGAACCGAGCGCAACAGCACTTTTTCAGCTTTACCGTCCAGTTCCATCGTCAGGATGGATGCGTGGAACGCTTCTTTGCGCAGGTTGTGGTAGATCTCGTTATGGTCCAGCGAGATTACGACGGGCTGTTCTTCGCCACCGTAAACAATTGCAGGAACTCGACCAGCGTGACGCAGGCGGCGGCTCGCACTCGTACCCTGTACATCACGCGACGTAGCGGTGAATTTCATTTAAAACTCCAATGGCAGAACGCTTGAGGCGTACTGCTGAAAAGTGGTAGCGGACTACCTAGTTGACGTGTGCCGCGACCAGCACACGTTAAAAAACTTAATCGCTGAACAAGGAGCTGACCGACTCGGCGTTCGAGATACGCAAGATGGTCTCGCCCAGCAGTGCTGCACAGGACAGCTGACGAATCTTGCTGCACTCGCGGGCCTTGGCGGACAACGGAATGGTGTCCGTCACAACCAGCTCGTTCAATTGGGACTGCGTAATGCGTTCGATGGCTTCGCCCGAGAGCACAGGGTGCGTACAGTAAGCGTAAACCGCCTTGGCACCGCGCTCTTTCAGGGCTTCGGCCGCTTTGCACAGCGTACCGGCCGTATCCACCATGTCATCCATCAGGATGCAGGTGCGTCCGTTGACATCACCAATGATGTTCATGACTTCGGATACGTTGGCACGCGGGCGACGTTTGTCGATAATGGCCAGATCCACTTCCAGTTGCTTGGCCAGTGCACGTGCGCGCACCACGCCGCCGATGTCAGGCGAGACAACCACCATGTCCTGGTAATTACAGCGCCAGATATCGCCCAGCAAAATGGGGGAAGCGTAGATATTGTCGACCGGGATGTCGAAGAAACCCTGGATTTGGTCTGCGTGCAGATCCATCATCATGACGCGATCAACACCGACCACTTGCAACATATTGGCCACGACTTTGGCCGAGATCGACACACGCGCCGAACGGGGGCGTCGATCCTGGCGGGCGTAACCAAAGTAAGGGATGGCAGCGGTGATGCGACCGGCCGACGCGCGGCGCAAGGCATCGACCATCACCATGATTTCCATCAGATTGTCGTTAGTGGGAGCGCAGGTGGGCTGCAGAACAAAAACATCGCGACCGCGCACGTTCTCGTTGATTTCAACCATGGCTTCCCCGTCAGAGAAGCGACCCACCGTCATTTTCCCCAGCGACATATCAAGGTGGTTGACGACATCGACAGCAAGGCGAGGATTAGCCGTGCCGGTGAAGATCATGAATCGGTCTTGTGCCATGATGGGAGATAGATTTTGATGCAGGAAAAGCAAAGCTGTTGATCGAAACCCCTACAAGGAAACGACTCAACAGCTTTACATTATCGCAGGCCAGGCCTGAAAGGTGGCTGGGGAAGAAGGATTCGAACCTTCGCATGCCGGAATCAAAATCCGGTGCCTTAACCAGCTTGGCGATTCCCCAAATACTTACTTAATCCAGTAGCGTAGCGGATGATCTTGCAAACCAGAACAAACCCATGTTTGATCGACCAGCAATTTACCACTATTTGATTCTTCGCTACCAGAAAAATCTATTTTACTGCTATTTCGGTCAATTTCAAACTGACCTTTCATGGCGCTTTGTTTGTCTCTGCACTCAACAAACAAACAAGAACCTGAGCCCGTCATTCTAGCATTTAATTTTAAACTTTGCAAACCCTGCTTTAACAGCAACAAATCAGGATAAAGATTAAATGCAACCGACTCTAGATTGTTTCTGCCAAAATAAGGATTATTATCCTTGGCTTGCCAGAATTTTTCTTGCCAATCAGTAAAGAACGTTATTGTGATCGGTTTCTCATCGCGTGTCAAGCATTCGGCGCTAAATATTTTTCCTGTGGATATAAATTGCGGTGGCCGAATGATGATGTAGTCCCGGGGCGGCATCTGAATGGCCTGCAATTGTTCCCCTACCCCTTCCGCAAATGCAGCCTGTCCGAATACAAAAACCGGCACATCGGCGCCCAGAGGCAAGCCAATATCCATCAAGGCCTGACGGCTCAGGCCCAGGTTCCACAAACGGTTCAAGGCAATCAGGGTCGTGGCCGCATCGCTGGAGCCACCGCCCATCCCCGCTCCCGACGGAATGTTCTTGACACAAGAAATATCCACGCCTTGCCGGGTGCCCGTCGCTTGTTGCAGGGCACGAGCGGCTTTGATCACCAGATCCTGTTCAGGCTCCACATCGCTCAAGGTACTGTGTACCCGGCAGATTTGTCCGTCACTACGTGGAACGAAGCTCAGGTAGTCATTCAGATCCACAAAGCGGAAGGCGGTTTGCAGAAAATGGTAGCCGTCTTCACGACGACCCGTGACGTGTAAAAACAGATTGATCTTGGCCGGAGCCGGGACGTTGTAGAGCGCCATGACACAAACCTGCTCGCGCTTTACTGGTCCACAACCAAACGCACGCTGATGGAGCGATTGGCTTCATGACGGTTCAACTGGAGCAAGCGCGGGCCTTGTTCGTCGTAACGCGACAGCGTCACACGCCAGCCGGACTGCTCGAAACTGCTCAGTTTTTGCTGATCGTCCCTGCGTTCACTTTGAACGGGGGCACTGCCCGTGCGGCCATGCAGCCAGTCCCGCAAGCCGGCCACGGGCACGGGGCTGCCCAGAACCTGTTCCACCAACGCATCCGGATGAGTGGCGAGCTCCTGGCTTCCGTCGGTACGCTCCAAAATGGCCTGCCCCGGCAGTACCCAGACACGCGCCAAGGTATTACCCAATGGATTGCTCAAATCCAGCATCAGCTTGCGCCCATCATCACGCCAGGAAAAACCACCCTGCACGGCTTCGACCTGCGAGCTGGAGTGCGTCACGCTTACGGCAAAGCGACCTGAACGTGACAACGCGCTGGAGGCCTGATCAGCCTCGGCGCCACTGCCGTCCTTGGGCTGGGGGGGGGTGGCACAGGCACTGAGCACGGCAAGCAGCGTCAGGGCCGCAGCCCGATACCATAAGCGCTGTTTCAACATCTTCACGGCAGCGGCACTCCCAGTCGCTTGAGGGTTTCAGTCAAAGTGCGATTGTCTGGATCTTTACTCAAGCCCGCCCGAAAGACCAGCATGGCATCTTCGCGACGGCCTTTGACCCAGAGCACTTCTCCCAGATGGGCAGCCACATCCGCCTCGGGCAAACGCTCGTAGGAACGTTGCAGATACTCCAGCGCGGCCTGCAAATCACCGATGCGAAACAGATACCAGCCAACGCTATCCAGAATATAGGGGTTGTCCGGCTCCAGTTCCATGGCGCGCTCAAGCAAATCCTGGGCCTCGTCCATACGGCGATTTTGATCCGCATAGGTATAGCCCAAGGCGTTATACGCATTCGCGTGGTCAGGGCGCAACTCGATAACGCGGCGCATCAGAGCCTCGAACTGATCATGCTTGGCCCGCTGCTCGTACAGCATGGCCAGGTTGTATTTGATTTCAGGGCTGTCGGGCAGCTCACGGTCAGCGCGCTCCAACACTTCCAGAGCCTGATCCGTACGACCGCTGTCCTGATAAATGGAGGAATAGGTCAGGGCCACCACCACCTGCTCACTCATATCTCGCGGGCGGGAGCTTTCCAAAGTACGGCGTGCCAGGGGCAAGTTGCCCTGACGGGCCTGCAGAACCGCCTTGTGAATCTGCGCCTGAAAACGCAGCGCAGGCTCCTCGATCAAATCCAGCTGACGAATAGCCTCGTTCAGATCACCCTGCGCCTCGGCAATCTGCACCAGGGACAAGCGAGCTTCGGAGATGCTGGCCAAAGCCGTATTGACGGCGTCATTCAAGGACTGGCGGCGCTGCTGCTGAACCGTAATATATTGTTCCAGCAACTGGCGGGCCTGCGCATACTCCTTGGCGCGGATGTGAATTTCGGCCTGGGTATAGAGCAGGTCAAAGTCTTCCGGGTTAGCGCGCTGCAAGGCGCTGACAATGGCCTGGGCCTCGTCAAACTGTTGACGCTCGACCAAACGATTGGCCAACAATAACTGCAGCTTGCGGCTGTCCGGATTGTCGCGTACGAAGGCACGTGCGCTTTGCAAGGCAGCCGAAGGATCAATCTTGATGCCATATTCCAGCACTCGCTGCGCGGCTGCTTCAGAATGCGGGTCCAGTTTCAGGGCTTCCCGTGCCTCGCGCTCCGCGCGTGCTGCGTCACCGGCACTCCAGGCGGTATCGGCCAGAGCAAGACGGGCGATAGGCAAAGAACGCACCGGCTGCTGCAAGGCCTTGTCCAGCACCTCCAGCGCCAGTCGGCGATCCACCATTTTGCTGACCATGCTCATGGCCTGTACCACGGCCTGCTCTTTATCTTCAGCCCGTGAAATGCGCAGCCACAAGGCATCTGCCAGGCCTTCGGTCTGACCGCTGGACGCTTCCAGCGCCAGGGCAGTGGCCTTGGCTTCCGCATCGTTGGGGGCTAACAGGGCCCACTCTTTGGCAGCCCGCAATGCGCGGCCCAGATCACGGTCGGCCATTGCATATTGAAACGCGCTCTGAGCCAGCCGAGGATCACTGGTGTCACGAGCCAAGGATAGAAAAGTCTGGCTGGCAACATCGTACTCGCCTCGGGAAGCCGCAACCTCGGCCACCAAAATGCGATAGAGGATGTCCGAGGTCAAGCCTACCAACGGCAGTTGTCCGCTGCGCAAGCGGATGGTGTCGACAGGCGGCTCCGCCTTGAGTATGGGAAGTGAGGTTTGTGCTTGCGCCGAAACCGCTGCAAGCAACGACATCAGGCCCAGCTTTAGTGCTAAGGTCAGAGCATTCATCCAGAAAAACCCGTGCCCTGATACGCGCGATAAAACGCCCGATGGCACAATAAAGGAATCAGATTTGTTGATGGTATCACCCCCCCATGCCTGAACTGCCAGAAGTTGAAACAACTCGTCGCGGAATTGCGACGGTTATCCAAGGAAAAAACGTCCGACAATTCCTGGTTCACGAACCACGTCTGCGCTGGCCCGTGCCCGCCTCCTTGCCCCAATGCCTGGTAGACCAGACCGTTCTTGACTGCACGCGTCGAGGCAAGTACTTGTTGTTGCATTTTGAAAAAGGCGTGCAGATCATCCATCTGGGCATGTCGGGCTCCCTGCGGCGCGTGGCGCTGGAGGAAGAACGCCGCAAACATGATCATGCGGAATGGATTTTTGACGAGGCCCGCTTCCTGCTGCATGACCCACGACGATTTGGTGCGATATTATGGCATGCCCACCAGGACGGCCCGCTGGAAAACCATCCTTTGCTACGTACTTTAGGCATTGAGCCTTTTGACCCCTTGTTTACGCCGGCCTATCTGTTCCGGCATTTGCAGGGACGACGCATGGCCATCAAACAGGCTCTGCTCGGCGGCAAGATTGTCGTGGGCGTGGGCAATATCTATGCCTCCGAATCTCTTTTTCTGGCGGGCATTCATCCCGAACTGCCTGCCGGTGAAGTTTCTCTGCATCGCTGCGAGAAACTGCACGCGGCTATCCTGAGCACCCTGCAGGCCGCCCTGGACTCAGGGGGCAGCACCTTGCGCGACTACGTGAACGCCAGTGGCGAGCCAGGTGCCTACTTTGCCATTCACGCCAATGTGTACGAACGGGTGGACAAAGCCTGCCCGCGTTGCCAACAGCCCATCAAACGTATCGTTCAGGGTCAGCGCGCCACCTACTACTGCTCGCGCTGCCAACGCCGCTAAGCCCGCTCTCTTCCCTTCTGTCTGCCTGTCATGCCGGTTCCGGCAGGCAGGCGCACGCGCGTTTTAACAGCAGGCCTATACCCTATTCAGGTATTCACCTATATCTAACTGATTCGCCATAAACTAATCTGACATCATCCCTATCGACTGTGGAGTCATTTTCATGAGCAAGTCCTTCGCCTCGCACAACGACCTGGAAGACAAAGTCGTTGCCTTTGAAAAACTGTCCGACCATGCCTACGCCTACACGGCTGAAGGTGATCCCAACACAGGCATCATCATTGGTGATGAGGCCATTATGGTGATCGACACTCAAGCCACGCCGGTAATGGCACAGGATGTCATTCGCCGCATCCGCGAAGTCAGCGACAAACCCATCAAGTATGTGCTGCTGTCGCACTACCACGCCGTGCGCGTACTGGGCGCATCGGCTTACCAGGCTCAGGAGATCCTGGCCAGCCGTGACACTTACGACCTGATCGTGGAACGTGGCGAGCAGGACAAGGCCAGCGAAATTGGCCGTTTTCCTCGCTTGTTTCGCAACGCCGAATCCATCCCTCCCGGCCTGACCTGGCCCACCATGACGTTTGAAGGACACATGACGGTGGACCTGGGCAATCTGGAGGTCCATCTGATGCAAGTAGGCCGCGGCCATACCAAAGGCGACACCATCGCCTGGCTGCCCAAGGAAAAAATCCTGTTTGCCGGTGATCTGGTCGAGTATCAGTCCACTCCCTACGCAGGCGATTGCTACTTTCGCGAATGGCCACGCACATTAGATCGTCTGGACGAATTCAAGGCAGAGAAAATGGTTCCTGGCCGTGGCCCTGCGCTGAAGAACGCTACGGAGGTGCGTCAGGCCCTGGCAGGCACCCGTGCCTTTCTGACCGACTTGTATTCCAGCGTGCAGCAAGGCGCTGCGGCGGGCAAAGATCTGAAAACCATCTACCGCGAAACCTACGATTTCATGAAGCCGCGCTATGCGGACTGGGTCATTTTCGATCACTGCATGCCCTTTGATGTGTCCCGTGCCTACGACGAGGTCAACGGTCACGAAGACCCACGTATCTGGACCGCCGAGCGCGATCTGGAAATGTGGAAGCAGCTCGAAGGTCAATAAGACGCCAGGCCAGGGAGAGAGAAGATGGGAGACATTAATTACCAGACCCTGGAGCTGACACAAGCCCCCCCGCCGGCCGCCCATCACCGCCACCCTGTCGTGGTGGTGGGGGCCGGCCCGGTGGGGCTGACCATGGCTCTGGACCTGGCGGCCAAAGGCCACCAGGTCGTGATTCTGGACGACGACACGACGCTGTCCAAAGGATCACGGGCCATCTGCTTTGCCAAGCGCACCCTGGACATCTGGGACCGCCTGGGCGTGGGCGCTCGCATGATGGACAAAGGCGTGTCCTGGAATGTGGGCAAAGTTTTTTTCCGCAACCAGGAGGTCTGGAGTTTCAATTTGCTGCCGGAAGAAGGCCACCAGCGTCCCGCCTTCATCAACTTGCAGCAGTACTACTGCGAAGGCTATCTCTACGAAGCGGTCTGCGCCCAGCCCCTGATTGAGCTGCGCTCCGGCCATAAAGTGCTGAACGTGGTGAATCAGGCAAACGGCGTGCATCTGGATATAGAAACCCGGCAAGGCCATTACACTCTGGAAGCAGAATGGCTGCTGGCCTGCGATGGTTCACGCTCGGCCATTCGCCGCGCCTTGGGGGAAAGCAGCAGCGGACGCGTGTTCAAGGACCGTTTTTTGATTGCGGACGTGCGCATGCAGGCGGACTTTCCCGCTGAACGATGGTTCTGGTTTGACCCGCCTTTTCATCCCAACCAGTCTGTTTTGCTGCACAGCCAACCGGACAATGTCTGGCGCATCGACTTCCAGCTAGGCTGGGATGCGGACCCCGTGGAAGCCGTCAAGCCCGAGAACGTGCTGCCCCGCATTCGCGCCCTGCTCGGTGCCGACGCCCCCTTTGAACTGGAGTGGGTCAGCATTTACACCTTTGCCTGCGAGCGCATGGAGCGCTTTCGTCATGGCCGCATCCTGTTTGCCGGAGACTCGGCCCACCGTGTCTCGCCCTTTGGCGCACGCGGCGCCAATAGCGGTATCCAGGACGCCGACAACCTGGCCTGGAAGCTGAATCTGGTTCTGAATGCCCAGGCCCCCGACAGCCTGCTGGACAGCTACCGTCATGAACGTGAGCTGGCCGCGGACGAGAACATTCGTCACTCCAGCCGTTCAACAGATTTCATTACCCCTAAAAGCGAAGTCAGCCGCCTGTTCCGTGATGCAGCCTTGATTCTGGCGCGTCGCCACGCCTTTGCCCGTGTGCTGGTCAATAGCGGTCGCCTGTCCTTGCCCAGCGCTTATCCGGACAGCCCGTTGAATACGGCTGACACACACGAATTTGCCGCCTGCGCCACGCCATTGGGCGCCTGCGTCCCCGATGCGCCTATCGAGCAAAACGGTCAGGCAGGCTGGTGGCTGGGTCAATTGGGTAGAGGCTTTACCTTGCTGGAATTTGGCGAAGGCCAGACCAGCCAGCCTGAAGCGCTAGAAGAATTGGTCGCCCAAGGTCTCATGACCCGCCGGCGCGTCTGGCCGGCAGGCACGCCAGTTGTCCAGGCCCAAGGTGACATCATCGACAGCCAGGATATGCTGCGTCAGCGTTATGACGCTCAGCCCGGCTCCTGCTATCTGATCCGTCCCGATCAACACCTGTGCGCCCGCTGGCGTCATCTGGATGGGCAGGCTGTGCGTATTGCCCTGCAAAAAGCCTGTGGCCATTTCCTGGAGAGTGCTTCATGTCTACACTGAATACCCATACCCCCTTGGAACGGGCTGACGACTTCTACCAGATGTTGATCGATGCCCACCAGGGCCTGAGCACGGCCCAAAGCCATGCCATGAATGCCGCCCTGGTACTGTTGCTGTGCAATCATATCGGCTCGCTGGACGTGATCAAGCAAGCCCTGGATGCCGCCCGCCAGACCTGCCTGGAGCAGGCCGCCTGAATCTGGAGATCCCAATGAGCGCTTTGAAGTATCAGATTGGTTTTGGTAATGCCTTTGCCACCGAGGCCCTGCCCGGTGCGCTTCCCCTTGGGCGCAACTCGCCCCAACGCTGCCCCTACGGCTTGTACGCTGAGCAACTGTCCGGTACCGCCTTTACGGCGCCGCGCGCCGATAACCGCCGCTCCTGGCTGTATCGCATTCGCCCCAGCGCCAAACAGGGAGCCTTTGCCGCTTTTGAGGGAGCCCCCTACTGGAATGAGGACTTCGGACACGGGCCGGCCAACCCCAACCGCTTGCGCTGGAATCCGCTGAACCTGCCCGATACACCCACTGATTTTCTGGGCGGCGTTCACACCTGGGCAGGCAATGGCAGCAGCGACTCGCAAAGCGGCATTGCCATCCATTTGTATGCCATCAACCAGTCCATGGGACGCCGGGTGTTTTACAACGCCGATGCCGAGATGCTGTTCGTGCCCGAGCAAGGGCGTCTGCGTCTGCTCAGCGAACTGGGCATCCTGGAAATCGAACCCTGCGAAATTGCCGTCATGCCTCGTGGCGTGCGCTTCAAGGTAGAGCTGCTGGACGATACCGCCCGGGGCTATCTGCTGGAGAATTTCGGCGCGCCGCTGCGCTTGCCCGAACTGGGTCCGATCGGCTCCAACGGTCTGGCCAATGCACGCGATTTCAAGACACCGGTCGCCTGGTACGAGGATGTCAGCGAGCCACATGAACTGATCGCCAAATTTACCGGCGGCTTTTGGGTCGCCGCATTAAGCCATTCGCCACTGGATGTGGTGGCCTGGCATGGCACGCATGCGCCTTACAAATACGATTTGCGGGATTTCAATGTCATCGGCTCGATCAGCTACGATCATCCCGACCCGTGTATTTTCACTGTGCTGACCTCCCCTTCGGACACGCCGGGCACGGCAAACCTGGACTTCGCCATTTTCCCGCCCCGCATTCTTGCCATGGAAAATACCTTCCGCCCACCCTGGTTCCACCGTAATTTCGCCAGCGAGTTCATGGGTCTGATCCAGGGTGTGTACGATGCCAAGGCCGATGGCTTTGCGCCGGGCGGTGCCAGCCTGCACAATTGCATGAGCCCGCACGGCCCCGATGCCAGCACCTTTGACAAGGCCAGCCGCGCAGATCTGAGCAAGGCGGACTATCTGCGCGGTACCATGGCCTTTATGTTTGAAACCCGCAAAGTGATTCGTCCCTCGCCTCGGGCCTTGCAAAGCAACAGCCTGCAGGCTAACTACGATGCCGTCTGGGACGGTCTGGAAAAACATTTCTCTACGGAACAAAAGGCATGACCCACGTTTATCTGAATGACACTCACGATCCCACGCTGCAAAGCTGGGTGCCCGGCGCCAACGAGGCCGACAACGGCTTTCCTATCCAGAACCTGCCCTTTGCCGTAGCGCGCCGCCGTGACAGTCAGGAAGACTTCCGTGTCATGGTGGCGATCGGCCCCTACGCCCTGGATCTGGGCCTGCTGGCCTGCGATACCCCCTGGCACGGCAAAGCCGCCGACGCCCTGGCAGCCTGCGTCAAACCGGCTCTCAATGATCTGATGGCCTTGGGTCAGGAATATTGGAGCGCACTGCGTGCCGCCTTGTCGCAGGACTTGCGCCAGGGCTCCTCGGCCGAATCGCGCCTGCGCCCCATGCTGATCGAACGCAGCAAGCTGGAATACGCCCTGCCCGCCCAGATTGGCGACTACACCGACTTCTACATTTCCGTGCACCACGCAACAGCAGTGGGCAAACAGTTCCGCCCCGATGCACCCTTGCTGCCCAACTACAAGTGGGTGCCTATTGGCTACCACGGCCGGGCGTCCAGCATCGGTGTGTCTGGCCAGCAGTTCCCGCGCCCCATCGGCCAGACCCGCCCACCCGAGGGGCAGGAGCAGCCCAACTTTGGTCCTTGTCAGCGCCTGGACTTTGAACTGGAAATGGGCATTCTGATTGGCAAAGGCAACAAAGCGGGTCACCGTATTCCTATCGGTCAGGCAGACGAGCACGTTTTTGGTCTGTGCCTGTTCAATGACTGGTCGGCACGCGACCTGCAAGCCTGGGAATACCAGCCTTTGGGGCCCTTCCTGGCCAAGAACTTTGCCTCGACCATCTCCCCCTGGGTAGTAACACTGGAAGCTCTGGCTCCTTTCCGTCGCCCATTCAGTCGTCCTGAATCCGATCCTCAGCCCCTGCCCTATTTGCAGGACCAGGCCAATCTGGAAAGCGGCGTGCTGGATGTGGAGCTGGAGGTGTACCTGAGCACCGAGCAGTCACGCCAGCAACACAAAGATCCGGCCCTGCTCTCGCGCAGCAACTTCAAGCAAGCCTATTGGACCGTGGCCCAACTCGTTGCCCACCACAGCGTCAACGGTTGCAATCTGCAAACCGGTGATCTGCTGGGCACTGGCACCTTGTCCGGTCCGGGCAAAGGTCAGGAAGGCTCTTTGCTGGAAATGAACCAGGGGGGCAAGAACCCGATTGATCTGCCTTGGGGAGAGCAGCGCAATTTCTTGGAAGATCAGGACGAGGTCATTCTTAAGGGTTTCTGCCGCCAGGATGGCTACCCGACCCTCTCTTTTGGCGAATGTGCCGGACGCGTCTTGCCCGCTATTGTGTAGGCAAGGAGGCTGTCAGGCCCTTTTTGAGCGCCTTTGAGCCAAACACCCCGGTTTCCGTATCAGAAACCGGGGTGTTTTTTATACGCCATTCGAGCCGGCTGGTCGGGCTAACATCAGGCCGTAACAAGCCAACTCTTCGGGCCACTCCAGACAGACAAATGCCTCGGCGGGCAGGCTAGCATGGATCAAACCATCAAGATTCCAACGGTTTGTGTCTGGCCCAGGTCCATAAAAGATAAAACAGAACGCAACCATACAGGCCCAGTACTGCGCCGGAGGCCAGTACCTGACTGAGAAAATGATAACCCTGCATGATGCGTAAAAAGCCAAACAACAGGCCCGCGCCCAGTCCCAGAACAAATCCTCCGGCAGTCAGTTTGCGGCAGCCTACCATGACACCCACAAAAAACAGGGAGAGCAGCACAAAGCCGGATGCAGCATGAGCGCTGGGCAAGGCGTTACCTGCCTGGGCCCAGGAATGGGCCCAGAAATAATCAGGCATTGATTCCGTGCCACCGAACAGGGCCAGATTAAAAGGCCTTGGCATGGCGGTCAGATGCTTCAATACGCCTATTAGCAAGGGGCCGCTGCCCATGTAGAAAGCGGCCCCTGCCCAGGCCAACTGCCGGCAAGAGCCCCTGGGTAAGCGCCAGGCCACAACCGCAGCGATGACTGCCCCGCCAAAGGGCACGAACCACACCAGCTTGCGACCGAACAAATCCACAAACGGCTGCAATCGCCAGGGGAAGTCCCGCATCTGAGGATCGAAGAAAAAGGCGCTTAAGGACAAGTCCGTTGCCGAGCCCATGGTGACCGAGGCCAGAACTCCCAAAACAAGGAAAAAGACCGCACTACCGAGGATATAAGGGCGAAAAAGCATCCGGCCACCACGTCAATCAGTCAGGCAAGACCTTGCCGGGGTTCATAATCCCCAAGGGGTCCAGCGCCAGCTTGATTTGTTTCATCAGACTCAACGCCACCGGGTCTTTATAGCGGGGCAAAAGCTGACGCTTGAGTTGACCTACGCCGTGCTCGGCACTGATGGAGCCCTGAAAACGATGGACGCTATCGTGGACCAGGGTATAGATTTCGTCCTGGCGCTTTAACAGCTCTTCTTCCGTAAAAGCCGTTCCACGTGCCACGTTGTAATGTAAATTGCCATCGCCCAGGTGTCCGAAAGTCACGTTTTCCAAGCCTGGAAAAGCGTCCTGCAAGGCCTGGTCCGTCTCATGCACAAATTGAGCCATCAGGGAGACGGGAATGGAAACATCATGCTTGATGCTTTTCCCATAGGCTTTCTCGGCCAGCGGAATGCTCTCACGCAAATGCCACAGCGCCTTGCTCTGCGCAATGGTCTCCGCAATGACCGCATCCTGTACCAGCTCCTGCTCCAGGGCCTGCCCGATCACGCTTTCAAAGCGCTCGCGCGCATGCTCCAGGCTTTCGCTATCAGACAGCTCCAGCAGGGCATACCAGGCTGCCTGGGCCGCCGGCCCCTGAAACGGCATGCGTTGATCGGGATAGCAATGCAGCACCGCTTGCAGACAATTGCCCGCAATCAACTCAAAACCGGTCAGGGAGGCTGCCAGACCCTGGCGTGCCAAGGCCAGCACGTGTACTGCATCCTCAATGGTGTCCAGCGCCAGCAAGGCGGTGCTGGCAGCAACAGGTTGGGGATAAAGCTTGATGGTGGCTGCCGTGATGATGCCCAGCGTCCCTTCACTGCCAATGAATAGATTACGCAGGTCGTAACCGGTATTGTCTTTGCGCAGGCCGTGCAGACCGTGCAAGATTTCGCCCTGGGCGGTCACCACTTCCAGGCCCAGCGTCAGATCACGCGCGTTGCCGTAACGCAGAACCTGCGTGCCGCCCGCATTGGTGGCCAGATTGCCACCAATGGTGCAACTGCCTTCGGCGGCCAGGCTCAAGGGAAACAGGCGCTGATGGTCGCGGGCGGCCTGCTGCACATTCTGCAAAATGCAGCCCGCCTCCACCACCATGGTGTCGTTCTCGGTATCCACGCTGCGAATTTTGTTCAAACGCTCCAGGGACAATACCAGTGCGGTGGCCGTGTTATCCGGCGTCGCGCCGCCACACAGACCCGTATTGCCGCCCTGCGGAACAATAGGCACACGATGTTCAGCACAGAGGCGCACGACCTGGGCCACTTCCTGCGTCGTTGCTGGTCGGGCAACCGCCACCGCAGTGCCGGTATAGCGTCCTCGCCAATCCTCCAGGTACTGCTGCATGGATTGTCCTGTCAGCACATGTTGCTGACCAATACGCTGTTCAAGTTCGTTTAGAAAAGTCATGACCCAAGCCACTCAAGAAAAACAGTCGGGCGCTCTTGCTGTCGCGCTACAGCTCTTAATGGTAACTCACGAAAGCGGGGGGCATTCACGCTAAACTACATTCTTTACTTATCCACTCAGGACACGACGTGACCCAGCTTCCTGCCCTACCGACTGCTGTTTTCAAGGCCTACGATATTCGAGGCACGGTTCCCGAACAACTGAACCCAGACTTCGCCTATCAATTGGGCCTGGCACTGGCCACCAGTGCCCGTGAACAAGACGTTCAAACCCTGGTCGTGGGCTACGATGGCCGCCATAGCAGCCCTTCTCTGTCCCAGGCCCTGCAAAAAGGCATCCAGGCAGGGGGTGTCAACACGGTGGACCTGGGGATGGTACCCACCCCGGTCGTTTACTTTGCCGCCAATGTCTTGGAAACAGGCTCGGGGGTTGCCATTACCGGCAGCCATAACCCATCCAATTACAACGGGTTCAAGATGATGATGGCCGGCAAGACCCTGCACGGGCAGGACATCCAGGGCCTGATGCAACGCATGCAGGCCGGCGCCCAGCCAGCGCCTCAACCCGGTACAGGCCAGAAGAAAGATATGCTGGACCAGTACGTGCGCACGATCGCCGAGCGCGTCACCCTGGCGCGCCCGATGAAGATCGCCCTGGACTGTGGCAATGGCGTGGGCGGCGTCGTTGCCGCCCGGCTGTTCAAGGCCCTGGGCTGCGAGGTCGACATGCTGTTTGAGGAGGTGGATGGCAGCTTCCCCAACCACCACCCTGACCCGGCCGAGCCGCACAATCTGCAAGACCTGATCGCGCATGTACAAAACACGGATTGTGAAGTGGGCCTGGCCTTTGACGGTGATGCCGACCGCCTGGGCGTAGTGACGCGCTCGGGCCAGATCATCTGGCCAGACCGTCAACTGATTCTGTATGCACGCGATATTTTGCAACGCGAACCTGGCTCCACCATCATTTTTGACGTGAAATGCAGCCGCCATGTCGCTCTGGAAATTGCCATGGCTGGCGGCCAACCCTTGATGTGGCAGACCGGTCATTCCCTGATCAAGGCCAAGCTGGCCGAGACGGGCGCCCCCCTGGCTGGCGAGATGAGCGGCCACGTTTTCTTCAAGGAAGCCTGGTATGGCTTTGACGACGGCCTGTACACCGGTGCACGCCTGCTGGCGATTCTCTCGCGCACAGCCAACCCCACGGCCGAACTGGAAGCCTTGCCCCAGGACTTGTCGACACCCGAACTGAAACTGCCACTGGCCGAGGGTGAGCCCCATGCCCTGATTGCCCGGCTCCAAAAAGAAGGGCGTTTCCCAAGCGCCAATCAGCTCAACACCATTGATGGCGTGCGTGCCGAGTATCCCGATGGCTTCGGTCTGGCTCGCGCCTCCAATACCACGCCCGTGATTGTGCTGCGTTTCGAGGCCCAGTCCCAAGACGCGCTCGATCGGATTCAAGGGGAGTTCCGGGCGGCACTGCTGGCCTTGAAGCCGGATGCGGCATTGCCTTTCTAAAGTCGCGTTGATTCACTAGCGTCCAGTAGCCCTGCTCCAGGCTCTGGCAATCTAAAAAAACGGGCTGAACTGTCTGCGATGACTTGGTTGTGAATCCAAGACTTCAACGACCGTTCAGCCCGTTTTGTCTACCTTGGTCTTGAACCAAGGCGGTCAACACCCTATCGGCTCAAAGATTGGTACAGATCCAGATGGGCCTGACTGATCCGGTCTATATCAAATGCCTCTTGCGCCAGGCGCCGACTTTCAACGCCCATCGCCTGTCGCTTGACCGTATCCTCACCCAGTTCCATCACGGCTTCTGCCAATGCCTGTGCATTTCGCACCGGCACCAGCACGCCAGTGACTCCTGGCTCGATCGCATCGCGGCAACCGGGCACATCGGTTGTGACCACCGCCCGTCCGCAGGCAGCGGCTTCCACCAGGGATTTGGGCAAGCCCTCACGGTAAGACGGCAGCACAGCAATATGCGATTGGGCGTAAAGCTGCGCAATATCGCGCCGTTCCCCCAGACACTGCACCAGGCCTTGTTGCTGCCAGCCTTGCCACTCCTGATCGCTGATGCTGGCCGGATTACCCGGGTCGGGGCTCCCGGCCAACACCCACTTAACCGGGCTGCCTTGAGCGGCGCTGATGCGGGCCGCCTCCACGAACTCTCGCACCCCTTTGTCCACCAGCAGGCGAGACACCATCAAGGCGACGGGCGGGCCCGGCGGCTCGGGCACAGCCTGAAATTCGTTCAGGTCCACTCCGGAGCCACGAATCAGGATGCATTGGTCGCGTTTGACCACGCGATCGTTCAGCAGCACATCACGATCATTGCTGTTCTGGAAAATCACACGGCTGTTGGGATGCCCCAAGGCAATACGATAGAGCAGCAAAGCAATCCAGCGCACGGGGTCAAAGGACTTCTCGCGTTGAGTAAACACATACCCCAGACCGGACACGGCGGCCAAGAAACCGGGCACGCCAGCCAGCCGCGCCGCAATGCCGCCATACAAAACAGGTTTGATGGTGACGGCATGAACCAGTTCGGGGCGCTCCCGTCGGAACAGGCGCCACAAGGCCCAGATGGTTTGCAACTCCTGTAAGGGATTGGTCCCGCTGCGCGTCATGGGCAGTGCATGATGCTGCAAGCCGTGGCGCTCAATGTCGGCAACAGCAGGGCCGTCCATGGTAGCGACATGCACATCGTACCCTTCACGCTGCGCAGCTTGCGCCAAGGGCAAACGGTGCGACAGGAAAAAAGCCGGATTATTCACCACAAACATCAGCATGCGGGTTTTGTTACCCGACTCATCGGTCAACACACTGAGGGCCTGACGGCTGCGCTTGCGTTTGGGTGGATGCTGGGCCGTCAAGGTCTTCCAGGCCTGCGTGTAATTCTTGACCATGCCTTCCAGGGAAAACAGACGGGCCACCCGTTCACGGGCATGCTCATGCCGCGCCTGCCAGGATGGCGCACCCAGCTCATCGACGGCGCTGTTGATGGCGCCGGCCAGCGCCTCGGCATTGCTGGGCGGCACGATCCACCCCTCATTGCCCACGATCAGGGCCGCATCGCCCACATCAGTGACCACGTTGGACACACCGGCAGCCATGGCCTCGCACACCACGTTGGGGAAACCTTCTGCCGAACTGGACAAGACATGCACGTCCAAGGCATTCATCAGACGAGGCACATCGCTGCGACGCCCCATCAAAATGACACTGTCACGCAATTGATGTTGATCCAGCAAACGCATCAAGGTCTCGTTGCTGCTGTCCATGCCATCACCAATCAGCAAGCAACGCAAAGTGGGATGCCGGTGCAGGCTGCGAGCCAAGGCCGCCAGCAAATTGGGGTGATCCTTCAAGGGATTCCAGCGGGCCACACTGCCTATGACGGGCGTATCCAGCGACAGGCCCAGCTCTTGACGCACTGCTTCGCGTGCCTGCTGATCGGGATGCCAGCGGCTCAAATCGTAGCCATTGGGAATCACCTTCATGATGTCGGCGCGATACCCCCATTGCTTGTGACGTCGGGCCGCGTTCTCGGCGCAAGACACAATCAGATTGGGAATCAGGCGCGACAGGCGGGCACACAACCAGGCCACCAGGCGCGCTTTCGGGCTGCCCTGATACAAGTTGGCCCCCGAGTTGCGAATGCCCCAGGAAACCGCCGGAATGCCCACCAGACGCGCTGCCGCGCCGCCAATCAGATCAGAGTGGTACATCCAGGTTTGCACAACATCGGGCTGCACCTCGCGCAGCACCCGCGTCAATGCCCCCAGCCCTTTCAGAAAACCCAGGGGTGACTGCATGTGCAGGCAATACAGAGGAATATTGGCCGCACGTAGCTGCGGCCCAAAAACATCTTCGTCACCCAACGAGATCACAATATGTTCAGTGTCCTGCCCGGGGGCCGTCACCAGACGAAACAGAACCGTTTCCGCTCCCCCCTGCCCCAGCCCGGCAATAATATGCACGACCCGCAAGGCGGGCCTTGTTTTTCCTGCCTTGTCCTCATCCGCTTCCTGACTCAACGACGCTGGTTGCACTGCACTCATGCTTTGGCTCCCTCTTTTATACCGCCACGGGCGGCCTGAAAGACCTGGTCCCAGTTAAGCAAAACCTGCTCTAATTCATAACGCTGGCGCACCGCGGCCGCAGCGCGACGCCCCAGCACACCCCGAAAAACGCCATCCCCCATCAGCTCGGCCAAGGCAGCAGTCAAGGCGCCTTCGTCCCCAACCGGCACCAGCAAGGCATCTTTGCCATCGGAACTGATCTCGCGCGGGCCACTGGGACAGTCCACCGTGACGGCAGGCAAGCCCATCGCCATGGCTTCCAGCAGTACGTTCGGGAAACCTTCCACTTCCGAAGTCATGACAAAGGCATGGGAGCGCGCCATCTCCTGCCAGGGCTGGGCCGTTTTGCCAGCCAGCTCAATCCGGTCGCTCGCCCCGCACAGGGCGATCTGCTGTGCCAACTGTGCACGCTGCGGGCCATCGCCCCAGATCTTCAGTTTCCACTCCGGGTAATCGGCAGCCAGTCCTGCAAACACGCGAATCAGCACGTCAAAGCGTTTAGAGGGCACCAAACGGCCCATGGCCATCAAGGTGCAATGCCGGTTTTCCTCCACCCGCACCTCGCGTTGTACCGCATCCAGCGCCTGGGGCAAGGGGTTGGGTACAACCATGACCTGTTTCATGCCCGGCACCATGGCCTGAAACGCTGCGACACTGGCGCGGGTCTGGACGGTAACTACCTGGGCTTGGGGATACAGACGACGACGCAGGCCTTGCAAAAGCTTGCCGGCACTGCTGCTGAAGGCCGGATTGGTACGCTCGCCCACCACAATGGGAACGCCCATCTTGCCCAGCCCCAGCAACACATTGATATTCACATTGGTCAGAAAAGAAACGATCACGTCAGGCTGCTTTTCATGCACCAGCTTGCGCATGGCACGCAGCTTGGCCAGGGGTTTGGGCAGCCAGCTGCCGCGCATGCGATGGGCCAGCCACACCACCTCCACCCTGGAATCGATTGGGTAAAAAGCAGTGCCTCCCCCGCTGTAGGTTGGCACCAGGGTCACCTGGTCACCTCGCAAGCCCCAGGCATTCGCCAAGGTAGAGGCGACACGCTCGGCGCCGCCTGCGTTCAGGGAGCTGACGAAAAACAGAATATTCACTGGGCCTCCGTGGGCTCATCGACCGGATAGCGAGAGTCTACCGACACGACGCAAAGCGCCATTTTAAGTCCGACGCAGGCACTGTTCCAACACTTGCTGCCATAGCGCCAGAACGCGGGCCGAGGAAAAACGGTCACGCACATCGGTGGCTCGACGCGCCAGGCGCTGGCGCTTGTCCTCATTGGCCATCAGGTCGGACAAATGCGCCGCCAAAGCCTCGATATCCTCAACCGGGCGCACCAACACACCATCAATATTGGCGCGAATAATCTCACGAGGTCCGGTATCACAATCGAAAGCCACCGCGGTCAGGCCACTGGCCATCGCCTCCAGCAGGCTGTTGGACAAGCCCTCCATCCGGGAACTGAGCACATACAGATCCGACTGTTCGTACCAGTCCACCATATTGCCAACACGCCCCGGAAGCTGAATCCGCTCCTGCAGTTCCAGCTCCTGGATCCGCGCCTCCAGCGCCCCCCGCTGCTCGCCTTCGCCCAGAATCACCAGATCCCAGTCGGGGAAATAGTTCGATAGCATGGCAAAGGACTCGATCAGGGTGTCAAAACCCTTGACCGGGTGCAAGCGGCCCACCGCCAGCAGGCGCTTGCGCCCATCTGGCAAGGCGGGAACCGGCACCAAAGGCTCGGCACTGTCCATGGGCCAGCGCACTGCATTGGGAATCACGTGTACCTGACTGCCAGGGACATGCTCACGCAGCCAGTCTGCGGTGCCGGCGGTCAAGGCAATAACGGCGTGTGCCTGCGGATAAGTACGTAAGCGGGCTTTCTGCCAGAAAGGCGACAACGATTGAGACGGTGGGTGGGTATGCTCGGTTGCAATCACTTTGCAGGGCAGGCCTTTGGCGGCCGAGATAGCCAGCACAGAGGAGGTGGTCATCATGCCCAGAACGACATCGGGCTTGGTTTTTCGCAACAAAGCACGCAAGCGGCTGACACGACGCCAGTTTTTCCACAAGGCATCCAGACGGCCCCGGCTGTTGCCTGCCGTCCCCAGAACATGACGCTCCACTCCTTGCGCCACGGTATATGCGTCTTGGTCACAACCGGCCTGCGTCACCAGGGACACTCGATAGCCACGCGCCACCCAGGCTGCGCTCAAATCGACTGCAACACGTTCCGCCCCGCCCCCACCCAAAGAGTGGATCAGCAACATGATATGAGGGCGAACTACCGAATGACTGTGCACGTTTTCCTATTCCTGCGAACCAGACGCCGTTGCGCTGGCTGGCTTTAAGGCCAAAATGAAATAACACGTAAAAGAGGCCGCGTACATCAGACTGGTCGCCAGCATGATTCCCGAAGGACCCATGCGTGCCGCCAGCACCGGATTCAAGGCCGCTTTCACCAGAAAATTGATCACGGCAATGATTGCCATGGATTTATAACGGTTCTGACTGGCCAGCAACTGCACCAAAATCAGCACCCCAAAATAAAAAGGCAGTTGCACCAGCCCCCACCGAAACACCTGGGCGACCGTGGCCGTATCCTGCGCCGTGAAGGCGCCGCGCTCAAACAGCAGCGCCACGCCCCAGGGAGCCAGCAAGACACCAATGGCCGCTGCTCCCGCACCAGCCAGCAACATCATGACTGACCACTTCAAGGCCATGGAGCGGGCACGGGCCTGATCTCCCCGACTCTGGACATCTGCCAGTACCGGCAAGGCGGCACGGCCTACCGACGCGGCCCCCACCCCCAGCACCAGCGCCAGCAAACGCGTGGCATAGCCCAACGTGGCGTTGGCATTGGCACCCAGATTGGCAGCCGTATATTGGTCGATCGGACCGACAAAACTCATGGCCACCTGCCCCACCAGCATGATGGTGGCCGCCTTGAGCAGATCGGGCCATTGCTCGGCACGCAAGCTGATACTGGGGCGCGCCCAGATCTGATCGGCCCGTGAGGCCAGGACCATCAACCATAGCGCCTGAATAGTCAGGCCCAGCAAGGTGCCCCACAGCAGCGGACCAATGCCCGCATTGGCCCCTGCCGCCAGCACCCAGATGAGTATGACAAAGGCCGGAACGCTATCGAGCAAGGTATTGATGTGGCGCTCATGAGCGCGCAGACGAGCGGCGCTCAAACCTATCATCAGGGTCAGCACAGCCGCTGGCGCAAAGGCAAACAGCAGCTCCTGACTCATTTCATGAACCGCGGGACTCAAGCCCTGCCCAGTCCATTTCAGCACCCAGGGCCAGCTGATCCAGATCAGTGCGCCCAGCACACAGCCAAGCACGATGCACCAGGCCTTGAGTTCCCCTAAAAAGCGGCTGCGCGCAGCCGGTTCCAGGCGATGCAGGCGCACCAGAACGGGAATCAACACAACCGACATGGAACCGACAATGGTGACGGGCAGCCAGTTGGCCATGACCATCGTGAATTGATAGGCATCGACGACATCGCTCACACCATAGCGATACGCCACGGCCATTTCCTTGAAAGCGCCCGCCGCCTTGCCTAGCAATAGAAAAAACGCCACCCGCATCGCCCCCAGGGCGATGCGACGATGGTCGTCATGCAGACTAGACAGACGTGCTTTCAGGCCGGTCCAAATCAACTCAGAAACGCCACATACCAGGGCATGGCAACATTCAGGCCCTGCAAAATTGTGTGAGTCGGCTCGTAGCCCAGTTCAGTGCGAGCTTTAGAGATATCCGCTTGCGAATGCAGTACATCCCCGGCACGAAAGTCCGCATAAACAGGCTGCTTGGTGTAGTTGATCCCGTTGCGGCTCAAGGTCTGCTGCAAATACCCGAACAGCTCGTTCAGGCTGGTTCGGGCATTCAGTGCCACGTTGTAGACCTCGGCCGTGCGGGGCTTTTGATGCACAGCGGCCAGGATATTCATCTGGATCACGTTATCAATGAAACAGAAATCGCGGCTGGTCTGACCATCACCATTGATTTGCACGTCCTGGTTCTGGATCATGGCCGATACCCATTTGGGAATCACGGCCGCGTATGCGCCATTGGGGTCCTGACGTTTACCAAACACGTTGAAATAACGCAGGCCCACGCTGGAAAAGCCATAAGCACGGGCAAACACGTCTGCGTACAACTCGTTCACGAACTTGGTGACCGCGTACGGAGACAAGGGGCGTCCGATGGTATCTTCCACCTTGGGCAAACCGGGATGGTCGCCATAGGTGGAACTGGAGGCCGCATAGACAAAAGCGCCGACCTGCTCGTCACGCGCTGCCACCATCATGTTCAAGGCGCCGCTCACATTGACCTCATTAGAGGTCAATGGATCGTTCAAAGAGCGAGGCACTGAGCCCAGGGCCGCCTGATGCAGCACATAATCCACGCCCTTGACGGCCTGTCGGCAGGTGTCCAGATTGCGGATATCCCCTTCGATAAAGCGGAAACGGGCCCAGCGCTCGGCACCAACCTGATCACGCACTTCGTCCAGATTGTATTGATGGCCAGTCGCGAAGTTGTCCAGCCCTACGACCTGTTGATCCAGGTTCAGCAACGCTTCCAAAAGATTGGAACCGATAAAGCCGGCACAGCCCGTCACCAACCAGGTTTTAGGCTGATTACGCAGCTGCTGGCTCGCCTGTTCAAATGCAGAGCTCATAATGCTTTCCAAAATTAAAGGCGCAGATCGGACTGGTCGCGATCAAACACATACTTCAAGTCGTAGAGCACATGTTCGGGCTTGCCCCACTGGCGCACCCCTTCAATACCCAGTTCCTTGAACTGGTTGTGGGCCACAGCCACAATCACCCCGTCATACTCGCCTGCCTGGGGAGTCTCGATTGGGGTAATGCCGTATTCGTGCTCTGCCTCTTGCGGATCAACCCATGGATCATAGACATCCACATGAACATCGTATTGCTTGAGCTCATGCACGATATCGACGATACGGGTGTTGCGCAGATCCGGGCAATTTTCCTTGAAAGCCAAGCCGAGCAGCAGCACGCGAGAGCCTTGCACCTGAATGCGGCGCTTGGTCATGGCTTTGACCAGTTGGGATGCTACATAGCCGCCCATGGAGTCGTTCAGACGGCGGCCAGCCAGAATGATCTCGGGATGGTAGCCAATAGCCTGAGCCTTATGGGTGAGGTAATACGGGTCCACACCAATGCAGTGACCGCCAACCAGACCGGGACGAAACGGCAGGAAGTTCCACTTGGTGCCGGCCGCCTCCAGCACGTCCAGGGTATCAATGCCCAGACGGTTGAAAATCAGGGCCAATTCGTTGATCAGCGCAATGTTCACGTCGCGCTGGGTGTTCTCGATCACCTTGGCAGCCTCTGCCACACGAATGGAGCTGGCCTTGAAGGTACCGACAACAATAATCTCGCGGTACAGGGCATCGACCAGATCTGCAACCTCGGGGGTCGAGCCGGAGGTCACTTTTTTGATCGTGGAGACGCGATGTTCCTTGTCACCCGGGTTGATCCGCTCAGGGCTGTAACCGGCATAAAAATCTTCATTAAAGCGCAGGCCCGATACCTGTTCGAGCACGGGCACGCACACTTCTTCGGTCGCGCCCGGATACACCGTCGATTCGTAAATGACAATATCACCACGCTTGAGCACTTTACCGATGGTTTCAGAAGCTCGAACCAAGGGGGTCAGGTCAGGCTGCTTGAACTCATCAATGGGCGTGGGCACGGTCACGATGAACACATTGGCCTGGGCCAACTCATCGGCCTCGCAGGAATAACTCAGGCCGGTGGCCTGGGCCAGCTCTTCGCTCTCGACTTCCAAGGTGCGATCCACCCCTTCCTTGAGTTCGGCGACACGACGCGCGTTAATGTCAAACCCAATAACGGAACGCTTTTTGCCAAACTCCACTGCCAAAGGCAAACCGACATATCCCAAGCCGACTACGGCCAGTTTCACATTCTCAAGTTGCAACTTCATTCTCCAGTTAGCGCTATGCGCAAGGAATAATCTTGAACGCCTAACAGTATTAGTCCCGGTCTGCCCGCCGCCTTACCGAGGGCAGCAGCAACCAGGAAGGGCGACGCCACGAAACCAGACGGGAATAGAGCCAGATATAAACGAGTGAAAAGGCCAACATGCTGGCGCACAAGGCCCAGGTATTGTCCCACCAGATCGTTGCCGGAACCAAACCGATCAAAGCCAGCACCCACAGGTAAGGCGAGGTCATGGCGTTACAAAACGCGGGCAAGGCCCCGCCACTGTCACGACTGAACGTGGAGCGCACCAGACGGCGAAACACCAGTTGATGCAAGTGCAAGGCATCGGGCTGATCCACGGGCACACCGCGTTTGAAACGCCGGCGCCAAATCGAAAACAGGGTTTCAAAAACAGGGTAAAACAATACCGCCAGGGCATAGAAGGGCGATACGCTGGGATTGCGCACAACGAGCTGGACAGCCAATTCGGCCAGCATGAAGCCCAGGAAGTACGCCCCGCCATCGCCCAGAAAAACGCGCCCGAAGGGAAAATTCCAGACCAGAAATCCCAAGGTGGCCGAGGCCAACGAGGCGGCAATCAGAAAAATCGGAATGTCTTGCACCTGCAAGGCTACCAGCGCCAAGGACAAGGCCATCAAGGTGGCAATCATGCCGGCCAGGCCATTCATCCCGTCAATAATATTGAGGGCATGTGTACAGCCACCGACAGCGATCATGGTAAAGAGCAAGGAAATGGGCCAAAAACCCAGTACCCAATCTGCCCAACTGACCCCCACACGCGAGACTCCGCCAAGCAGCCACCAGGCGATGGCTGCCGACAAAAAGGCGGCCAGCAAGCGCTTGAGGGAACCCACATCCTTGGTGATGTCCTCGACCAGACCCGCCACAAACACCGGCATGGCGGCCAGAAACAAAACCGGCCACAACCAGGTCAAGGTCATATTGCTCGGACCCAGCACCAGCAAACCGGCCAAACTGCCGGCCACCACCGCCAGCCCCCCCACGCGGGGTGTGGGGCGGGAATGGGAAGCCTGGGGCTTGCTCAGGTCGCTGTCCCCGGTCAAGCGGCCGTGCCAACGTTCGGAGGCTACAATCAGCCCGCCGACCATAAAAGCCACGACACAGATATACAACCAGGTAAAGGATTCCCCCATCTGAGGTAAAGACACCGCGTAACACCCTGCAAGGTTAGGAACTACATTATTATCAACCTGCCTTCCGGATTGTGTCCGTGACCAGTCGCATTAAGTGCAACAATTTCCGTCAAGTTCCGTATCACTTTCGCATAGGCAGGAGTAGCTCGCTAATTTGCCCGAGCGCGAGCCCGAAAGCAAGTATTTTGCGGGATTGACGCTCAGGAATCGGGTTGGGGCAACGGTTCGGTAGAAGCCAGTTGATTGCCGCACTCGGTCAAGAGCCGGCGCAACCAGCGATGACTGGGCGAGTGCCGGTTGCGTTCATGCCAGAGCTGATAAAACCGCATGGGCGGGAACTCCAGCGGAGCCTCCAGAATTGCCAGGGGCAGCAGGCGGCAATAGAACTCGGCAAAGTGGCGCGAAGTGGTAAACACCAAGTCTGTATTCTGTAGCAAATACGGTGCTGCCGAAAAAGACTGCACCACGACACTCTCATCACGCTGAATGCGCAGAGCCGACAAGGTAGTGTCGATGACACCGCGCTGATTGATGGAATACGGCATGGGCACCACATGGCGTGCACGCACATAATCGTCCAGGGTCAGGCCCTTGCGCGCCAAAGGGTGGGTCGCCGCGACCAGACAGACGATCTGATCTTCCAACAGCACCGACAAGTGCATGCGATCGGGCGGCTCGGGCCAGTTGCCGATGACCATATCCAGATCCCCTTCAGCCAGCGAACGCTCAAAATCGAAACTGGCATCCAGGGAATGCAAATTCAGGCGTGCGCCCGGTGCTTCCCGGCGCAGACGCTCGACGACCCCACCAATAAAAACAGGCGCCAGGTAATCCGGCGCGCCGATATGAAATTCGCTACGGCTGACCTGCGGGTCGAAACTGTCCGGCGCATTGACCATGCAATCAATTTCAGCCAAAGCGCCCTTGGCGTGAGCCAGCAGACTGATGGCACGCTCGGTAGGCACCATGCCGCCTTTCTCACGAACCAGCAATGGATCGCCAATAATGTCGCGCAAGCGTCGTAGAGCCGCACTGATAGCAGGCTGCGACTGGTTCATTTTGAACGCGGTACGCGAGACACTGCGCTCGGTAACGAGTAGGCAAAACACCCTCAAAAGATAGGTATCAAGCGGGTTATCCCCACGTCGGGCGGCCATCCTGGTCTCTCCTTCTTACGCTTTTTTCCAGCATGATAATGACATACATGCACAATACGAGATGGCATATATCATTTATACGCCTAATTCTATTTTATTTATAAGCAGAAAACTTAAACTGGTCCCACATAAGAAAATCATAGCCCCCCCTGGCGGTGGTTTATAAGGGTTTGATTAAAACAAGCAAACCATGTAAACGCCTCCCCACTACCCTTGATACAACGGCTCCCAGGCCTGGCCCTGGAGTCGGCTCGGCTCGCATTCTTTACGCTTAGACAATCGGACTGACACATGACTACTCAAACCCTCACCACCTCCCAGGCGCTGGCTGAACTCTCCAGCCTGGACCAGAGCCAATTTGTGGACAAGCTCGAAGGTATTTTTGAACACTCCCCTTGGGTCCCTGAGCGTAGCTGGAACCAACGTCCCTTTGAGAGCGTGGATCAACTGCATGCCTGCATGGTGCATGTGGTCGAACAAGCCTCTTACGAGGAACAGAAAAACCTGATCTGTGCTCACCCCGAACTGGCGGGCAAAGAAGCCGAGCAAGGCACGTTGACCACGGCGTCAACGGGTGAGCAGCGTGGCGCCGGCCTGGACCAGTGCTCAGCCGAGGAGCTGGCTCGCCTGCGCAGTCTGAATGCACAGTACCGCGAACGCTTTGGCTTTCCCTTTGTCATCGCTGTCAAAGGACTGAGCCGCTACCAGATCATGGACACGGTTCAAGCGCGTCTGAACAACAGCGCTGAAACCGAGTTCCAGACCTGCCTGACCGAAATCGGCAAGATCGCCCGCTTCCGTCTGGACGCGCTGCTGGCCTGAACCTGAAGCCTGCCGGATCACGCATTGATCCAACAAGATTATCAGGGCAGCGACAGCCTGCGGCACGCTGCCCTTTGTTTGCTCTGACCTTGCCTGCGCGGGGCTGCTTGCCACACCGCGCAGCTTTGCCTCATCGAGGATCTGCCATGACCATCACATTGAAGCTGGAAACCCTGACCGCTCATGCCTTCGCCCCGTTTGGCGACGTTATCGAGGCGAGCGACACGGTGCAGCATTTCACCATCAACGAAGGCAATACCGAGCGCTACCACGACCTGGCCAACATTGACCCCGGCACGGACGGTCGAGCCATCGTTTCGATTTTTCGCGGCCAGCCGCGCAGCCTGCCCTTTACCGTGGAGATGATGGAACGTCATCCCAAAGGCAGCCAAGCCTTCATCCCCCAGTCGGGCCAACCCTACCTGGTCATCGTGGCCCCCGCCGGTCCCGCCCCCAAAGCCAGCGAATTGCGTCTGTTTCTGGCCCGCGGCGATCAGGGTGTGAACTATGCGACCGGCGTGTGGCACCATCCGCTGATGGCATTGAATCAGGTCGCCGACTTCATCGTCATCGACCGTAAAGGCCCGGGTGACAACTGCGATGTCATCCAATTGGAAGAAAAAGCCATCATCGCAGAATTGGAGACCACCGCAGCGTGAGCCAGTCCTGTCCGATCACGCCGGACCTAGCGCCCATTTACGCGCATCGTCCGGCAGATATTGACCCCGAGCATTGGCGCGCCCGTGTCAATCTGGCCGCTGCTTACCGGCTGGCCGCCCGCCAGGGCTGGGACGACCTTATCTACACCCACCTGTCTCTGCGTCTGCCGGGCCAGGATGGGCTGTTCCTGATCAATCCTTTTGGTTTGCGCTTTGCGGAAATCTGCGCGTCCAATTTATTGCTGATTGACACGCAAGGGCAGGTCGCGGACGGAACCGGTCGCCGTGCCAATCCCAGTGGTTTTGCCATTCATGGCGCGGTTCACCGCGCCCGTGCGGATGCACACTGTGTCATCCATCTGCATACCGACGCCTCCATCGCCGTATCAGCGCTGCCCTGCGGACTTCTGCCCCTGTCACAGCACGCCATGCGCTTCTGGCAAGACATCGGCTATCACGACTATGCTGGACTGGCCTTCCCGCCTCAGGAGCAAGAAGCCCTGCTGCAGCAGCTAGGTGCCCATCCGGCCCTGCTGCTTCGTAATCACGGCGCCCTGACTTGTGGGCGCACCGTTGCCGAAGCCTATGTCTTGATGGATGCTCTGGAGCGCGCCTGCCGCATTCAGCTCTCGGCCATGGCAGCCAGCCCGCAACTGCATCTGCCCCCGAAGGATGTGCTGGATTTGACACATCGCCAGCTTTTACCGGGGAACGAGCCCGAGGGCTTGCTAGAATGGCCGGCTCTGCTGCGCAAGCTCTACCAGAGCGAGCCGGATTTTTGCCGCTAATCCATCCCCCTTACGGAGTCTTTATGCCTTCTATCAACGTACAACTATTCGACGGCCGTCCAGTGGAAATCAAGCGTGAACTTGCTCAGGCCCTGACCAAAGAAGCCTGTCGCGTGCTTGGCTGTTCCCCAGAGGCGGTTGATATTGTCTTTACCGACGTCAAGCGCGAGAACTGGGCCACAGCCGGTGTCCTGTGGTCGGACAAATAAGCGAATTTCCCAAAGCGGCTGGCAAGCCGCTTTTTTTTCATCAGCCTCGTCATCCCGCGACAAGCTGGCACGAATCAGTAATTTGGCGGCTTCTAACACGGTTTTTGACGCTGGACTAGGTGGGCAATACCCCTAGCAGCGAAAAACACCTGAAAAAAGCAGGAATAGACTCGACTACGGCGTGAACATAGCCCCCCGTCTACCGGGCTTATATCCTTTCACCCTTGCACCGATCAGCCTGCCATATGTTTTTACGTATTCTACTTATCAAGCCGTACCGCCTTCCAGTGATACCGCCCATCCGATAACTTTATGCTTACGCGGCCCAGGCATCGGCTGCGCATAACGTATTAAATAAGGAGACCCGGATGTCCGCCAACCCAGAAGTGTCCACACCCACTGCTTGCGACGGTGTAGACGAGCGCCTGCCAACGGCGCGCCTGGCAACCCTTGGTTTACAGCACGTCATGGTGATGTACGCAGGTGCAGTTGCTGTCCCCCTGATTATTGGCGCCGCCCTGGGCCTGACCAAAGAACAGATCGCATTCCTGATTAATGCTGACCTGCTGTGCTGTGGCCTGATTACCATCATCCAGGCTCGCGGCTTGGGTATCTTCGGCATCAAGCTGCCGGTGATGATGGGAGTGTCTTTTGCGGCAGTCAGCCCCATGATTGCCATTGGCCTGGACCCTCAACTGGGTCTGCCGGGCATTTTCGGTGCCACCATCCTGGCCGGTATCTTCAGCATTGTGATCGCCCCGGTATTCAGCCGTCTGATGGGGCTTTTTCCGCCCGTTGTGACTGGCATCATCATTACCGTCATTGGCGTGACGCTGATGCGTGTGGGCCTGAACTGGATCGGCGGCGGCTCTCCAACGATTACTGACCCAGCCACTGGCCTGTCCATGCCCAACCCTGAATACGGCTCGTTGGAGAACCTGGCCATTGCTTTGATGGTACTGACCGTCATCTTGCTGATCACCAAGTTCGCACGCGGCTTTCTGGCAAACGTAGCGGTGCTGATTGGGCTGCTTGCGGGCTTTTTCGTTTCACTGGCCATGGGTCGCATCACCTTCGATGGCCTGGATCAGACCAGCTGGTTTGCCGTGGTGACGCCCTTTCACTTCGGGGTTCCCACATTCAGTTGGGCACTGCTGGGCGCGGCGGCAGTATTGTCACTGATCATGGTGGTCATCATGGTTGAATCCCTGGGCATGTTCCTGGCACTGGGTTCCATCTGTGGCCGTCCTACTGACCGTGAAGCGCTGGTGCGTGGCCTGCGCACTGATGGGCTGGGTACGCTGGTCGGTGGCATCATGAACACCTTTCCACACAGCTCCTTCTCGCAAAACGTGGGGCTGGTCAGCGTGACCGGCGTACGCAGCCGCTGGGTATGCGTCATGGGCGGTGCTTTCCTGATCATACTGGGCCTGTTTCCCAAAATGGCCTTTGTCGTGGCTTCCATCCCCAACTACGTTCTGGGTGGCGCCGGCATCGTGATGTTTGGCATGGTGGCTGCCACCGGCATCAAGATCCTGATGTCTGCCAACCTGAATCGCAACCCCTACAACCCCTACATCGTGGCCATCAGCCTGGGCTTTGGCATGATTCCCCTGGTCGCCGAGCACCTGCTGGACAAGATGCCTCCCGCTCTGGCTCCCCTGCTGCACAGCGGAATCCTGTTGGCCGCCGTCTCTGCCATCGTGCTGAATCTGTTTTTCAACGGTGTTCAGAAATACGCAGATCAGGGCCACACGGTCGAATCCACTGCCGCCACCCAGGCCCGCAAGCAGGCCGACGCAGCCGAAACGACCGAAGACAGCAGCAACCATCTGGCCGCACAAAACGGCTAAGCCGCCCTCCTTTTCGAGTAAGCGCCCGACCTGAAACGGGCGCTTACTCAAATTTCCGCAGTACATACGGAAAAGTATCGACTGTCCATAATTAATCTAAGCACAGTCAGTAGCACCCCCTATCCAAAAACCAAAGCCTCAGGCCGAAAGGGACATCAGATCCCAAAGGCCTGCTTGCGCTCAAACAAAGAGGAGACACCATGAAACATCGACGCCCCGCCGCCCGTTGGGCATGCACCTTGCTGGCCGCCCCCCTGCTATCGGGCACTGCTCTGGCCGCAGACTGGAGCGACACGTTCCTGGGCTATCGCTTCAGCACGCAATACACCGAGCCCATGAACGATCGGACTATCCAGAAGCACATCCTGAGCCTGACGCACGTCAACGGCTACAGCCTGGGACAGAACTTTTTTAATCTGGATGTTTTGCAGTCCGACCGCTACGACCCGTCCAGCGGAAATGGCAGCAATGGCGCCACCGAGTTCTACGCGACCTACCGCCACCAGCTTTCCATGGGCAAAGTGTTCGACAAGGACCTGGGCTTTGGACCGGTCAAGGACGTAGCCATCACGGCAGGCTTTGATCTGAACACCAAGAACACCGCCTTTGCACCTCGTAAGCGTCTGCTGGTGCTGGGCCCGACCTTCAAGTTTGATGTGCCCCGCGGCTTTGTCGATCTCAGCCTGATGATCGGTAAAGAATGGAACCACTGCGGCCTGGGAGCACCAGCCTGCCCCGATAGCCGCCGCTCGTTTGACCCTCAGTTCATGGCTAGTCTGAACTGGAACCTGCCTTTCGAGGTAGGCGCCTTGCCGCTGAAGTTCCAGGGTTTTGCCAACTATGCCAGCCCCAAAGGCCATGACTACGCCGGGATCAGCACCAAGTCTGAAGTCCTGGTGCGTACCTCCCTGATGGCGGACGTAGGCAAAGTGGCCTTCGACAAGAAAAACACCCTGTGGGTGGGCATTGGCTATGAATACTGGCACAACAAATTCGGCAACCGCTACATGGCGAACGGCAACCTGAAGCCCGGTATTAAAACCAGCGCTCCGACCGTACAGGTGGAATGGCATTTCTAAGCAGGAGACAAGAAAAAACCGCTTCTCACAGCGGTTTTTTCATCAGAAAACAGCCCCCGTCTAGAACTGCACCTCGCCATCCCAGTAGCCTGGCGTGTTGTAGATGACTCGCAGGTAATCGATAAAGCGCCGCACCTTGGCGGGCAAATAGCGTTGCTGCTGATACACCGCCTGAATGTCATAGCTGGGGACTTCGAACTCATTAAGCACGGTGACCAGCTCGCCTCGCTTGAGTTCGGGCTGGATCTCCCAAGTGGACCGCCAGCCTATGCCCCAGCCCTGCTTGACCCAGTTAAAAAGCAGCTCACCGTCATTGCAATCGAGGTCTCCATCGACTCGTACCGCAAAAGGCCGGCCATCACGCAAAAAGGTCCAGCCCCGCTGCTGCCCGCCCTGCAAATTGAACGCCAGACAATTGTGACGCGCCAGGTCCTCGGGCACACGCGGCACGCCGTGGCGCTCAAAATACCCGGGCGTACCACACACTACCCGACGGTTCGGATACAAGCGCACCGCCACGTAATTGGGGTCGGTGACCTCGCCAATCCGCAAGGCCATGTCATAGCCTTCGCGCACCAGATCGACCACGCTGTCCGTAAAGTTAAAGGACAGCTTCAGTTCGGGATAGCGTTTTTTAAAGGACAAGGCATGCGGGGCTACATGGCGCCGTCCAAAGGCCGCCGGAGCCGATACCACCAGGTGCCCACGCACCACCTTGCGCTGGGCGCTGATGCTGGCCTCCGCCTCCTCAAAGTCTTTCAGGATCTGCTTGCATTGCTCCAGAAATTGTTCGCCCAAATCCGTCAGGGTCAGACCACGAGTGGAACGGTGCATCAAACGTACGCCCAGACGCTGCTCCAGTGCATCCAGGCGACGGCCCATGACCACGGGGGTCACGCCCTCGACCACGGAAGCAGCCGCAAAACTGCCTTTTTCAGCGACCAACGCAAAACTTCTAATTTCGGTGTAACGGCTCATTCAATACTCCAAGTATCGATAGAAACAATCGTACCACCATTTCTAGGCAGGTCTATCACTCCTTATTATCGAGTTGTGAATTTCGTCAAACGATGATCTAGGAGATATCAATGGCTCGAATGAGAGCAGTGGACGCCGCCGCCGCAATTTTACGTAAAGAAGGCGTGAGCACCGTATTTGGCGTGCCCGGCGCCGCCATCAACCCCTTCTACTCCGCGTTGCGCAAAGAAGGTGGCTTTGATCACATTCTCGCCCGCCACGTGGAAGGTGCCTCCCACATGGCCGAAGGTTTTACCCGTGCCAATCCCGGCAATATCGGCGTGTGCATCGGCACATCCGGCCCCGCTGGCACAGACATGATTACCGGTCTGTACTCCGCATCGGCTGACTCGATCCCGATTCTGTGCATTACCGGCCAGGCCCCTCGCGCCCGCCTGTACAAAGAGGATTTCCAGGCTGTGGACATCGAATCCATTGCCAAACCCGTGACCAAGTGGGCAGTGACCGTTCGCGAACCCGATCTGATCCCGCGTGTGTTCCAGCAAGCCTTTCACATCATGCGCTCGGGCCGCCCCGGTCCTGTGCTGATTGATATGCCTATCGACGTGCAGATGGCCGAGATCGAATTCGATCTGGACACCTACTCGCCCCTGGAAGCGTACAAACCGACGGCCACCCGCGCTCAGGCTGAAAAAGCCATCGAACTGCTGAACGCTTCCGAGCGTCCGCTGATCGTCTCCGGTGGTGGTGTCATCAACGCCAACGCCTCCGAGCTGCTGCAAGAATTTGCTGAACTGGTCAATGTGCCGGTCATCCCGACCCTGATGGGCTGGGGCACCGTGGCTGACGATCACCCGCTGATGGCCGGTATGGTCGGACTGCAAACCTCGCACCGCTACGGCAACCAGACCTTGCTGGCATCGGACTTTGTATTTGGTATCGGCAACCGCTGGGCCAACCGCCATACCGGTTCGGTTGACGTCTACACCGAAGGCCGCAAGTTCGTGCACGTGGATATTGAACCCACCCAGATCGGGCGTGTGTTCGGTCCGGACCTGGGCATTGCCTCGGACGCCGGTGCTGCGCTGAAACTGTTTATTGAAGTGGCCAAAGAGTACAAGGCTGCCGGCAAGTTGCGTGACCGCGCCGCATGGGTTGCAGAATGCCAGAAACGTAAAGCCACCTTGCAGCGCAAGACCAGCTTTGACAATGTGCCCTTGAAGCCGCAGCGCGTTTACGAAGAGATGAACCGCGCCTTTGGCCCCTCCACCACCTACGTCAGCACCATTGGTCTGTCGCAGATTGCCGCCGCCCAGTTCCTGCACGTGTACAAGCCACGCCACTGGATCAACTGCGGTCAGGCAGGCCCACTGGGCTGGACCATTCCTGCCGCTTTGGGTGTGGTTGCGGCTGACCCAGGCCGTGAAGTGGTGGCCATTTCGGGCGACTACGACTTCCAGTTCATGATTGAAGAGCTGGCCGTGGGCGCACAATTCAAGCTGCCTTACCTGCACATTCTGGTCAACAACGCCTACCTGGGTCTGATTCGTCAGGCACAACGCGGCTTTGAGATGGACTATTGTGTGCAACTGGCCTTTGACAATATCAATGCCCCTGAAACCGAAGGTTATGGCGTGGATCACATCACCGTGGTGGAAGGTCTGGGTTGCAAGGCCATCCGCGTCCACAAACCCGAAGACATTCAGCCTGCCATTGAACAGGCTCGTGCATGGATGAAAGAATTCAGCGTGCCGGTTGTGATTGAACTGATCCTGGAGCGCGTCACCAACATTGCCATGGGCACCGAACTGCACAATGTGACAGAGTTCGAATCCCTGGCCGAAGCGGGTATTGACGCCCCCACCGCCATCTCGCTGATGGACTGATTGCTGATTTAAAAAACGGAGTAGCACTATGCCAAAATTTGCCGCCAACCTGACCATGCTGTTTAACGAGCACGACTTCCTGGATCGCTTCCAGGCAGCGGCCCAAGCCGGTTTCAAGGGAGTGGAGTACCTGTTCCCCTACGCCTACGACAAACAGCAGCTGGCTGACAAACTGCAACAACACGGTCTGACCCAGGTGTTGCACAACCTGCCTGCGGGCGACTGGGACGGCGGCGAGCGCGGCATTGCAATCCTGCCCGAGCGTGTGGGCGAATTCCAGGACGGCGTTGGCCGTGCCATCGAATACGCCACCGCGCTGGGCTGCAAACAGGTGAACTGCCTGGCCGGCAAACTGGCCGACGGCGCTGATCGCGAAGTGGCCCACAAAACGCTGGTCAGCAACCTGCAGTTTGCGGCAGCCAAGCTGAAAGACGCTGGTCTGCGTCTGCTGGTTGAACCCATCAACACCTTCGACATCCCCGGTTTCTACCTGAATCGCACCGAACAGGCTGCGGCTCTGTTGCAGGACGTCGGTTCGGACAATCTGTTCATTCAGTACGACGTCTACCACGCCCAGCGCATGGAAGGCGAGCTGGCCAACACACTGAAAAAGCACCTGGACAAGATCGCACACATTCAGATTGCAGATAACCCCGGTCGTAACGAACCGGGTACGGGCGAGATCAACTACGCCTGGCTGTTCAAGTACATCGACAGCATCGGCTATCAAGGCTGGATCGGCGGCGAGTACAAGCCCGCTGGCGTGACCAAGGATGGCCTGGGCTGGATGACGGAGCTGACAGAAGTCACCGCCTGATCGTCGGATACCTGCAGATAATTATTAGGAGATTACACAATGGCTAAAATCGGTTTTATTGGTTTGGGCATCATGGGCGCACCCATGGCGGTCAACTTGATCAAAGGCGGTCATGAACTGTTCGCCTACACCCGTGGCGACTTCCCCAAAAGCGTCAAGGAAGCAGGCGCTACCGTTTGCGAGAATGGCGCCGAAGTCACCCGCCAGGCTGACATCATCATCACCATGGTTCCCGATACCCCCCACGTGGAAGATGCCCTGTTTGGTGAAAACGGCGTGGCCGCGGGCCTGAGCGCTGGCAAGATCGTGGTGGACATGAGCTCCATTTCCCCGGTCGCCACCAAGGACTTTGCCGAACGCATCGTCAAGCTGGGCGGCGAGTACCTGGACGCTCCCGTCTCTGGCGGGGAAGTCGGCGCCAAGGCCGGCTCCCTGACCATCATGGTCGGTGGCAAGCAGGAAGCCTTCGACAAGGTCAAGCCGCTGTTCGAACTGATGGGCAAGAACATCACCCTGGTGGGTGGCTACGGCGACGGTCAAATCACCAAAGTTGCCAACCAGATCATCGTGGCCCTGACCATTGAAGCCGTGGGCGAAGCCCTGTTGCTGGCCTCCAAGGCTGGTGCCGATGCTGGCAAGGTCCGTGAGGCCCTGATGGGCGGTTTTGCCAACTCGCGCATTCTGGAAGTTCACGGCGAGCGCATGGTCAAGCGCACGTTTGACCCGGGCTTTCGCATCGAATTGCACCAGAAAGACCTGAACCTGGCCCTGACCACCGCGCGTCAGCTAGGCGTGGCTCTGCCCAACACCGCTACCGCACAGGAGTTGTTCAACACCTGCGCCGCGCACGGTGGCGCTGCACAGGACCACTCCGCGATGGTCCGGGCCCTGGAGATCATGGCCAACTACGAGATTGGTCAATAAGACCGGTTCAAGGGGGTTCCCGCCCGTGCTGGTTTGCTGCATGCACCAGACCAGCACAGGCGTGGCCTCCAGCAAGCGGGCTGCAGCCCGCTTTTTTTACCGCCGGACCTCACCAGGACAGCCTGCACTCCCCAGGGGGGCAGCAAGTCCCAGTGATCTCATGAAGGCGTGTTGTAGCGCGGTAAGATGGTCAGTTGCCATCGCTCTGCCTTAGGATTGACCCATGAAGATCGAGCCACAAGACTTACTCAGCAAAATGTTTCAGGCTGCCGTCAACGCGGCTCAACCCGAACACTGCATCCCGCCCTACCTGCCCGATGCTCCTAAAGGACGCACCATTGTGATTGGCGCCGGCAAGGCATCGGCAGCGATGGCCCAGGCGCTGGAGCGTCACTGGGACAAAGGCCCCATCAGCGGCGTGGTCGTCACCCGCTACGGCTACAGCGTACCCTGCGACCACATCACCATTTTGGAAGCGTCTCACCCTGTGCCTGACCAGGCTGGCGAAGATGCCGCCCGCGAAATTTTGCGAACAGTCAGCAATCTCACTGAAGATGACCTGGTGATCTGTCTTATTTCCGGCGGCGGTTCGTCTCTGCTGCCTTTAGCCGGGGAAGGCATTACCTTGGCCGACAAGCAAGCCATCAATAAGGCCTTGCTGAAATCGGGCGCCTCGATTGGTGAGATGAACACGGTGCGTCGCCACCTGTCGGCCATCAAAGGGGGGCGTCTGGCGGCGGCCTGTGCGCCTGCCCGTGTCCTGAACCTGCTCATTTCGGATGTCCCGGGCGACCAGCCCATGGACATCGCGTCGGGCCCCACGGTGGCCGATCCCACCACCTGCGCACAAGCGCTGGACATCATTCAGCGCTATGGCATTGACATCCCTGCCGCTGCCCGTGCCCGGCTGGAAAGCGGCGAAGGCGAAACCATCAAACCCGATGACCCTCGCCTGGCTCATGTCACCACCCATCTGGTAGCCACGCCGCAACTGGCTTTGCAGGCTGCCGCTCGGGTCGCCCAGGCCAGCGGTGTCCACCCGGTCCTGTTGGGCGACAGCATTGAGGGCGAGGCCCGCGAGGTCGGCAAGGTCATGGCCGGCATTGCCCTGAGCGTGGCCAAACACGGGCAGCCCGCCCAGGCTCCCTGCGTCCTGCTCTCTGGCGGAGAAACCACCGTGACCTTGCGTGGCCAGGGCCGTGGCGGTCGCAATGTGGAGTTTCTGCTGTCCACGGCGATCGCCTTGAACGGCGCAGCCGACATTTATGGTCTGGCAGGCGATACTGACGGGGTAGATGGCCAGGAAGAGATTGCCGGTGCCTTCTGCGGTCCCGACACATTGGAGCGTGCCTGGCAACAAGGTATACGCCCCAGGGCCAGTCTGGACAATAATGATGGTCACGGCTTTTTTGAAGCCCTGGACGATGCCTTGGTTACGGGTCCGACCCTGACCAATGTCAACGATTTTCGCGCAATTCTGGTTTTATCCCCTAGCGATTAACGCTTTTCTTAAAGGAAATGGACATGAGAGACACAAAAGCACTGACCCTGACCGATGTCAAAAAAATGGCCGCTGCAGCCGAGCAAGAAGCACTGAAAAACAACTGGGCCGTCAGCATCGCCATTTGCGACGCGGGCGGTCATGCGCTGTGGATGCAACGCATGGATGGCGCTCCCCTGATGAGCGCCCAGGTTGCCCCGGCAAAAGCGCAAACCTGCGTGCTGGGCGGTGGCAAACCCAGCAAGGTCTTTGAAGACATGGTCAACAATGGTCGCTTTGCCGCTCTGTCCATGCCCATCACACCACTGGAGGGCGGCGAGCCAATCGTGGTGGACGGTCAAGTGATTGGTGCTGTCGGCGTGTCCGGCGTGAAAGCACCCGAAGACGCTCAGATCGCCCGCGCCGGTATCGCTGCTCTTTGAGCTATCGATCCCCCTAAGGACAACAACCCATGAAACGTCAACGTCATTCCCGCATTCTGGCTACCCTGGGTCCTGCCAGTTCTACGCCAGAACGCATTCGTGAACTGTTCGAGGCCGGCGCTGATGTGTTCCGCCTGAACTTCAGCCACGGCACACATGAAGACCATGCCGCGCGCTATCACACCATTCGTCAGATTGAAAAGGAAACCGGTCGCAGTATCGGTATTCTGATGGACCTGCAAGGTCCCAAGCTGCGCGTTGGCAAAATGAAAGATGGCCGCGTGACACTGGAAACCGGCCAGAAATTCCGCCTGGATCTGGACCCCGCCGAGGGAACCAGCCAGCGTGCCTACCTGCCTCACCCCGAGATCTTCGCGGCTCTGGAAGACGGGACAGACCTGCTGCTCGATGACGGCAAGCTGCGTCTGCGTGTGGACAGCTTTGGTCCGGATTTTGCAGAAACCACGGTCATGGTCGGCGGCCCGCTGTCCGACCGCAAGGGCGTGAACGTACCCGGCGTGGTACTGCCTATCTCGCCTTTGACCGAAAAAGACCTGATCGATCTGAAATTTGGTCTTGAACTGGGCGTAGACTGGGTTGCCCTGTCCTTTGTACAACGTCCTGGCGACATTCGTGAAGCCCGCGAGCTGATCGGCGACAAGGCCTGGATCATGGCCAAATTGGAAAAGCCACAGGCACTCGAACACCTGGAAGAAATTGTCCAGCTGTGCGATGGCGTGATGGTGGCACGTGGCGACCTGGGCGTGGAAGTTCCACCCCAGCGCGTGCCTGTGTTGCAGCGCCAAATCGTGCGTACTGCCCGCGCGGCAGGCCGTCCGGTAGTCGTCGCCACACAGATGCTGGAATCCATGATCACCTCGCCGGTTCCCACACGCGCCGAAGCCTCCGACGTGGCTACCGCCATCTACTCGGGTGCTGACGCCGTCATGCTGTCCGCCGAATCGGCCTCCGGCCAGTTTCCGTTGGAAGCGGTATCCATCATGGACAGCATCATCAAGGAGATCGAAAACGATCCCAGCTGGCGCACCATTCTGGAAGCCAACCACAGCACGGCAGAAGCCAGCACCGCAGACGCGATCTGCTGCGCCCTGCGTCGTGTGGCCAGCATTCTGGAACCCGCAACGAATGTGGCCTACACCACCACCGGCTTTAGCGCCTTGCGCGCCAGTCGTGAACGGCCCATCGCCCCTATCCTGGCACTGACGCCCCGTGTGGAAACCGCACGCCGTCTAAGCCTTGCCTGGGGCGTGCATGCCATTCCCTGCGAGGATGTCAGTGATCTGGGCGAAATGATCGATCATGCGACTGATATGGCAGCGCAACACGAGTTCGCCCAGGGCGGCGATACGATCGTGATGATTGCCGGTGTCCCCTTTGGCACCAGTGGACGCACTAACTTGCTGCACGTGGCGACCGTCCCACAAAAGTAAGTTCGTCCCAAGCAGGTCAAAAAAAACCTTGTCCATCACTATGCTGGACAAGGTTTTTTTACCGTCAGGCGCCAGCATCATGCATGGACATAACAAGCCCTAAGAACAAAGTTGCACGGATACAGGCAAAAAAAAACCCGAGATCTAAAGATCTCGGGCAAATCCACCAAAGGAGGAGGGTGGAGGAGACAATCGTGGCAAGTTGGGCTACCAGATACAATATCGAGCCAGAAAGCTAAGGGTTATTACGCTTGTTTTTCCTGCTTTCTTTTCAACATCCAATAACTAAAGTCTACCTACAAAAATGGTGCAATGCAAGATAAATACCGTGGAAAACCCTTAGACGCTGATCTTGTCGCTTTAATACATCAATTTCCTAGCGCAAATTCTTGATCGGGTATCTAGTCGTTAACCCTAAGCCGCCGAAACAGGGTTCAAGAGCGGCAGTCCGACATCAGGCAAATCAGCATAATGCCTGCATTTTGCCCTCTCATAAGACCGCAATCGTGCACCTCTCCCGTGCCTCACTGCCCATGCGCACAACAAGTGAAACGCTGACAGGACAGGTCGCTTCGGAAATGAATACCTCGCCAAATCACTGGGTTAGGCTATGGGACACGCTCGCGGACTCACAGCGGGCATACAGGTCGACTTCAATGAAGGATGGAGTGCCACTGTTGTGCAATGCAATCCCATGTTTGAAGAGCGCGACCGTGGAATTGCCCGCCTGACTGGCGAAATTCACACAGACAATGACTACATCAGGGAATTGCGTGCCGCATTGGAGAAAGTACAGCCCGTCAGCGGTCTGTACCATCGAGACCGTGACAAGTTTGTCGAGCTTCACAAACAAGAAAAAGCGCAGCGCGAGCGTCTGGAGCCCCTCATCGCGGTGGCCCGACCGGTATAGTATCGATACTGAGCGTTTCGGGCGCTGAGGTCCCTTCTAGGCCGTTGATGCACCGGACCCGGTCCAGGCTGCTTGCCTGGCTCCCCCTGCGCCTGGAATTTCTGCGTGCCCTGCACCTGCATTGAAAAGCGGGCCCGTCATGGGCCCGCCTCTACCGCCAGAGAATCAGACTGAAGATCTGCTTTTGCCACGCTCCCGGCACAAGCATTACAAACGATACGCCGTGGTCGTCATCACTTTAGACATCATGCGCATCAGGGTCTTCACCGGAGGTGGCAAACCCACTGCCCCGTGATTTTCTGCCGTACGCCGATGTTCGATCTCGTCATCCCGCATTTTCTCTACGATGCGGCGGGAACGATGATCATTAACGGGCAAAGACTCCAGGTGACTTTCCAGATGCTCTTCCACCTGACGTTCGGTTTCGGCCATGAAACCCAGGTTATACGGCACACCCGCACGGCTGGCGAGCAAGCCCAAGGCAAAAGAGCCGGCATACCACAAGGGGTTGAACACGCTGGGGCGGCTCTCCAGTTCACGCAGACGGTCATCGCACCAGGCCAGATGATCTACCTCTTCCTGCGCGGCTTGCAGCAGCACCTCCGTTGCCTGGGGATCTTTGCACAACATGGCCTGACTGCGATACAAGGCTTGAGCGCAAATTTCGCCCACATGGTTCACTCGCATCAGTCCAGCGGCATGACGAGCCTCGTCGACGCTGATCTCGGACACTTCCTTGCCTGCCGGATTGGGACGTGATGCTCGGGCCGAACGCCCAAGGACTTCCAGAGCCCGATTGGTCTCGCCGAGAATCTGATCAAAAAAGTTATTGCGCCGGTACAAGCGGGTATCGCTGTTGGAAACAGTATGGCTCATAGGGACACCTGCAAAACAAAATAGAGGGGTATTATTGCCGCAAAAAGGCGATCACAGCCTTGCTTTCGGACAAGAGCCACAGCAAAGGCAAGACACATGCCATGATGACCAGACCTATGCCGGCAATTTCCTGATCGGACTGCAGATAGAAATTACACAGGCGAACCGGATTGTCGTAATACAACAAACCTACAATCGCCATCATCCAGCTGAAGTTACCAAAAAAGAACAAGCGAAACACCAGATGGGCGCGACGCCAGGATTCCATGAACACCATGCCCATCAGCACCAGGCCAATATACTTGGCCGTTGCCATGAGAGGCGACACCAGAACATCGTCCAGCGCTTTGGGGACCATCCAGTAAGCCGCAGCAAAGCTGACCAGGATCAAACCGGGCAAACCGTATTCATTCAGGGCGTAGTAGGGACGCAGCAAGGACTGCACAAAGGCCGAGCGGCCCACACCCTGGTAACGCAAGGCCGACTGCAAGGCGACACCGGACAGGACCAGTAGCGGGATATGAACCAGCATATGCAGGCTCATGGAGGCAGTCAGGGGGCGGTCCCAGTATGCAGCAGCAGCAAACAGCACGGCGGCCAGCAACGCCAGTGCGCTGCCCAAATAGGGACGTATCGTGGAGGGCGCAACAACACGTTTCAACGACATTACCGGTCCTCCTTCTTGTCCAGGTCCTCTAAGGCCCGTTTCGCATAGGCCAGGGCCAGCATGGGTTCGCCATAGTCCACGATTCGCCCCAGGCGCGGCTCGGGGCTGACGACGTGGTAGGCCGCATTATGCTCGTACTCGTCGAAGGGAGCGGGAATCACGATGATGCCAAAATCATCCAGTACACGCTGGCGCTGTTCCCCTGGCATCATGGTCACGAACTGCCAGACAGCCGGATCGGCTTTCATGGTTTTGCTGTAACGGCGCAAATGATCGGGCGAATCGGTAGGATCGAAGCTGATACTCAACAGGCGCACACGGTCCTGCAGGCCTTCGTCCAGAATTGCTTTTTGCAGCTGCTGATACTCCGAGCCCATCGCCAGACAAAGCGTGACGCAACGGGTGTAGATGAAGTTGACGATGGTGATGCGACCATCGTTTTGCAACAAGGAACTTAGCGGCGTACTACCCCCGGTCGGAAGCAGTACCTCTACATCGGATATCAAGCGCGGGGAGGCAGCCACGTCATTGCGACGGGCTGTCTCGGCGGTCAAGGCAGTAAAGCCTTGTGTCAGGTGGGCCAGAGCCCCGATACCCAGGGCAACAACCAGGAGAATACTTAGAAACAGTCTCATCTCTGGCCCATCATTTCAGTCCTACTCTTCCATGGGAGCCAGGTCGGCATCCCCATTCCAGGGATCAGTTTTATCAGCAGTTTTTTCACGTTCGGCTTTGACAAAGGCCACATCCACAGGATCAGCACTGTTGCCACCTAATTCAGTACGCAGGTAATTGACCACTGCCGTCAATTCCTCGTCATTGAACTTCTCGCGGAACTCGGGCATCGCACCATTGTACTTATTACCCTTGACCGTAAGTTCGCCAACAATACCGTGCAGCATGATCTGGACCAAAACTTCTGGCTTGCGCAGCACCCACTCCGAACCAATCAGGGGCGGGAATACGCCCGGCACACCAGCACCGGTTGCCTGGTGACAGGCCGCACATTGGGCCACAAACAATTGCTGACCATCCACGGCGCCTTCTGGCAGCTCGAAATCGGCAACGATACGGTTGTCGCCCACTGTGGCGTCGTGACTCAGATCGCTGCTGAAAATGTAGTAGATGCCCCACAGGAACAGACCGGCAATAATCACCAGGACGACCCAGGGGATAGGCGCCGCGTTTTCTTCCGGATCCGCATTTTCGCGCAACTGCGCGTCATATTTACGATTGTCGCTCATTCTAATTCTCCGAGGCGCCCCGCCTTGCGGGGCGCACTAGCTCAACAATGCCTGCTTATTTGATAACGCTGGCGGGCGATACGGGATACGTACGATCCAGCGCCAACAGGTATTGAACCAGGTCCAGGGCTTCTTGCTTGGCTACCACCACCTTGCCTTCAGGGGCAAAATCGCCAGGCAGATTCACAACTTTATCGCCCTCGTCAGCCTTGTCCTTGAGCTCGAACATGAAAGGATAGGACGGCATATTGCTGCCAGGGGTATAAGCGCGAGGCTGGTACAAGTGCCCCAGGTGCCAGTCCACGCTAGGCTGACGGGCGCCGATATTGAGCAAATCGGGACCGGTACGCATGGTACCGAGCAGGTGCGGCGTGTCGTAGTAGTAGTCACCGGCCACCGAGGCACGACCCCAGCCGCGCTGAAAGTCAGGAGCCTGGTTCTGGCTGCGTGGCTGCTGCGAGTGACAGTACACACAGCCCATGTCGATGTACTGCTGACGGCCGCGCAGTTCCACCTCGGTGTAGGGCTTGAGCCCCGGAGAGGGCTCCACCTTCTCAACCTGCAGGTAAGGAACAACGACCAGAGCCGATGTGGCCAGGGCCAGCGTCACCATGGCGCCGCCCAATAGTTTGTATTCGCTTTCCATGACTAAATCATGCCTCCACTACATTGCGAGTTGCCGAGCGCTGGTGAAACAGGGCTGGACCAATACGACGGCTGCCATAGCGCAAAGCCATTGCCACAAAGTGGAAGGCAAACACAAGGTGACCCAAAGTCATCAAACCACCACCAATCGAGCGCGACTTCAGATAAGGCATCGTGACAAAGACCGATTCCATGAAGGCTTTGGCAGGGTCCAGCATCGCCAGACCTTGCAGCCAGCCGCCAATGCTCAGGCCGATTGCGTAGATGGCAAAACCGATCACCACCAGCCAGAAGTGCAGGGAGATCAGTTTAGGGTAAGGCCATTCCCAGGACATCACGCGCGGCATCACGTAGTAAATGGCGCCGAACATCACGATCGTAAAGAAGCCGTACAAGCCGATATGGGCGTGGGCCACCGTAAAGTGCGTGAAGTGGGTGATTGTGTTGATGCTGCGCAGCGCCTCAAAGGAACCTTGAATGGAGCTGACGGTGTACATCATGCCGCCCAGCACGATAAAGCGCAGGGTGGGCGAGTGAATCAGGGTGCGGAAGTGACCTTTCATGGTGTAGTGCTGGTTAATCGAGAAAGCCAGCACGGGAATGATCATCATCATGCTTTGCACAATCGACAGCGTCACCATCCACTGCGGCACAGGGCCGCCAACCAGGTGGTGACCACCGACCTGACCGTAGAAAAACGCCAGACCCCAGAAACCCACCAGAGACAGGTTGTAGGAGCTGATGGGCTGACCGATGATCTTGGGCAGGAAGTAGTACACCGACGCCAGGGCCATCGGAGTGTAGAACAGACCCAGCACGTTGTGACCAAACCACCAGTTCATGGTTGCCTGCTCAACACCCACGTGTACGGCTGGCAGGTTGCCGACCAGGAACAGGATGGGGAACCAGAACAGCGCCGCGCCCATGTACCACACCGACACATACAGATGGTGGGCACGACGGTTTTGCAAAGTGAAGATCAAAGGCATGGCTGCCAGCGCGCCGCCAATAACCATCAGGATATCAACCTGCCAGGGCATTTCCAGCCATTCCATGCCGTCAGTAATACCCATCGCAATACAGGTCAGCCCACCGACCAGACCCAGGTTCCACAAGACACCGCCGGTGATGGCGTATCGGGCACCAATCAGGGGGGTCTTGAGCAGACGGGGCAGCATCCACATGGCAACGCCAAAGGCGGCCATCGGGGCCCAACCATAAGCGACCGCATTCAGGTGCAGGGTGCGCATACGGCCGAACGTCATCCAGGCGTGTTGCGTCAAGAACTCGGGCTCATGCAGCTTGATCGAGCTGATCAGACCCGCGGTCGAGGCCACAATCAGCCAGAACACCGAACAGGCCAGCAAAATGAAGGTGACCGACGCGGTGGAGCGGTCGGCTTCCACACGTTCTGCCAGTTCAACGCTCAGCGCCTGACGATCCTCAGCAGAAATGGTCTTGTGGCCCATTTCATCTTGAAGTGCCTGACGTTGTTCAGGGGTGGCGGAAGGGTCATCTACCTGCCCGATCTCGCCTTTGGAGAAAATTTCTCGCGAGGCGGCGGGACTGTGGTCAAAGAAGTTACGACGTAACGACCAGATGAAGACAAAAAGTCCGGTAACGGACAATATGAAAGCTAGTAGCAGTATTGAAACGGTATTCACAATGATCCAGGCCTGGTTAATGTGAAGCTGCCAAGCAGCTCGGCGGCACTTGACGCGTCGCAGATCGAAAGAGCATGGACGCAAAAAATCTGCGACTGCCTAGGTCGCGAGAGCCGTCATGTTAAAACACCCGTCTGTGACGTCTGAATAAAGCCCCCATTGAAAGCAAGGTTTATTGAGACAGGACAAATACGAGCACGACATTTTTTGGTATACGGGCGACTGTCATTATAGGCGAGGGTAAACCCGTGTGACATATCTGTTTCAAAATGCCGTGTACCGCTCCGAAGTTTATCCTAGGACAATAAACAAAACCAGTCTAAATCTTACAAAGAGCGTGGTTCTGCCCCGATTTGTCCATACGGTTTTTCTTATATGGGCCTGGAACAGGACGACAAGCACCGGCATGCCGTTCAGTGGCAGTAGCCATCGCCCCACAGGTCAGATGCGGACGCTGCACGCGAGCGCGTCAAAAAGTACAATCACCCCTGACAATCTACTGACGAGTCTTGGCTCGCACTGACAACAAAGGAATTCATATGGAATGCACAATCGACTGGGGCGGCAAGGACGGCATGCTGTTTGTTGCCCGTACGGGCAGCGGTCATGTGACGGCCATGGACGGCGCTCCCGAAGGAGGCGGCAATAATCTGGCTCCCCGACCCATGGAAATGTTGCTGACCGGCGCAGGCGGCTGCGCAGCGTACGACGTGGTGCTGATTCTCAAGCGAGGTCGTCATGCCATTACCGGCTGTCAGGTCAAACTGACGGCTGAACGCGCCGACACCGATCCCAAAGTCTTTACCAAGATTCATTTCACTTTTGTGGTGACCGGCAAGGACCTGCCTCAAGCCGCCGTCGAGCGTGCCGTGCAGCTGTCGCATGACAAGTACTGTTCAGCCTCGGCCATGTTGGGCAAGACCGCCGAGATCACTTATTCCGTCGCTATTGAGCAAGCCTGAGTTCGCCATGTCCCTTTATCCCTACGAAGACCTGCTGCGCCTGGTCTACACCCAAGGCACTCCCAAAGGGGATCGCACCGGCACCGGTACGAACTCGGTATTTGGCCACCAAATGCGCTTCGATCTGTCGCAGGGCTTTCCACTGATCACCACCAAGAAGCTGCACACCCGCAGCATCTTTATCGAGTTGCTATGGTTTTTGCGCGGCGACTCCAACGTGCGGTGGCTGCAAGAGCGTGGCGTCTCTATCTGGGACGAGTGGGCTGACGAGAACGGCAATCTGGGCCCCGTCTACGGCGTGCAATGGCGCTCCTGGCCCACTCCCGATGGGCGTCATATTGACCAGATCAGCCAGGTGGTAGAGCAGATTCGCAACAATCCCGACTCGCGCCGCCTGATCGTTTCTGCCTGGAATGTGGCCGATGTCAATCAGATGGCCCTGCCCCCTTGCCATGCCCTGTTCCAGTTCTACGTTGCCAACGGCAAGCTCTCCTGCCAGCTCTACCAGCGCAGCGCGGATATTTTCCTGGGTGTGCCATTCAACATTGCCAGCTACGCCTTGCTGACCCACATGGTGGCCCAGCAATGTGATCTGGAGGTCGGCGATTTCATCTGGACCGGAGGCGACTGCCACCTGTACTCGAACCACTTCGAGCAGGCTGAACTGCAGCTCTCACGCGACCCGCGCCCCTACCCCAAGCTGACCATCAAGCGCAAGCCGGCCAGCCTGTTTGAGTACGAGTACGAAGACTTCGAGATCACCGATTACGATCCTCACCCCCATATCAAGGCGCCCGTTGCCGTATGAGCACCCTCCCACTTATCCGTCTGGTTGTCGCGTATGCGGCCAACCGTTGCATTGGCAAAGATCAGGACCTGCCCTGGCGTCTGCCGTCCGACCTGCAGCACTTCAAGCGTGTGACCATGGGTTTGCCCATCATCATGGGCCGCAAGACCTGGGAGTCGCTGGGCCGGCCCTTGCCGGGTCGCCCGAATCTGGTGATCAGCCGCAATGCGGACTATCAGGCCCAGGGCGCGCAGGTTTTCAGCAATCTGGACGATGCTCTGGCGGCCTGCCCCGGTTATGACACCGTTTGCGTGATTGGCGGCGAACAGCTTTTCCGTCTGGCCCTGCCCATCGCTCAGGAGCTGATTGCCACTGAAATCAAGGCAGAGGTGGACGGCGACACCTTCTTCCCGATACTGCCGGAAGGTGAGTGGGAAGAAATTGAACGCCTTCCCCAGCCTGAGGAAAATGGCTTTACTTACGACTATGTCACCTATCGTCGCCGCTAAGAAAGCCGTAGAGCAACGAGCGGGGCGCTTAGTCACTATGCGGCGCATGACTTCCTGGCAATGAGGTCAAGGCGTTGTTTTTCATGCCTTGCAAGCCTTTGACCACCACCGCTCTATCGAGCTGACAGTCACCAAAGCCCAAAAACCCTGGCTCGGGCTTCGCATCGTTTCAGTTGTCGGGACAGGCGTCAGGCACGGGCTTCAAGCAAGCACCGGGACCTCTGCACACCACCCTGCTGACGCCCGAAGCCAAATAAAAAGCCTGAACCCGTCAAACGGATTCAGGCTTTTTTCCGATCAGTCCGCCTGCATCAGGCAAGGCCAAACTGCATTCGTACGGGCTCTACGTCTGGCCTTACTCCGCGACCGCCGCGTAAGCCGGACCATCCAGCAAACCGTCCAGATCCGCCGGATTATCAGCCTTGAGCTTGAAAATCCAGGTATCGAACGGGGCTTCATTCAACAGGTGCGGCGCATCCGACAAGGCTTGGTTGAACTCCACCAACTCACCCGAAACCGGCGCATAAATATCGGAAGCAGCTTTCACCGATTCCACCACCCCTGCCGTCTGACCGGCGGCCAGCCGGGTCCCAGGAGTGAAGTCCCCGACAAAAACCAAATCACCCAACTGGTCCTGCGCAAAGTCAGTAATGCCTACCAGCACAACTCCGCCTTCCTCCTTGGCCCACTCATGACTTGCTACGTACTTTCTATCTACTGGCAGTTGCATATTGCCTCCCTGACTAACCAGCCAACACCTGTGTTGATTTCAAAAACGGCCACCCAATCGGGGCCCTGCCGTCTTCACCCGCTTGCTTAACATTAAGCCGCCTGCGCCTTCAGTGCCCGCGCACAAGCCGCTGCCGAAGCCCAAGCCCATTGAAAGTTGTACCCGCCCAGCCAACCGGTAACATCCACCGCTTCGCCAATAAAGAACAGGCCAGGAACCTTGCGTGCTTCCATGCTTTTCTGATTGAGCTCACGGGTATCCACGCCGCCGCTCATCACTTCCGCCTTTTTATAGCCTGCAGTGCCACTGGGCTTCAACGCCCAGGCATTAATCACTTGCCCCACGGAACGCAAGACGCGATCCGGCAAATCGGCCAGACGTTGTTGGCCTACGCCCTTGGGCAACAGCTCCGAGGTATCGAGCCACTGCTCCACCAAACGACGCGGCCACAATGTCGACAACACCGTCACCAACTGCTGGCGATTCCCCGCCTTCAAGTCCAGCAACTGCTGGGCAATGTCCTGGCCCGGTGCCAGATCCACACAAATGCTCTCACCTGGCTGCCAGTAGCTGGAAATCTGCAAAATACCCGGCCCTGACAAGCCGCGATGCGTAAACAACAGGTCTTCCAGAAAAGCCTGGCGCTGCTTACCCTGCCCGGTACTGACTTCCACTTCCAACGCCACGCCACTCAGGGCAGAAAATGGCTTCCAGTCACGACCGTCGAAAGTCAGGGGCACCAGTGCGGGATGGGGCTCAATTACTTTCAGACCGAAGTGACGCGCCACACGCAGGGCATAGTCCGTAGAACCCAACTGCGGAATGGCCATGCCCCCTGTCGCAATAACGACTTGCTGGGCATTGAGCTCACCCTGACTGGTGCGCAACACAAAGCCTTGCTCAGTACGACCGATGGACTGAACGGAACAAGGCATGCGCCAGGACACCTGCCCTTTCAGACATTCCTGACGCAGCATCTGGATAATGGACTCGCTGGAGTCATCACAAAACAGCTGACCTTTGTGCTTCTCATGAAAGCCAATGCGATAGTCGCGCACCAGTTGCAAGAAATCCTGCGGGGTATAACCGGCCAGCGCCGAACGGCAAAAGTGCGGGTTTTTGGACAGGAAATTCTCGGGCGACGTGCCCGTATTGGTGAAGTTGCAACGTCCTCCACCGGAAATACGGATTTTCTCGGCCAGCTTTTCAGCGTGATCAATCAATACCACTCGCAGGCCGCGCTGGCCTGCGATACTGGCAGCCATCATGCCGGCTGCACCTGCGCCTATGACGGCCACATCAAAAAAAGGGATCACGCAAATTTACTCGTTGGGTTCAGACTCAAGCACGCAATCTACGTAGTAGCGCGGCAGTCCATCGGGGCCAATATCCTGCGCCAGTCCATGCACATAGGTTTCAAAGCCGGGAAAACGCGCATTGAACTCGCGCGCAAACTGCAGGTACTCCACAATGCGGGAGTTAAAGCGTTCGCCAGGTATCAGCAAGGGAATACCGGGAGGATAAGGGGTCAGCAACACACCGGTCACCCGGCCCTCGAGCTCATCAATGCCCACGCGCTCGATATCGCCATGCGCCATCTTGGCATACGCATCCGACGGTTTCAGAGCAGGAATCATATCGCTCAGGTAAACCTCGGTAGTCAGGCGGGCCAGATCGTACTTGCGGTAAGCCTGGTGAATCTGCTGACACAGGTCACGCAAGCCCATGCGTTCATAGGTGGGCTGAGCCTTGCAAAAATCCGGCAAGATGCGCCACATGGGCTGGTTGCGATCGTAGTCGTCCTTGAACTGTTGCAAGGCGGTCAGCAAGGTATTCCAGCGACCTTTGGTGATGCCAATGGTGAACAGGATAAAAAAGGAATACAGGCCGGTTTTTTCCACCACCACGCCATGCTCGGCCAGGTATTTGGACACCAGAGCGGCCGGGATGCCCTGCTCGGCAAAGGTGCCAGAAATATCCAGACCGGGTGTGACGACTGTCGCCTTGACCGGGTCCAGCATATTGAAGTTGGTGGACAACTTGCCAAAGCCATGCCATTCCGCATCGGAGCGCAAAATCCAGTCCTCGCGCTCGCCTATGCCTTCCTCGGGCAGCGTGTCAGGGCCCCATACCTTGAACCACCAGTCGTTCTCGCCGTACTCCTTGGACACCTTGCGCATGGCACGGCGAAAGTCCATGGCCTCGCAAATGCTTTCCTCAACCAGAGCAGTGCCACCCGGTGGCTCCATCATGGCTGCCGCCACATCGCAGGACGCAATAATGGCGTACTGCGGGCTGGTGCTGGTGTGCATCAGATAGGCTTCATTGAACACGTTACGGTCCAGCGGTCGGTTTTCCGCATCCTGTACCGTAATCTGGGACGCCTGCGACAAGCCGGCCAGCATTTTGTGCGTGGAATGCGTGGCGTAAATCATGGTGTCTTTGGTACGTGGACGGTCCGCCCCAATCGCATGCATGTCGTGATAGAAGTCATGGAAGGCCGCATGCGGCAACCAGGCCTCATCAAAGTGCAGCGTAGGGATCTTGGAATCCAGTGTTTCCTTGATCATTTCCACGTTGTAGATCACCCCGTCATAGGTACTTTGCGTCAGCGTCAAAATACGGGGTTTCTTATTCTTGGCCTTGCTGGCAAAAGGGTTCGCCTCGATCTTGCGTGCAATGTTTTCCGGCAAGAACTCCTCTTGCGGGATGGGGCCAATAATGCCCAGGTGATTGCGCGTAGGGCGCAAGAACACCGGGATGGCGCCCGTCATGGTGATGGCGTGCAGAATCGACTTATGGCAGTTGCGATCGACCACCACCACATCATTGTTGGCGACGTTGGCATGCCAGACGATCTTGTTGGACGTGGACGTGCCGTTCGTGACGAAAAAGCAGTGATCAGCATGGAAAATGCGCGCGGCATTGCGCTCGGCATCCGCGACCGGACCGGTATGGTCCAGCAACTGCCCCAGCTCGTCCACCGCATTACAGACGTCCGCGCGCAGCATGTTTTCACCAAAGAACTGGTGAAACATTTGCCCAACCGGGCTTTTCAGAAAGGCCACGCCACCCGAGTGCCCCGGGCAGTGCCAGGAATAGGAACCGTCCGATGCATATTTGACCAGTTCGCGAAAAAACGGCGGCGCCAGACTTTCCAGGTAGGAACGTGCTTCACGGATAATGTGACGCGCCACGAACTCGGGCGTGTCCTCGAACATGTGAATAAAGCCGTGCAATTCGCGCAAAATATCGTTGGGGATATGCTGCGAAGTTCGCGTCTCGCCATACAGATAGATGGGGATGTCCTCGTTGCGAAACCGCAGCTCGCCAATAAAGGAGCGCAGGTTCTTGATCGCATTGGCGACATCTTCTGGGGAATCCACATCGAATTCCTCATCATCAATCGACAAAATGAAGGCGCTCGCGCGGCTTTGCTGTTGCGCAAAAGAACTAAGGTCACCATAGCTGGTGACCCCGAGAACCTCCACGCCTTCGGCCTCTATCGCCGCAGCCAGGGCTCGAATACCCAGACCCGACGTATTTTCGGAACGGTAGTCTTCGTCGATGATGACGATAGGAAAACGAAACTTCATCCAGAACTCCTAGGTACGGGGCAAGGTGACGCCCAGCTGACCTTGATATTTACCGCCACGGTCGCGGTACGAGACTTCGCACACTTCATCGCTTTCAAAGAACAGCATCTGGGCACACCCTTCCCCCGCGTAAATCTTGGCGGGCAGCGGAGTGGTGTTGGAAAACTCCAGCGTGACATGGCCTTCCCATTCGGGTTCCAGCGGGGTCACGTTCACAATGATGCCGCAACGGGCATAGGTGCTTTTGCCCAGACACATCGTCAGCACACTGCGGGGAATACGAAAGTATTCAACCGTGCGGGCCAGAGCGAAGGAGTTGGGCGGGATAATGCACACATCACCGACAAAATCCACAAAGGACTTTTCATCAAACGCCTTGGGGTCGACGATGGTCGAGTTGATGTTGGTAAAAATCTTGAATTCGTTGGCACAGCGCACATCGTAACCATAGCTGCTAGTGCCGTAGCTGACGATGCGCTGACCGTCCACACTGCGCACCTGGCCTGGCTCGAAAGGCTCGATCATGCCTTGGGCAGCAGCCCGCCGAATCCAACGGTCGCTTTTGATACTCATAAGAAATTAGCCGCCTTAAATCAGTAACCGGTTATTTTATCGTTTAGAGACTTGCACAAGGCAACTGCGATGCAAATTTGTCTTTGCACCACAATTGCCTGTCCGCTTTGCGCCAGACAAGTCCGCCTCAATCCTTCGAGAACCAGCGGTAAATCAGGGCCAGACCATTGACGGTGCCGATACTGACTTCAGCGGTCAGGCCCCGTGCCAGGCGGTAACTGGCCCGACCCACGGTGCCGGTATCGGCCATGGCCTGCTCCAGGCTGATCGAAAAATCAGCCGTCAATGCCTTGGTAATGGCAATGAACTTGCGCTCTTCGTTGCTGGTGCCGCTGTTCAGGGATTTGACCACACTTTCCACCGGCAAGATGCTGCCGGCACTGCCCAGATCGCCCGAGCGCATGGACACCTCATCAATACCGAACTTGCGGTAGAAAGGCTCGCCATCTCCCAGAAAGGAAGTGCCTACACTGAGCAGCAATGCCATATCACCACCGGAGTCATCCGGGCCATGGCCCAGCAGCAACCAGGACAGTTTTTCAACCTCGCTGACTTCTGGATAGGACACCAAGTCGATTCGGGGTTTGCGGGCCGTCCCCACTACCTTAACACCTGCCTCTACAGCCTGGCCGGTACGCAAGGCTTCAATGTCCAGGATCGGAGAGGTGATATCGCCCTGAAACGTCACCGTACCGCGTCTGAGCAACAGTTTCTGCCCATACAGTTCGATCCGCCCACCCCGAGTGCGCAAGGCCCCGATACCCGTCAGTTTGCCGTCCATCATGGTGATTCTCAGACTGCCCACCAGACCCGAGTTCACGCCATAACCAGTCAGGTAAAAACGGGGTCCCAGATCGACATCAATTTGCAGGCTCATGTCCGTCGTGGCGGCAGATGGCTCAGCGGCAGGCTCATCACCGGCCCGCACAATCACCACATCGCTGTCTACGGTGGGAATGCCGCCCAACATGTCCAGATTGAACCAGCCAGCATCCGCCACCACCTTGCCAGTAATGGCAATGCGGGGCAGTTCCATGTCCAGATTGATATTGCCGGAAATCATGGCGTAACGATCGGAACGCTGCAAAATGGGGAAGCGGAAAATATCAACATCAAACGCTCCCTGCTGGGTGCTCAGGTTCCACTGGCCCGCAACAGTCAGCTTGCCATCCTTGGCATCCGGGCTTTCTTTCAACCAGGTCGCCGTACGCCACTCCTGGGGCTCCACGCGTAAACGAGCGGGAAAGGTCAAGGACTCCAGCCTGAAGACATCGCCATCAAAACGGGCATCCAGCTCACCGTCAATCAGGCGAATACCGTCATCGAGTCGGGTAAAGCGCAGCTCGCGCCCCGTTACTGTGCCCCGGCTGGTCCAGGCCCATTTGGCGCCCACATCAATATTGACGTCCGCATTCAAACGCCCGCCCAACTCCATGGCATCGCCCAGGAACAGGCGTGTCCAGCTCAAATCATCAATATTGGCCTGAATGCTGACGGTTTTACGATCGTTTTCACTCAAGACCAGCCCATGAATCTGCGTCTGCGCCTTGGCGGTCAAATAGCCCATTTCCTTGGTACGCAGGTCCAGTTGAGCATCCAGGCGACTGCTGGTGGCCGAGACGGGCTTAGCGTTGACGACAACGCTCAGGTCTTGCAGACCCAGGGAGGTGGGCGGATCAGCAAAGACCTGCACATCACCGGCCACACGGTCTACACGCAACTGCCCCGACAAAGCGCCGGCAAACTTCAGATCCCAACGCGCCTGAAGATCAATCTCCGGGGGCTGGGTTTTCTTGTGCTTGACAATCCTGACACCCCCTTGGTCTTTGTCTGTGTTTTCCTCTATGCCCACCTTGCGCAGCAAACGGGCAATACGGGGTTCGGACAACACCAAGTCCAGGACCTCGCCGCGGCTGGCCCATTGGCCGGGCTGGTAGCTGGATTCCTGGTGCCGTAGATTGATCCACGACTCTCCGTCAACAGACGTACTCACCGTAGCAGCTCCAACCCGAACCGACCAGGGAGCCAATGGCTCGGAAGCCTGCGATGTCCTGCCGGCGTTGTCTGAGCGGGTGCCCGCCTTATCCGTCTGGCCGGGTTTGGCTTGCGCTGGTGACCCGGCTTCTCGCTGTGCGACAGCCTGTGCTGCCGCCTCATCCGACGTTGACAACGCCGTCTCACTCTTCGCCAACCCAGCCGCCTGCTGAGCGGTGGTGCCTGTCCTGTCTTGATCCCCAGAACGAACCTGTGTTTCCAGAGCGGGAGTCTTGGGCGCCCGCAACGCATCGGTAAAGCGTACAGGAAGAGCGGACTGCAAACGCAGTGCCACACCGGCATGATCGGCTACCAGCCGACTGACTTTTCCGTCCCAGTATGCCGCCTGGCCCTGTTCCGCAAAGTGCCAGCCGCCTTCCAAGGCCAGATCCGCCTCGGCCAGACCTTGACCCAACTGCCCTTTCGCCTTGCCGCCTAGATCGTACTGGGCAGTTAACTGCAAAACATGACGGGCGATGTCCCCGCGCAATTGGCCTTGTACCGACGCCTTGCCCAACTCCAGTCCAGGCCATAATTGCTCGGCGCGTGGGATACGGGCCAGCAAATCCAGTTCGGCTTTACCCGACATGCCGAACCCCCCTTTTAGCTGGACCTGGTTGTCTCCCACTTTCATATCCGTAAGCACCTCGGAGACATTCAGCAAACGCCACCAGTCGGGCTGACCTGGTTGAGCCGGCGCGGACGCCTTGGCCTTGATCTGTCCCAGAGCGGGTTGCCTGTTCCAACGGCTACCCTGCAAAAGCTGGATGTCTACATCTGCCCGGAGCAATTGTTCTTTATCGGCCAGCACCACATCGAACTGGCCTTGCGTATTGATCAATGCATCGGGCAGAACATCGCCCAACAAGGCGTGTAAATCCAGCTTATCGCTGCGGAACTGGCCTTTGAAATGGTCCTGAACGTGCCCGCTGTCCTGCGTGGCGTCCCAGGTAAAGTCCGCGTCCAGCGTGGATTCATCCGGTAACTTCACCGCCAGCTGAGCCTGCCTGACCGGCACGGAAGCCAAGGGGCTCAAATCTGCCTGAACATCCAGGCTGTAGCCCTGACCCTGCCCCGTGAGGGACAAGGTCGCTTGCTCCAAAGAGCCATCCAGCTTGATCTGAGCATTCACCACACAATCAGGCAAGGGCTCGGGCTCAGGAACAGCAACCGGCTCCTTGATACGCTCGTCAAGCACCACGCCTGTACCGTTTGACGGTGCAGAACGGATCAGCCCCGCAGCGCCCTGAGCATCATGGTGCTGCTCGGGAGCGGCTGCACCCTGAGCCGCTGACGCTCCCTTTGAGTCAACAGACGGGCTGGCGGACATTTCCGTCGCCTTGACTGAGGTTTGCGCGGTAGCGGGCGCTGCGCTGGCAGAGCCAGTCACGTTGCGGGACGAATCAGCGGGGGCTGATTTTGTCGCGGGTGCGCTGGTTTTGTGAGGCTGCGCATAAGCGGGCAGATACTGCTTGGCACAAATGGGCGACTCTGCAGTTAAACCACGCGCAATAATTTGTATATCAGCTCGTGCCGGGTAGGGCGCCTCCAAGCCCGCCAGCTCCACCTCGCCTTGAAAGCCGGCACGAATGGACTCGTTGGCCACCATCAAATCGTATAGGCGTAGCTGCGCACGGTCCGACTCCAGCGCCAGCGCCGAGGACAAGTCCGCTAGGGCCACGGGCAAGGGGGTGCCATCCTGGGACAACAAAAACTGGCCAAGTGCCAGCTTGTCTACCGCAATACTGACCGGCAGCTGCGGCATTTTGAACGGTTCATCAGACTTGGGCGCATCCGACGTGCTCAAGGCCACATCTACTTTATGGGCACTTAACTCCACCACATGCAAGCGGCGGTCCCACAATTCGTCCCAGTTAGCCTCCAGGCGCAAACGCTCGATATCGATATGAGTATCGGGCAAGCCCAACACCAAATGATCGATGCTCAGCCCATCCCAGATGGTTCCGCGCACACCTTGCGCGCTGCCTTGTACATAAGGCAAAGCCGTGCGCAGCGCCCAGCGTGTCCCCACCTGACTGGCCAATACCCAGTACAAAAAGCCGCACACCAACAGCAGGGCAACCACAATGAAAGGGATGCCCCATAAGGCGAAATACCGGAACCAGCGCCGAACCCAGGCCATTAAAATGCGATTCCCAAAGAAAAGCTCAAACGGACACGCCTGTCTCGCTGACCATAGGCCAGATCAAGATTGAAGGGCCCGGCTGGAGTACGAACCACAGCCCCCAGACCGTAACCCCAGGCTAAATTCATATCACCAAAGCTGGGAGCGGCATCGCCCACGTCCACAAACGCCCGCATGCCATACATGCTGGTGAAAAAGTGCGTATATTCCACACTGGCAACTGCCATGGCAGGCGCACCAATCACAGCCTCGCCGCGTTGCAGACCAATACTTTGATATTTGTAGCCCCGGATACTGCGTGCGCCCCCGGTGCGATAACCGAAATCCGGCGGCGTCCGATCCGTCATGCCCCACACTTTGCCGACTTCGCCCCGTATGGACAAGACATCCCGATCTCCGATGGGCCACCATTGCTGCAAGCGCAAGTTGCTGCGGTAGAAGCGCTCGCCTCGATCCAGCGTGATACCGGCTCCCAGGCCAAAGTCGATCAGATTACCGTCTCGTGGATCGTATTTCTTGTCCACGTCACGACGCAGCCACTGCCAGGTTGCAATCGCAGACGGTGTTTCACGGGTCGGCAAACCGATGATCTGGGTTTTATCCCAGGCCCCCAGCAAGCCCCACTCGGTCTCGTACTCGACCCGACTATTACCTGCTGCCTTGCGCTCCTGCCGCAGTTTCCAGCCCACGGCGGCGCGCTGCGTATCCAGACCCTCAATGTCAGAGCGGTCGTACAAAAGCCCAAAACTGTTTTTATAGCCGCGCAGCGTCGGCGGCAGATGGACGTCATAAAAAGCACGCTGACGCTTTTTATCCACGCCAATGCCCGCCTCTGTCCAAACAGGCAGGCCAAACACAATATTTTTCCGATACAGGCCTTCAACTCGCAAACCGTGGTCACTGTCCACCCCCAAAGAGCCCGTAAACTGCTTGGAAGGCGCCTCCGTGACCCGCACCTGAACAGGCAATTCCACGTCCCCATCAGGCAGCTCTTTTTTCTTGCTGGCATCCTGATTCAAGGTGACAAAAGCCCCCCGGAAAAACGTGGTGGAAGCCAGGGACTGCTGCCACTCATCGAGCTTGTCCTGATCGTAGGGGTCGCCGGGGGTGTAACGCACATACCGATCCACCAGGGACTGCGGTACCCGTTTTAGCCCCGTCATCTCCAGCGGCCCCATGCGAACCCGCGGCCCACTGTCCACCTTCAAGGACAGATCGGCCACGCTTTCATCGGCGTAGACAGTGGCCCGCGTGTCCACATAACGCGCGTAATAAAAATCCTGGCGCTGCACGCTTTCAAGCAAATCAGCCTTGGCCGACGACCAGACCGAATTGAGAAACGGATCGTTTTTTTTCAGGGGGAAGCTGGCCTTGATGCCTTCAAGGCGCACCTCATACTCCGGCTCCTGAATCTTGCCTTTGAAATCCAGATTGACATCACGCACCCGCGTGAGCTCCCCGGGACGGATAATGATGTCCCAGTATTCTCCGCCCGCGTCCTCCCCCACTTCCAGGGTGACCACGGAATCAAAGTAGCCCTGCGTCTGCAAAGCAGAAACAGTCGCGTCATGCGCCCGGCGACGCAAGCGCGTGACCTCCCCAAGATCCTGGTCCTCAGCCAGCCGTGTGATCGCACCGACTGCACGCTGGATTTCCTTGAGTGCCTGGGGCGGCACGCCCCCTGGATCAATAATGACCTCAGGGACAGACGATTGCGCCCAGGCACCAGGGCTCAGGACCATTGAGAACAGCAGGCAAAAGCCGGATTTGCGCATACGTGCTCAAAGAGGACGGGGAACAACCTTGGGGCGCTGCCCCGACGTATCAGGTGGCAACTGAGACACGTTGGCCGACACGCGATTGGCAATCTCGTGATACAGGCGGGCCTCGGGGCTGTCCGCATTGGCAATGACGGTAGGTGTTCCGGAGTCGGTCTGCGCACGAATACTCATTGCCAAGGGCAAGGCACCCAGCCAGGGCACGTTGTACTGGCTGGCCATATCGCGGCCACCATGCTGACCGAATACCGGGTCAGCGTGACCACAGTTCGAGCAGATATGAACCGACATGTTCTCCACAATGCCCAGCACAGGCACATTGACCTTCTGGAACATCTTCAAGCCTCGTTTGGCATCCACCAGCGCCAGATCCTGAGGCGTGGTGACAATGACCGCACCAGTCAACGGTACTTTCTGAGACAGGGTCAGGGCAATGTCACCGGTCCCGGGAGGCATGTCGATAATCAGGTAATCCAGGTTGTCCCAGCGCGTCTGTGTCAGCAATTGGGTCAAGGCTTGAGTGGCCATCGGGCCCCGCCAGATTGCAGGAGCGTCTTCGTCCAGCAGAAAGCCGATGGAGTTCGCCTGCAGACCATGGCCGATCAGCGGCTCCATCATCTTGCCGTCTGCGCTACGGGGACGCTCGTGCAAACCGAGCATCGTGGGCACGCTGGGGCCATAAATATCCGCATCGAGCAGTCCGACCCGGGCACCTTGCATATGCAGGGCCAAGGCCAAGTTCACCGAGGTGGTGCTTTTACCCACGCCGCCCTTGCCCGATGACACCGCAATAATGTTGCGGATATTGGGCATGGGGCGCAGGCCCTCCTGCACGGCATGCACGCCAATGCGCGGATTCAGGTGCAACTTGGACAGGGTGGCACCCACGCCTGCCAAGGCCTGCTCAATGCGTTCACGCAGTTGACCCTGTATGTCATAAGCCGTGTAGGGCAGATGCAAGGTCAGTTCAACCTGATTCTGGTCAATGCTCAGTTCGCATCGACCCGCATCGACCGATAACTTCTTTAACGTGTTGGGATCGGTCACACTCGCCAGGGCTTGCAACACGCGCTCAGAACTCACTGTCATTTATCCAAAACCTTGATATAAAGAAACATCACCATACCTTTAAACCAGAAAATTAGCGGTTCAAGGGGAATTTTTTTACACTTATGATGTCATACTAACCCTATGAACACATTTAACCAGATTATCCGCACAGCCCTCTTTGTCTTGCTGACAATTTTCGGTGCAATCATGGCGTTTATCTTCATGGTTTCCACTGCTATTGCGATCGGCATTTTATACATTGTGGCGCGTATTAGTGGCCGTCCTTTCGGTGTCAAAGCCTATTGGGATCAGCGCCGCCGCCCCGCTACTGCCAGCAGACAGTCGTCCTCACCCCGTTCGCGTGATGTGACCGACATAGAGATGCGCGAGATCCCTTAACAGTTCTTGACTGTTTATCCTGCATTGGACGAACAGCAACACTGAACAGGTAGGCTTTCGAACACCCTGAGTCCGCAAAGGCTCAGGGTGTGTGCATTTGTGTGATTCACACTGCCTGATCGGGCTTGACCCGTGTACGTTTCTCTGTCTTGCGCAGCACAAGTGGGCAATAGACCGTAGAATCCTTGTTCCCTTTCTCTTTTATTGTGTTAAGTCATGTCACGAACGATATTTGTTACGACTGCCCTGCCGTACGCCAACGGCTCGTTTCACATCGGCCACATCATGGAATATATCCAGGCCGACATCTGGGTTCGGTCCATGCGAATGTCGGGACATACGGTACATTTTGTATGTGCGGATGACGCTCATGGCGCTCCCATCATGCTTAAAGCAGAAAGTGCGGGCATCACCCCAGCGCAACTGGTTGACAAGATTGCGGCGGAACGCCCCAGCTATTTGAACGGTTTTCACATCAAGTTTGACCACTGGCACCGTACCGACTCGCCAGACAACGTCGAGCTGGCCCAGGATATCTACCGTACGCTCAAAAGCGCCGGTTTCATCGATACACGCACCATCGAACAGTTCTATGACCCAGTCAAAGGCATGTTCCTGCCCGATCGTTACATCAAGGGCGAATGCCCCAAGTGTCACGCCAAGGACCAGTACGGCGACAGTTGTGAAGTCTGTAGCGCGGTCTACGCCCCTACCGAACTGATCGAGCCTTACTCCACCCTGACCAATGCGCGTCCGGTGCTAAAGAGCTCGGAACACTTCTTCTTTCGCCTGTCCGACCCGCGCTGCGTGGCCTTCCTGCAAGAGTGGACCACGGGCAAGAACGCCCAGGGCAAGCCACGCCTGCAATCGGAAGTATTAGGCAAGACCCGCGAATGGCTGGGTACCGGTGAAGGTGCTGAGGCCTCCCTGAACGACTGGGACATCTCCCGCGACGAACCCTATTACGGCATCCCGATTCCGGATGCACCCGGCAAATATTTCTACGTCTGGCTGGACGCGCCTGTTGGCTACCTGGCTTCCCTGAAAGCCTACTGTGCCAAGGCAGGTCTGGACTTTGATGCCTTGCTGGACCCGGAAGGCAACACGGAGCAAGTCCACTTCATCGGCAAGGACATCGTGTACTTCCACGCCCTGTTCTGGCCTGCCATGCTGAAGTTCTCCGGCCGTAAAGTGCCTGACGCACTGAACGTGCACGGTTTCATCACGGTTAGCGGCGAAAAAATGTCCAAGAGCCGTGGCACGGGCATTTCGCCCCTGCGCTACCTGGAACTGGGCATGGATGCCGAGTGGATGCGCTATTACATGGCCGCCAAGCTGAACTCGCACGTTGAAGACATGGACTTCAACCCTGACGACTTCATCGCCCGCGTCAATAGCGACCTGATTGGCAAATACGTCAACATCGCCAGCCGTGCCGCCAACTTCATCAGCAAGCATTTTGATGGCAAGCTGGCTTACCAGGGTGACACCTCCGAGCTGCAAGACCAGCTCAAGGACGTTGCCGAGAAAGTCCGCGCCGATCTGGAAAGCCGTGAGTACGGCCGTGCCGTACGCCAGATCATGGCTCAGGCCGACCTCATCAACCAGGCTTTTGATACGGCGCAGCCCTGGGTCATGGCTAAAGGCATTGCGACTGCCGAACAAGCCCAGAAAGATGCGCTGCAAGACATTTGCTCGCGCACCCTGGCTGGCTTCAAGGGCTTGTCCGTCATGCTGACCGCCATTTTGCCTACCCTGACCGATCGCGTGGCGCGTGAACTGTTCGGCCTGGACCGCAGTTTTGTATGGGATGACGTGGCCGCCCTGCCCGATCACATCGCTCCCTTCAAACACCTGATGCAACGCGTCGACAGCGCCATGGTCGATGAGCTGCTGGCTCCCCCACCCGCCCCTGTCGTGCTGCCCGGTGGTGAAGCCATTGCCGACACCATCGACATCAAGGACTTCATCAAGGTGGACCTGCGCATTGCCAAAATCGTCAGCTGTGAGGCCGTAGACGGTTCGGACAAACTGCTGCGTCTGAGCCTGGACGCGGGCGAAGGTCGTTTGCGCCAAGTGTTCTCGGGCATCAAATCGGCCTACCAGCCCGAAGATCTGATCGGCAAGCTGACGGTGCTGGTGGCTAACCTGGCTCCTCGCAAGATGCGGTTTGGCGTATCCGAAGGTATGGTTCTAGCAGCCAGCCACGCGGATGAGGCCGTCGATCAAGGTATTTATATTCTGGAGCCATTCCCCGGCGCTCAGCCCGGTATGCGCATCAATTAAGACGCATTCCTGATACGCAAAAAAGCCTCGTCCCAAAGCGAGGCTTTTTTGTATCTATAAACCAAAGAATCTGTTCAAAACAAGCGGTTCAAGCTCTTGGGGCGCCCCTGCCTGCAGGAAAGCCGATACACTCTCTACCTTGAAAGCGCTGTATTGATACACAGCCTGACGCTCTGGCTGCAAGGACCTTCTGGCATGGAAAATCTCACCCCCTCTGATCTGGATCGGCACCATGGTGCCCAGCGTTCAACCTGGGTCAGTGTTCTGGTCAATATCAGCTTGAGCCTGCTGCAAATTGTGGTGGGTATCTTCGCCCATTCCCAGGCCCTGATTGCCGACGCCATCCACTCCCTGTCAGACCTGTTCTCGGACTTTGTGGTGCTGATTGCCAATCACCATAGCCGTCGCGGCCCCGATGCCGACCACCCCTACGGACATTTGCGTTACGAGACCGCTGCCACCTTGGCGATTGGCGGTTTGTTGCTGGCCGTAGGCGCCGGCATGCTCTGGAATGCCATCTCTTCATTGCGGGACCCCAGCAGCATCGAGGCCGTCCATCCCGTTGCCCTACTCGTTGCCTTTACCGCTCTGTGTAGCAAGGAGCTCCTGTTTCGCTACATGCTGCGCGTGGCAAAACGTCTGCGCTCAACCTTGCTGGTTGCCAATGCCTGGCACGCCCGCTCCGATGCGGCCTCCTCTTTGGTTGTCAGCCTCGGCGTCCTGGCCAACCTGGCAGGCTTGCCCTTGGGCGACCCTTTGGCCGCCAGTATCGTGGGCTTGATGATTGTGCGCATGGGCTGGAAATTTTCTATCGGCGCGTTTCATGACCTGACCGACAAAGCCGTTGATCAGGAAACCGAGGAGCGCATCGCCAAGCTGTTACGCGAGACACCCGGGGTGGAAGGGATACACCAGTTGCGCACCCGCAAACTGGGCGACATGATCTGGGTGGAAGTCGATCTGGAAATGGACGGCACCTTAACGATTGCCCAAGGCCATGCCATCGCTGTGGCGGCAAGAGATCGCGTCATGGCTGAAGAGCCGGTACTGGATGTAATGACGCACTTTGATCCGGTCACCCCCAAACAGTAAGATTGCACTTACCTGGATCACTGGTCCAGGCGGCCCGCCCGGCTATGACGCGCGGCGGGCGCTCTCGGGGGCCAGCATCTCGACCAGCACCCGGGACAAGGCGGTCACCATCTCATTGGCGTGAGGCCGATGCAATATCGCCAGCTCAAAAGCGTCAATGCGCGGTAGTCCCTGAGCCTGTCCCAATTCAATATGATCCTGACGTACCGCACGCCGCGGCAGCAGGCTAATGCCCATTCCATCGGCCACAGCCCCCTGAATCCCGCTCAAGCTGGAACTGGTGAAGCTGATGCGCCAGCGCCGCCCCAAGGATTCCACGGCACTGATAATCTCTTCGCGGTAAACACCGCGACGCGGGAAGGTGACCAAAGGAATAGGGTCCAAATGAAAGACAGGATCAGTGGCACTGTCGACCCACGCCGTCTGCTCGGGCAGACAAGCCACCGCCTCGCGGGCATTATGCCGCTGCTTGACCAAGACCAGATCCAGCTCACCCTGATCATAGGCCGCCAGCAAATCACTGCTCAAACCACTGCTGACCTCCAGGCGCACTTGTGGAAACCGGCGGTTGAAACCAGCCAACGCCCGCATGGTCTGGCCATTGGTGAAGTCCTCCGGCACACCCAGACGCACGGAGATGGTTACCAAAGAACCCGACAAGGCTTCAGAGAGCTGATGGTTCAAGGCCAGCATCTGACGCGCGTAAGCCAGCAAGGTCTGCCCCGCCTCTGTCGTGCTGACACCACGACTGGCCCGGTCCAGCAAACGCAGTCCTGCCAATTCCTCCAGACGACGCACCTTCTGACTGATCGTGGACTGTGTTGAGTGCAAACGACTGGCTGCCGCTGTAAAACTGCCGCAGTCAACAACCGTCAACAAGGCCAATAGCAGATCCAGGTCATACAAAGGCCGGTTCAGACTGGGACTGCTGGATCGTTGATGATCCATGTGTTCACCCCCTTTTCTCTATTCTCGATGAGCGCCCGGGGCGTGGCAGAACGATTTTTTCAAGCTGCCACACCGGCCGTTAAGACGCATCTTGCGGTGTGGCAAACGGAGTCTGCCTGTGAATTGACCGCGCTGCCGCGTCAGAGCATGGTGGGAGACGAATGCAGATCCTGAGGGCGCCTGTCTGGCCCACTGCGCGCCAGGTTTCAAATCCGAGCCCACGCTTCCAGCTATTCAAAAAACAAATACAAGAGATTTATACATTTAATTTGTAAATATCACCAGCTCTCGTTAATGTGTATTGGTCCCGCGCATTACAACGACATCCCGCCTCTGCCTTTGGGCCGCCGCAGGGATTGCGCCGTGCCGTTCGACAGATTTTTCCTTACTGAATTTCATTGGGAATCAACATGTCCAAAGTCAATTACTACGCCCCGCCAGGCGGGCATCCGCCACAGACACAGCTGCTGACGGATCGCGCCATGTTCACCGAAGCCTATGCCGTGCTGCCCAAAGGCGTGCTGCAGGACATCGTGACCAGCTACCTGCCCGGTTGGGAAAACACCCGTCTGTGGGTACTGGCACGGCCTTTGTCCGGCTTTGCCGAGACCTTCTCGCAATACATCATGGAAGTCGGCCCGCAAGGTGGCAGCGACCACCCTGAGGATGACCCCGAGGCCGAAGGCGTGATTTTTGTCGTCAAGGGCCAGCTCGAACTGGTTCTGGAAGGCACCAAACACATCATGGAAGAAGGCGGCTATGCCTTTATTCCTCCGTCTACCAACTGGTCCTTGCACAACCGCAGCAACGAACTGGCCAACTTCCACTGGATCCGCAAGCGTTACCAGCGTGTCGAAGGTCTGGATGCCCCCGAGGCTTTCGTGACCAACGAAAAAGACGTTGAACCCCGCGTCATGCCTGACACCGATGGTCGTTGGAGCACCACCCGATTTGCCGATATGTCCGACATGCGCCACGATATGCATGTGAATATCGTGAACTTTGAACCCGGTGGCGTGATTCCCTTTGCAGAAACGCACGTCATGGAACATGGCCTGTACGTTCTGGAAGGCAAGGCGGTTTACCGCCTGAACCAGGATTGGGTTGAAGTGGAAGCCGGCGACTTTATGTGGCTGCGCGCCTTTTGCCCACAGGCCTGCTATGCCGGCGGCCCTGGCCGTTTCCGCTACCTGTTGTACAAAGACGTTAACCGTCATGCCAACCTGACCATTGGCGGCAAACGCTAATATGGCCTGAACCCGAACAGCCGCTGCCTGCCAGCGGCTGTTTTGCGTTGCAGACAGGCCCAATCTGAACTGCCCGCCTTTAACCTCTTTAAGGTAGAGTCGGCACACCGAACACGACACAGCCCCGCGTGTCAGGACTTATTCCAAGCTTTGCTCTCTCAGGGAGAAAAACATGAACGATAAACACTATCTGCTGCGGTCCATCCAGATTGCGAAAGAGAACGTTGACCGTGGCGGTCAGCCCTTTGGTGCGGTGTTGGTACGTAACGACCAGGTGCTGGCCGAAGGGGTGAATGAAACCTATATCGCCCATGATCCTACCGCGCATGCGGAAATCCAGGCCCTGCGCAATGCCAGCCAAACCTTCAAAAGCAGCCAGCACACCGGCAGTACCATGTATGCCAGCGGCATCCCCTGCCCCATGTGCATGGCTGCCATGATCGCGGCAGGCGTAGAGCGCGTGGTGTACTGCGCCGATGATAAGGAAGGGGCTCCTTTTGGCTGGTCCACCCAAGCCTTCTATCAAAAAATGCGCCAGGACTTCGGACAACAGGGTGTGAAAGTGGAACATTTGCCCTTGGCTGAAAAACGCCAAGTCTACGAAGACTGGCAAGCCCGTTTTGGTCAAGGCCCCGCACAGGATTAGCCCAGCACCTTCAAGACCCTGCGTTCGCGCAGGGTCTTGCGTATTGGCATGGACAGAATGACAAGAAAAGCTTATAAATCGAATTGATTACAGTAACGATTCTCATTTATTAATTTATTACCGAATCAGAACAGGCGACTGTACAGGTCCGCAATGTGGTTATGGCCGTAAGCACTGTGGCTCTGACGCATTGGGGCTGACGGCAGCCTCACGCCCGTTCTGCAGTCAGTTTGTTGTTATTCACGTCCAAAGGAAATCCATGATTGTGTGCCGCCCCGCCTCCTTGAAAATGATTGTTGCCTCTGTCATGGGGGCCTTGCTGCTGAGCGCCTGCCAAAGCACACCGCAATCTCAACAGTCGGGCCTGAACGCGTCTCGTGCCAACACAGCCCCGCAGGCGCAGGTGAGCTTTCGCCAGGACTCAATCGAAGGGGCTTACGAAGTGCTGGCCGCCAAGGACAGCAATCAATTGTTCGTGGCTGCCACCCCTTTGTTTGAGGATCGCACCGCCGGCTTTGTGCATGTTCTGGACCAGGACACCTTGCAACCAACACAGTTGATCCAACTGCCACGACGGGCATTTGCCTTGGGACTGAACCAGAAAACACACACCCTGTACGTGGGCAATACCTTGGATGGCTCCTTACTGGCCCTCAATAGCCTGAACGGTACGGTCAAACAATTGATTCAGCTGGGCCAGAAAGAGGACAAGGGAGGCTGGGAACATACCCGCAAGGTCATCATTGATGAACAAGACAACCGCATCTTTGTGACCAACCCCGCTGAAGGGGGGCGTGTGTGGATTGTGGACGGCACCCAAGGCCGTATTTTGCACAATATCGACAATGTGGGACTGTGGCCTGCGGGTGCCGCGTATGACGCCAACACCAAGCGTCTGTTCGTGGGTCAGGGCGGCAAGGAAGAGATTGCGGTCATCAACCCCGCCACCGGCACGATCGAGCAGCGCTTTAGCACGGGCGATGCCAAAAGCGACAAGCGTGAGGACTCGCGTCACTTCTTTGTGAATGTGGCCCTGAGTGCGGATGGCAAGCAGTTGTTCGGCGCCGATGCCAATACCGGCAAGATCTACGTCTTTGATACCACCTCAGGGAAAGTGGAAAACTCGGTTGACGTCGGCCCAGGGCTGCTCGATATCGTCTATAACCCGGCTCGCCAGGAGTTGATCGCCACCAACCGCGGCGTGGATCGTGACTCGCCTGCTGGCACCGGCGCCATCAACATTCTGGATGCCCGAACTCTGACCGTGAAACATCGCCTCAGCGCCCCCATTCACCCCAACAGCGTCACCTTGAGCGCAGACGGCCAGACCGCTTTTGTGACCATCAAGGCTCCGCATGGCGACAAGAGCCCCCATTACCTGAAAGGGGCCAAGGATAGCGTGCTGCGTCTGAACCTGAACCAACTCTAAACCTGCGGTCTGATACCCATCCCAAAGCCTGGTTTGTCCACTGTGCCAAGCCGGCTTTTTTTACCTCACTCTGGGGTCCGCCCACCCGCGTAACCCCTTCTGAGCCTCGCATCCAGCCTGGTTTTGCCCCTGGCTCCTACCCTCTTTCCAGGTCAACCTCGGGGTGCGCCCGACGCATGTCACTCCCCTTGACACAAAGCGGTCTGGAAACCAGGCCAAAAGCGGATTGCTGCAACCTGCCACTTGATCAATAGAATCAATTAGTGACCTAGCAAGACGCCTGCCGATTCCCGGCCAAGTCCATGCCTTTTCCGCCTCCAGAGATGCCCCACACAGGCATCTCTGGAGCGTTTTCTATTGCAGATGACCTATGGTTCAGCTAAACGCTTATCATCAGCCTATTGGCCCCGCGCTTGCCCACTGGCAAGCCCGCCCCCAACCTGCACGCTGCGTTCTTCAGGGCACATACTGTCGCCTGGAAGCCGTGGACCCCGACAAGCATGGCGACAGCTTGTATCAGGCCTACAGCCGCGCCCGCGACGGGCGCGACTGGACCTATCTGTCAGTCGGGCCCTTCAGCAACCGGATACAGTTCGATCAGCACCTGCACGCCATCAGCCAGGCCAGCAATGCCGTGCATTACGCCGTCGTAGACCAGACGACCGGACAGGCGTTAGGCACCCTGGCCCTCATGCGGATTGACGCGCAAAACGGCTGTATCGAGGTAGGTTTTGTCGCCTGGTCACCCGCCTTGAAACAAACCCGCCTGGCCACCGAAGCCCACTATCTGTTGATGGCCTACGCCATTGAGAAGTTGGGCTACCGTCGCTACGAATGGAAATGCGACACGCACAACGCCCCCTCACAAGCAGCAGCACGGCGTCTAGGCTTTCGTTACGAGGGGGTGTTCCGTCAGGCCGTTGTCTATAAGGGCCGTTCACGCGACACAGCCTGGTTCTCCATCACCGATAAAGAATGGCCTGCCCTGAAAACAAATTTCCAGACGTGGCTGGCCCCGGAAAACTTTGACGGGCAGGGTCAACAAAAGCACCGTTTGGGTCAGCATGTAACGCCCACCCCCACCGCTGCGGGCGTGCGCCGACTCCAGCAGATGCTCGCATTGCAATCCGAGCTGAATCAATTGATTGACCCGAACTGGCGAGTAGCCAAACAGGACTACTACCGCGCAATCTGGGTGGAATGCGCGGAGCTGGCTGCTTACCTGGACTGGAAGTGGTGGCAACAGTCCGAACGAAATCTGCCGCAACTACAGCTGGAGTTAATCGATATTCTGCATTTCGGACTGTGTGATGTGCTTCGCGCTAACGATGCCTTGCGCGAACAAGAAGCCGCTGCCGCGCTGGAACAGCTCCAACACGCCCAAGACACAGCCGCCGGTGATTCCACCACGCTCATGCATGCCCTGGAACGCTTTACCTTGCGAGTACTGCAAACCCGTCACTTTGATTTTGAGGGCTTTGCCTTGCTGGCAGGCCTGTGCGGTCTGACGCTGGATACGCTCTACCATGCCTACGTCGGCAAAAATGCCCTGAACCGATTGCGCCAGCTACGTGGCTATCAACAAGGCCACTACCACAAGCACTGGGGCGGGCAACAAGATAATGAACATCTGGCGCACCTGCAGGCGCGCCTGCCGGTTGAGCAGGACAACTACCCTGAGTTGATTCTGCAAGCCTTGCTAGAGCGCTATGACACGTTTTTTTCAGGAGAGACGCAAGCCCGCAACGGGGCTGCGCTACTACCTCCCCTTTCTTCACGCTGACAAAGGACTGTCCATGTACCTCGACTGCGATTGTTCCATTGATGTCTTTCTGGACTCGCCCAAACCGGACTCCAATCCCGTGGAAAATAATGACACGCGACATCCACCCGATCCCCGGCCACAGCCGCATAAAGTGCAACACCCCTGGTCCCGCTCGCGACGACGCGAGCGCTCCCGATGGCGTCAGGCATAAACGCAAAGGAGAAAAGTCGCCGCGCCCGGCTCATGCCGGGCCAGCATATGCGATCCCTCTTCATGCCAAATGGAATAGGAGCTATGAGCCAAGGCACATAGCTCCTTTTGATTTAAATCAAGACAATGACCCCATCGTCGGCGCATAGACCGGCGAAGCATGCTAAAGGAGAAAAATCGCATGGATACCCCCCTCAGAGACAAATCCTATTTCGATGAACGTGCCACCCAAGAGATGGCCACGCATCTACCCCAAGTCCAGCGCGACACCCGCGAAACCATGGCGTTTGCCTGTCGCATTCTGGCCATGACCGAACAGGAGGCCGGTCTGGCCGGCCAGATCAGTGTCCGGTCCGAGCGTCCCGGGGCCTACTGGACCCTGCGCTTTGGTCTGGGTTTTGATGAAGCCACACCCGATGACTTCATTGAAGTTGATCGCGACCTGAACACCCTGAGCGGCCAGGGCATGGCCAACCCCGCCACCCGCTTTCACCTGTGGGTGTACGAAGCCCGCCCCGACGTCAACTCCATCATTCACACGCACTCACCCTGGGCGACCGTGCTGGCGACCGCCCGCCAGCCTTTGGTGATTTCGCAAATGGACATGACGCCGTTGCACAATGACTGTGCGTTTCTGGGCGAATGGCCCGGTGTACCCATTGCCGACCAGGAGGGCGTTATCATTTCCAAAGCGCTGGGCGACAAACGCGCCATCATCCTGGCTCACCACGGTTACCTAACTGCGGGAAAAAGCTGCCAGGAGGCGACCTACCTGTCGGTCTACCTGGAGCGTGCGGCACGCCTGCAGGTGCGTGCGCAAGCGGCGTTTGGCCCGCTGACTCCCGTCGATGACACTCTGGCGGCCGAGGCCCACGACTACCTGCTCAAGCCCTCCATTGTGAACGCGACCTTCGATTACTGGTCCCGTCAGACCCAAGGCATTGCGCCCTTAACAACGACTCGCTGACGCCCACACTCAACACCCCGCTTCCACCAGGAGGTCGCTATGACGATGCCTCACACCGGACAGGCGCGTTCGTCGCGCCAGTACGTCACTGCTGGCTTGGCCAGCATGATGGGAACCACCATAGAGTGGTATGACTTTTTCCTCTACGGCACTGCTGCCGCACTGATCTTCAACAAGATCTTTTTTCCCGCCTTCGACCCGATTACGGGCACTCTGGCGGCCTTTGCCACCTATTCCGTAGGCTTTTTTGCCCGTCCCCTGGGCGGTTTTGTGTTCGGCCATTTCGGGGACAAGCTGGGCCGAAAATCCATGCTGTTAATTACGCTGTTTCTGATGGGTATTCCTACCATCCTGATCGGACTGATTCCCTCCTACGACAGTATTGGCTATTGGGCGGCCGTCCTGCTGGTCCTGATGCGTTTTTTGCAAGGGGTTGCCGTGGGAGGTGAATGGGGTGGCGCTGTCCTGATGGCGGTGGAACACGCCCCGGATGGTAAAAAAGGTTTTTTTGGCAGTCTGCCCCAGACCGGGGTCGCGCCGGGCCTTATTTTGTCCTCTTTGGCGATGGGAGCCGTTGCCAGCCTGCCCGAAGAAGACATGTTGAGCTGGGGCTGGCGCCTGCCCTTTCTGGCCAGTGTCGCGCTGCTGTTGGTAGGCTGGTGGATTCGAGCCAAAGTGGCCGAATCTCCAGACTTTGAGCAGATGAGCAAAAAGGGCAAGCAGGTCGCTATTCCCGCCCTGGAAGTGCTGCGTCACTACCCCCGTGAAGTTCTGCTGGTGGTCGGCGGCCGCCTGGCTGAAGTCACCTGGTTTTACACGGTGGTGACCTTCGCCCTGGCTTATGCCACCACCACCCTCGGGGTAGAGCGTAGTGTGATGCTCAATGCCACGGTATGGGGCGCCTTTGCCGCGCTGTTCACCATGCCCCTGTTTGGCGTACTGGGCGACCGTCTCGGCTTTAAATGGGTCTTTATGGCAGGTACGCTTTGCATGCTGGCATTCTCCTCGCCTTTCTTCTCCATGCTGGGCAGCCTGGACACCGGCACCATCACCTTGGCGCTGGTCATTGCCATTGGTCTGGTCTATGCAGCACTCTATGGCCCGCAGGGCGGTCTGTTTTCCACGCAGTTCCCCCCCGAGGTACGCTACAGCGGGATCTCAATCGCTGTCCAGGTCTCTGGCGCCATCGGTGGCGGTCTGGCCCCTTTGGTGGCGACTTCCTTACTGGCCTATGGAGACGGACAACCTGACTACATCGTCTGGTATCTGAGTGCGCTGGGCTTGATCGCTTTTGCCAGCAGTTGGTTCATGCACGGACCGGCCCACTTCTCCCTGCCCAATCTGTCCCGTCCCAAGGTGCGCACATGAGCACGGCCGGCATTCACTACTACTTCTGGATGAACTCGGATTGGGCTTACCTGGGAGCCGACCGTCTGGAGGCGATCGCCCGCAAACAGGGTGTCCCCATCCATTACAAGCCCGTCGATTTGCCGCAGGTGTATGCCCGTACAGGAGGTGTGCTGCTCGGACAACGCTCCCCCGAACGCCAGGCCTATCGGATCACTGAACTGCAGCGCTGGTGCCGCAAGCTGGGCATCCCCATCAACCCCACGCCCCGCTTCATGTGCCCGGATGCCACGCTGGCCTCGACCGTGGTCATCGCCATCAATCAGGCCGCTTGCCCGTCCTAGAGCTGTACAAGGCCATACTGCGGGCGCAATGGTGTGAAGAGCGCAATATTGCCGATCCAGCAGAACTGGCTCGAATCATGCAGTCACAGCACCTGGACGCTGACTACTGGTTTGAACAGGCGCCGCACATGCAACAACGCTATCAGGCTTATACCGACGAAGCGATTGCAGCCGGTGTATTCGGCTCGCCCTCCTATGTGTATCAGGGCGAGCTGTTTTGGGGACAAGACAGGCTGGACATGCTGGACGAGGCCATCCACACGCATCCTGCCCCGGCTTAAACCGACGTTCCGACTAGTGTTCAACGGGTTTTACAGCAAGGGCAGAACAAGGCTACCAAGCTTGTTCTGCCCTTAGCAATAGTCGCGTCAGAGACTGGCTGGGCCCCGTCTCCATCCTGCTCAATGTCATTCAAGAGCGGGGACCCCAAAACGGTCTAAAAACCATCCCAACACCGAAGCCCGGCGCTTGAGAAAGCTCAACACTCAGCCCCCCAGGGTTCACGTCGATGCTCGTTCACTGACTGACTGAGTGCCGCGGATGAGTCCTCACAAAAAAACGGGGAGGCTCGGGTGAAACACCTGCGAACGGCTACACGCGCAGACCTGAAAAGCAACGGCAGACCTGCCAAAGCCCCCTCATTCGTTCGGTCTTAAAAGCCGTAGAATCACGCTTGTTCCTGCCAGGAAAATTCACCCATACGTCAACGTAGCATTGCTGAGAATCGACTTCTGGGTTCGGCCTAAAGCCCGGGATTCCGGCTTTCAGCACGCCGCCTGCCAAAAATAAAATGCAATGAGCAATTTTGAAAATTTACTTTTTCCGTTGATACAAAATGTTATGTCTGCCGTACGAATCATATCGATAGATTTTATCTATTCATAGAGTCTGTATTCTGAAGGAATTGGCTACTTGAGCAATGCCAGTAAAGGTAGCCGTCTTCGACAGAAGAAGGGCGCGGGGCTTTATATTGAACAAATACGCCACTATAAAGTGTCAGCCGGATCAAAAAACCAGGATTTTGCTGATCTCCAATAACACTCGACAGCACGAACACCTTCTGCAATCTCTGCTGGCTGGAGCGTTTCGGGTTTCTGTTGCCGCTGATGGAGTGCAAGGCTACACCAAGGCCCAGCTAACGCTACCCGAACTTATCCTGATGGATAAACAAGTAGGCGGGATTGATGCCTTATCGCTGACACACATGCTGCAAGGGCTAAAAGCAACCGCCCACATTCCCATCATCATTCTGGATTCACGCAGCGAAAGCAGCAGTGAAGAATGCGTCAATTTCCTGAAGGCAGGAGCCGTTGATTACATTGGCAATCCCTATGCCGTTGACGAAGTCAAAGAGCGCATCAACGTTCCCTTACGTAATCCCAAACAGGCGCTCTCCCACCTCTCTGCCGGCAAGACTCTGACCCAGCGGCCCAGCACCACTGCTGAAACCAGCATGCTGATCTACGCCATTCAAAAAACAATCGATGCCAATCTGGGTTCACCGCCCAGCCAGAAAGAACTGTGCGATATGTTCAAGATCTCAAGACGAAAAATCATGAATATATTTCAGCGCAATTTCGGCTTGAGCGTCAGCAGCTATATCCGACTGCAGCGTATGTATCGGGCTGAGTATCTGCTACGAACGACCGCCTTGAAAATTGATGTCATCGCAACGGATTTGGGGTTTTCCAGCCCGGCCAATTTCTCGACCGCATTCAAAACCTATGCAGGTGTGGCGCCTGGCAAATTCAGACAGGCCATTGAAAAAAACAAACTCCCCACAGAAAAAACACCTGCTCTTCGATCCCTGGGTTCTCCCTCTTTTTCATCAGAATGGTGCCCACCTTAAATAGGAGGGAATAAAGCGGCACGCAGGTGCGCAAAAGAAGATTCCCGTCCGCGAAAGCACCACTTGGGAAGGCCCCGACTTGCCGTATGGGCACAGGATGATAAAATCGTGGGCTTGAATAGCTCAATTCAAAACAGATCCGGGACGACCTGGATCTGCCTTTTCAATACAGGGACGGCCCTACTCCTTCAAAAGGAGCATCCACGATGGTCCACCCTGCCTCACCCTCACATGCCCTGGCGCATGTTCCTGCTTCCCATTCCTGCCTGTTTTTTGAGCACGACGCATCGCGTCGCCTGGCCATCTTCAGCGTTGCGCGCGGGAAACAACAACCATGAAACACACCGGCTCCTCCCCTCTGCTTGCACCTGTCACCTGGTTACGCCTGTTCGGCTCCTGGTCCATTGTGGGTCTGTTCACGGTTTTTGGCAGTCAATGGCTGGGCGACTCCCTGAACGGCACTACGGCAACCCTCGTCTTTCTGGTTCTGTTCATCACCATTCTGGCCGCCTCCTTTGGCGTCGTTCGTGAGGCAGACCATCTGGCCCATCAACTGGGCGAACCTTACGGCACCCTGATCCTGACTTTATCCATTGTGCTGATCGAGGTCATTCTGATTGCCTCGGTGCTGCTGGGGCCGGGCGACTTTCCCACCATAGGCAGAGATTCGATCTATGCGGTGATGATGATTATTCTGAATCTGATCACTGGGCTGTGCCTGATTGCCGGCGCGGCGCGCAATGGCGATCAGGCGTTCAACCGTCAAGGTACCCGCACCTACCTGTCCATGATCGTCTTGCTGACCAGTATGGCGCTGATACTGCCCAACTACACCCGCACTGCGGGCGAGTTCAGCACGACACAGGCCATCGGCATTTCGATACTGACGGGCCTGATCTATGCCCTGTTCCTGTCTCTGCAAATGGGTAGCCGTCGTCATGACTATATGCAACCCCATGACACTGTGCCAGGCGCCAAGAACGCAACGCCCCCACCGCGTGATCCCCAGGCTACCCGCGCCATGCTGATACGCAGCCTGGTGCTGATCGCCCTGATTTTGCCGATTGTCTTGCTGGCGCATGATTTGGCCATCGTGACCGATTACGGGATTGCCGCCTCCGGCGCGCCCGTCGCCGTCGGGGGGGTGCTGATTGCCATTATCGTGTTCACCCCCGAGTCCATTACCGCCATCAAGGCTGCCATGAACAATGAAATGCAACGCGCCATCAATCTTTGTCTAGGGGCCTTTGTCTCTACCGTTGGGCTGACCGTACCCGTGGTCCTGCTTATCGGCTTGATAAGCGGTAAACAGGTCGTTATGGGTATCAGCAATACCGACATGGTGCTGTTTCTGCTTACCGTCATGCTGAGCATGCTGAGCTTTGGCGGCCCACGTACCTCTCCCATTCACGGCTATATGCACCTGATGGTTTTTGCCGTGTTCGGACTGCTGCTGTTTTATCCCTGATTAGGCACCAAAAGGCCCCCTCTTGACGCAGACAAACGGGCCCGCCCGCCTCGCCTTTACTTTTTCTGCGCCGCAATAAGCTGCGCCAGCCGCTGAATGGACAGCGGTGCGCAGCCTTCTGCATCATTGCTGATCGTCACATAAGCAGCTTGGCCCGCCCCCGTGATGCCGCCAATCGTGCGTGCCAGCACGGTACGCGTAGGCAAGTCCTCGCTGACAATGGCATTAAAAGGGGTGTGTTTTTTCTGAGCATCGGCATAACCGTAGGCCCCAAACTCCCGATTCAGATTCCAGCGACACACCAAAGGACCGGGCCATAAGGCGCGCAATATCGGCAACTGCTCCTCGATGGGCGGCATCTTGCCATGCAGGCCCAGACAAAACGTTGCTCCATTGGCCTTGAGCGTATCGACCAGATTTTGACTCAGCAGCTCGGGGTCTCGCACTTCTACGGCAAGCACCACTGAGGAGCCTTGAGGCAAAGCCTCGCGTGCCGCCGCCAGCATGTGCCCCAATTTATGGAACAAGTCGGCGGGCCGATGCAACCAAGCCCAGGACAGTGGGCTTAACTGGAAGACCAGTACCCCCAGGCTGGCCCCCAAGCCCTCCACGGCAGGCTGCACAAACTGCTCCACCGCCAGACGCGGGTTCAAAAAGTCGGGATTGGACTTGCGCACCTTGCCCTGCTCATCGCGCACTTGCGCGTCCGTAATCAGGGATGGACACTTCACCACGAAGCGAAAATCCTTATCGACCTGCGCGACGTAGGCGCCATACTGCATGACCGTCAAAGGACGCCAGAAAGTCCGATCAATGCACACCGTGCGCATTAAGGGGTGTTGGTGGTAGGCCTCCAGGCCGTGCTTGGACAAGGTACTTGGCTCGTACTCGCCATCCCAGACCAAACCTTGCCAACCGGGGTAAGACCAGGTGGAGACACCGAAACGCAGGGTTTCAGGCAGCTGAGCTGCCAGCTCGCTTAGCTCCAGGGCGGAAGCAGCAAGGCTGACTTTGGTGATTTTGCGTCGCGAGGGGGCGGCGGGCTTTGAGGCGGGCGGCTGAGGAATGGCATCGCCGAAAAGATCTTCTTGCATGCCAAATATAGTGCCATGGGAAGGAGCTGGTCGCCAATGAGCAACGTGATCAGCATCGTTTGATGAGGAATCAGCTGCGCAGCTTGCTTAAGCTCCGCCCATGCTGTGCGCACCTCAATGCGGGCTTTTAGAACAACACGACTGTCCAGTGCATGCTTGGGCAGCGAAGTAGGTAGCTGGATATAAGGCTGGCTCGGATTCCACACAGCATCAAGCGTCATGATGCCAAATCTCGATTTCGTCGACAGGTTGCCGCCTTATGTCGTCACCAGTGACACGTCGATAAAAGGTGTACCTATTTTCAATACATAGCGACGTGCATCCAGTTTCGCTGAAAGAATCAGCGGCTACCACAGCCTAAGAGGTAGAAATGCAGTCGTGTTGCAGCCCAACACACCCGAATCCCGAGAGCGGCAAAGCCTGGCTTGGGAAAACGTTGCAGAAAAACGGGGGAGTTGGAAACAAAGCAGAACTGGAGCGGGTGATGGGAATCGAACCCACGACGGATGCTTGGGAAGCATCAGTTTTACCATTAAACTACACCCGCCCTGTTGGAGAGGTCTGCGTCAAACGCAGCCGGTCCCGCGAAAGGGGAAGCGAAAATTATAGCGCGATCTGGTGGCTGTGCGTCACACCCGCCCTATCTTTTTCACCGACCACCACATGAATTTGGCGGCAAGACTCACTACAATAGAGCTTTCCCGCTTTTAGCTGATACGCGAGCCGTTTCCGATGCCCGCGCCCCAACCATGACCTCCAGCAACGAAAAACAATCCCTGTTGTCGCCCACTGTCGCCAACAGCAATTCCGGCGAGACCCATATCCGTAGCTTTGTTCATCGGCGCGCGCACATCACGCCCAGCCAGGAGCAAGCCTTGGCGCGCCTCTTGCCGCTGTGGTCGATCAGCTACCGCGACAACATCCTGAAACCGAAAACGGTGTTTGGCAACGACAGGCCCGTGATTCTGGAAATTGGTTTCGGCATGGGTGAAACCACCCAGAAAATTGCCCAGGCCCGACCCGATGACAATTTCCTGGGTGTGGAAGTGTTTAACGCCGGTGTCGGCGCTTTGCTCAAGCGTATTGATGACAATCAGATCAGCAATATCCGCATCATTCAGCATGACGCAGTGGAAGTGGTGCGCGACATGATCGCGCCTGCTTCGCTGGCTGGCATTCACATCTACTTCCCCGATCCCTGGCCCAAAAAACGCCACCACAAGCGCCGACTGGTCCAGTCGCCCTTTATTCAGTTGCTCAGCAGCCGCCTCAAGCCCGGTGGCTATATTCACTGCGCAACCGATTGGGAAAATTATGCGGAGCAGATGCTGGAAGTGCTGTCGGCTGAACCCATGCTGACCAACACGCACGAGGGCTACGCACCTCGCCCCGACTTTCGGCCGCTAACCAAATTTGAGAATCGCGGACTGCGTCTGGGTCATGGCGTATGGGATCTGATCTTCACGCGCAATGACACCCCTACCCCTGAACTGAACTGGCCCAAGAAAGAACAATGAGCGCAACCCTGTTCCCGCCGATCGAGCCTTACGCACAAGGCACCTTGCATACCGATGATGGCCACCATATCTACTGGGAATGCTGCGGCAACCCGGCCGGAAAGCCAGCCATCTTCCTGCATGGTGGACCGGGATCAGGATGCTCTACCGATCATCGCCGCCTGTTCGACCCGCAAAAATACAATGTGCTGTTGTTCGATCAGCGCGGTTGCGGGCGCTCATACCCCCATGCCAGCCTGGAGAACAACACCACCTGGCATCTGGTTGAGGATATGGAGCGCTTGCGCAGGGAAAAGCTCAAAGCGGACAAGATGCTGGTCTTTGGCGGGTCCTGGGGTTCGACTCTGGCGCTGGCCTATGCCCAGACTCACCCCGAGCACGTCAGCGAACTGATCGTGCGGGGCATCTTCATGGCGCGCCCGCAAGAGCTGCACTGGTTTTATCAGGACGGTGCCTCGCGCCTGTTCCCCGATATGTGGGAACAGTACCTGGCCCCCATTCCCGAGAACGAGCGCCATGATTTGATCACGGCCTACCACAAGCGTCTGACAGGTGACGACCCTGCTGTACAGCTGCGGGCCGCGCATGCCTGGTCACAGTGGGAAAGCAACACCATTACACTGTTGCCCAGCCAGAATCACCTGGACGCCAAATCCAGTGATAAGGCGGCCTTGGCTTTTGCTCGTATTGAAAACCACTATTTCATGAATCAGGGCTTTCTGGAGCCGGATCAACTGCTCAAAAATGCCCACCGCCTGCACGGCATTCCCGGGGTAATCGTCCAGGGGCGCTATGATGTGTGCACTCCGGCGCATACAGCCTGGCAACTGCATCGCGCCTGGCCCCAAGCAGAATTCCATATGGTGGCCGACGCGGGTCACGCTTATGACGAACCGGGTATTTTGGCCCGTTTGTTGGCTGCCACCCGGAAATTTGCCATCTGAATCACGCGTCCGACCCTTGTCGGGCCCTATCCAGAGACAAGAATGAACATTACCTTGAATGGCCAGAGCAAGACTTTGGCAAACTCCGATACGGTTGGCTCGCTGATCCGCGAGCTAGGCTACGAGAACAAGCGCATTGCTGTAGAGCTTAACGGCGATATCGTGCCCAAAAGCCAGCATGCCAATACCCCTATCAAGGACGGCGACACGATTGAAATCGTGGTTGCGGTCGGAGGCGGCTGACGCCCCTTCCTAAAATGCACAATTGCTGACATTCCGGTACCGCTTCACCGTTAGAAATGCGGTCATAATGGGTGGATTGGCCTGCCAGCGAGCAGGCTGCCATAGAACCCTAACTTCAGGAGCAAAGCGATGGGCGTATTCAGTTTTCTTAAAGATGTCGGCGAAAAACTCTTTGGCGCCAATGAGGCCAAAGCAGCCACCGCAGACGAACTGCAGAAAGAACTGGCCAAACACCAGCTGTCCGCTGACGGTCTGAATCTGACGGTAGAGGGCGATAAGGTCACGGTCAGCGGTCAGGTTGCCTCCACCGAACAGGCGGAAAAAATCGTACTGGCACTGGGTAATACCTTGGGTGTGGCACAAGTCGATAACCAGTTGACGGTGGCACAGCCGTCCATCGAGGCCACCATGTACACCGTCCAAAAAGGCGATACCTTGTGGAAAATTGCCGAAGTCCATTACGGCACAACCCATGGGGCCAAGTACACGGTCATTTTTGAGGCCAACAAACCCATGCTCAGCCATCCTGACAAGATCTATCCCGGTCAGGTACTGCGTATTCCTGCCCTGTAAAACGGGCTTGTACCGGTCTTTGTCCATCGGTGACAGGCCTGGATTTTCGCTCAAGCCAAAACAAAACGCCCGATGCAGTGCATCGGGCGTTTTTTTATTGACTCAAGCCTCCAGGAGAAGCGGATCACGCCACTCCCGCCGACTTTAACGGCTGCCTAGCGAAAACCCTTGAAACCTTTACCGGCCAGACCTTTCAAGGCTCCCATGCCGCCCAGGCCCCGCATCATTTTGGCCATGCCGCCCTTTTTCATCTGTTTCATCATGCCCTGCATCTGCTCGAACTGATTAAGCAGACGGTTGACCTCTTGCACCGACACGCCCGAACCAGCCGCAATGCGACGCTTGCGCGACGCCTTCAGCAACTCAGGCTTGGCACGCTCGGCAGGAGTCATGGAATTCAAGATGCCTTCAGTACGGCGCAATTGCTGCTCAGCCTGACCGCCTTGCAGCTGGGACGCCGCCTGAGAAAACTGGGCAGGCAGTTTTTCCAGCAAAGAGCCCATATCGCCCAGCTTTTTGACTTGCTGTAACTGATCGCGAAAGTCGTTCAGGTCGAACTTGTCGCCGGCCTTGATCTTGTCGGTAATCTTTTGCGCGTCGGCAATGTCGATGTTGCGCTGAGCCTGCTCGACCAGAGAGACAATATCGCCCATCCCCAACACCCGCTGAGCCATGCGCTCGGGGTGGAAAGGCTCCAGACCGTCCAGTTTTTCCGATACTCCCACGAACTTCAACGGTTTGCCGGTGACGTGGCGTACCGACAAGGCTGCACCACCTCGGGCATCACCGTCGAGCTTGGTCAAGACCACACCGGTCAGGGGCAGAGCGTCGGCGAAAGCCTTGGCAACATTGACCGCGTCCTGGCCCTGCATGGCATCGACCACAAACAAGGTTTCGATCGGGTTCAGCAAATCGTACAGCGCGCGTATCTCGCGCATCATCTCTTCATCAATGCCCAGACGACCGGCCGTGTCGACAATCAACACATCGAAGTGATGACGCTTGGCATGATCCAAGGCATGACGGGCAATGTCTGCAGGCTTTTGGCTGGGATCGGAAGGCAGAAACTCCACACCGACCTGCCCGGCAACGGTTTTCAACTGCTCGATAGCGGCAGGACGGTAGACGTCGGCACTGACCACCAGCACTTTTTTCTTGCCTGTCTTGCGGCCATGCTGGATATGGCCGCCTTCGCTAAGCCATTTGGCCAGCTTACCAGTGGTCGTGGTCTTACCGGCCCCTTGCAAACCCGCCATCAGAATCACAGCGGGAGGCTGGGCAGCCAAGGACAGCTCGCTGGCGTTGTCGCCCAGGTCTGCCCCCATCAAGTTGGTCAGCTCCTGATGAACAACCCCTACCAGCGCCTGCCCCGGATTGAGGCTGTCGGCAACTTCAACACCAAGTGCCTTTTCCTTGACCCGTGCCACAAAATCGCGCACGACCGGCAAGGCCACGTCCGCCTCCAGCAGCGCCAGACGCACTTCCCTCAACATATCCTGAGTATTGGATTCGGTCAGACGAGCCTGGCCGCGCATGGTTTTCACCACACGTGACATACGCTGGGTCAGATTTTCAAACATAGGACTGGGTTCGCTTAAACTAGGTTATCGTGTGGTCTACGAATAAGAATAAAATGGCCACTTGAGGTACGCCCCGTACCGTTTTTCAGGAAAACCGGGACTTATGTCTGCAAGTATTGTATTTCACTTGCTCGCCGCACTGGCGTACATCGTGCTGTCGATCTCGCTCTGGCGTCCATTGACTCGCGGCAGCACCCGAACCGTACTGAACGCCCCCAGCCGGGTAGCCTTGCTATGCGCCATCATTGTGCATGGAGCGGGCCTGTTGCTGACGATTGTGCAGCCCCAGGGGCTGCATCTGAGCTGGGCATTGGCCCTATCGGCGGCAATCTGGCTGGGTATGGTGGTGTTCTGGTTCCAAAGCCTGTATCTGCGTCTGGACAGCCTGCTGCTCATTCTACTGCCTGCAGCCACAATCGTCAGCCTGCTGGCCATGGCTTTTCCCCAGGGCCATATCGTCAACCATGTGGGCAATGAATGGTTGCGCATCCACCTGATGATCGCCCTGGTCGCTTATGGTCTCAGCACAGTGGCTGCCTTGCATGCCGTCCTGATGACCGCGCTGGACCGTCAACTGCACCGCCCCGTGGCTCATCAGGAGCAACGCGGCCTGTTCAGCCGGGTGCTGGACACCATGCCGCCCCTGCTGGTCCAGGAAGAGCTGCTGTTTCGTCTGATCCGCGTCTCTTTCCTTATTCTGACCCTCACGATTTTGAGCGGAGCCGCTGTCTCCATGGCCATAGATGGTAAATTTCTGCCAGCGGACCATAAAACTGTCTTTACCTTGCTGTCCTGGGTTACATTTGGTGGCTTATTATGGGGTCGAAAACAGTATGGATGGCGCGGTCGGGTAGCCTTGCGCTGGACCTTGGCCGGCTTTGCCTTCCTGCTACTCGCCTATACAGGCAGCCACTTTGTACTGGACGTCATCTTGCAACGAGGGAAAATTGGGTAAAGTCTTATTCTGGGTTGTGGTCATTCTGGGGGCCATGATCATTGCCCGCATCGTGTCACAAAACAAGGCCCGCAAGCGCACTCCACCCAACCCGACCACGCGCCCCCCACGCAAGAAAGGCGGTGCCGAAGAGATGGTTCGTTGTGCGCACTGTGGCATTTACCTGCCGCGCTCTGAAGCCCTGATGAGCAATCATCACACCTGGTGCAGCCTGGAACACGCCAAGCGCGGCCCGCGCAATTGAAGCTATGGCTCGCATGCACCACGCCTACGACCTGGATCGCCAGGGCTGGCTCAAACCTCATGCCAATGTCCTGCGGGCCCTGTCTCCCAATCAGGATGAGCGCCCCGAGGGCGACACCCCGACCTTGCTGGTGCTGCACAACATCAGCCTGCCCCCCGGGGAGTTTGGCGGACCCTATATTCGGGATTTCTTCCAGAACCAGCTGGATATCAGTGCTCATCCCTGGTTCGAGAATATCCGGGACCTGAAAGTATCAGCGCACTTTCTGATTCAGCGCACGGGCCATATCATCCAGTTTGTGCCCACTACCCGCCGCGCCTGGCATGCGGGTGTGTCACGCTTTGAAGACCGTGAGCGCTGCAATGACTTCTCTATTGGCATCGAGCTGGAAGGCAGCGATTTCGAGCCTTTTACAGAAGCGCAGTACCGGGAACTGTCCCGTCTGAGCCGCGCCCTGCGTATGCGTCATAACTTGACCGCAGTACGTGGACACGAGCATATCGCCCCGGGGCGCAAGACCGATCCGGGGCCATGCTTTGATTGGGAAAGGGTGAAGCGGGAACATGGCTGGCCCAAAGAAAGCCTGCCGGAGCAAGAGCTGGAACCCAAGCCGCAACCAGTGCCCGCTCAGGATCGATAAAGCAGTTCAGGGCCAATATCAGCCAAGGTGTTGCAACCCGTCAGAGCCATTGCCACTTCCAGTTCCGCCCGCAAAATATGCAGGACGTGCGCCACGCCGGCCGCTCCTGCGGCGGCTAGACCATAAATATAAGGACGGCCAATCATCACGGCTGTTGCACCCAGCGCCAATGCCTTGAGCACATCGGTTCCGCGTCGAATACCGCCATCCATCAAGACCGGCACCCTGCCCTGCACGACCTGACAAACCTGTGCCAAGACGTCCACAGAGGCGGGAGCACCATCCAACGTTCGCCCTCCGTGATTGGACACCACAATTCCGGCGACCCCCCTATCCAGGGCTCGCTGAGCGTCTCGGGGTCGCATCACACCCTTCACCCATACTGGTAAAGGACTGTTCTGCACCAACCAGGCCAGATCCTCCCAGGTCGGCGCCGTATCCAACAAACCACTAGCAAACAAAGGACTGGTTCCTGCTGCACCCAAAACCACCTGTTGCTTGGGCGCCCCCCGCAGATTCACGGCGTCCACCCCCTCAGGCAGGCTAAAGCCGGCACGTTGCTCCTGATTACGCACACCATTAACCGCAGCATCTACCGTCAACATCAGCGCGGCATAACCGGCCGCTTCGAGCCGCCTCAATAAATCCACAGTAAAGGCGCGATCCGTTTGCCAGTACCACTGGGCCCACAAAGGGGCGTGCGCCCGTGCGGCGATCTCTTCAAAGGAATGACTGGCCTGCATGCTGATTACGCTAGTCGCCCCCATCGCACCCGCGCCCAACACACTGGCCAATTCACCGTCAGGGTGAGCCAGGCGCTGATAAGCCACGGGAGCCAGAAGAATCGGGTAATCCATGGACTGCCCGTGCAGCGTCAAGCGGGTCGAGGGCTGATCAAATTCGCTGAGAGCAGCAGGCCATAGGCCCCAACGCCCGAAGCTGGCCAGATTGTCTTGCAAGGTAAGCTCATCGGCTGCCCCCGTGCTGAAGTAAGCCCAGTCCTGCGTACGCATACGCTGACGGGCATAGGATTCGTAATCCCTCAGGCAGCTAATCTGGGCCGGGATGTGAGTGAGTGGGGGCAATCGTTCGTGGGACATGGTCAATCAAGCTCCAGGCGATCAGACATCGCTCCATTCACGCAACAAATTGTGGTAAATCCCCGTCAGGCGTGACAGCTCCTGGGCATCCGCATTCTGCCTGGCCAGTTGCTGAATGCTCTGATCCAGCTCCCACAGCAATTTGCGTTGATGCGCGTGGCGCACCATGCTTTGCGTCCAGAAAAAGGAGGCATAGCGCGTTCCTTTCGTTACCGGCTCTACGCGATGCAAGCTGGTACCGGGATACACCACCATATGCCCTGCAGGCAGCTTGATGGATTGAGTGCCGTACACATCCTCGATGATCAGCTCGCCCCCCTCGTACTCGTCGGGATCACTGAAAAACAAGGTTGTGGACACATCGGTACGCAGGCGCTGGGGCGTGCCAGGAACGGTAAAAATCGCGTTATCAATGTGGTTGCCATATTCCCCGCCACCCTCGTAACGATTAAAGCGTGGCGGCAGCATGCGCAGTGGCAAGACAGCGGCAATAAAGCCGCTGTGCTGCCCCAGTACGTGCATCAGAAACTCGCCCATCTGACGGGCAAGAGGCGCATCCAGAGGCAACTGCAAATTGCGCTTGCTGTGCTGGGCCAGATAGCCTGCCGTCGTGCGTCCGTCCTCCCACTGCGCCTGCTCCAGGGCCTGGCGACAATCGCGCAATTGCTCGGCATCGAGAACGTCGGGAATAGTAATCAGCATGAGAGACCTGCGAGAACAAAGACACACCTCGGAACGCGGAAAAAGCAGATGAGCCGCCCCCGCGGGCGGCCCATCTGCCATCAGCCTACCCGAGGCAATTTACTCGAAACGGTAAGACGCATTGAACATGTAAGAGCGGCCGGGGCCCACGTTGGCAAAAATCCCCACGTGGGAAGCATCATACATGCGTACATTGCTGATGTTGTTGACGTTGAACTGGAAGGACACGTTCTTGTTCAGCTCGTAGCGCGCCATCGCATCGTAACGCCAGTACGACGGCAGCTTCAGCTGATTGGCATCATCCACAAACCGCTTGCCCACAAAGGTGGCGCCTGCACCCAAGGTCAGCTCGGGCATCACTTTGTAAGTCGTCCAGATATTGAAGCTTTGTTTGGCGATGAATTTCATCTGATTGCCGTCAAAGACGTTGCTGCCATTGCGGTACTTCTTGATCTTGGGGTCCAGGTAGGTATAGCCTGCCCACAGATTCCAGTTCGGCGTGATCGCGCCAGCCGCACCCAGCTCCAGGCCCCGCACACGATTGCTGCCGCTTAACGACACATCACCGGTCAGCGGGTCGGTAGAACGGGCATCTTTCTTGTCGGTCTGGAATACGGCGGCGGTCAGCGACAATTTTTCGTCGGCCACATCCCACTTGGTACCCAGCTCCCAGCTGTAACTGCGCTCGGGCTTCAGATCACGGATGGCCGCGCCGCCTGCCGGGCCATCTGCTCCCCCAGCCTGCCCCAGATTTTCGCCTGTCGGGTTGGAGGACGTACCGTAACTCAAGTAGATGGAACCGTTCTGAGCGGGCTTATAGACTACGCCCAGCTGATAGTTCCACATATCGTCGGTGCGGGAGTCCTTGGTATTGTCGGCCTCAAAGCGATCAAAGCGCAGGCCGCCATTCACCATCCATTGCTCGTTCAATGTCAAAGTGTCAAAGAGATACGCGGAACGGGTATTGATGTCGCCTGTCTTGGTCTTGGGACCGTACTGCAAGGAATAGTTGTACTGACGATTGGGGTCGGGGTTGTAGAACGAGTCCGTGTCACGGCCTGGCCCGCCCGTCATGGCTTTGTTGTGAATTTCCTCTTTGCTGATCTCCACACCCGCCACAATATCGTGCTTGATCGAACCGGTATTGAAGCTGCCATACACATCAGTCTGGTTCAGCAAGGACTCAGCCACCCGGTAATTCGTCCGGTCATCGCGACGAAACTGCAGACCAGGTCCCTCCGACGCGCAAGCACCACCCGCCCCTGCCACGCAATTGTCAAAGGACGGACGGGTCATCAGGTAATGGTTCAGCGTCTTGCTGTAACGGGTAACGTTACGCACCGTGAAACGATCATTGAGATCATGCTCAATATTGGCTGAGGCGGTATCAGCAATGTATTTGCGGAAATCTACATTGTGACGACCGTAGAAATTGTCACGATCCGCTTCCAAAGGCGTGACACGGCCCGGGTTGGCGGCATTCTTGAAGGGGAAGCCCAGATCGGGCATATCCTTGTTTTCAAGCCGGGAGTAGGACAACGTAACACGCGTGGGCGTGCCCAAGCCAAAGGCAATCGAAGGAGCGATTCCCCACCGGTCGATTTTTACCCCATCGCGACCCGGGACATCGCCGCCCATACGCATCAGGTTCAAGCGAATTGCCCCCGTATCCGAAAACGCATAGTTGCCGTCGGCAGTCAGACGATACTGGTCCGAAGTGCCATAACCCGCTTCCACCTGGAAAAAGTCCTTGAGCTTGGGCGACTTGGTCACCAGGTTCAAGCTGCCGCCCGTGCCGCCACGGCCGGTATAGGCCGAGCTGGGGCCTTTCAGAACCTCAACCGATTCCAGATTGAAGGTCTCATGCGAGCCACGAGAGTAATCGCGCACACCATCGATAAAAATATCGGTACTGGCTTCATAACCACGGATAAAAGGACGGTCCCCCACGGGCGTGCCGCCTTCACCCGATCCTAGCGTAATGCCAGGGGTCGTGCGCAGCACATCTTGCAGCGAGGTCGCGCCACGGTCCCGGATCACCTCCTCTGGAATCACGGTGATGGAACGCGGTGTGTTCAACAAGCTCTCAGAGAATTTGACCGACTGCGCTTTGTGGGCCTGAAAGCCATCTATGCCATTGGCGTCTGCCGAACCCTGCACTTTAATCGACTGCAACTCGGTCACACCCGGATCAGCGGTTTGCGCCATCGCAGGCGCGGTCAGGGCAGCAAACAAGGCAGCAGACAAAACCGTCTCGGCAAAGCGGCGAGGCGGTACGGAAGAAACAAACAACATACCAGCTCCAAATGGTAGGTATCACTTTTTCAAGACAGGACTAAGGGAGCCAGGCCAATCGCTTGCGTCGGCGGCTTCTCACTGCTTGATAAGTTCTTTTAATAAAGGAAACGTAATATTAATCATTCTTATTACTAAGTCCATCCAAAACAGGCCTTTTCCTTAAATTCTGCTGAAAAAAAGCAGGATCAGCACCAGAGTGTGGCGTACCCGCATCGTACTGAGATCAATTCTCATTAAGATAGACAAAAAGTGAAAAATCGCTTAATACCTATCGCTTCCTGATGAGGATTCTGGGCTTTTGCGCCGCGTTAGCCGACTGACAAACACAAAAAAGCCCTGATCCTCGTACAGAGGATCAGGGCTTTTCCAAGAAGTCCCGGACTGCGCTTTACGCACAGTCCATACAAGGTTAGAGATTCAACAACAAACGATTCACCCGTTTTACGAAACTGGCGGGATCTTGCAATGCGGCACCTTCAGCCAGCATGGCTTGTTCCAGCAGCAGTTGCGCCCACTCCCCAAAGGCTTCATCGTCAGCGGCTTGCACCTTGGCAATCAAAGCATGCTCTGGATTGATTTCCAGAATCGGCTTGACCTCCGGCGCTTCCTGCCCCGCCGCCTGCAACATGCGCAGCAGGTGCGGACTCAGTTCGTTGGCGTCCACCACCACGCAGGCCGGGGAGTCGACCAGACGGGCCGTAATACGCACCTCTTTGACCTTGTCGCCCAACGTGGTTTTCAGACGCTCCACCAAAGGCTTGAAGGTCTCGGCGACTTCAGCCTGATGTTTCTTTTCCTCTTCGTCAGCCAGCGAGTCCAGGTCCAGCCCCCCTTTGGCCACGGAAACCAGTTGCTTGCCTTCAAATTCGCGCAGATAAGACAACATCCACTCGTCCACGCGATCAGACATCAGCAGCACCTCGATCCCTTTCTTGCGGAACACTTCCAGATGCGGGCTGTTGGAGGCGGCGGCGAAGGTATCTGCCGTCACATAGTAAATCTTGTCCTGGCCTTCCTTCATGCGACCGATATAGTCGTTCAAGGACACCGTCTGGGCCGAGCCCTCCTGATGCGTGGACGCAAAGCGCAGCAAGGCCGCAATCCGGGCTTGGTTGCCCATATCTTCGCCCGTGCCCTCTTTGAGCACCTGACCGAACTGATTCCAGAACTCAGCATATTGCTCGGGCTGGTTCTCCGCCAGATCTTCCAGCAAGGACAGGATGCGCTTGGCGCTGCCTTCGCGGATGGCGCGTACGTCGCGGCTTTCCTGCAAAATTTCGCGCGAGACGTTCAAGGGCAGATCCGCCGAGTCGATCACGCCACGCACAAACCGCAGATAGGCCGGCAACAACTGCTCAGCGTCGTCCATGATGAACACGCGTTTGACGTACAGCTTCACGCCGCGGCGAGCGTCACGATCCCACAGATCAAAAGGAGCCTGCTTGGGCACATACAACAGTTGGGTGTATTCGCTGCGACCTTCCACCCGGTTGTGTGTCCAGGCCAAGGGGTTCTCGTAATCGTGAGCGATGTGTTTGTAGAATTCCTGGTACTGCTCGTCGCTAATTTCCGACTTGGAGCGCGTCCACAAGGCACTGGCCTGGTTCACGCTTTCCCATTCATCTTGTTTGACCTGCTGCTGCTTGTCTTCGTCCCAGTCCTCTTTGCGCATTTGTACCGGCAAAGAAATGTGATCCGAGTAGCGGCGCAGCACATTGCGCAAACGCCAGCCATCCAGGAACTCATCCTCGCCTTCGCGCAGATGCAAGGTGATGCTGGTGCCGCGCTCGGCTTTCTCGGCAGACGCGATGGTAAATTCGCCCTCGCCGGTGGACTCCCACAAGACGGCTTCCTGGTCCTCGCCGGCACGACGTGTCAGTACCGACACTTTATCGGCGACGATAAACGAGGAATAAAAGCCCACCCCGAACTGACCAATCAGTTGGGTGTCTTTTTGCTTGTCGCCTGTCAGCTGAGAGAAGAACTCCTTGGTGCCGGACCGAGCGATCGTGCCCAGGTTGGCAATGGCTTCATCACGCGACATGCCAATGCCATTGTCGGAAATAGTGATCGTGCGTGCTTCCTTGTCAAAGTCCACACGAATGCGCAGTTCCGGGTCGCCCTCAAGCAAGGCAGGATTGTCGATGGCCTCAAAGCGCAGTTTGTCACAGGCATCCGACGCATTGGATACCAGCTCACGCAGGAAAATCTCCTTGTTGCTGTACAAGGAGTGAATCATCAAATGCAGTAATTGTTTGACTTCAGCCTGAAAACCCAAGGTTTCGGACGTATTCGCAGTGTCAGTCTGGCTCATGGTGAAAAAGCAAAAAATGGGTTGATGGCCACGCGCAGGTGCGCGCCCTATTGCAGACAGATAGGGTCGGCCCCGCATATTTCAAGAGAGCAATCAGGCAGACGGTCCGGCAGTCAGGGCGATCACCCCGGCGATCATGACGGCACAGCCCAGCAAACTCCAGGCATTGGCTTTCTCGCGCAGGACCACCATGCCCAGCAGCGTGCCCGCCATCATGGACATTTCCCGAGCTGGTGCCACCATGGACAGGGGGGCTCCCAGGCGCAGCGCCTGCAAAACCAGTATGTAAGACATGGGCGAGAGCAGGCCCACGGCTGCCGCCAGCTTCCAATAAGGCTTCAGTTTGATAAAGCCTTCCCGTCCACGCTTGGCAATGAAGGGGGCCAGCATGCCCAGACGTAGCACATTGCTGAACCAGTCCAACAAGAACGGCGAGATCAGTAATACTTTGACGCCGTAGGCATCCACCACGGTATAGGCCGCAATTAAAATCCCCGTCTGCATGCCCCAGCGCACGCCGGTTAGCGCAGCGGGGTTGAAGAAACGCCGCAAATGACCTTGCGTGGCAATCAGCAAGATTCCCATCACCACCAGCAAGATACCAAGCACCCCCACAGGCCGTACCGGCTCACCGAGCAGAATGAAGGCGCCCACGGAAGAGAGCATGGGACCGGTGCCGCGTGCAATCGGATAGACCACCGACAAGTCCGCCACCTGGTAGCCTTTTTGCAGACTCAGGCTATAGCCCATATGCAGCAACGCGCTTAACACCAGACAAGTCACGGTCTCGGTGGTCCAAGGCATATTGCCTTCGGTAAACACCACCCACAACATGATGGGAAAATAAAACAGGATGGCAAAAAAGGAGTACGCAAATACAAAATGGGCTCCTGCCATCGCCGCTCGTTTGGAGAGCAGATTCCAGCCCGCATGAATGAACGCAGCACACACCACCAACAACACAGCGGTCCAGGACATGAGGGCTTCCACCGGCAAATCGCAAAACAAAAACTATACGCCCCCTTCAGGGGCGAGGCCAGCCAATCACGCCGCTTCCAACGTCCCATGACAAATAAGAGACAATACGGGAGCATTCCATCATCAGGGTATGATGATCGTCACGTATTTTGATTTGGAGCCGACCATGAGCACCTTGCTGTATGTTGATTTTCCCTACTCCGGCCCCTGGGGCGAGGACATGGCCATCGCCATGAAAGAACTGGCGCAATCCATTTCGCAGGAACCGGGATTGATCTGGAAACTCTGGACGGAAAATCAGGAGCAGTCCAAGGCTGGCGGGGTGTATTTGTTCAGTGACAAGGCAAGCGCACAGGCCTATCTGGACATGCACAGCAAGCGGCTCAACAGCGTTGGTATCACCGGCATCGACGCCCGCTTTTTTGATGTAAATCCGGCACTGAGCGAAATTAACGCCGGCCCGTTGTCCGGCAACTAGCGCCGGCCGTACCGACGCAGTAAAACCCGCCTGCCTCTCCAGCAAGCGGGTCATCAAACCTTGTTTAAGCCGTCAGCTCAACCGCTTTGAAATCGACCGGAACATCCAGCGCATTGTTGATGTAATTGGTGAACAGATTCAAGGCCGTGACACCGACCAGCTCCACCACCTCACCCTCGGAAAAACCTGCGTCGCGCACGGCTTGCACATCCGCCGCCGACACTTGACCCCGCTGATCGACCAGCTTGAGCACAAACTTCAGGGCGGCCGCCGTGCGTGGATCATCAGACTGACCACGTTGGGCCTGGGCCAGAGTCTCCGAGCTCAAACCAGCATTGGCACCGAGCACATTGTGGGCAGCCAGGCAATACTCGCAACGATTGCGGTCAGCAATAGCCACTGCCAGTTGCTCGCCCAGTTTTGCACCCAGCTTGCCACCCGCAAAAGCACCGAAAGACCCCCACATGCTGCGCAAAGCGGCGGGCGAGTTGGACACCATTCGGAACATGGCAGGCACATTGCCGCCAAAAGCCTTTTGAATTTCCTGCAAAGCAGGTTGGCTGGCGGCGGGAGCTTGAGCAACATCAGGCAACGTAAGACGGGACATGGTGATCTCCTGGTGAAGTAGGCCCTGAGGGCCAAAATGAATCTGACAGGGATAGTGTCTCGCCAGAATCAAGATCATTGGATAAGATTAGTCCCGACAACTTATCTTTTCATCCAGAAAGGGATGATTTCATGAATCTGGATCGCCTCTCTCTTTTGCTGGAACAATTCCGTGTCCGGGCCCATTTGTTTTACAACGGCTCCTTATGCGGCATGACCCGCTTTGCGGCTCAGCCCGGGCGGGCCTTTTTGCACATCCTCAGACGGGGTCAGTTGGGGGTGCGTCACGATCCGCGCGATCCAGTGCCGGAAATCCTGACGATTGATCGTCCCAGCCTGCTGTTCTATCCACGTCCGCTGGACCATACTTTCTACGATATGCCCGAGGAGGGCTCGGACTTTACCTGCGCCACCCTGGATTTTGACGGTGGTGAACATCACCCGCTGGCCCGGTCGCTGCCGGACCTGATCATTGTTCCCCTGGAGGAGGCGGCAGGTCTGGAGCAAGCATTGAGCCTGTTATTTGCAGAAACAGAATCAGTACGTTGCGGCCATCGTTTGCTGGCCGATCGTCTGTTTGAAATCGTGCTCTTGCAACTGCTGCGCTGGTTGTTTGACCATCCCGACCGCTGCGATATTCCCGTGGGCCTGTTCCGGGGGCTGTCCCATCCTCCCGTCGCCCGCGCCTTGCTGGCCATCCAGGCCGACCCGGGACGAGACTGGACTGTGCAATCGCTGGCTGAACAAGCCAAGCTCTCGCGCAGCGCGTTTGCCGTCCAGTTCAAGCAGTGGGTGGGTGACACGCCGGCCGACTATCTGGCCCAATGGCGTCTGTCGCTGGCCTGCCAGCGCTTGACCCAGGGCCAGTCCGCCAAACGCATCGCACTGGATCTGGGCTACGCCAATCCCTCGGCCCTGTCACGCCTGTTTCGACAGCGCACCGGTCAATCCATGCGCCAATGGCTGGCTGCCCGCCAGTCAGACTGAACGATCCTGTTCCAGCACCGCAAGAAAATTCTGGAGCGCGGGATTGGTATTGTCGGAAATGTAGGCGCTCATCAGCTCGGCCGCAATATCGGCAGCATCGAGCAAGGGCAGATACACCAGCGTATCCGTGCGCAGCCGAGCCAGGGAGGCCGGCACGATAGCCGGTGCGATCCCCGCCTCCACCATAATCAACACCGTGGGCACCATGCTCTCCTGGACAAAGCGCGGCAGGCAGCCCGAACGCTGCAGCAAACGTTGTTGAAGCAGATGGAAGTAGCGCGATTGCTGACGTGAATAGGCCACCATTTCGTAAGAAAACGCCTGATGTAGCGTCAGCCCCTGGCTATGTTCCTGCGCACGGGGATCATCGCGTCTGAGCACGAACATCATGGGTTCGGACTCCACCAATTGCGGATTCAGATCGGGCACCGCAAAAGAGGGGCGGATCAACGCCACATCCACCCGGCGCTCATACAAGGCGGCAGGCATGTCACTGGAGTTCATCTCGTAAACCTGCATATCCACCTGCGGGAAGTCCTGACGAAACCGGTACAAATGCCGTGATACGCCCGCATAGGCACTGCTGGGCGTCAGGGCGATACGCAACATACCGGTTTCCCCGCGGTGAACCTGCTGCACCGCTTGCAAAGTCTGCTCCATCTCATTGCCGATAAGGCGCAGGCGGCGCTGCAGCTCCGCGCCGGCCGCAGTCAGTTGCACCGTGCGCGTCGTGCGGATGAACAAGGTGGCCCCGACCTGCTCCTCCAGCCTGCGTATGGCCTGACTCAAGGGAGGCTGGGTCATGAACAGACGCTGTGCCGCACGACCAAAGTGCAACTCTTCGGCCAGAACCAAAAACATTTCACTTAATTTGGAGTCCAGCATATGCCCACCAATTAGGTTTTTAAAAAGATTAATAATGACTATTTTTAATATTAGACAACATAATAAGCTCTCTCTACTATCCGTTCTGACTTCTATCAAAAAAACAGGGCCATACTGCACGCCACGGCGAATCTTGGCCCATTGCAGGAGATGAACATGACGGTATTCAAGCATCGTGCCTCATTGCTGGGCGGCCTACTCACACTGACTTTGCTGGGTTCCGGCTCGGCACTGGCCGACGCCCCCTACCCTTCGCAAGCCATTACTTTTGTTGTGCCTTATGCGGCCGGCGGCAGCTCGGACACCCGTTCGCGGATGCTGGCTCAGAAAATGAGCGATAGTCTGGGCGTGACGATTGTGGTGGAGAACAAGCCTGGCGCCAGCGGCAATATCGGCACCAGCATGATTGCCCGTGCCAAGCCCAACGGGTACACCATCGGTCTGGGCAACTTTGGTCCAATGTCCGTGAACAAAGCCCTGTACGGCAGCAACCTGCCCTTTGATCCCGAACAGGATCTGCAGCCCATCGCCCTGATTGAGCGTGGCGCCATGGCTTTGGGTGTAAACAGCAACTCGCCCTACCAGTCGTTGGCCGACCTGGTGAACGACGGCAAGAAGAACCCACAAAAACTGGACTATGCCTCGACCGGAGCGGGCGGCGCCTCGCACCTGCTGACCGAGCAGTTCAAAGCCACGTCGGGTTTTGACGCGGTACACGTTCCTTACCGCGGTGGCGCACCGGCATCCAACGATCTGCTGGCCGGCAATATCTCCTTCTACCTGGAATTGGCCAGCTTGTTCTTGCCGCACATGCAAATCGACAATCCACGTTTGCGCATTCTGGGTGTGACCTCTGAAGAGCGTGTCAAGGCCATGCCTGATGTTCCCACCTTCAAAGAGCAAGGCGTGGATCTGGTCGCCTCCAACTGGTTTGGCGTGATTGCTCCCGCAGGCATTCCAGCCGATGTGCTGGAAAAACTGAATAAAGCCGTCAACGATGCACTGCAAGACCCCGAGTACCGCAAGATTGTGGAATCCCAGGGCGCAGAAGTGGTGGGCGGCACGCCTGCAGAGTTCTCTGCTTTCATCAAGGAAGAAGCAAAGCGCTGGACGGCACTGATCAAGGCACAAAACATCTCGATTCAGTAATTGCTACTCTGCGCTATGACTGCCCATCCCTCTCCTCTCGCTGTGCAGGACCAGTCCATTCAGGCCTGGTCCTGGCTGGCGGACCCGCTTACCTGTATCAGCACCCACCCCGAGGGCCCCTTGGCGGGCCTGAGCTTCGGCGTCAAGGACGTGCTGGATGTGCAAGGCATGCCCACGCGTTACGGGGCCCATTTCCCCGACGCGCTGCCCGCGCAGCATGATGCGGCCTGTGTGGCCGTGCTGCGCCGGGCCGGTGCCATTCCAGTCGGCAAGACCGTGACGGCAGAGTTTGCCTATGCGGCGCCCGGCCCGACCCGTAACCCGCTGAATCTGGAGCACACTCCCGGTGGCTCCTCCAGTGGGTCTGCGGCTGCCGTGGCCGCGGGCATGGTCGATTTCGCTTTGGGAACCCAAACGGGCGGCTCCATGATGCGCCCTGCTGCCTTTACCGGCATTGTCGGCTTCAAACCTAGTTTTGGTGCCATTCATCGCAGCGGTCTTTTCCTGCTATGCGACAGTCTGGACACCATCGGCTACTTCAGCCGCGACTTGTCCGTATTGCGCCGTGTGGCGACGGTTCTGCAAGGTTTGCCCGATGTTAAGATGCCCACCTGTCCCCGCATCGGCGTGCTGGATGGCAAAGATCTGGGCCCAATTACCCCCGCTGCCCTTGCTGCTCTGGAGCAAGGTTGCCTGCACCTGGAACAACAAGGTGCCCAACTGGAGCGTCTGCCCGCGGACCCGCAACTGAAAGAGCTGCTGATCCTGCAAGGCCAGATCATGGCTTACGAAATGGCCCGCAGCCTGCTGCCCGTCTGGCAAGCCAGCCCCAATGCCTTGCGACCCATTACCGTGCAAGCGATCAAGCAAGGCCTGGAATTGCCCCCGGCGGACTACCACGCCTGGCAGGCACGCCGTCGCCAGCTCCAGACAGAATGGCAGGACCGATATGCTCATTTCGATGCCTTGCTAACTCCGGCGGCCCCTGGCCCCGCGCCCTATGGGCTGGACAGCACAGGCTCCTCGATTCTGAACCGCCCGTGGTCCTTGTTAGGCTGGCCGACCTTAAGCCTGCCCGCGCCCGCTCAGGACTCCCCGCTGCCCCTGGGACTGCAACTGATCGGACAAGCCCATCAGGACGCGGCCTTGCTGGATCTGGCCGTACTGCTCAGTCCTGAACAGGCCCACTGAAAAACGCCCTGCCAGGCGGTGTCCCTCCGAAACCGCCCCCGGCAGGGTCAACACGATAAACAGCAACCAGAATCATTAACAAATACTTTAAATAACAACTATTTAGGGGTATTTTGAGTTTTCTCAATTCACGCCTGAATACAAACACCCCAGACCGCCACGCTACGCACTAAGATGGACAGATGTCCCCGGTGCGCTGCGTCGGTACTTTTGCATGGTGCGACTTGCCAGCTCCCGGCCCACCCATCATTCGGAAAAGGCCATGCGTCGCCCTCTATTTCTGCTGCTCTCCACCTTCTTTCTGATCTGGGCTGTACAAGCCTTGTGGCTCTCTCCCTCGCCCCCAGGCGACACGCTGTGGGTAATCCGGCAGGAAGGCATGCTGCTCACCGGCATTCTGGCGCTGGGCACCATGACGGCCATTATGGTCCTGGCCTTACGCCCCCGTCGCCTGGAACCGTGGCTCGGTGGCATGGACAAAGCCTACAAGCTACACAAGTACCTGGGCATCCTGGCGATTTTGCTCAGCCTGGCGCATTGGCTAAGCAAACAATCCAAAGACCTGATAGCCGCCGCCATCGGCACCAGCGGCAAATTGGCCAAAGTGCCCGTCCCCGAATGGGTCAGCCTCTTCAAGCCCTATGCCAAGACGCTGGGGGAATGGACGTTCTACGCGCTGATTGTGATGTTGATCATTACCCTGGCGCACCGCACGATTTCCTATAAAAAATGGTACAGCCTGCATCGGCTAATGCCGGTTGCCTATCTGATTCTGGTCTTTCATGGCGTAGTCTTGACCCCACCTGCCTACTGGAGCGGGATAGGTGGCTGGCTGCTGGCCGTCAGCCTAGTGATCGGAACAGTAGCCGCCAGCATTCAGCTGTTACGCAATCTCAGTTCGGCTTACCCGCACACCGGTACCGTCATTTCCTGTACCCCGCAAGGCGATGTCCTAGAAGTGCAATGCCGCATGGATCAATCCTGGCCGGGTCATCAGGCGGGCCAGTTTGCCTTCCTGCGTTTGAAAGGCGAAACCGAGTCTCACCCCTTCACCCTGTCCGACGCCGATCAGGATGACCAGATTGTGCGTTTTCACATCAAGCAACTGGGCGACTGGACGCGCCGCCTGCCAGAGCGCCTGCATATCGGACAGAACATCGAGCTGGATGGCCCGTATGGCCGTTTCACTCCACCGGGCCGTGACGACAAGGGGATTTATATCTGGGTCGGCGCAGGAGTGGGAGCGACCCCCTTTCTGTCCTGGTTAAGCCAGGAGCATGAGGAGGGCCATGCTCCTTACGCCTATCTGCAATATGCCTGTCAGCACAGTTCCGACCCACTCGCCCAGGCCTTGAGCAACGCCGCCAAAGAGCACCCAGATGTCAAGCTGGATATTTATGCCGATGGCCGCCGCTGGACTCCCCAAGAGGTAGTGCAGCACTATCAGGCGGGCAGACCATTACATATCTGGTTTTGTGGCCCTGCCGGGATGGGCAAGCAGCTGCAGCGGGAGCTCAAGCGTGCCTTGCCCGCTAAGTCCTGGACCTTGCATAAGGAACACTTTCAGTTCCGCTAGAACCGGGCTGGCCACCAGCAAGCTCGTCACACCGGGTTCCGCCTTTCACGGGGGCCCGGCCTGGATTTACAATACGGCATGGACAAATTACGACTGGACAAATGGCTCTGGGCGGCGCGCTTTTACAAAACGCGCAGCCTGGCCAGTGAAGAGATCACTAAAGGACGGGTTTTGCTCAATCAGCAAAGCACCAAGCCGGCCCGCGAGGTATCGGTAGGGGATCTGATTACCCTGCGCAAGGAAACGCCAGCCATGGAAGTTCACGTTCAAGCCTTGAGTGGGGTACGTGGCCCCGCTCCCGTGGCGCGCACTCTCTATCAAGAAACCGAGCAAAGCAGTGCACGACGCGCGCAGGCCGCGGAACAGCGCCGTCTGGCGCCTGAGCCTGCCCTGGATTTTGACGCGGGACGCCCGACTAAAAAAGATCGTCGTCAGATGCAGTTACTGCGGGGTAAATAAGCCACTCACTGCTCATACATCCCGAGAGTTCACCGGCCCTGCCAGGCCTTGCCTGGCAGGGCCTTTTGCATGCACAAGGGCCAAGAGCGCCTAGTGGCGTACATCACCACTCTCCTGCATCTTTTTCCCACCGCGTGCGACTCTCTACACTCCTGAACCTGTCCTTTTGATATATCAGAAATGGCTTTTATATATCAATAAAATCAAGGGTTTACACCATTGCCCACCTATTCTCCAAAACGCTATAAACCTAAAACAATTACATGCAAACGCATTTAAAAAATGTGAGGAGAACGGAGAATGAGAATCACGGCAGTACGCGCAATTCCCTTGAACGTACCTTTTCAGTTCCATAGCGCGGGCATCAAAAAACCCAGCAATCTGGCCATCTGTCATGTGGAAATCGAAACGGATGAAGGCATTACCGGTTATGGCCTGAGTGCCATTACCGAAGAGCACCCCGTGGCCAGCACCATCAACGACATCCTGGCCAGTGATTTGGTCGGACAAGACCCCTTGAACACGGAGCGTCTGTGGGATCGCATGTACTGGAACGTATGCCCTCGCGGCCAGACCGGCTATGCCATGCATGCGATCTCTGCATTGGACATTGCCTTGTGGGATATCAAGGGCAAGGCCCTGGGTTTGCCTGTCTGGAAACTGCTGGGTGGCGCCCGTGAGAAAGTGCCCGCTTATGCCACGTTTGGCTTTGCCTTCCTGAACGAGGAGGAACTGGTCAAGGTCGCCCAGGACTGCGTCAACCAAGGCTTCAAAGGCTTGAAGATGGTCGTGGGCCATCACGGCCTGCAACGCCGAGATGAACCACGCCCCTTAGCCGAGCTGATTCGTCAGGACATGCGCCGCATGAGCCTGGTACGAGAATCCATTCCTGCCGAGATGCCCTTGTATATCGATGGCAACTGTAGTCTGGACTATGTGCACGCCAAGACCATTGCGCGCCACGCCCGTGACCTGGATGTAGGTTTCTTTGAAGAACCCATCACACAAAATGACACCGGGCGTATGCGTGAACTGCGCCAGAGCACGGGCATCACTGTGGCGGCCGGCCAGAACGAAGGCCAGGCCTATCGGTTCCGCGATCTGCTGATGCAGCAGGCGGTGGACATTGTGCAGCCTAACGTACTGATATCCGGCGGTTTTACCCAGTCCCGCAAGATCTTTGCCCTGGCTGAAAGCTTTAATGCTTCGGTAGCCAATGGCGGGGCATTCCCCTCCCACAACGGTCACTTGCACTGCGGCTTGCTCAATGGCGGTGATGTGGAATGGCATCTGGCCGCCAGCGCCATGATGGCCGAGATCTACACCGGCCTGCCCCAGCCCGAACAAGGCTGGCTACACATGCCAGACGCCCCCGGGCTGGGTCTGAGTCCCCGGCAAGATCAGATCGACAAGCTGCGCAGCAACCCTGGCAGCCTGGGCTCCGGCAAAGGCTGAAACCACCGACTACCGAGGAGGTAAAAAAACATGAAACCCTGGTCCCGTGTTGTACTTGCCCTCAGTTTTATCGTCGCTGCCGCACCCCAAAGCTGGGCAGCTCCCCCCGCCTGGGCCGAGCGCCCGGTGCGCTTGATCGTCCCTTCTGCCGCAGGTGGTTCGGGCGACACCCTGGCTCGCCCTCTGGCCGAAGCACTGGGTAATGAAATCGGTCAAACCGTTGTCGTAGAAAATAAAGGTGGTGTCGGTGGTGTGCTGGGTGCCAGCATGGTCGCCAACTCCAGCCCCGCAGACAATCAGCTCTTGTTTGGTGCCGTGCATCACATGATTGCGCCTGCCGTGTTGAAGAACTTCCCCTACGACACCCGCAAAGACTTGAAAGCGGTCACCTTGATTGCTGCCATGCCCAACGTGCTGGTGGTCAATGCCAACTCGCCCTACAAGAGCGTGGATGACCTCTTGGCTGCGGCCAAGCAAGGCGCAGGCGTGAACTATGGCACGAGCGGCGTGGCCACGATGCTGCATTTGATGGCGGGCAAGCTGGAGAAACGCTCTGGCACCACCATGACTGCCGTGCATTACAAAGGCAGCGGCCCGGCCGTCATGGCGCTGATCAGTGGCGATCAGGTGGACTTCATGTTCGAGACCATGCCTTCGGCTGTCGCACAGATCCGCAATGGCCGCTTGCGCGCTCTGGCCGTCTCCAGCCCGGAGCGCGCGGCTGCCCTGCCTGATGTGCCGACGCTCAAAGAACTGGGTATGGATGAGATCACCGCCCAGACCTGGTATGGCATCTTCATGCAGGGTGACGTGCCTGATGCCACGGTACAAGCCGTCGCGGACAGCATTCATCGAGCCTTGGACACTGAGAAGATCAAGGAGATCTGGCAAGGCAACGGGGCCACCCTGCTTACCAATAGCCCTGCCGAGTTCACACAATATGTGGATCAGGAACTGAACTATTGGGCCGATGCTGTCAGTGATCTGGGCCTGAGCGACTTTTAAATTGCTGGACTCAGGCCAGAAAGGAGCTGCCTGGTGCAGCTCCTTTTCTTTGTCCTGGACTGCTTCGCGGTATGCTGTGTGCCTGACGATTGCAGACCATGACCATGACCCGTCCTTTTCATCCCTTTGAGGCGCTTGCCACTCAACTCCTGCCCCATAGCAGCACCAGCCATAACGATGGCTCTCACGACCAGTCACACCTGCAGCGTGTCTGGAAGAATGTCTGTGCGATTCAGGAAAAAGAAGGTGGGGATCTGCGGATTTTGCTGGCAGCAACGGTGCTGCACGACTGCGTTGCGGTAGAAAAGAACTCGCCGCTGCGTTCGCGCGCTTCCACCCTGTCAGCGGAACAGGCACAACACATTCTGGCCAAGATAGGCTGGTCCAGGCAGGACTGCGAGGCCGTGGGCAAGGTTATCCAAAGCCACAGCTTTTCAGCCAACATTAGGCCGGTCAGCCTGGAGGCCCGCATTTTGCAGGACGCCGACCGGCTGGATGCCATTGGTGCCTTAGGGATAGCTCGCTGCTTCTATACCGCCGGGCGCATGGGCTCGGGCCTGTATGATCCCTGCGACCCGCAGGCACAACACCGCCCCCTGGATGACAAGCGCTACGCGCTGGACCACTTTGCGGCCAAGCTGTTGAAACTGGCTGAGGGCTTTCAGACTAAACGAGGACAGGAAATCGCCCGCGAAAGACACGAGCGGATGGAGCAGTTTGTGCAGGATCTGCTGAGGGAGCTGTAAGGCAGCGCGTTTGCCGCGACGTTCTTACAGTTCCGTATATTTCTTGTTCGTCCCGCGCACCTTGTCGGCGGGATACTTCTGCGCATTTTTCGCCAGTTTGCAGGCGACCGCGTCGTTCATGTCCACGCCCAACACGAACGCCAGACGGCTCAAATAGATCTGCACGTCCGCCAGTTCGTCACGCACGGCTTCGGCAGTTTTCGGGTCCCTAGCCACCTCGTGCGATTGCGCTTCTGTCAGCCATTGGAAAATTTCGATCAGTTCGCCCACTTCATTGGTCAAGGCCATGGCCAGGTTTTTAGGGCTGTGAAACTGGTCCCACTCACGCTCGCGCGCAAACTGGGCGACGGCCTCATTCAGACCGGATAAATTCATCAAAGGACGGTTTGAGTCTGTCATTGCGTACTTCACTTAAAAAAATTCAATCCGACCACAGACTCACACAAAGGTGGCCGCCAAGGCAAGTCTGCTCATCGTCGGGCTGCGCTATTCAGACTCATCATTAGACGATCCAGCGCATTGGCAAACTCGCGCCGGTCAGCCTGGCTGAAGGGCGCCGGACCGCCTATGTCCACGCCGGTGCTGCGCAGCTCTTCCATCATGTCGCGCATGGCCAGACGCTCGCCTATGCTATTGACATCCAAACGCTCACCTCTGGGGGTCAGGACCAGAGCCCGACGTTCCAGAACCTGCGCCGCTAACGGGATATCGGCGGTAATCACCAGATCTCCCACACTGGCGTGCTGAACAATATAGTCATCCGCCACATCAAAGCCACGCGCCACCTGCACGGCCCGCAGCCAGGGTGAAGGGGGAGTGCGCAGCATCTGGTTGGCCACCAGGATCACATGGCGACTCCAGCGCTGCCCGGCGCGATACAAAATTTCTTTGATGACGACCGGACAAGCGTCTGCATCTACCCAGATCTGCATAAATTACAGGTCCAAGGCTTGGGCCAGTAGACGATCAATGACCTCATTGGTCGAGACACCTTGCTCGGTAGCGCGAGCGCGCACGGCATCAATAACAGGCTGCGTCAGCTTAACGGGAAAGGACACCAGGCCAGCAGCCTGATCCAGACGACGTTGTTCGCGCCGGTCGGCCACGGCGGAATCAGCTGCAAAGCGTTGTGGCGTGCCCGCCTTTTTTACATTTCCCAGCAATTTGACGGCGCTGAGTTTTTCCATATCGGTGCGTTTCATGGGATTTCTTTATAAGAATGGGCTGAATTGCTCGAAACAAGCGAGCAAGGCGTGGGCAAGGCCCCACGAGCCGGCATGGCTGGCATACTGCGCAGCTTGTGGATAAATGTCCAGACTTTTTATGTATATGTCTGGCAAATACCAGCATGAAGCCACTCCAGAGCCAGGCCTATTGAACAAGAGCCTACTGACATCGCCGTCGCGAAAAGACGGGATTGCGCTTGCCAAAACAGTTCAAGCCCTGCCCAGCATACACAGGCGCAGCAGGCGCAAAAAAACCCGCTGAAGCGGGTTTTTCTGGCCTGATCGTATCAGTCCTGACGTGCAGTCACTTCTACCAGATGGTAGCCGAACTGGGTCTTGACGGGGCCTTGCACAACGCCCACGGGGGCGCTGAACACAACCTGATCGAACTCGGGCACCATTTGGCCACGACCAAAAGTTCCCAGCTCACCGCCCATGCGGGCCGATGGGCAGCTGGAATTGTCCTTGGCCACCTGAGCGAAGTCAGAACCACCTTCGATAGCGGCTTTCAGTTCATTCGCTTTCTCTTCGGTGCTGACCAGAATGTGGCGTGCGGAGGCTTGTGCCATGGTGTACTCCTTTTTTAGAAAATCGTTTGAGCTTAACCCAGAACCATGCCGGAAGCGAAGTCTCCGGCATGGCTTTATACGGGCTGTTTCAATTTCAGACTCAGGCAGCCTGCTTGCGCTTGTAGGCCGCAATACCGTGACCCAACGCGACAATCAGCAAGGCACCAGCCACTTCCGCAGCCAGCTTGATGGTGGTGCTAGGCTCGCCGAAGTACTCGATGTATTTAACGTCCGTCACCAGCATGCCGCCGGCAATCCAGCCCAGCAACGCGGCGCCCAGCGTTACCACAATGGGGAAACGGTCGATCAGCTTCAGAACCAGTGTGCTGCCCCAGATAATGATGGGCACGCTCACCACCAGACCAAAGACCACCAGACCAATCTGATGATCCGGGTCAGCCGTCTGAGCGGCACCCGCAATCGCGATCACGTTATCCAGACTCATCACAAAGTCCGCGATAATAATGGTCTTGATGGCCTTCCACAAGGTTGCCCCCCCTTCCACATTGCCGTGACCATCTTCCTCGGGGATCAGCAGCTTGACGCCAATCCAGACCAGCAACAAGGCACCCACCACTTTCAGGAATGGAACGGACAGCAAGGTCAGAGCAAACGCGATCAGGACAACGCGCAGACCAATCGCCCCTGCCGTTCCCCACAAAATACCTTTTACGCGCTGCTGTGCAGGCAAGTTGCGACATGCCAGGGCAATCACCACAGCATTATCGCCTCCCAGCAATATATCGATCAGGATGATCTGAAATACCGCCGCCCAACTCATTGTCTGCAAAAATTCAATCATTTATAAGACCGCCTTTTCATATTGTTTAATTGAAACCCGACGACCATCTTGCATGACTGTACAACGAGAAAATGACCGCTGTTGTACAAAACAAAAATGGCCTGATCCATTAAGGACACAGGCCATCTTTTTTGAGGATGCACCTTGCCCATGAATGGCAAGGTCTCGCTTGCAACCCTAAGGCTGCCCGGGCACCGGGAATCGGTGAAAAACACAAATTGCCGTGATGACGATGCGCCGGAAAGTAAGCTACTCCCCCTGATAGTTCGCAAGTATAGCGATCTTGTGGCAAACAACAAAGCGTTTCGCCGAACATGGCGGTTTTTCAGTACACGTTCGAAGACCGCGTTGCATGCCAACCTCAAAATCGACCGCCCCGCATTTACAGACACTTCAACGCGTTCAGGTCTCCCGTGTACGGAAAGCGCAGCTCTTCGTAAGCAAAGGGCTGAAAATGCACGGTCAGACCGTCTGCATTGGGCAGGATTACCGCGTAGCTGGCCGGTTCAAAAGTGGACGTTGCCACTCCCTCGCGCTCCAGATCCAGTTCATGCTGATGGTTGGTGCCACTGACCGTTACAAAGTGCAGACCGTTCCACACGCCGCTGGCACAGCGATGCACATGACCGGAAAACAAATGTACGGGTGCTGGGTTCGCCTTCAACGCAGGCAATAGCTCCAGGGCATTGCTCAAACGCAGCCAATCCATGGAGGGATACTGCAAGGCGGGCAAAGGATGGTGCGAGAACAGCATCACCGGCCCGTTATGCGAGGCCAGTTCCTGCTGCAACCACTGCAGACGCCGCGCGCACAGATAACCGTTGGTGTAGCTGTCTTCCAAGGTATCCAGATAAATCAGACGCCAATCGCGCATGGTTTCGGCATATTGCACAAACCCGGACAAATCGGTCCTGGCGTCTGGAAACACACGGTGAAACGCGCTGCGGCTATCGTGATTGCCCATCAACAAGCGCACGGGCGGAATCAAGTCTTGCAAGCCTTCACGCAGGCGCTCGTACGCGCGTGGGTGACCGGCATGGGTCAGATCGCCCGTCAGCACGCACAGATCCGCATCGGCATGATGGCGATTAATGTGCTGCACACAGTGACGCAAGCGATCCAGAGGGTCCGAACCAAACAACAGGCCATCGGGCGGGGTAATGTGCAAATCCGAAAACTGGATAATCTTCATCAGAATTCCTTAACGAATGCCGGCGCGCAAAAAAGCCTGCATGAACTGCTTTTGAAACAGCAGAAAGCCCAGCAATAGCGGCAGGATCGTCATGATGGTGGCGGCGCTGATCAGGGAAATGCTGACACCACTTTCAGGCGCGCCAAACAGGGACAAGCCCACAGTCAAAGGCCGTGTATGATCCGAGCTGCTGATCACCAATGGCCATAAAAAATTGTTCCAGTGCGTTGACACCGACACCAGGGCATAAGCCAGGTAAACAGGCTTGACCAAGGGTACATACACACGCCACAACACCCCCAAACGGCTACAGCCCTCCAGACGCGCCGCCTCTTCCAGCTCACGCGGCACCTGCTTGAAGGCCTGACGCAGCAGGAATACCCCAAACGCACTGGCCATATAAGGCACACCCATGCCCCATACCGTATCGGTCCAGCCCAGCCAGGCCACCATGCGGTAATTTTCCACAATCAGCACTTCGGGCAAAATGAACAATTGCAACAGCAGCAGCATGAACAGAAACTGGCTGCCAAAGAAACGAAAGCGGGCAAAGGCGTAGGCAGCCAGCGTACACAGAACAAACTGACCGATCAGAATCGTCAGCACCAACGCGGTCGTATTGAAGATGTAGCGCAGCCAGGGCGCACGATCCCAGGCCGCGGCAAAGTTATCAAAGGTCCAACCTGCGCTCCAGTCAAAACGCAAGGCCGCTGACGGGTCACGAAAAGCAGCCCAGCACGCGTAGAGCAAAGGCGCGATCCACAGCAGGGCCAAAACGTGCGCTCCTACCGTATCCAGTGAGGGCAAACGCAGCGGGCGGCTGGGGGCAGTCAAAACAGTGTCCATGTTCATCACTGGTAGTGCACGCGTCGTTCGGCGTAGCGGAATTGAAAAATAGCAACGGCGCCCAGACCCAACAAGAGCACCACCGTCAGTACGGCAGCCGCGGGCGTATCCATGTAAGCAAAAGCCGTTTCCCAGATCCAGTACAACATCAGCTTGGAAGCGTTATTGGGGCCGCCCTTGGTCAGGATAAAGAGGTGGTCAACCAGTTTGACCGAGTTGATCAATGCATTGATCAGAATGAATAAAGTGGTGGGAGCCAGCAAGGGCAGCAGTACACGGCGCCCATATTGCCAGCGGCTTGCGCCTTCCAGACGGGCAGCATCACGCAGTTCGGGCGGGATGGTTTGCAAGGCGGCCAGATAAAAAATCATGAAAAATCCGGCCTCTTTCCAGATGGTCACCACCATGACTGCGCCCAGGGCAGTTTGAGGCTGACCTAACCAATTGGTGGCCCCGGCGCCAAACAGCTTGGCAATCTGATCCAGCAAACCCAGATCCGGCGTGTAAAAAAACAGCCAGAGGTTCGCGGCGGCGATCATGGGCAACATGGTGGGCGTGAAGTAAGCGCAGCGCACCCAGGCACGCATGCTCATGGCCCGGTTGGCCCACAAGGCCATCAGCAAGGCCAGTGCCATGGACACCGGAATCACAATGGCGGCGTACCAAAGATTATTCTTCAGAACCAGCCAGAAAGTCGGATCAGCCAGCATGGCATCGTAGTTGTCCATGCCCACAAACTGGGCCGGACGACGAGCCGTGCCTTTACTTAACAGGCTGGACCAAAACGTGTGCAGCGCCGGGATAAAGGCAAACACGCTTAGCAGCACAAACAGCGGCGTCAGCAAGAGGTAGGCAAATACCCACTCTTTACGCAGCACACGCAATGGTTCAGCCATTCCTGCACCTGCTTAGTTGAAAGGACGCAGCAAGCGATCCGCGGCGGCCTGGGCCTCATCCAGGGCGGCTTGAGGCGTCTTGGCATTGGTCAGCACGGCCTGCACGGCGTTGGACAACAGTTCACGCACACGCGCTGTTTCGTACGTGGCAAACTCGGGCGAGGCCACGGCCAGTTGATCACGCGCTACCACGGCCTGTGGAAAGGTCTTGGCGTAGTCAAGCAGCGCCTGTGTTTCGTAGGCTGCAGGGCTGACACCCACATAGCCCGTGGCCATGGACCACTTGGCAGCACGCTCGGGGGCCGTCATCCAGCGCACGAAATCCAATGCGGCTTTTTTCTGCTCGTCATTAGCGCCCTTGAACAGGTAGAAGTTGCCACCGCCGGTAGGAGAAGCCGCTTTTTCCTTTGCGGGCAGCATGGCCACGCCAAAGTCGAACTTCGCTTCGTTCTTGACGGCCGTCAGGTTGCCCGTGGTGTGCCACATCATGGCGGTCTTGCCCTGCACGAAGGCCTGGCGCAAGGTACCCCATTCAATCGTGCCCGCGGGGCTGACCTTGTGCTTGTAGGCCAGATCGTGGAAGAACTGCAGCGCTTGCACCGACTTGGGATCATTGAAGTAGACCTGCGTGCCTTCTTCATTCATCAACTGACGGCCGTTTTGCAAGGCCATGGCCTGGAACATCCAGTAGGGATAGCCCGTCGATGGAATCATCAAGCCGTGATGCTTGTCATTAGTCAGTTTCTGGGCAGTTTGCACCAGCTCGTCCCACGTCTTGGGAGCTTGATCGGGGTTCAGACCCGCCTCACGGAACATATCCTTGTTGTAGAACATGACGATGGTCGAACGCTGAAAGGGAATGCCCCAGACCTTGCCCTCCAAGGTGCCGTTAGCCATCAACGCAGGGTAAAAGCTCTTGAGCCAGTCCTGGCTGGGGGCATCCTGAGCCACATCGCTAAAAGCCTCGACCAGGCCCTGCTCCACCAGATCATGCGTATCCAGTGCGCCCAGCACAGAAAGCTGCACCGGCTCGCCCGCACGCAGGGCCGACAAGGCACGCACCCGCGTTTCATCGTAGTTGCCGGAATAGACGGCCTTCACGGTCACTTCCGGGTTCTGGGCCTGATAGTCCTTGATCATTCCATCGACCACCTCGGTCAGCGGACCACCCACGGCAATCGGGTAATACATGGTCAATTCCACCGCGCTGTGGGCACTGGTGCCCAGGCCCATCAATAAAGCGCTGGAAGTGGCAAGCAGACAATTCTTCAACATGAGTAGACTCGCAGTACGTTTAGGGAACAACAGCAAAAGAAGCAGCGGTCAGCGCATCGGCAGACGGTGTCGGCAGGCGAGCGCCGCTGTCCTGATTAAAGTAAAAAGCGTCAGCGGGATGCCAGCTCAGACCACAACGTGTACCCGCCTCGAAACGGTGGCTGTGCGGGGCACGCACGATCAAGGTATGCCCATCATCAAGTCGCACGTACACATAAGCATCTGCCCCCTGAAATTCCTGATGCACCACGGTGGCCGCCACAAACTGCTCGCCCGCCTCGTGCAGGTTCAGGTTTTCGGGGCGCACGCCCACCAGTACACGATGCGGCTGGTCGTACTGCCGACGTGAAGGCCACAGTCCCAGGGGCACTTGGTCACTGTGAATCATCATCATGGGCGGGCTGCCGATGAAACTGGCGGTAAAGACACTCATAGGCTGGCCATACAGGTCCTGGGCACGGCCCTGCTGTTCAATACGACCGGCATTGAGCAACACCACGTGATCCGCCATCCCCATCGCCTCGGTCTGGTCGTGAGTGACATAGACCACCGTCAATCCCAGACGCTGTTGCAGGGAGCGAATTTCGTGGCGCACGGTGTGACGCAGCTTGGCGTCCAGATTCGACAAGGGCTCGTCCATCAAGCAAATGCGATGCCCTGAGACAATGCTGCGCGCCAGGGCCACCCGCTGTCGCTGCCCTCCCGAGAGCTGGCCGGGTCTGCGCTCTTGCAGCCCTTCCAGATTGGTCAGGGCCAAGGCCTCGCGCAGACGCTCTTGTTGCTGCCGGCGGTCCGCACGGCGCACCTGCAAGCCGAACAAGATGTTGTCGGCCACATTTAAATGGGGAAACAGGGCGTAGGACTGGAACACCATGCTCAAGCCGCGCTTGGCAGGTTCCATATGGGTGGCATCGTGCCCATTAATCAGCAAACGGCCCTGATCGGGCGCTTCCAGCCCGGCAATAATGCGCAGCAAGGTCGATTTGCCACAGCCCGATGGGCCCAGCAAGGCCGTGAATTTTCCTTCCTGAATGGTCAGATCCATCTGCTTGAGCACAGCCTGCTCGCCCCAGGATTTGACTATGCCCTGCAACTCGATCGCGCTGCGGCTCATACCTGCACCTCATCCGCAATCACAAGCTGAACACGCGCAGGAATCTGATCGCGGTAAGGTTCGGGAATGGGCTGATCGCTGACCAGAATATCCACATCGTCCAAGGAGCCGCTGCGCACCGGGGCGCGCCGACCGAACTTGGTATGGTCCAGCACCAGAATCCGCACCCGGCAATTGCCCCGCAGCGCCTTGTGGCAGTCGGACTCGGCCATATCAAAGTCCAGCAAGGCACCATCCGAATCAAAGCCCCCAACCCCGGACACCCCGAAGTCTGCCTTGAAGCTGTTGAACAGCCGTTCGGCACCGGGGCCCAGAATTTCAGGATTGGGTTGTCGCAGCTCGCCCCCCGTCAGCACCACGCGATGGCTCATATTGTGCGACAGGGCCAAGGCGGCACTGATGTTGTTGGTCACCACCGTAAGATCTCGGTGATCTGCCAACGCCAAGGCAACTTGTTCGGGAGTGGTGCCAAAACCCAGCAGCAGGCTGGCACCGGCAGGGATCAGCTTGGCAACGGCTCGACCAATACGGGCCTTGGCTTGCAAGTGGGTAATGCGGCGCGTTTGAAAAGGCGCATTGCGCTCGACCACGTTCAGCTCGGCGCCGCCATGACGACGACGCACCAGATCGGCCTCATACAGGTGGTTCAGGTCGCGCCGTATCGTCTGGGGCGTCACCCCGAAATGCGCGGCCAGGCCATCAACGGACACCGCCCCCTGGGCGGCGAGCAAATCCACAATAATGCTTTGCCTGACGGATAGGTTCATAACACGGCATACAGGTTTCGTTTGAATACCTGGCAGTGTAGGAACGCGACATGACGACTCAGTGACGCTCAGATGAAAGTTTTATGACGCCGACATGTTCATATGAACATGTCGGCGCTCAATCCAGACAGCATTCGCGCCGGCCGCCTGGTGTCAGTGACGGACTGGCCTTACTCAAAACCTCGCAACAGAGCCCCCATCAGCAACTCAGGCCCATGCGCGTGCTCTGCAGCGCCTGTTTCAGATGCCTGGTGTTGCCACTCATTCAGAAAACGGGAAAGCATCTGCCCAGTCTGCGCCTGGCTGAGTTGCTCGGTCTCCGATGCATCGTCCTGTTCATAAATGAGCTTGCCTCGCTTGATGGTCTGAACCACGCGCAAGCTGGCCAATTGCTCGGGATCGACCGCTGTCGGATCTTGCGACAGGACAACAAAGTCCGCCAGTTTGCCCGGCTCAATCGACCCTTTTTCCTTCTCCTCAAAATGCTGGAAAGCCGGCCAGATCGTCATTGCCTTCAGGGCCGTCATGACATCTACCCTCTGATCCGGCCCCAAAATATCGCCCGATCGGGTGCGGCGCGTGACGGTCGCCGACAACACCCGCATGGAATCCGGGAAGGCCACGGGCGCATCGTGGTGGGTTGAAAACATCAAGCCATGCTCACGCACCCAGCCAGTGGGAGAAATATTGTCGGCATTGACCGGCCCCACCGTACGGTCACGGTGCCAGTCTCCCCAATAAAAGGTGTGCATGGGGAACAAGGACGGAAAGACATCCAGTTCTGCTATGGACGCTATCTGGTCCCGGCGCAGAAACTGCCCGTGAATCAAGACGGCCCGCCGATCCCGGGGACCATACTTTTCACGTGCTGTTTTAATCGCAGCCAACAGCAGATCCGAGGCGGCCTCGCCATTTGCGTGAGTCAGCAGCTGTATATCGTTCTTGAAGGCCCAGTCCACCGAATCAAACACCTGGTCGGGCGTGACCGCTGCGTACCCCCGGTAATCGGCGCGGTAGCCTGCTGGTGGCTTGTAATAGGGGCGGTCGCGATAGGCCGTAAACCCCTGAGGGGAGCCATCAATCGTGAGCTTGGCACCGGCCACCCGAAAACCATCGGTGTAATGCCGCGATACATGACGCGCGATAAAGTCCCGGTCCTGGAGCACATCGACGTAGGCAGCGACATCAATATCGATCTTGCCCGCCGACGCCGCGGCCTGCATCAAAGGCACCGTATCGGACGTGGCCCGCCCTTCCTGTCCGGTCGTGTAGCCGTAACGCTTTAACAGATCGGTCCCGGCCACAAACAGGGCCTGAACCTGCTCGGGTGTGAGTTTGCCCATCTGGCTGGCCACGCTTGAAAAAAAGGCCATCTCTTCGAGCACCCCATTGGGTTGGGTGCTACCCTCTTCCCGCCGAATGACACCGCCTGCCGGATCCGGGGTCTGGGCGGAAATGCCCGCCATCTCCAGCGCCTTGCTGTTGAGCACGCCAATGTGGCTGGACTGATGAATGATGATGATCGGCACGGACTCGGACACTGCATCCAATTCCTGTCGCGTGGGGTGGCGCTGCTCTGCCAGTTGGGCGTCGTCATACCCAAAGCCCAGGATCAAGCCCACCTGCCTGGTTTTACCTTGCTCATCCAGCCATTGCCGGAGCGTCTCCTGCAAACTGGCGATGTCTTTGACCGCCCCATCCGGGGGCGATAGCAGATTGGCGGACATGGCCTGCACACCAATCATGAAGGCGTGGCTGTGCGCATCCACAAACCCCGGCAGCAAAGCCTTGCCCTGCAGGTCGATCACAGAGGTGTTTGGACCTTTATAGGCTTGCATCGCCTGCAAGGTACCCACATCCAGAATCCGCCCCTCCTTGACCGCGACCGCTTCGGCAGCAGTCTGGCTGTCACTCATCGTCAAGACCGGCCCGCCCATCCAGATCTGATCGGCCGTTTCCGCTGTCCAGGCCGAGCCAGCCATCACCAGACTGCCCGCCAGCACAGACACTTTCAGAATGTTTTTGAACCACATATGCTCCCCTTTCTGCTCAGAAAAAAGTGGCCAACTCGTTTACTGTGCCACAAGGAGACCGGCTCTGTCCTGCTGTCTGTATCGGTTTGCTGGCCATGCTGCCGCTCATTCGTGCCAAGCCCCAGACTGAGCACGAATGAACGGGACCACGCTATGCGGCTACACGGTTACGCGACCCGGCTTTTTGAGCGTACAAAATAAATCACGATCAAGGTCAGCAAGAACGGCACACCAAACAAAAGGGTGTAATGGAAGATATTGATGAACCAGGTGGTAATCAGAATCGCCACAATACCGATCAGACCCAGCAAGGTGCCGATGGGATAGGCCGGCATCCGGAAACGCAGCTGCACCCCTTCCTGCGCCACGCGGCGGCGGAAAAACAAATGGGTCAGGAAAATCATGCCCCAGGTAAACAGGGCACCGAACATGGACAAGGCAATCATCACCGGGAACGCCGTTTCCGGATTGTAGGCATACACCACGGCCGCCACACCCACCCCGCTGGCCGACAAAGCCAGGGCATTTAACGGCACTCCATTGCGTGCCACCTTACCCAGTACCAGTGGCGCATCCCCCGCACGCGACAGGCTGAACATCATGCGTGTAGAAATGTAGAGCATGCTGTTCATGGCCGACAAAGCAGCAATAATCACGATGAAATTCAAAATGCTGTCTGCATAAGGAATGCCCACCGACTGCATCACCGTAATGAAGGGGCTGCTTGTGCCATCTGCAATCAGCACCTGCCAGGGCACCAGCATCACAATCAGGGACAGAGACAAGAGGTAGAAAATGATCAAGCGCCAGATGGTTGCCTTGAACGCCTGGCGCACCGCCTGCTCAGGGTTTTCTGCCTCGCCCGCCGCAACCGCAATCATCTCGATACTCAGATAACTGAAGATGGAAATAATCACGCCCACCCAGACTCCATACCAGCCATTGGGCATGAAGCCACCCTGGCCCAACAGGTTTTCCTGCACCTGTGCGGGCTGGTAATAACCCGTCAACATGCCAATGGCCAAGACGATAAAAGCAATAATGGCAAATACCTTGATCAGGGCAAACCAATACTCCACCGAGCCGAATGCTTTAACACTATAGGCATTGACCGCAATCAGCACGGCCGAGAAAAAGACGATCCAGATCCACGGCGATACCTCCGGAAACCAGAACTTCATGTAGTCGGCCACCGCCGTCACCTCAGTGCCGACAGCCAGCACAATGCAGGCCCAATAGCTGTAGCGCACCAGAAAACCGGCCAGCGGATGAATATAAAACTCGGCATACGCGCCAAAGGAGCCCGAGGTAGGATGCTCTACCGTCATCTCTGCCAGGCACCCCATCAGCACCAGGGCAATAAAACCACCAATGACGTAGCTCAGCACCACCCCGGGTCCCGCAAAGCCAATAGCAAACTTGCTGCCCAGGAACAGGCCGGTACCAATGGCCCCCCCGATCGCAATCATGCTCATCTGACGGGCATTCAGCCTCTTGTGCAGTCCGGCCTCGCGCGATTGAATCTGTTCAAATCGGCTCATGTCTCCTCCTTATGATTGTTTTTTTAATGAGTGCGATCAAGTCACCTTGGAGCGGGTTTTGTAGGCCGGCTTGTCCCATTCCCTGTCCGTCAGCACCGCCTTGAGATGCTGGACGGCCTGCCAGATATCCACAAAAGACAGATACAAAGGGGTAATGCCAAATCGCATCACTTCAGGTTCGCGATAGTCGCCAATCACACCCCGTGCAATCAGGGCCTGAACAACGGCGTAACCTTGCTCATGCGCAAAACTGACATGACTGCCGCGGAAATGATGATCGCGGGGCGTGATCAGGCGCAAGCCAAACTCGGCACATTCCTGCTCGACCAGACGGATGAACAGATCAGTCAAGGCCAGGGATTTACGACGCACGGCCTGCAAATCGGTTTGCAAGAAAACGTCCACGCCACAGGCAACCAGGCTCAGGGACACAATAGGCTGGGTACCGCACAAGAAACGCTCGATCCCGCTGGCCGCCTCATAAGAGGGGCTCATGGCAAAAGGATGCTTGTGCCCCCACCAACCCGACAAAGGTTGACTGATCTTGTCGAGCAGCTCGGGATTCACCCACAACAGGGCCGGTGCGCCAGGACCGGCGTTCAAATACTTGTAGGTGCAGCCAATGGCAAAATCAGAACCGCTGGCTTTGAGCTCGATGGGCAAGGCGCCCGCCGAGTGGCACAAGTCCCAGATCACCAGCGCATGGTGCTCATGTGCCAGACGGTTAGTGGCCTGCATATCGTGCAGATAGCCGGTACGATAATTCACATGGGACAAGACCACCACGGCAGTTTCGTCATTGATGGCGGTTTTCAGATCGGCCGGCTCATCAATCAGTTCCAGCCTATAGTCTTTACCAAAAAAGGCGTTAAACCCTTCAATGATGTACAGATCCGTTGGAAAAGAGTCGCGCTCGGCCAGGATGACTTTCTTTTGCGGATGACGCTCTTTTTGCAAATTGACAGCCGCAGCCAGAACCTTGAACAGATTGACCGAGGTACTGTCACTCACGATGGTTTCGCCCTGGCCAGCACCGATCAGCGAAGACATCTGATCGCCCAGGCGCACAGGCAAGGTCCACCAGCCTGCCTTGTTCCAGCTGTTGATCAAGTCGGTACGCCATTCCTGGGCAATCACTTGCTGCGCACGCTCCATCGCGTGTCGGGGCATGGCGCCCAAGGAATTTCCATCCAGATAAATCGTGTTGGGTGGCAGATCAAACCTGGCTTTGAAGCCAGCCAGTTCGTCGGCCTGATCCCACTGCTCGCATTGCTGCAAGGTAATCATGTTCATGCTCCTCGATTCTGCTTTTTACGTCATTTAGTCTAGCATCGAGGCTCTGGCAAATTATTCCAAAGTGACGAACATTATGATTAAATTTGGAAGAAAAATCGTTTTTTAAAAACTCTTTTCGAAGATAATTCTAAAACATGAGACTAGACGAGACAGACCTTAAAATCCTGCGTCTTTTGCAGGATAACGGCAGACTCAGCAACCAAGAACTGGCTGATCTGGTGGCCCTTTCCCCTTCCTCCTGCCACCGACGCGTGAAAATCCTGGAGCAGGAAGGACTCATTGAAAACTACAGCGCCAACTTGAGCGCCAGCAAACTGGGTTTTGCCATTGAAGCCTTTGTAGAAGTGAATATCGCCCAGCTCAATGAAAGCGAACACCAGTACCTGAGCAAAGCACTGGCCACCATGGATGAAGTCCTGCATGCCTACATCGTGACGGGTCAGGCCAACTACATGCTGCACATCCGCACGCGCAATTTCGAGACTTTCTCCAACTTTGTCGTTCACAAGCTCAATACCCTGCGCGGCGTCACCAAAATCCATTCACAGATTGTGCTGTCCTGCATCAAAGCCAAGGGGCAACGCTTGCCGGTGTAACCGCCGTCGCGGCACGGGCTGGCATAAGGCCAACGCTTGCACTCAGAGGTAATTGAGCGTGAAGCGGCGTTTGAAATGCTCGCTGCGCCACCAGCCCTTGCCACTTTGTACCGGTTTGTCATCGACATCGAACAAGTCGATACGCTGCACGATCACTGCCTGGTTTTCCTTGATCCACAACTGCTTGGCCATCTCCGCTGAGGCATCGGCCATGCTGATCTCTTCTTGCGCATGCTTGATGGGCACATTCAGCACAGAGGTCAGCATCTCCACCATGGTGCGGGTTTCCAGATCCTGTTGCCCAAGACGTTCGCCAATCGAGCGCAGCACGTAGTTTTCTGCAAAATAAAGCGGCACGGCAGACTTGTAGCGCACCGCTTGCAGCTTATACACCGGCTCGTCGGACGCAAAGAATTCGGCAATCTCCGCCGGAGGGGCGACCAATTCCCACCGGGCAACCTTGGTACTGGTGTCCTTGCCCAGCTGGACCAGATCATTGAGGGAGTTCAGCTCCCAGGAACCTGTATTCTTGCGCTCCAGCACAAAGGAGCCACGGCTGGGAAAGCGCTCGATCAGGCCATTACGGGTCAGGATTGCCAGACCCTGCCGTACCGTAATGCGGCTGACACCAAACATTTCCCCCAGCTCGGCTTCCGTGGGCAAACGGTCGCCCGGCTTTAAGCGACCGTCCTGGATATAGCGGGTCAGCTTGTCAGCAAGCTGTTCGTAGAGCGGTTTTGTACCCACTGCGTAATTTCATCCCCATTGATGGCCATGTGCGGCTGGCCCCACCCACCTGCGGTATTCACCCTGCTGTGTTCAGCCGTCTCTCCTGGCTTTCCCTGCCTGCAAACCACCTTGTTACTCGCGCTCCAAGAGCCCTTTAATCAGAAACATCTCGGCTTCGTGGACGCAACAGATCTGCTCCCAGGCGGCATCGCTTTGCGTGGCCAGGCGCCAGGTGAGCAAGCTCACTACACATTTATCCGCCCCCAGCTTGAGCACCTCGCCGGGAATGACACGCGACATATTGCGAAACTGCATCACCTCTTTGCTGGCCCCCACGTCGTAATCCACCTGCAAACGCGCTGCATCCACATTCAGACGCACATAGGTTTCCTGACCGCTAAAGACCGAGGTTCCCTTGAACAAGCCCGGTTCCACTTCGCTACGATTCGCACTGCCCCAAGCCCACTGACCTTGCAGGAGGCCATCGGACATGATTTCAAAAGCGACCTGTGCCGGGCGCTCCACCAAGATGCTGCTGGAATGACAATGTGGGTCTTTCACTGACTGGCTCCTGTTCCATCGTTATTGTTATGACAATAAAAACATTGTCATATCAAAACCCCGCTCCCACTAGACGGGAAAACACGTATTAGCCACGGTCAAAAGGACACGCAGACTCCGGCCCCTCCCAACGCAAACAGACGATAGTGTCCCTGGTAGTCCGGTATGGCGACCAGTGTCTTCTTCTGCACAAAACGCCCTTTTTCCCCTATGAAGCCACGCTAGGAACGCTAGCGTTGACCTCCTTCACACACCACTGCCGCGCTTAAATTGGTCAGACCAATTATCAACATAAAAAGGCGTTGAGCTCTAAATTATTAGGGTAAACACTGACATTCAATCAAATTACCCTTTGGATACAATGCGTTCTACTCTTGACCACATCTTTAATGGTCAGACCAATTTGGCGACCTACTGGTACGCTTCCTCTACAAGCGCCCCCCCCTTTGCTCCTGCGGAGATAGAAGAACATGCAACAAGCGTGGCTGCAGCAATACGATCCCACCGGCAATATCTGGCTGTCGGCCCTGATCGCCCTTATTCCCATCATCTTTTTTTTCCTGGCCCTGACCAAGTTGCGCATGAAGGGCTATCAGGCAGGCACCATTACCGTGCTGCTGGCACTGGGCGTAGCCCTGTTTTTCTATCGCATGCCCGTCTCCACCGCCTTCGCTTCGGTGGTCTATGGCTTTTTTTACGGACTGTGGCCCATCGCGTGGATCATTGTGGCAGCCGTATTCCTGTACAAGATTTCGGTAAAAACCGGACAGTTCGACATTATTCGTGCCTCTATCCTGTCCATCACCCCTGACCAGCGCCTGCAGCTGATTCTGGTCGGTTTTTGCTTCGGGGCGTTTCTGGAAGGCGCGGCCGGCTTCGGCGCTCCCGTCGCCATTACCGCAGCCCTGTTGGCCGGTCTGGGTTTCCGCCCCTTGTACGCTGCTGGTCTGTGTCTGATTGCCAATACGGCTCCCGTAGCCTTTGGCGCCATGGGCATTCCCATCATTGTGGCTGGCCAGGTCTCGGGCATTGATCCCTTCCATATTGGACAAATGGCCGGTCGCCAACTGCCCTTTATGACCATCATTGTGCTGTTCTGGCTGATGGCCATCATGGACGGCTGGCGCGGCATCAAAGAAACCTGGCCTGCCGTGCTGGTCGGCGGCGGCTCCTTTGCCTTGGTGCAGTTCCTGACGGCCAACTACATTGGCCCCGAACTGCCCGACATTACCTCGGCCCTGGTTTCCCTGGTAGCCCTGACCTTGTTCCTGAAGGTATGGCAGCCCAAGCGCATCTTCCGCTTTGACGAGCAAGAAGCTACACCGGTCCAGAGCGATGTGGCCCAACAAGCTACTCTGCCGCTGACTACCGGTCGCATCATCAAAGCCTGGTCGCCCTTCATCATCCTGACCGTCATGGTCACGATCTGGAGCGTGCAGCCCTTTAAAGTACTGTTTGCCGCCAACGGTCCGCTGGCCTCGACCATTGTGAACATTCCTGTGCCTTTCCTGCACAATCTGGTCGAAAAAGCCCCTCCCGTCGTCGCCTCGGCTACTCCTTATGGCGCGGTCTATGCCTTTAACTGGCTCTCGGCTACCGGCACAGCCATTTTGATTGCCGCCTTGCTGACCATTCTTTTTCTGCGCATGAAGCCCGCCAAAGCAGTGGAAACACTGGGTGAAACCTTCAAGGAACTGGCCGTTCCCATTTACTCGATCGGCATGGTGCTGGCCTTTGCTTTTATCGCCAACTATTCCGGCTTGTCGGCTACTTTGGCCCTGGCCCTGGCCCACACCGGCAAAGCCTTCACCTTCTTCTCCCCTTTCCTGGGCTGGATTGGCGTGTTTCTGACCGGTTCCGATACCTCGGCCAACGCCCTGTTTGGTGCTTTGCAAGCCACCACGGCCCAGCAACTGGGTTTGCCTGAAGTGCTGATGGTTGCGGCCAATACCACGGGTGGCGTGACCGGCAAGATGATTTCTCCCCAGTCCATTGCCATTGCCTGCGCCGCCGTCGGCCTGGCTGGCAAGGAGTCCGACCTGTTCCGCTTCACCGTCAAACACAGCCTGATCTTCGCCGTTCTGATTGGCCTGCTGACCACCCTGCAAGCCTATGTGTTACCTTGGATGATCCCCTAAGGGCCCGCCCTCATCCTTCATCTGCAAGGCCGTAGACTCGTGCCTTGCAGATTTATCTTTTCGGTACCTCAAGAACTATGCGCCTCTCTGATCACGTTGCCCAACAATTGCTGGCGCTCATTCAGTCCAGCGATTTCAAAGCGGGGCAACGTTTGCCCGCCGAACGCACGTTGGCAGCCCAATTGAACGTATCTCGCGCCTCCTTGCGCGAGGCCATTCAGCAACTGACCAGCCAAGGCATTTTGCGCAGTCAGGTCGGATCAGGTACTTACCTGACCTCTCAAACGCCGCAGTGGACCCAGCGTTCGGTGGACCCGCTGGCCGCCTTGATGCTGTCCGATCCGCAATACCGATACGACGTACTGGAAGCCCGTATCGCACTGGAGAGCAGCACGACCTGGCACGCTGCCTTGCGCGCCTCGCCCGAGGACAAGAGCAAGATCCTGCAATGTTTTGAGCAGATGATCCGCTACCAGCAAAGCGGCGATACCGATCTGTCGGCCCGGGCCGATGCCCAATTCCATCTGGCCGTCGCCGAAGCCTCGCACAATCTGGTTCTGGTTCAGGTCATGCGCGGACTGTTCGATCTGGTGCTGAGCAGCGTGACACAAAACCGCGACATCATCATGTTCGTCCATGACAGTCCCGAAACACTCACCCACCTGACCGCCCAGCACGAAGCCCTGGTCAAGGCCATTATCGATGGCGACGCGGCCCATGCGCGCCATGTCGTGAACGAACATCTAGGCTACGTACGCAACACGCTTCTTCAGGCGGACGAAGACCTCGCCCGCCGCGAACGTGCCGCGCGCTTGCAGACCTCTCCCTCCGTCTTACCCGACCCCATCTTGCCATGATTATTTCCTCCTCGACCGACTACCGGCGTGCCGCCCAAAAACGGCTGCCTCCCTTTTTGTTCCACTACATCGATGGCGGCGCCTATGCCGAGCACACCCTGCGCCGCAATGTGGACGATCTGGCAGAGGTCGCCCTACGCCAGCGCGTCCTCAAAGACATGAGCCAGCTGGACACCAGCATTGATCTGTTTGGCGAAAAATTGTCCATGCCGGTGGCTCTGTCTCCGGTCGGACTGACGGGTATGTACGCACGCCGGGGAGAAGTTCAGGCTGCCCGGGCCGCCGATGCACGCGGTATTCCCTTTACCATGTCCAGCGTATCCGTGTGCCCGATCGAAGAAGTGGCGCCTCGTCTTAGCCGACCCATGTGGTTTCAGCTCTACGTGCTGAAAGACCGTGGCTTCATGCGCAATGCACTGGAACGCGCCCAGGCTGCCGGTTGCAGCACCTTGGTCTTTACCGTGGATATGCCCGTACCCGGCGCGCGCTACCGTGACGCACACTCGGGCATGAGCGGCCCCAACGCCGCCCTGCGCCGCTACGCTCAGGCCGTCATGCATCCGCGCTGGGCCTGGGATGTAGGTTTGCTGGGTCGTCCGCACGATTTGGGCAATATCTCGCGTTACCTGGGCAAACCCACGGGCCTGGAAGACTATATGGGTTACTTGGGCGCCAACTTTGACCCATCCATCTCCTGGAAGGACCTGGAGTGGATCCGTGAATTCTGGAAAGGCCCCATGCTGATCAAAGGCATCCTGGACCCGGATGATGCCCGCGACGCCGTGCGCTTTGGAGCGGATGGAATCATCGTCTCGAACCACGGTGGCCGCCAGCTTGACGGCGTCCTGTCCTCGGCCCGCGCCCTGCCGGCCATTGCCGATGCTGTCAAAGGCCAGATCAAGATTCTGGCGGACTCCGGTATCCGCAGTGGTCTGGACGTAGTGCGCATGATTGCCCTGGGTGCCGATGCCGCCATGCTGGGACGCGCCTACATCTATGCACTGGCCGCCGCCGGACAATCCGGCGTCGACCACCTGCTGGGCCTGATTGAAAAAGAAATCCGCGTCGCCATGACGCTGACCAGCGTCAGCAGTATCTCTCAGATCACCTCCGAGCTGCTTGTCCGGGAGCCTTGAGAATGACCGCTTCCTCCATCCGCACGGATCTGCTGCAGCAACTGCGCTCTATTGTCGGCCAGGCACACGTCCTGACCGACGATCGCAGCACGCGCCGCTATCGCAAGGGCCACCGCACAGGTGAAGGCAAGGTACTGGCCGTGGTTCGGCCCGGAACGCTGCTGGAGCAGTGGCGCAGCCTGCAAGCAGCCGTCGCCGCGGACTGCATCGTGATCATGCAGGCGGCCAACACGGGCCTGACCGGGGGCTCCACCCCCGACGGCGACGACTACGACCGCGACATCGTGTTGATGAACACCATGCGCCTGCAAGGTATACAGGTCATTAACGATGGCGAACAGGTTGTGTGCCTGCCCGGTGCCACGCTGGATCGTCTGGAACAGACACTGGCCCCCCTGGGGCGCGAGCCTCATTCGGTCATTGGTTCCTCCTGTATTGGCGCCTCTGTGCTGGGCGGGGTCTGCAACAACTCCGGCGGTGCCTTGGTACGCCGTGGACCCGCCTACACGGAATTGACCCTGTACGCCCAAGTGCGGGACGATGGCAGTCTGCAACTGGTCAATCACCTGGGTATCCATCTGGGCGACACGCCCGAAGAAATCCTGAGCCGCCTGGAACAGGGCAACTACCGTGCTGCCGACATCCTCAACGATCCGCAACGCAAGGCCAGCGATCCCCGTTACGCCGACGACGTACGCGACGTGGATGCCCAAACTCCTGCCCGTTTCAATGCTGACCCCTCCCGCCTGTACGAAGCCTCGGGCTCAGCGGGCAAGCTGTGCATTTTTGCCGTGCGTCTGGATACCTTTCCCAAAGAATCCAGTACGGTGTTCTACATTGGCACCAATGAGCCAGACGAGCTGACGGCTGTCCGCCGACACCTGCTGACCCAGTTGCCACGCCTGCCCATTGCGGGCGAATACATCCATCGCACCGCTTACGATATTGGTGAGCAGTACGGTAAAGATACGTTCCTGCTCATCGACCGCTTTGGGACTGCCAAAGTGCCCTCCGCCTTTGCGATGAAAAGTCGTATCGACGGCTTTTTTGAACGCTTTGGCTGGCGCGGCGTCACCGATCGTGTGATTCAGGCCGTCATGAATCGTCTGCCCAGTCACCTGCCCGCACGGATGCGGCAATGGCGTGACCGTTTCGAGCATCATCTGCTGCTACGCGTCTCCAACGACACCGCCCAGGCCACCCGCGATTATCTACAGCAACAATTTGGCGACAGCACGCAGGGCGCGTATTTTGAGTGTGATGCCGAAGAAGGCCGCAAAGCCTTTTTGCACCGCTTTGCGATCGCCGGTGCCGCCATCCGCTACCGCGAATCCCATCCCAACAGCGTGGAGGACATTGTGGCGCTGGATATTGCCTTGCGCCGCAACGACCGGGAATGGGTAGAGCAACTGCCCGACGATATGGAGAAAGATATCGTCCACAAACTCTATTACGGTCATTTCCTGTGCCACGTGTTCCATCAGGACTACATCATCAAAAAAGGCGTGGCGCCTCTGGAGATGGAACACCGTATGTGGAAACTACTGGATGAGCGTCAGGCTGAATACCCAGCCGAGCACAATGTGGGCCACCTGTACGTCGCCAAACCTGCACTGGCGGGTTTCTACCGCGAACTGGACCCTACCAACACGTTCAACCCCGGTATCGGTCATACGTCGCGCCGTAAATGGTGGAGTGCATGCTGCGCCGGCAAACACGACTAAATGCCCGCTTCTGGAAGGCCTCACTCCCACGGGACGTGGCGCTATAGTCAGCACACGCGTTCGTGCTGCTTATAACGTGGTTATCTGAAGGAGTGTGCCGGGGCTTGATGGCGGGGGTCGCGCCGTCGAGCTCCGTCAGGTAGCCAGATGGCAAAGCAGGTGGATATCCTCGGGGTCCAGCGCAAACAAACGTGGGTCCGGCTCGGGTGCGATCACAAAGCCCTGCGCCCTATAAAAGTCCACGGTATTGACTGAAGGCGTGGCCGAGACATAGACCGCCTTCGCCCCCCACAGGATCGCCTGTTTCTTGGCCTGATCCAACAAGCAGGCCCCCATGCCTTGCCCACGCAGCGCCTGGCTGACATGCAGGAAGAAAAGCTGACGCCAATCGCCTTGCGGGCCCAGAGGCAAACGGTCCAAACCCACCGCGGCCACCAGACGGTCATCCTTGAAGACCCCCATAAACCAGGCACCGCGATGAAAGGCCTCCTCGTGTTCCGGATGGTATTTCTCGGGATCGCCTTCTGGCCAGCCACGCAGATCTATCACCACCTCTTGTTTGTGCAGCACGCCTTCGCGCCATTCATACAAGGCCTCAATTTGCTCGCTGCGATCAATGGACCACACCCAATTCAATTCGGTTTCACTCAAGGGGCGCAGCGTCAGGCCAGCAAGCACAAAGAACATGATGATCGGTTTGAAAAATACGGTTTTACAACAGTGAAGGTTAAGCCCAGGCTTGAATCATAGCGTTCCTCCCTCCTCTTGCGAGACGGAACGCCATGCTCGGGTTCACACGCAAATCTCCTAGGGGGTCACATAGATTTGCGCATGCAGATCCTGAATCTTCAGGCCACGCTTGAGCGCCATGCCAATGGTAGCGTCGACCAGCGTCGGGGAGCCCGCCACATAGACCTTCCAACCCCGCAAATCCGCTTGTTCACTGCCTGCAATATCGGTCACCAGGCCCCGACTACAGTGTGCGACCGGTATCCCCGAGACGACCGGAGTGAAAAGCAGCGTGGGATAGTCGCGCGCCAAGGCTCGGAACTCCTCAAGCCCGTACAAATCCCGCCCTTCACGGACACCAAAATACACATGAATCGCCTGGCTCATGCCACTGGCCAGCGCTGTCTCCACAATCGATTTAATGGGAGCCAGACCTGCTCCCCCTGCGATACATAGCATGGGCCCACCATGCCCCTCACGCAAATACGACGTTCCCTTGGGCAATTCCAGCGTCACCCGCTCGCCAGGCTCAAGCACGGTATGCACATACGCAGAGGCCACCCCGCCGGGGACACGACGGATATGAAACTCCAGCTCCGCCTCCCCCGGTCGATTAGCCATGCAGTAACTACGCGCTGGCGCCTGCCCGAACTTGATATCAGCATATTGGCCGGCAAAGAACATCAGGGACTGCTCGTCGGCCAGACGAATGCGAACACGCCGTATATCGTGGGTCAACGCCTCCAGCGTGACGACTGTGCCCTCGACCTGACGCAGGGGGACCCGTCCCCGGACGTCATCGGTCCCTATCCAGTCCAGCGTGACATCGCTGCGTGGGATGGCCCGGCAAGCCAGAATCAAGCCGCGCGCGCTTTGAGCTTCCGTCAGGGCAAAACGGGAGTAATCCAGCAGATCCACCTGTCCCTGCACCAAACGGGTCTTGCAGCCACCGCAGCGGCCCTGACGACAGCCGTAGGGATAGACGATCCCGTTCTCCAACGCTGCCTGCAGAATGTTTTGCCCTTCCTGAGCGTCAAACTGCGTGCCGGTCTGGCGGATGATAATGGTTTTGCTGCTCATTGCTGCCCTTTCAAGTAGGGCCGCACAGGCCCTGCATAGCGGTCAACTCCAGCCCCTTTCTTGGCACCACAGAAAGGTCTGACTGTCTCATCGTTGTATGTGACATGACACTTTCCCGGAAGTTTGCACGCAAACCCGGCAATATGTCTGTTTTTTCAAGAGATTATTTCACGCCCAGGCTTACTTGGGGCGACGAAACAAGGCCCGCCAACCGACACGCCAGGCCACAGCGGCACAGTGAAGGCTCCAGCATTTCGCCTTATCTGTGCAGCCACGGCTTGGAATGTCACCCTGCCCCTTGCCCTACAGCCCCCCTAGGCTGCGTTTATCCAGTCAAGGGCTAGCCCAGAAGCTCAGTCGGGGTTCTTGGGCCCGTGGCGCTTGGGCAAAATGGCAGGGGTATCATCTTTTGGTTTGAACCAGTTGGGGCTAGGGTCAGGCTTTGGCTTGGGAGAGCCGTCAAACTGCGTCGCCTTCTGATCACCCGTTTTGCTTGGCGTCCTGTCCTGACTCTGCTTATTTACTTCTTTCAAATCTTCCTGCACCCGCCTCGCAATATCCGCTTGAGATTCACGGCTGGGTTCTGGGGCCTCGGGTTGCGTTGGCAATGCCCGGCGATCTTGGCGTGATGTATTCATATAAGCCTCCAACAATCAGGTTTTGCAGGCAAATTCAGGCAAGCAGCGTATCTATGGCAAAGTTGCATCACCCCCGCCCAGCCAGACCAGCAAACCGGGCGCCGCTCGCCGCCTTTGTCGTGTGTCAACGCTTTGCCTGGGAGTGGCCCTCATCGGCCCGAGCCAGAAAGACCCGTACCAACTCAGGGGAATGCACTTCCAGCCAATGGGCCATGGCACGTTCCTGCTCCAGAATCTGTTGGCAAACGGCGGCCGTCTCGACGTCCCCCAAATAGTCAGCCGCTTCCTTGATCTGGCTGTAGGCGGCAATTTCAAGACTCTCAAAGGCAAAACTGAACATGCTGCCCTTGACCACCTCGTCAGACGCAAACATCCCCGAAAACCCCTGAAAGGTTGCCATGACCTTGCCGCCCAGATCCTTGAGCAGGGATGTGTCACCACCGCGCCGCTCAATGCACTGACGCACCAAGCTCTGCTGAGTCCGGGTTTCTTCAATATGCTGCTGAATGCGCTGATGCAGTTCGGGATAATGCTCGACACGCGAGAGCATGCTGTTCAACATTGTTTCAGCTTGTTCTTCCATCGCATGCGCGTCCCGCAGCCAGTCCATTAAATGTTTGCTTGCGCGTGAGTGAGTGCTGTCCATGAGATCCTCCAGTCGGTTTACCCTGTCGCAACGGCGACAAGCGATGGATACCCAGCACAAAGCGTTCCCAAACCGCGAAATTGTTGTCCCTGCCCTCAGAACAAGACTGACCGCAGGGCGACTTTTAACCCGTTCGGCCCGCCCGAGGCGGGTGTGAAGCAAGCTTGCCGCGACCCCAGTTAAGCTCTATCAGAACACGGCCAGCAACGATGCCCCCAGCCCCGCCAGAAGCACGACCAGGGCGGGCGGCACACGCCCTACTGTCAGCAAACCAAACAAGAGCAAAGCCAGCCCAAAATCCGCCCGAGTATGAATGGCACTGGTCCACACCGGGTCATACAGAGCCACGCCCAAAATGCCCACTACACCCGCATTCACCCCGGCCATCGCCGTGCGAATCCCCGCCCTGTGTCGCAAACCCTGCCAAAAAGGCAAGACCCCGATCAGAATCAGCAAGGCCGGAACAAAAATAACCCCCAACAAGACCTGCCCGCCCAGCCACCCGTGCAAGGGGCCTTGAGCCATCGCGCCGATATAAGCCGCAAAGGTAAACAATGGCCCTGGAACTGCTTGGGCAGCGCCATACCCCACCATCAAATCGGCATTACTGACGAGCCCACTGGGTACGACCGCAGCCTGCAACAAAGGCAACACCACGTGCCCACCACCAAACACCAAAGCCCCGGAACGGTACACCCCTTCCAGTAGTTGCGCCGTGGACGAAGCACTGACTGCTGCCCACACCGGTAAAACCATTAACAGACCCGCAAAGAGCACCAACGCCGCCGTCCCGACCGTACGTGACACTGGATACGAATGGGCCTGCATAGCACCGGCCTGCACAGAATCCAGCCTCCACCAGGCCAACAAGCCCGTGACCGCAATCGCCAGCACCTGCCCGAACGCAGAAGGCAGCAAGAGACTGAGCAAAGCGGCCAGAATCGCCAACCCCGCCCTGCCCCGATCAGGACATAAGGAACGGGCCATACCCAGCACCGCCTGAGCCACAATGGCCACCGCTACAATTTTGAGCCCATGAACCCACGGGGACTGCGCGATCCCCTGCTGCCCGGCCAAACCCAAGGCGAACAGAATCAAGGCAATCGCGGACGGCAAGGTAAACCCCGTCCAGGCAGCCAGCAAACCCATCCAGCCAGCCCGCCCCAAGCCAATCGCCATCCCCACCTGACTGCTGGCCGGACCCGGCAGAAACTGACACAAGGCCACCAGATCAGAGTAGCTGCGATCGTCCAGCCAGCGCCGGCGTTCGACGAACTCCGCACGGAAATACCCAAGATGGGCAATAGGGCCGCCGAACGAAGTCAGGCCTAATTTCAGGAAGGCCCAGAACACCTCCAGAGCGGAGCCATTCCCAGACTCCAATGACGCCTGTCGCGGCGGAATCCAACGGTTCATTGCAGCTTTATTCTCCTGTCACGACCGGCCATGCGCTGTGTCCAAATAAGAGGACGGGCTAAAGAGACACACGAGAATTGCCAGTCTTAAGCAGTAAACCCTGTGACGCTAAAGACCACTAGTGTACGAGTTCCTGGTTCATTGAGATGAGAAGGCCAGCATAAGAAATAACCGAAACCGTACCAGCCCAACCCACTGCTCTTTTTTTAAAGATTATTACTTTTTCACAGAGCCGGCCTGGAAGGGGGAGATCGCTGAGGGGAGGCTAATTCAAGGGTCAGGGATACTAACTACCAGGAGGGTGGGAGGGGATGGGTGTTTTTTAGGCGGGGGATTTTGAGTCGGTGATTTACTGTGTTTCTACAGGGAAATGAGGCGAATTTTAAATAGACAAAACCAGTTTTATATCAGTAGGTTAGCGTATTTCAGCTGAATGATTGAAAACTGGTCACTGTACCTGTACTGTATCGAAATTTCGGTACAGTGGTAAATGGGAGCGGCCATCGCCCAGTGCCAGACTGGGCGAAAATTTTTGTCTAAATAGACGATATGCCGTACTAACACTGACAAAGCCTGTACTACATAGATATGGAGCGTCAGTCGATCCTCTCAGCCCCGAATCTCATAAGGTAGAGAGGAAATCTCAAAATTGCGGTCGTGAATCTATGAGATAGATAAAGCATCTTTTACAACTTGCTCATTGCATTCAGCCGGGGCTATAAGGATCTTCTTAACCCTTTCGAGTGCTTTTCTCGCTGGCAGCCAGATAACCCCGTCTCCCTTAGAATAGTCTGTGACGAGTTCGTGGCGCTTTAAAAGCCTCAGTATATCCGGAACGTATCTGCGCTCATCGACATCTAGACCTCTATATAATGCACTTTCAGTTCTACCAGAAAAGCTTTGTACGAACAGTTTTCTCAAGGTTATAAGCAGCACTTTTTGGGCTGTGTTCATCTGCGTGCTCCGAATTGCACCGCTCGTCCCCGTAGCATCAAAAGATACAAAATCGCAACTTGAGGAAAATTTATTGGGTGGCAGATCTCTTACCGATACACGTCCAACAATTTGCTGGAACATGCAGCTGTCAAATGTCGGCAGATTCTGAGGGGCAATTGCCGGGCTAATTGCTACTTGATCAAAGAGGCAGTGTGAAAATGACAAATTGCTTAAATTGCTATTTTCTGCATCGAACTCTAATTGATGTTCAGAGAAATTGATTTCTTTGACATGAAAATCTATGTCCAGAGCTGTGTCGGTTTTTATAATAAAACTTGCAACATCTCCCTTTACACAAGAAAGGTCTGTGCGTGTGTTCAAGAAAGCGACAGCTTGTCGGACACTCTTGCGGATGTCACCTTGTCCTTTGAGTTTCCTATGGGCGAGTTCAACTCCAATTTCCTGAATCGGGCGGTCGCAGTTATTCATCGCATCAACCCAAATTTGTTCTGCTGCGACGGTATACGGCGATTCAAAGAAGCGGAGCAGTTCCCGCCCGTTGCAGACTGCTGCAAGTTCGCTATCGACGAAACACCGACTTTCATCTTCAGCACGATATATGCCAAGCCCCGGTAATCTTTGAATGGCTAGGATACCCTGCTCGTCAGGTTCATAACCGCATACTTCGGTGAATGCAGAAAATAGACTACTCCGTGTGATTGGCCCCAAGCCATCTTCCGATGTGCGCGCCAAAGTAGCCAATCTTTCAAGAATGCGCCTTAATGTTGTGCCATCGAGGTTCGTTTCGATTTTCTCTTCTCGTTCGTAAATACGTCCTAACAAATAATCCCAGCCATCTACGGCATCAGGTGGATTTTCTCCACTGCTTAATTCAGAGAGAAAATTGCGAGAGGCTAAGTAACCAAGAAGTAATGGTCTAGTAGGAAGCCAGGCCGGAAAGGAGATAGTCTCCCCCTGCTGAGAAAATGCAGCTAGAAATGAGCGCATCTGTGTCTCATTGAACTCATCTACTGCTAGCACAGTTGCGTCGCTGAGACCAAGAGCAGTACTAAGCTCTCGATCATTTTCGAAGTAATGACTTCGTCCACTTACGACTACACCAGAAGCTTGGCTTGCGCGTATGAGTTGCCTAACGCCCTCTAAAGATCGAGTTCTCAGGTCCTTTAATTTTTTCCACGTACCTTGAACTCCAAGAGATGCAATTTCGTCAAAGCCATCAGCCAGCAGAATGACAAATCCAGCTCGCCAAGCCCTTATAAGCGAACTAGGTGAATCAAAGCCAATGCTTCTAGCATGCCTCTCCAATATTTCAATGGGATCTCGTTGCCCTGAATGCTCGCGAAGATTTATATAGACTGGAAATTTCGATGTTTTTCCGAGTATGTATTTTTTTTCAAGACGAAAAAAAAGCTCTCTAAGTGTCATGCTTTTTCCGGCACCATACTGACCAATTATGGCGAAGCGTTTTCCTTCAAGTAGCTGAGCCTCGATCTCTTCAATGAATAACGTTTGGTCACCAGTTAACAATCCTATTTCAATAAAAGGAACTATGGGGTCTTTAGCGGTTGAAGAAAAATCTTGTACGCTTCCAAATATGTGATTCTTGCGAGCTGCTAAATATCCCCTAACATCAATCAAGCTTTGCTGAAACTGTGCAAATGAAACAGCTTTTACTTGACCTCGGCCTGATTCCTGGACCTCTTTTCGCTGCTCAGCAGTAGGTTCGTTTTTTGTTACAAACCAACCAACAGCGACTTTCATGGTTGAAAGTTTATTATGGCCAACAATCAACTTGAATATCTTTCGCGTATCTTCCCGAGCTTTCCCTGTGCCTGATGAGACTGTCGCCTCAATAAAATTAATTGAGTCTTCAGTCTCAAAAACTCCGTCTCTCTCTCGTCCGTCTAGCATTTTTGCACCGGAATATTGAGCATCCGGCCATTTTGCTCTGGCAATCCTCCTCACTTCATTTTCAAAATCTTTATCCAAGTGGCTCATCGATTTATTTCTCCAGATGGGAAAAAATTAAACAGTAAATTTCAAAATTCTTTTAAATTAAGTCGGTAAGTTCTACCTAATCAGCCACCTAGCCTCAAGAAAACGGTTCTAACAGATACGCCAGAGTCAGTAATTGATATTTTTGAGTGGTGGCTTGAAGTGAGAGCCTACAGATCGAAAGATTTTATGTAATACGAATCCTGGTGACAGCCTATCCTGCACTAGCTTCAATCACCTATATTTTCTTCGTCATGACTAAGCTTTTGGGCCTGCCAAGGCATTACGCGACTGCACAAACTCTTCGAATACAATGTCCCCGTCGATGAACCGTTGAGCATGTTCTTCATCGGCTGCACTGAGCGAGAGTCCCTCCAAACAAACTGATGCGCGTGCATAGTTGACGGCCGCTACACGCCGGTCGCGCTCGGCACCGGATATCGTTTTGGTTAGTTCCGTTTCGTGCGAACCCATCTTAGCCAAGGTTGTCTCCCGTGCTTTAGGTAACGCTATCCTACAAGATGTGGAATTTTTTTTGTGATTTGTAGGGAAAACCAGCACATAAGGCTTCACGCAGACATTGTCTTGTTTGTCTGCCTGTAAATAGGTTTTCCAGATTGACAGCAATAGGGCGTCATCCGTGAGGTCTCTTTCCAAAGAGGCTTTGCCCCTATGGACTCTCTATCGTGACCGACGGGAGCCTCGGGGGCAGAAGTTACAGATCATTGGCCCGGAACATCCATCCCCAGGCGGGGCATATGAACACTTCTGCCGCACCAAGGGACCGTGTCCTCGCCCATAGGGCTGCGGGCCGCACCAACCCCTTGACTCGTCATCCGCGCTGTATATGGCCTAATTCGGCATGCGTGTAGTGATTCTGGCTGGAAGAGGTGTCAAGGGCGGGTCCGGGGGCCGCAGCCCGCAACAAAACGTAGGGAACGGGTGAGGATGCCGGGCACAGCATTCACCCTTGACGCAGCTGAAGGCCATGTAGCCTACCGGCAAGGGGTAGGAACAAGGCAAAGCCGCCCGACCTGCCCCCGCAACCAGTCCGGCAAGAAGGGGCACTGGATGCAATCTAACAATATCGTCGCAATCAGCTTTCCTGGCCTTGAGTGGCCATATCTGAATATGGATCAGGGACTGATCACACCTAGAAATTCGCCGACGACCTGATAGCGATGCATATCATCGTCATTGCTAAGCTCGATGGTGGTCAATTCCCGGTTGGTTGACCTTGGCTTCAACAAAATCTGTAGATTTTCAGTACCGTCTTCAGTACGCGCTTTGAAACTTTGATACTCCTTGACTGTGTAACGCGAACCGGCGTCGCCGTCCTGGACATCGGCACATTCCACCAGCACGATTTTCCCGTTGCGACTACCCCCGGGGTTCAGGCGAAAGAGACAGACGGCACCGTTGGGGATAATCTTGTTCATAGATTCGCCTAACACATGGCAGGCAAAAATATTCTTCCCCACGGGCATGCCCTCAGGTACGAGCACCCAGTTTTCATGTTCGACATGCTGAAGCGCACTGAAGCCGCCTGCTGCGGCTCGTAGATCATAGAGAGGAACTGCATTGATGTATGGCTCCAGCGGCTTCGCGGCTTCCGGAAATGCAATAACATTGGATTTATAGCTTTCCACATGCCGCTTCAGGTAGCTCCGTAAACCATCGTCGCAAGCGTAAACAAACGTGCCGCGTATGCCTCGCAGCATGATGGTCCGATAAATGTTCAGTATGTATTGCTTGAGCTCATCCGGATCTTTAATAGTCTGCTTTCCGTTCCGATCATGATAACTGTCCTTTTCAATGACAATCTGATCCAGCCTTTCGTCATAGCGAATTTCATGACCAAAGATAACTCCGGTGTAGTTCAGATCATAGCCCTGGGTGGTATGGATACAGCCCACTTCATCCTCGGCACCCTTCGCATTGATCCAGTCCTCATTCGTACTGTTCCAACGCAGTTGGACATCACCGATCTCAATGTCATACAAGTCCGGTTTTGTTCTGGAAACCCAGCTCCATGAATAGCCTGCCACCAAGCGTGCCAAGCCATAGCTATTATTTCTATGCTCGATCTCCCTCAACATGTCGGACAGTTCATCGAAGACCAGAAATTCGTACTTGCTTGAGCTGAATTTCTTGCCTACGGGAAGTCGCATATTCAAAAGGTCGTCAACGAACTGCACATAATGCAGTCCCGCGCGAACCCGAAACTGGGAAACCAGTGTCATGATCTTGCTGTCTAGCGAAGACTTGATGTCATCAAAGTCTGATGCGTTGGCATCGGATGGCTTGATGCTCTGGTTCGGATCGTAGAAGAAAACGGCCTTATCTGATTGGCGGATAACCCAGTCCACCTCGCTGCACGTGCTTTTATCCAAATCAAGAGCGGCGCAGGCCTTATCGAAAGCCCCGTAATATGCTCCCAGGTTGACGCGCTTGCGCAAGCGGTGCGACTCATCCACAAGGACAATGTCGTAGCTCTGCCTCGCCAACTCCGAAGGACTGATGACCATCTTGGGATGCAGACCGACAACATTCTCGAATGCCTTCTTCAACGTGCGTCGGAACGAATTCATAGGCACCACCAAGGCCATGCGAGGGGATGGAAGACGTTGCTTAAGCTGTCGCAGAAGATCTCGCAATTCCTTTTCTTCGTCGGAAAACTCACGTAGATCCAACTCTTCAAGATCGGAATGAATGAGCTTGAAAAGAAATATTGCCAGTACCGACTTCCCAGTGCCGGCGCCGCCTTGAACGATGATATTTTTCAGCCCCGGGTCGACCAAAGACCGCATTATCTGGATCAGGCCTTGCTGTTGATCAGCCGACAGCGACTTGTACGGCGAATATTTGAAAACGTCTGAATTGTCGATGACTTCAATCGACTTTTGTGCAACTCCGTGCCTGCGTAGCCTGCCCCAGATTTCCCGAAATATCTTGGAATAGAGCTCGTTCCTCTGATAGTAGTTGTGGTCGCTCAAGCCCAGGTTGCCGTTCAGCAAATTGAAACGGCCGTCAGCTGACATGTACTTTATGAGGGAGGACTCGATGTCGAGTGTCGCCGACTTATTGAAACGTTCACTACTGACAAGGTGCACCGTCGTCAAGGATTGTTTCTGGGGGTGCTTAAGATGCGTACCCAAGCGAGTGATCGTGTCAGTGGTTTCGCCGACGTAGGCACGGCATGTTTTCTCATCACTAAGGATATATACGAGCGGCCAATTGTTGGCCGCGTACGCATCGGACTCAATTTCCGTCAGTGCTTCTGCGCAAAACCTATAGCGGTTCACTTCGACAAGGTGGGTCTGACTCATAGCTCAATGTATTTCTTTGCGGTTCCCTTTGCCTTGCTTGCTGGATACTGTTCTTCATTCTTTTCGATTTTTTCTAGAATGATTTTCTCTATGTCGAAGTTGTACGCATCGGACAACAACAGCGCATAGGCAAGCTCTTCTTTCACCTTCTCAGAGTCGGCGGCTTCGGGCATCTTCCATAGAAAAGCCTCTCGCAGTTCAAGTTCACTGGCTTCGATGCTGAGCGCCAAGGCCAGATCTTCAGGATTGTGGAATTGCTGCCAGTTTCGCTCATCACAGAACCGGCGCAGTCGCTGAATGACTTGGTCCATTTCCTGCCTTTTCCTGAATAAGGTTGCTGGAATGGATGATAGCCTGCCCAGCAGCGAGTTGCACTTTTCAGGAACTAGGAAGGCCTTAACGAGGGTAGCCGTGCGCGCGAAGTATCTAGAAAATACACTCAGCGCTTCGCCACAGTACCAAAACCGTACATGGCTCACAAACTTAGGGAATTATCTGGTCTGAAGGAAAGACTAAAAATCGCGCTAGATGCTTGTAAATACTAGGGATTTTTAAGTGGTCCCCGGGGCCGGAACATTGGAAACCAAACCTACTACTAAGGCGCTGATTTTTTTCTGTTTTCTTGTGGCTAGAAAATAAGCGCATCGCATTTAGTAGACCCCATAACTCTTTTGCAAAATCCGCTAAGGGCACAAGGCCAAAAATTTTCCGGCAGACACTTGAAAAGGCATCATCATTAACGGAGGCGGGGACCTCCCCCACTTCCCGGAGGCGCACGAGGTTAATGCTTGGTGCTGACGTTGGTATCAGATAAGTTGTCTTTTCCGTCTGTCTGTTGAACCACAGTGGCGCGGGCTTTACGTCGGAGACTGACTGGTACCGAGTACATCGTTGTCGTAGTGGTTCAGCGAGTATAACGGTCATCCCGTGAACGAGCTTGTAGACAGGATTGGTCGGTTGGAAAGTAAGGGCCATACCAACTGTATACGCGTTAGAGCTCCGCAGGTCCTCTAGAAACCTTTATGGTTGCCTCTATTCGACCCAGTATCGCTGCGATCGCGAAGAGTTTGGGGCATAGGCCGAATAAGATGTCGCCGTCGTGCACACAAGCCCAATATCAAGATGGTCAGTCAGAAACGCTCGTTGCCAAGCGTCATGCCCAATGTCAGCGTTTATGACTATCACTCGGTCCGAACTCGGGCTACCTTCGCATTGACGTCGATACGCGTATTCTTCTACCTGCCCAATGGCGGACCTAAGTCGCCCTTGGAAACTACGCCGAGTCACTGTTTTAACTTCAAAAATTGCCGAATTTCCATCTGGCCAAGTCGCCAGCAAATCAATTGAATCAGGATCGGAATATACCGTTGCGCCTTGTTCGATATACTGTGTGGCTAACTGTTTGACAATCCGATCATGCAATAGAGTTTTAGCGTGTCTCTTCTGTGCTCCTCTTCGGAGTGCATCAGCTAGTGCATCCACGTCAGTGGAAAAATTAAGAGATGTATTGCGGCCCAAATAGACCAAATCCAACGGCTGCAGGTTTAAGTCAAGATTGTCGGTTGATACAAACGTGTCGTCTTTTGTATTATCCTCAATCCCGGCAATGAAATTCTCACGCACGTATTCGGTTGTTTCAGCCACGTCGGACAGTAATAGTGCCTGAGCCGAATACGGTACATGTCCGAACCAGCTAAACCAACTAAGCCGCGAAGGTTTGTCGAAGGACGTAGGGACCCAAAAGTTTGCGCTGTCTTCTTCGATATCACACTGCCGTTTCATTAGCTCTAGGTTTCTGAGAGCAAATTCAGTTAAGGAGATCGTCCCCGGGCTATCAAGCTGGAAAAAATCAGACTCCTTCAGAAACTTGAACCAGTCTTGTACGTTTCTACGGGAATGTCGATTGATTGCCGAAATATTCTCGGGCGAGTTTCTGTAGGCGATAATTTCCGAAAATGCTAAAGGCCAATCGGAATTTTTCTTGCATGGTAACAGATACACTTGACACTCATCGACTGATAGAGAGGGGGCGTAGCCAGCCTCATATAGTTCAAGTAGCACCCTCAAAACTAACAGTCCCGGCTTTATCAGTACTTGGCTATCAACCTGAATCTCTATCAATGTCGTTGGCAACGCTGTCGGGCCCCCCTCCATTGCAGAGCGTAGGCGAGACTGAATCGTCGATTTTTGTCCATTAGGATATTGATAACGTAATGCTTGAATTCCGACTAATTCTGAAAAACCGATTTCCCCTGCCAGGAACATCTGACCAAGTTCCGTGATTGTCAAAGCGCGGCAAATTTTTGTCGAATAAAGTAGCCCTAATTCGACAAGCAGTTGCTGATAATCTCGCCATGCGTCTGCCGCGCCATCTCGCTCATTCGGAGTGAGTACACCAGACGCAATCATCAGCGCCGTAATTTTGTCGTCGTAACCCGCTACGTCGCCCTCGAAGGGTGCGACACACGTCAAAAAGTTATACAAGGTTCGCGCATTGAGCCCAACAGCGTGTTGAGTAAATGACCATGTATGGCCTGGGTAAGGCAGGGAACGCGGCATTGCTATCCTCTAAGAGCGGCCTCGATTTGGTTGGCAAGCGCCTTCGCCATCAATGGAGGGACCGCGTTACCAACTTGTCGGTACGCAGCAGTAGGGCCTCCGGCAAAAACCCACCAGTCTGGAAATGATTGCAATCGAGCAGCTTCTCTGACCGTGATATGTCGATGCTCGAAGGGATGAATAAACGGCCTTCCCCCACCCGCGCCGGATCCGACTAAGACGGTTCCTGAAGGCCGATCAGGATGTACGCGGTCTGTATGGTCTTTCCGATCCCGACCACCAGGGGGCACCTCACTATAACGAGTTGATACGCGCTCACAGTGCTGCCGAAGGATGTGGTTTGGAAGATGGCCAACATCTTCAAATGCGAGGAGTGCTGGACGAGGAACGCGTAGACCGAGTTCCGGCTCAGACCATGACTCTGAGTACTGCTGTGTAGGCCATTTAAAGCGCCTGTAATCCGCTTCATCACGGAAGCCGATTGCGACCACACGCTGCCTATACTGGGGAACTCCGAACCAAACAGAGTTTAATTTCGTCCAATGAATATAATAGCCAGTTTTATTTTCAAAGAAAGCTAGCAACTCTTTCCAGTCAGCACCTTTGTTGAGCGTCAATATTCCGGGAACGTTCTCAAATAGAAATGCCCGTGGGCCGATCTCTTTGATAAAACGAGCATATTCGTAGACTAGCTGGCCTCTTGGGTCGCTCGTGGACTTTCGGCTGCCCAAGATGCTGAACGATTGACAAGGAGGTCCACCGATAACCACATCTACGTTCGAGCTCACTCGGTCTACTACGGCTAATCCGGATAATTCAGTTATGTCGTGCGGCTCGGCAATATGTCCGCCAAGGTTGTTGTGAATTGTTTCACAATAGACAGGTATAACATCGGATGAAAATAGAGGCTTATACCCAGCGGCTGCGAAACCTAAATCTAGTCCGCCGCCACCGCAAAAAACGGATACGTAGCCCATGCCGTTCTTCTTGGTAGGTACCGACAGCGAGTCTAGTTCTGCAAGATATTCGTTGCACTTTTCCACGGCAACCGCTGCAGAACTTGTCATCTAACTTCTCCTATCCGATTTTTGTTACGCGTGCGGGAGCATCAAAGAGGTCAACTTGTTCCCTCTGGCGCTGCTTTTCCACGTAGGACCGCATAAACGCCCTCAGAACTTGCGCCGCAGTCAGATCTTCCTTCCGGCAGGCGTGTAGAAATTCTTCCCTCAATTGAGTTTCTACCCTTATTCGCAATCCTGACTCTTTCACATGTGTCTCCGCATGACATCCAGTGTACATCCATTATACATCAGGTGTCCGCTACAAGTGATCTGCGCAAAAGAGTTGCTCCATAATGGTTAGCTAAACTGAACCTGCGCCTTCTCTAACCAGCTCTACATCGTTTTGAGGGTATGCCCTAGATCATAGGTCTCCGCTATCTCGCCATTCTCGTGGTCTTGAATAGCATCGTGATTATTCTTAGGGCAACCTGGTTCCCGTAGTCGGTCCTTAAGCGAGTGCTGAAAACTTTTACCGGCAAAGCCTCACGGCCTCAATAGCTTGCTGACCGCTACTAATGCATTCGTGCCGCCTTTTTTCTTTGAGTAGGCGGGGAAAAGGCCATCGTTTTTCCGCGGCAACTGTAGGGCTTTTTTCATGACTTCAAAGCTTACCCCAAGAAGCAGGGCATTTTACAGATCATCAGGCAAGACTCGGCCCAAAACATCCAGCACATTGGCGGTGTGAGAAATCTGGCCTGTCAGGCTATCCAGGTTACAGGCTTACCATGCTGCCCTAGTAACGTCGTGGGCGTAGTCACTACATCCTCCCGACTTACCGTTAAAGCCTTTATCAACCCTCGTCGCCAGATCGCTGTCCAACCACAGGACATTGTCTCGATCATGCTCAAACAGCGAGTTGAAAGTTTTGCAGTCGTTGCCGTATAGCAGCACCAGCAAAGAAGAGAGCTGAGCCGCGCAGTTCTCGGTTTGCGCAATCAGGTAACAAAGCTGGTTCGACTTAGCCATGACTCATTTCTGCCATTGCCTTGACCAACCCATGAGCGAAGCCGCGATTGCAGCTTCGGAATCATCAATGATTGCCCGCACAAAGACGCAGCGGGCGTTATCGCTGTGAATTAGCAGCAGATAGTTCCGGACACGCAAACCAGGCACGTGTAGACTGTATACCAGCTTGGAACGGAGTAAATTCTGTAGGGGATTGTGTTTGCTCAGGACAAGCGAGGGCATTGACACGCATAGCGGCCTCCTTTGTCGGGTTAGGCCCGCTCCTCACTGCTAAATGAGACGGGTGGGCAGAAAGCAGGGTTAGCAGACCGGTGACAAAGGCAACCGGCAGGCCGACGCCTTCCCACAATCGCCCGCCCAAAGATGGCGCACAAGTGCATACGGACGTAAAAATACCGCCTGGGCGGCGGTTCGGCCGCCTTTGTCGATACCGGCTGCTAAACCAGGTCGCGGTTGTTTTAGCGGCACTTTTAGTGTGCCGAAGGCTCTGAATATGCGCAAGAGGGAAAACCGTGAGCGTCATGCTCTCACCTTCAACGCATAGAGGGCGATGCCGTCGTGCCGGTATCGTTCGTCATCCCAGATACTCACGCGCTCAGTGGTGATTTTAAGCCCAAGCGGCGTAACTAGCTAATGCGCGTGAGAGCCTGATAGCAGCCCATTTTGCGCAATTCGCAGGAGTTGTGGGGGCGCATCATCAGCGCCTCCAAGATACGTGTACGTTAGGCCTTGCCGGAGGTGGGTTTGCTATGTATGGCTCACTACCTCCTGAAAAACCACGGCACGCCGCTTGTTGGCCCGTAGGCACGGCATACGCTGGGCACTGGCGTATTGGAGCAGATCGGCTTTACGCTCACCGTAACTTTTCCGCATAGCGATCAGGGCAGCATTGCGCACTTCCAGGTTCGCAAGGATGCGCAGGTCGTGCGTACTCAGCATGTCCCGATTCAGAGCATCATATTTACCGGTCAGGGCGAAGTTGATAAGGCGGGCTTCGTTCGCGTAGTGGTAGGGCTTAGTCGTCTTACCCACCTCAGTACGACACATTTCTAGCGTCATTGAGACGGTGCGATAGCCGGTTGCAGCCTCTTGGCGAGCAGCACTGCTCTCAATCCTCGCTTGTGTTCTGGCCGCATTCACGCTGGCATCACGCAAGGCAAGGAAAGCATCAACTAGCCTCGTCTGACCCTGGCGTGACTTCCGTCCACCAATGAAGGGCATGGCAACCAGTGCGCCACGCTCGTCCAGCTCGAACAGACGTTGCTGGCGGCCCATCCCGTCCGTATAGGAGATCGGCTCAAAATTGAGCCGATTTATTGTCCCGTCTGCGATCAGATCATCCAGCGTTCGCAGCACGTTCTTATGAGAGCGTCCAAATTCTCGGGCAATTGCCAAACTGTCCGTAACAGGGACGCCTTTGCTCAAATGAACAAGCGCGGTATCATGGGTGCTGGTCGTCTGGGTCGCGCTCTTGCCGGAGTCGCGGCCCTTTTCTTTGGTCGTCGCCATGGCATCAGCCCTCCATCTTGGGGGCATTGGCGGCCTGCCAACCTTGTGGGTCAGCCATCCAGGCGCGGATTTCCGACAAGCGCCAGCGAGTGCAGCGTGCGGTCAGTCGGATAGGTGCAGGCAGTCTCCCATCCTGTGCCAGCTTCCAAGGCCAGGAACGGGACGCACCCAGCAGGTGCGCGACTTCCTTATCAGTGATTAGCCGATCTTCGGCTTGTGTAGTGTGCTGTGCCATGCTGTACTCGCATAAGAATTAATCACGAGCACAGTGTTGCAAGATAGACGGTGTGTTAGTCCTAACTCGGGTTTGGAAGAACCTAATTCGGGTATTGATTTATTAATTTTCAGGCTTCTTAGGGAGATGCACCGCAGCCTCTTGTAACCGCTTCCGTAATGTGTCCTCTTTAACCTCCTCAATCCCCACAGTTTGCAAATCCAGCAATATCTCTGAAACTGTAGACGTTCCTTTTTCGCCCGTATAAGACTTATAGTTCGCTGCGGTGATCCCTGCAATAATTCTGAGCAGTGTATTTTTTTCACGTGAAGATAGAGGTGCTTCATTCCTCATGTCCGCAGCTGGAGTGAGAGAGTCCTCAAGATCACGTAATGCCTTTGTTTTCACGACTATATCAATATCGCCTAAGAGATCATCTTCATACGACTCAATATCCCAGAGATCGCCACTCTCCTCCTCAATGAGCAATCTACCCGTATCATATGTTGAAGGTTGATCATTCAAACCATCTAAGCACTGCAATAAAAATACTCGCGAGCAACGCGTAAGGGGTAGATCTACAACCTCGCGTTCCGGGAAGTGCCGCGCATAACTAACCGCCCATGTTCCCAACTGCAAAACCTCTCCTGTGTCGCAAAACTCAGGCAAGTGTATTACTCGCCCCCCAACAGGCTCCATTCTCGTATAGAAGGTCTTTTCCCCATTCCGCCAATCTGTCGAGTCATATTTGACTTCCTCGTACTCAACTTCAGTTTCAAGCTTTTTGTACCACCGGTGTGCGTACACATCACTAAGAAGGCGAATAGATAACTTCAAATGACCATCTAACGCCAATTGGATTACATCCGATTCGCTAACAAGCTCACCAAAAGCTACTGAAAGATAGTTAGCAGCTTCAATAAGAGTTACCCATTTCTTGAGAGTAAATAGCTTGCTCATGCTCTCTTCCTCGTTGCCACGGCATCAGGGATCTGATTTAAGATTTTTCTTACTGTATCGTCCGAAACAGGAGCGCCGATATCATCTGTTCGCTGCACCAGGCTTGCGGTCGCGCTACGTTCATTAAGGTCGATTTCAGAATATTTGCAGAGTGCGGCAATAATAACTAGCAGCGTATTGCGCTCGGTAGTTGCCATCTGTGTGGCTTGCTTTTTAAGACTCTCAATTTGTTTTATTGCAGGTGCTGCCTGTTCTTTCCAAGCTACTTCAGCTTTTTCTATCCGTGATTTCAATGCATCGCGCTCAGCTTGAAGTGCCCGGAAGCTATCTGCATTGATTGCCGCATGAGCTGTGCGCTCGATCTCATCAAATAAAAATGCAGGTTTTTGGCCTGGATAGAATTTTTCCATCCATGATTTCAAGTCCGAGTGTCGGATCGTGATGCGATGTTTGGCCACTTGATCTCCAGGCCGTACAGTTCTGCCATCACGGCCATATGGAAGCTCATCATTTAAAGTCGCTTCCAGTATTCGCTCAGAGTTTGCACGCAAGCATGGCCACTGAGGAAAAACAGCCGGGCCAGGAACAAGATCATCACCCACCGTAGTCAATATACGAGCTTCTTCCTCGATTAGCCCACACCACCGCAATGCCGCCTCTATAGGGCGGTAATAAGGTTTCTCCAACGCATTACAACTTTTTGAGTCGTAGCCACTCATTCGCACTCGTCCAGTACGTCGTCCAAAGTAAACAAGGGCCAGCACCAAGCCGGTGGACATTCCGGCCTTTCGGGGATCAGCCTAGATGCTGGCGTAAACCGTTATATATTGCTGTAGATTATACTGGACATACAAACAGCCTGACGGCTCAAGCTGATTAAGCAGCGCCGCAGATAGCGTAATGACGCTATCGGTGATCAATCCGTTTTACGCTCTTCGAGGCATTGGCAGCACATTCCCGCCGACACGAAGCACATCAAGATAATCGGCCCAGACCTGCATCATGACTCGACGCTCTTTGATGAATTTCGTGCGGTTATAGGCTGCCCCAAGAGCATCAGGCACTTTATGGGCAAGTTGGTGCTCGATGACCTCCGGCTTATGGCCTAACTCTTCATGCAAAATGGTGCGTGCCATTGCCCGAAATCCATGACCCGTTATCTCAGTGCGGGTGTCGTACCCCATGCGACGCAATGCCGCATTGATGGCCGCTCCGCTCATAGGCACGGTAGGGGAACGTCCACCAGGGAATAAGTAACGCCCGTGGCCAGTCAATGCTTGCAGCTCACGCAGTACGGTCACTGCCTGTTGAGCCAACGGTACAAGATGGTCAGTACCTGTCTTGCTTACCCGATAGCGCCACTCAGCACGCTCCAAGTCAATATCAGCCCATTCAGCAGTGCGCAGCTCACCAGGCCGCACAAACAGCATAGGAGCCAGCCGCAAGGCGCATTGAACGGGAAAGGTGCCGGAAAAGCCTTCAAAAGCTCGCAGCATTTCACCCACCTTGGCGGGATCGGTAATAGACGCAAAGTGCTGTTGCTTAGCTTGAGGGATTGCGCCCACCAGATCACGGGCTGGGTCAGTCTTGCAATAACCCTCTTTAATGCCGTATCGGAATACCCGGCTTATCTCGCTGCGTAGTCGATGGGCGGTGTACCTCGCCCCTCGAGCATCCACGCGCTTAAGTACCGACAGAATTTCAGGCGCATCTATTTCAGCAATAGGCCGCCTGCCGAGCCAAGGAAAAGCATCATTCTCCAGGCGGGATTGGGTTTTCTTATTTTGCTCAGGCTCTACCGTCTGTCCACGCTCATCGAGCCATGCCCGAGCCACTGCCTCAAAGGAATTGGCAGAGGCCAGCTTTTCGGCCCTCCTATCAGCCTTCTTTTGCTCCCCGGGGTCAATGCCACTAGCCAGCAGCTTACGGGCCTCTTGGCACCGCTCACGAGCGTCTGCCAGGCTAATGGCAGGATAAACGCCCAGGGCCAATGTCTTGCGCTTCCCGCCATAGCGATAGTCCATGCGCCAATATTTGCCGACCAAGTTCACCAGCAGGTACAAGCCGCCACCATCAGCCAGCTTGCGGGCTTTGTCGGTAGGTTTTGCTTGGCGACAGGCGGTATCTGTAAGAGGCATGACGGTATTTCCCCCAAAAATCTGGCGGTATCCGCCAACTACCGTCAAAAGTACCGCCACTTGACGGTAGTTGGCAATACACCGCCATAGACTGTTGGAGACAACAAAAAACCCGCATAGCTAAGGCTGGTGCGGGTTCTGTGTACTACAAGAGACTGCTGTAGATTGTAATTTGGTGCCCGGGGCCGGAATCGAACCGGCACGCCTTGCGGCGGGGGATTTTGAGTTGGCGATCTACAGTGTTTCCACAGCGAAATGGGGCGAATCCTAGCGTAGGTTGAAATAGAGGAAATTAGTTTTAAATCAGTAAGTTAGCGTAGTTTGGCTGAATTGGTGAAAACTGCTCACTGTACCTGTACTGTACTGAAATTTCGGTACAGTGCAAGAAGAAGGGCGACCGCACCTAAAGACCGCCTTCAATCCAAGGTTGACGCTCAACAGATTGGATAGTGGGCCTTCCATGAGTTAGTTCGGCGATGCTTCTTGGTGCAGTGAAACGAAGGTAGAAATGGACGACGTACGGTTCAACCATTTCTTGGCGGCCGCCTCGGCTACCGCCTTGCTTTCAGACATCATTTGGCAACGCGATTTAGTTTCGCCAGCAAAGGTTGTAATGACTGAATCAACCGAAGTTGGAAGTTTGCAATGAGAGCCGGCAAGCGCAAATTGATCTTGTCCTCCCCGCCGTAGAATAAATTTCTATTGGTGAAAGTATCCAAACGACCCTCGTTATTGCGATCCGGGAACAAGATGTACTTTTCAACGCAGACGCCTTCGGATATCACACGATATGCCTTTGGCATGTCGTCAAGCAATCCATCATGAATGACGTGGTTTCTAACCGCCTCCACCTCGACAAGCTCAGTACACTGTTCGAACAGTGTGCCCGGCCTTCCATTGAATGAAACCCGTTTTCGATCGCTATATAGGCAGTTCTTTGAAGAAAGCCTGGGGTACTTGGCGAATTCCGTTTTGAGATTTTCAACCTCGATGGCCAGCTTAGTTGCGTAGTCGAGAAGGCTATGTAGTCGGATGTAGATAAAACCAAGTAGAGCAAATATCTTGGTTACGACTGGTGATGTAACCCAACGAAGGCCATCGGGTTCATCTGTTTCTGGGAAAAAAAGCGTCTCTAGATTTAATGCCTGATAGAACTCGCCTTGGAGCTGCATCACTTCTTTGCTGCATTCTTGAATGCTCGATACCAGCTTCCGGCAATCATAAAGATAGAGTGCCTTATTAATTGGAAGTCGCTGGGAAAGCTGCGGCAGGAGCTTGCTAAATTGCTCCTTTGATAATGTGCACTCTGAGTTTACTCCGGCGGTCGATAGGAGCTCAGGGGACTCTCGCAAGAATTCCCAATAGGCAGCTTTGGTACCAAAAATCCGTTCTGCCAAAGCTTCATGAAGCTGGACACAGATCTGCTCTACCTGGGAAAGATAGTTTCCTTGATTAGGAAGCCACGTGCCCTGCGGATCTCGCCAGAAGACAGTAGCTCCAGCATCCAGAGTGCCACTAATTGGTATTCCATTTAAGGCTAGATAATGCGGTATCAAGTTACTCATCGCAAACATAGTGCCTAAAAACATGCGTCAAAATTTGACGTCTAAACAGACTGGAATGCTGCTTAAGAAGCAGGGCTTAGCGACCTTTTAGCGGCTCCCGTGAAGCGACTATTTTGATCAAATCTCTCGAAAACTTCATTACGATCGAACGCTGTCATGGCAGGGCGGCCGTTCGTTTCAAAGCGCAAGTTCAATCGGCAAAACCGAAGCCTGCGAGCATTCACTAGCGGCCCGTGGCGGGCCTTAGCAAAGGCGTCGACGAGCAAACTACGACTCTCCTCGCACCCCGTGTGAGAGCCACATAGAGGTGCTGCGCAGTCATGCGCTCGGGCTCGAGGATGACTGCCACATCCGCCTCCAACCCTTTTAGAAGAAGCGTGCTTCCAACGGCGCGGCGGCCCAATGGCCGACTCAGATGGCGGTTACGCTCACGCGCCTGAATTGCCGCGCCAATAAACCCAGCTTTGCCCCCGGCCGCTCGCAGCGCTGACGTGCAGCAGTGCAGCACTTCGGGTCGGTACACACGGGCACCGTGTTGGTCTGATAAGGACTGGAGTAGGTCGATAGCAGTCGGGTGACTGGGAGCAGCCATGAATGCAACTGCTGCGGCTTCGGCGGGCGTCGCCGGTGTGCGGGCTCGGCCGCCTCGTATCGTTTCGACTCGCGTGAGAAGGTTTGCGACACCTACCCCGGTCATCAGTGAGGCCGCGAACTCGACAATTTGTCGCAGCGCGTTGGGGCTCGCCAAATCGAACTGGCGGGCGAAGTTCACGAGGTCTTTCAGGTCGACCGCCTCGACGGAAGTGGCGCCCGGCGTCTGCATAGTCAGTTGATGGCGACCATTAACATTGATGGAGTCGCCGATGACAAGAACGCGGCCGTCTCGGTTAGGCGCTTCTGTTCGGGCGGCCGCTAGTCGCTGTTGCAGTTCCGCACCTTGGGTTAGTTGAACCCACTGGACTCCCTCCGGCGCTCCACGCAGGTCGACTGGTTGACCTGCCTGCAAGGATGCGCGGGCTTGAAGTAGCCAAGCTCCTAGCGCGTCCATGCCTGCGAGTCGCCATCGCCATGGAGTCTGTAGTGCGCCAATGGGCGGGAACGCCGCTTGAGCTTCACGTTCCCAGTGCACGAGAGGGTCACGAAAGCCGAATATCGCTTGCATCGGGTCACCAAGGATGCACGTGGGCACTGTCTGCGCGATGGAATAGACGATGGCATGCTGCGCGGTGTTGCAGTCCTGATACTCGTCGACCAGCAAGCGCGAATAAGTCGAGGTAATGGGATCATTTATGTGACCAGCCTGCAGGAGTCCTTGGACGGCACTCCGAATAGCAGGGTAATCGGAATTCGGGTTGGCTAGTTCGAGAGCACGCGCATTGAGGCCTGCTCGGAGCGGAAATTTGGCCGCTAGCCGCATCGCAAAGCCGTCTATGGTTGACAACCTGTAGGCTGAGTTTGGGATGCCGCCACGTTGGAGCCTGGCGCGTAGAGCGGTGACTCCGGCGTTGGTGTGCGTCAGCACCAGGACTGGCTTATTGTTGGTGTGGAGACTTAGCGCATCCGCGATGAGCTGAGTTTTGCCACATCCTGCCGGGGCGGTAACTGAGCCTAGGCGCACTTGAAAGATGTCAATTTCAGGCGGTGGCACTCGTCCACCTCCAGAGCTGGTTCGTAACTTCGATAAAGCCCGGCTCTGCATTCGCTATGTGAGGGCCGACGATTTCCTTGGCGACCTCCTGGAAGCTGGTCAGTGACTTGAACCAACCATTTTTGTTGTTGCGAGCGGCAAGCCCGAGCAATTCTCGGCTCGCAGGTGTGTAGCCGCCATTCAGCCGTTCGGCCTCTATGGTGTCTAAGGTGACTTGCCCGTTTGACTTGGACTTGATGTGCTCAGCCATGAGTTCGCGGCCGACAATCTCGTCCGCCTTGTTTAGTAGCGCATGCACCGCGTCATTACTTGAATGGCGGAATAGCTCGTCCTCGAGTGCCAAGCCAGGCCGCCATGTGAGGTACTGACCACCAGCCGTAACGAATCTCTCGACGAGTCCGACAGTTGAAACAGGTTTATCCGCGTCGACGAAGACTAAGACGCGATAGCCCAACTTGAGAAACGCCTCCCCTCGGGTGAAACATTGGTCGGGGCTTCCTCCGCCTGCATCCACGTATGAGCCGCCATGGGCCAGGAATGACGTCGCGCCACAGTGGACCCACCACTGATCCATCCCGCGAGCGAATCCGACCTCGCTGGCGCCTTCGCAGACGATGACGGACTTGGATAGAAAGGCCTCGGCCGCCTTGCGCAAAGTCCCCTGGATGCCGTCGTCAGTCCCGGCACACGTGACCGTGTGGATGCCCGAACGCTGGCGCACGATAAAAAGCTGGTCGCCAGAGAGCTCCCTGAGTGTCACTGGTGAATGGGTTGTCATAAAGACCTGCTGTGGCTGGGTCTCGTCCTTCGCTCCGAGAGAGTCGAGCAGTCGCATGAGGCGGTGCGGCTCAAGTCCGTACTCGACTTCGTCTACCAGGGCAACGGTGGCCGCTGCCGCTGCTGCCCTTTGCAATCCGGCGACAAGGAGGCGCCCTGAACCGGTGCCTAGCGACCGCAGAGGAATGCCGGTCTCGCTGTGTAGCGCGATAGCTCCGTCGCCAATCGACACCGCGTGAGCATCAAGTAACGCCTGAGCGCTGGTACCGACGGCTACGCCGAGGTTTGTAGCTGTCTGTGTGACTACTTGCAGGGTCTCAGCGAGTTGAGGGCCAGCCTGCGCGCCAAAGGCGGCCCGGGCGGCGCGTCCCGCGCCAGCGAGTTCCGAACCAAGGTTCGCGCGCTCTTCCGTCAGCCGATTCAATACCGAACCTCTCGCCCAAGAAAGGTTCGCGTTCGCATAGGTGCCGACGCGGGCTGGTGTCAGGAAGCTGCGATCCTTCCAGGCCAGAGACCGTTCCAGTTGTTGGTCTGCGGCTCGATCGGAATAGAGCGTCCAACTTGGTTCGAGGTCGTTCTTAACCTCGAGCTTCAGTGTCAAAACCGTTTCTAGGCCTGCTCGCGGCTCGTCTTCAAGCAATCCGGTGCCGAGGCTAAATCCGCGAAGGAATTCTCCATAGGTGTCGATATTCTTCAACGCGTCCGGTAGTGCACCAAGTGTGACCGCAATCTCGATGGTGCGGGTGACGTCTAGACCGAAGAAGTCCGTGTCGCCGAAAGGCACATTCCTCCTCGCTCCAAGGCATAGGTCGATAGCGTCAAGGATAGTCGACTTACCGCTGTCACCCGGGCCAACAAGACAGTTCACTCCGTTGGAGGGCGTCCAATCAAGGGTCTGTATCGAGCGGAAATTGCGAATTTTAAGGCGACGGACACGCGTCATGTTTCCTCTCACTTAAATGAAGCAAATAACCCAACGCGACGGACTTTGTAGTTCGAAAACCGGCGACAGCCTATCCTGCACTAGTCCCCAAATCCTAAATTTCTTCGTCATGACGAAGACTTTGGGAGTGCTAATGCGTCAGCGCGCGGCTGCACAAACTCTTGCAGACTTATCTGACCATCGACGAAACGCTGAGCGTGGGCCTCATCTGCTTCACTTAGCGAGAAACCTTCTAGACCGACGGAGGCCCGTGCATAGTTAACTGCCGATTGCCGGCGGCTGCGTTCGGTATCCGATATGGTTTTATGGGGCTGTTGCGTGCATTTACCCTTGCCAGCCATGGTGTCTCCTTGCTGTAGGTAACTCGATCTTACAAGAAGTATGGGTAATTTGGTTTAGGTACGCGTAGCTACAGAGGAGGTGCGCTGAAATTGTCTTGTTTTACCTGCTATGGACGCCAATATCGGTTGCGTACTAGCCGTAGTTTCCAAAGAGGCTTTGCCTCTCTGGACTCTCCACCCTCGCCGGCGGGAGCCTCGGGAGCAGGGGTTGCGGGCCCTTGGCCCGGAACTCCTGCCCCCGGGCATAGCGTGGGGCGCTCCTGCCGCGTCAAGGGGCCGTGTCCTCGCCCTGTGGGCTGCGGGCCGCACCAACCCCTTGACCCGTCATCCGCTTGATAGCACCGCTACTGACGCCGTTTGGCCGGAAGAGGCGTCAAGGGCGGGACCGGAAGCCGCAGCCCGAAGCGCAGCGCAGGGAACGGGTGAGGATCCCGGGCGAAGCCTTCACCCTTGATGCCTCTGGAAGCCATGCAGCCTGTCGGCCGGGGGGAGGAACAAGGCGAAGCCGCCTGGGCCTGCCCCCGCGGCCAGTCCGGCAAGAACGGACGCGGGATGCAACCGAAGGGGTTGCCCAAGCGTAGCGCGGAGATATGTGCGGCCATAAATGAAAAGGCCTCGCTGATGGCGAGGCCGATGCGGACGCAACATGCACATCACTTACCGTTGACGGAGCCGCCCGTTGCCGGTCCCCAGTTCTTGCCCATGTTCTGCAAGACGTGTTGCCGATAGGCTGGATTCCACATGGTGTTGCCTGCGATCATGTGGTTGGTTCGGCCAGCAGTAACCATCATGCCCGACTGCATATCGCGGCGAGTCGTCTTAGGATTCACCACGTTGCCAATACCCTGCGCCATGCTCCTGAATGTCACAGCGTCAAAGGCGATGCCGCCAGCCAGTCTCGCCCCTAAGCCACTCGTTTTTCTTTGCGCGAAGAAGATGATCAAGGCAAGAACGATGATCTGCACAAACGAATTGATGGGATTGTCCGCGGTCGTACTTATTACCCTGTCGAACAGCGCCTTGAATAGCGCCACACCGACAGACACGACAACCATTGTGATGGCAATTTCAAGGATGTAGGCCAGGGCCTGCTCAAACCATTTGTCGAACCATTTCGCGGTGACTGGAAACATTAGCGCCGCGATAAATAGTGGTCCGAGACCAAGCATTATTCCGAGACCGAGCTTTGCCATGATGATGGTCGCGGCCGCAGGCAAATGAATAAGAAACACGGCAATGGCCATCATGAGTGCATTCAGGGCATCCCAGAACATATGACCTAGTTCGTAGAACTCGCGCTTTGCGACTTTGCCTAGCATGTCATAAGCCACGTTAAGCCCTTTGTCCGCCGAGTTATCCAGCACCTGATAGATGCTTGTCGCTTGAGCGTTAGACGTGGACATGATGTCGGCGAGACCTGTCTCCAGGCCTTGAATGGCCGACACAACAGTGGCGGTGTAAGAATCAGCTGTCATGCAGAATGCCGTGATGATGAGGATCTTCATGCACTGCTTGATGAAGGTCTGAAACGGAGCTTCAACCGCGCCCGCGCTGATGGCGTAGCCAGTCAAGGTGATGTACAGCGTGACGCCGGTCAGCATCAGCATTTGAAAGCCGAGGATGACGTTTGAAGCGGTTTCCGATACGAAGGTGTTCAGCATCGCATCGACGCTGCTGCCTATCCACTGGAATAAGGCGAATCCCATGTTATTGACCTCCCTTGAGCGGATTGATCGGTGTCAGGTCGAAATAGCCCCGCTTGTCGACGGCCAGATGGTTTGCCGCTGTCTTGGCGTTGATGCAGTTGGCGGATGCGGCGAACTCGCCAGGACTGGCTTCGCACTGCGCGATCATCGCGTTGCGTTCGGGGGCATGCGCCTTGTACCAATCGACGGTTTGAACGGGGGTGTTTTCGCCGCAAGCTGCCAGCGTGAGCGCGATGAAGAAAGGGAAGAGGATGTTTTTCATTTGTATGCCTCACGTGCGTTGATGATGTCGAGTGCGTGGGCCACTTCGGCGGCCTCAATGATGCGTAACGCTACAAGGGTTCGCACGACGCTTTCGCGCATGCCGCCCCATGTCGGCTGTGTGAAGCGATTTGGCGCGTTTGTCCAAACGATGCCGATGCACGCAATGGATGTGACGGCAGACAGGATGATGTTCATCCAAGGCGGCAACGGTTCTTCATCAATGAACGGCAGCGTGAATCCAAACCAGCCCATAGCCGCGTAGTAGGCCGTGAAAGCAGCCATACCGATAGCCACGACATCAAGGGTTCTCATCAGCGGCGCACGCTGCAAAAGCTCTCGGTAATACTCGGGACTCAGGCGGCGAGCGCAAGCCCAGAAGCGATAGATGGCAAGGCATAGCGTTACCACTGGAACCAGTGTGATTGCGTAGAACGGACCCATGATGTTCTCCTTAGCGTGCAAGCGGGTTGAAGACTTGAAGAGTGGGGTAGCCCCGTTGATCAACAATCTTTGCGTTGATCTCCTTCCGCCGTTGCTGCTGTAGGCGGTCTTCGGCTGCCGCGACCATCTGGTACATCTGTAGCTTGATCTGCTCGTTCTGAATCATGGCCTGCTCGACTGCGATGCGGCCTTGCAGTTCAGCAATGGCTTTCGGGTCTTGTGTCTGGTTGATCTGCCGCATCAACTGGTCGATTTGGCTGAGACGGTTCTTCGCCGCGTCGTAGGCATCAAGCGCAAAGGCTTTGTCTTGCGCACCTTTGACAGCTTGGGCTTCGCAGTTTGTGCGCTGCTCCGTCGAGGCAAAGGCGGCGCAGGCGTCATACACCTTGTTGTCGTTGTAGATGGACTCAGCGCGCCCGCTCAGGCCGGCATAGCCGCCTGATTTGACGGAGTCGTAGACGCCTTGCCAGTCGTGCGGAAGGTAGTCCCGCAACTGCGGATTGTTGAATAGTTCGCCCATGCCGCGCGCGCCAGTGACTGCTGCGTATTGCTGCTTCATTTGGTCGATTTGACTGACCATCTGGTCATACTGCATCTTCCACTTCGCCATCGTTTCGATCTGGTTTTCCACGCTCTTGGCGATGGAAGCGCCATCTGTCACGGGGATTTGTGCGAAGCCGGGCGACGACGCGGCAATGCCGACGGTCAGAATGCAAGAGGCTGATAATTTCTTCATGTTCGCCACTCCATTTAGTAGGTGTTGATGGCGAACGCTGGGCCGTCTTTCCAGCCAGTCATTGGGAGCTTATTTAAGGCTCTTGCCCGGCACACATGTTCAGTGTTCTTGGGGCTTTCGAAGACACGTCTCTACCGTATTGTCATCCCCTGCTTTTCCGGGGCAGTCATCCTCAACTTTTCCGAGGCAGTCAGCACACTACTCTTCGGTGCGGTCACGCGGCTCATCTCCCCGCGTCAGGCCCTTCTTTTCGGGCCGGCACCCGGTACGCCGAAGCGTTCTTGGGGCGGTTGCAGCGTTCGTATCAGTTAAAAGTACAGCCGAAGCTGGTCGTACTTACGGTTAATGCAAAGTAGATTTCCGACTACGGCCACCACATCCGGCGGTCAATGATGATGCGGTCTGACAGGTACGAGATGTTCGCCAATTCCGCCAAGGCCATTTCTACGGTTCGGAACCGGTACTGCTGGCCCTTGTCGTCCATGACGGGGTGCTCTGTAGTGCCGTCCTGCACGGCCAAGGCAAAGCCCTTCCAGTAGTGCGCATACAGAATGACCTGCACATCACCGGTGCGCGCTGGATCATCACAGTAGTCTTGCAGCGCGTCGTAGCGTAAAGCCATCTTATGGTCCTTCTTGCGCAATCAATCAACGGCTCAGGTCGCCTTTGCCTGGGTGGTTGGTCTTGTCCAGTTGCTGGGCGTCGTTGATCACTTCTGTGCTGCTCTGGCTACGCTGTGGGACCTGTAGCGTCTTGTCGTGCGAGGGATCAAGGAACCGGACAATTTCCAGGGCTAGCGATTTGTCCTGTATGTCTCCAGCGGCCAAGGCTTTCGCAATGTGCCCGTAGCCATTCCTGATGGCACGTGAAACGTCCGAAAGCTTGCGTTGTTCCCGCGCGGCCGCTTTGGCGCTCTTGCCACGCTTGGCGGCATGTCGCGTCACCTGCTTGACCGTAGCATGCGTGTTAGACCGTGCCCTACGCGGTGTGGCGTTGGCCTCGATGCCTTGTTCACGCAGAGCCTCGGCGAAGCGTTCCCGCCAGCGTTGCAGGTCCGCTTTTCGTGGGTTGAGCCGGCTGCCGTCGAGACCCAGCGCCTTAACGCAAAGGTGGCCGTGGGGATGGGCTTCATCGTCATGGATGGCGAAGACATACGCGTGGTTGGCGCCGAACTCCGTTTTCGCGAATACACGGATAGCGTCATTGACTGCGCGTCGGTCGGTGCCGGGTGGCATGGACAGCACGATATTGAACGTTTCGCGGCGCGAGCCGTTATCAGGCAACCCGTACTGGCCGCTTTTCCATTCGTCGCGCACGTCCTGCACTGCCTCACGGCCAAGAATGACTTCACCGTCTTCGTTCTCCAACGCGACCAGGCCGTTGCGCGATATGTAGTCGAGGTGTGCTTTCACCTGCGCGATGCCTTTGCCGCCGCCGGAGATCTTCACCATGACTTCGGGCGCTTTGCGAGTGGTCAGCATCAACTTGTCGCGGACCCGAGCGCTGCCGGTCAGCAGCAGAGGCTTAGAGGGCGGCGAAGTGCGTGATCGCGTCACTGTGCGCTTTATGCCTTGGCTGGTCACGGGCTTGCTATAGATGCGTTCGCCCCAGTCCTTCAAAATTCCATCAATGACCAGACTCATTCCAACCTCCAGCGGTCAATGTTGGCGCGCATGATGTCTGCCACCCGCGCGGTGTGGGTTTTGATATGACGGGTCAGTGTGTCGATATGTTCAGTGGTTACCACCGTCTCCAGCGCGCGTCCTGCGTTCATATGCCGGGCAATCTGGTTCAGATTGCGGCCGATGGCCAGCAGTCGTGAATTCGATTCGCCCAGCGTCCGTAGCTCTGTCATGCCGAACTGTGGTTCACCGCTGAGATTGGCCCGTATCAGGTGAATTACCCAACGATTAGCAGACATGCCCTGCTGCAAGGCCAGTGCCTCGATGCGGGCGTATTCCGTCTCAGTCAGGCGGAGTTCCAAGCGGCGACGCGAAGTATCGGGCTGCTCATGTGTTGATGGAGTGGGCGAAGTGTCCGTTGCCGAACCGTTGAGAAGGCGGACAATGATCTGCCGCAGGCCGTCGCTGGGCGTGCTACCTTGTCGAAGACAAAGTGCCTGCCAACGCTGCTTCAGATCACCATCCAGGCGGATGCTGAGTGTGGTCTTGCGCGTCATTTCGGCATCCTCGTATGCAGCTCCAGTTGGGCTTTGATTTCTTGAAGCCGGGCTTGGGATTCAGCTTTGCTGAGTGGTGCTGATTCCGAAGCATGCGACATATCTTGTGTCGCTGCCAGGCGTTCCCTTCTGGTTGCTATCGGGATGCCAGCAGACGGCACGAATCCCCCTGTGCGGTGGCGTTCAAGGATTCCTTTGAAATAGGCGACCTTCGTCTTTCTGATGGTTCCGGGTGTCTTGATGGCCCCGTCCAGTTCGTCAAGCAATGCTTGCGCATCGACTGATTGGACGTCGGTAAGCAAGTTTTGGATTGACAGTTTCTCAGCGGGGACCAGCGCGGTAGGGTACTGAAGACCGTCGTCGGTTCTCGTTGTAGTAGTAGGGTTATAGATAGGGTTAGTGTTAGTAGTAGTGTTACCCGGCCCCCTGCCCATACCCTGGAGATAGGCTGTCGCTGGGGTGTGCCCGTTGCTAATTGATTGATTTCTATGGATGTCTTTTGGTTCGGCCTGAATGGACGTCCGGCCGTCGTCGGGTCCTGCATAGGGTGTCGATAGCCTATATGGACCGTATCCAAGGGCTTTGGCTACCGTATTGCGCAGCGGATCCTCAGTAGGCAGTCGATCGATAAAGTCATTCACGTAAGCGTCACGCCAGCCTTGGGGCAGTGCCGCTATTTGCTCGAGTGTCTTTTTCCTAAGGGTCGTTGCCACTGCCATCTTGGCGGAGTTGTGGTCCCACCAATCTTTGATCCAGATGTAATTCGCCTGCGGGTCAAAATCCAAGATGCCAGCATCGATGAGACGACGCATCACTGGCATCAGTTGTGAATCGGGGTCCCAGCCCATTTCAGAGGCCGCAACGCGAATGACGATTTCATAGGCGCCGATGACATTGCTGAATGGCGAGGTCAGGAAATAGAACAGCGCATAGCGGTCTTCGACCGTGCAGCCTGACAGGCGATTTGAGCGCCATATCTGGTCGTTGATGGTTCTTTGTCGACTCATGCGCGAGGCCCTCGCGTAGCGGCCTCTGCGGGCGTGATTTCATCGTCTGCCGGCTGTTCGAGATTCAGGGCTTCCGTGACCTGCAACGTCCGAAAATAAACGCGGCGGCCGACCCGCAGCATGGCTGGTTTCAGCTTGCGCGAAAAGTCGGTATCGGTATAAAGCGCAACGCGGACGCCATCGGGAGATCGGCCTAGCAAGGTGGCAACGTCAACGATGCTCATCAACGGCCCAAACCGTCCCAACAAATATTCTCCAGTAGTCATTCATATGCCTCACAAGTTCACCGTAGGTGAGGCCAGTCTTTACTGTGAAGGAATGAATGTCAAAGGCCAAAATAGCGCGTTTGCGAAAACCAAAATTTGGCATCGTCAAGTGCCAAGATAAGGCATATTGGTTTTTTTCGATGCAGCGATCAAGCGAAATAAATCTGTAAATCAAAGGCTTAGAAATGGTCAGAGACAGAGCTTGATTTGGGCGCCTGAAACCTCTACGGGCAAAGGAAAAAATTGTGAGAAATTGCCAGCGATGTGGACGTGATCAAACTATTGGCTAGTATCCGAGGTTGATGACATCAGGAGCAGTGAATCGGGGATCACGCTACCCTGGCGAGCCAAGTATCATGATGGGTATGCAGGTCGAGTCGCTAGGAAGTTATATGGAACTTAGAAATGACGCCCGGTAATGCTCGAGTCCGGCGCTTTCAATTGAATGCAAACGGCCGTGATTTTGCGGTGGGTGATATCCACGGTCATTTTGGTCGGCTTGAGGTCGCGCTGGCTGCCGTAAAGTTTTCGCCAGAAAAGGACCGATTGTTTTCCGTAGGCGACCTTGTGGACCGAGGCCCTGAATCGGCCGATGTTCTGAAATGGTTGGAGCGCCCGTGGTTTCACGCGATCTGCGGGAATCACGACCTGATGACGTGGCGACGGGCGATGGGCGATCCGATTCCGGACGTCGATCACCGCGCCCACGGCGGTGGATGGTTGGACGCCTGCGCTGGCGATATTCGTGAACGCATTGCGACCAGCTTGAGCGCCTTGCCGCTGGCTATCGAGGTGGAAACGCCGAGGGGTGTGGTCGGTATGGTTCACGCCGACTTCCCCTATGACGATTGGCAGGCTATTCACGGCGCTACCTTCAGTCCAGAGGACGAAGATGCCTGCCTATGGTCCGTAGATCGTTATCGAATGCAGTATTCCCAGCCAGTCCGCAATGTACGTGCGGTGGTCCATGGACATTTGACGCTGCGCAAGCCTGTGCAGCTTGGTAATGTTTACTACATCGATACAGGTGGATGGCAGGATGCGGGGAGATTTACGTTGCTGGACTTGCATACGCTTAAGTCGTGGCCGCGCTAATTTCATTCTGCCACCTCTGAAATACATGGCGTAGCCTTTAAAGACCCGACATACGGGCAGATCAGAGAAGTAATCTGATAGGGCAAAAAAGTTCGCCGCCGATTTCCGCGAAGGGCTTCTCGCCTGACGTTTTCGAGATTGCGGAGTAGCAGCCAGCGCGAGGACCTGATGATCTTGCGCGCCACTCGGTCGCCGCGTAGGCAGGGATGATTTGCTCAGGAAGACATACGGCGAGTTCGGCCAGAAGCGGTCGATCGGCACTTCCTTCTAGTGGACCGATTTAGGCTGATCGGAGTCATACACGGTTCAGTGCCTGATCGACAGCTACAACCATTACAGCAGTTATCTATCCTGAAAGGTTCGCAGCACGTGCTTGAATGTCTACGTGGAAAGGGGAACTTACGGAGACACTTCGGTTTGCGACGCCGCACAGTTGCATGGTTGGGATGGCAAGTTTGTGCAGCCGCCACGATTTACAGCGATTTCGCCAAGCCGAATCGAGCTGGCGCGAGATTTCAGCCATGATAGGTAGCCTAAGGCGATGCGAATACGGTCAGTGGACTGTTGGTCACAGTGCGCAGGAAATTGTTCGTCGCACCTAGGATCGTCAGGTGTTCGTTCGTGATGCCTGCTGCGTGCAGTCCGGGCTGAACGATACCCACCTTAAAGATAATAAACTTCCGTCGAGAAGCCTTTCGCAACGCTACGAGCTGGCGCAAGGAACCACGGACAAACCGACTATCACGACCCCGCAACAGCCGCGTTTCCCGGTCTACGATGTGGCGGACGAGGTTTGGAAAGCTCCAGGCCCACTTTGTGGACTTCTGAGCTTGTCCGCAGACCTCATAAAGGTCTTGGACGTTGTTTGCCGGGCTATCTCCTGTCGCGAACTTGCAATGCCAAAGCAGCACAGTAATGGTGTCCGCAGTCTCTTCAATCGCGACAATGTCCGCGCTCTCGCCACTGTCATCATCGTCAATGATGAATGAGTACGGTCCTTCTTCAAGGTACTCGATGAATCTCTGCTGAATGGATTGGGGACGATACACCCCGTTTCTCCATCGACTTTCCTGACGGATATTCGTGTTCCCCCAGTCCAAAGACTGAATCGATTCACGGGGGAAAGTCTCCCCAAGTGCCTCCCGAGGTTTAAGAAGAATCTCTCCAGAGAGCTGTGAGCCATCAGCAAGGCGCACCATAGGTGGACTTGTTGTAAAGAACTCGACAGCAGTAACTCGGCGGGAGAAAGCGTCAATTCGAAGCTCCGGGCCTGCGATCTGTTCAATTCCGTACTTCAAGCCGTCTATCGCTACCGTTAGAAGGGTCTGCCGATATGTCGCAGACACATCTGCGCCTGCCGTTAAGGTGAACGTAAAGGCGTTGCTCCCGGCGCGCCATTCCCCGAGGTCAAGCTGGCAATCATGGAAGTCAAAGCTTCGGTCACCTACCACCACATTAAACCTGAACGTCGCTGCTTCAAATAGTTGATCAGGCCAGTCGGCCAGCAGTGCTACCTCGTCAGGTAGTAAACCTTGTAGTTCGGTCGGGACGAGTGTGTACCGAAGAAAGTCGTCGGGTTCGGTCTCATTGTTAGAGAGCTTGGCTCCCAGATGAAGGCACCATTCCCGCCACTCGGCAAGCGTGCCCGTGCTCAGGGCCCAGATTTTCCCCTTACGAGAGCAGCCTACGCTAATGCGTTGGCCGTTCTCATAGCCGACCCCCGTGACGTTCGATTTCTGCTTGTTGGCTTGCAGTGCCGGATCGATCGCGTCCCTCACATCCAGTCCTGCAAACATCTGATATCGGACATTTTTGCTTAAGCTAGTCAGTCCTACGCTGTGCAGCACCAACCTGCGGAGATTTGTGAAAGCTCGAAACACCTCCTCATTTTTGATAAGGGCTGGCTCGGTAGAGACCTTGGACGCCAAGTTCTCAGCAACGCGCTTGCGTGAACTGTTAATGAAAAGCAGATTTCGCTCGGCGTCATGGAAAACAATGAAGAGGTCCCAGCTATCCGTTGCGATATCCCGTGAATCAGTCCAGTCGAGTAACTCTTTCTGATTGACAATAAACACAAGCATTCCGTCTGGACGGCTGAAATAGGGCTGATGGATTACCTGTCGCGGCCGAAATGCCTTCACATAGTCTTGCGGGCGGAAGTCCGTCACACGAAACACTTCCGCACTCAACTTCGGGCGGAGCGTTAGAGTGGAGATATGGACGGAATCCGGATTTTTGCGAATTGGTTGAAGGTTCTCGACGAGTTCAGAAAGACGGGCCTGTGGGTCAATAGCGTCGTAGCTCAAGTCTGAGAGCAGAACATTCCAGTCTGCATCCTCCTGATAGAGGCCTTCCAGTGCCTCAGGCACTCCGTCTTCAGCCGTGTTGGCAACGAATGTCGCTGGTCCAATCGCCTCGCCTGCTGAACGGGCAAAGCGGCCGATGAATTGGAGCGTGATCCCGAGGCTCTTGTGAACAGAATGAAGCGCTGCGACCTTTAAGCGCGGCAAATCAAATCCCTCACCAAACATGTCCACACAAATAATGATCCGATGATTGCCATTTCGGATGCTGCGGAGAGTCTGCGCGCGGCCCGCTGAGCGGCTGTGGATCACAATGGGGTTCAGATCTGCATAGTTGGGCGAATAGATCCGGTCGTAAAGCCATACTGCATGGTCGATAGCATCGGCCCGGGCAAGTAGCAAGTGGTCGTATCCTGCGGCAAGGTCTTCGCGCAACCGTGCCACGGCTGCCGCTGCAATTGCGGCATCAGCCAGGGTGTCATCGGGTTCAAAGACCTCCAGAAACCGAATGGGCTTGAAGAACTGTTCGTCCTGCGCGGCCTGTAGCGGGTAGTTGTAGATAATCTTGCCAGGTAATGCTTTACCGTCTTCTCGAAAGGGAGTTGCCGTGAACAAAAGCGTGCGCGCATGGCCGCAATATGTGCTGAATTTCTTCCATGTCTCCGCTTGTATGTGGTGGGCCTCATCAAAGAAGACCTCACTGAACAGAGCCGCAAAAGCTCTTTGTCCTGCTTCATCTACCCGGCTGATTGAAGCCATGGTTGTGACTACGATATTGCATACTCGCAACGACTCTATACAGTCGTCAGTAGGCGCACCCTTGAGAACGCCAACGACAGGGTTGGCGGTGCTGTTGACCACGCCAAGATGGCGTAGCAGGCCGTACTCTCGGAACTTGCCGGCCGTTTGCTCACGCAGGGCGTCGCTGGGAACTACAACAAGGATGCGTTCTCCACGCGATTCGACCGCAACGGCGACCATGACTTCCGTCTTGCCTGTTCCTGTTGGCATGACAATGACAGCGGGCTCTCTGTGAAGGCTCCAGTGCGCAGCTATAGCGTGGAGCGCCCCCACCTGGGGCTTTCGAAGACCAGGTCGCCCAGGTAATTGCCCGTCGGGGTCTAGCTGGGCAATATAGTTGATCCCAGTACGCCAGGCTTGATGTGCCGCATTTCGCAGCGCTAATGCGTCAGAAAGAGCGGTTGAGCTACCCTTGAACCTGGCTTCCTCGAACTCTCCAAAGCCCTCTGTGACGGTAATTGATCGGGCGCGAATTATGCCAGCCGTCTCGACCTCGTCATAGTCGAACATTGAAGATACACAGTCAATGGCGAAAACACGTCCGTCAGCGGCTGTCGCGAGAAATCGGCGGTGATTTGGCCCTCGGCTGCGATAAGGCGCTAGCGAAACCTCAATAATTGTTGAGGGCGCTTCAATGCATGACAAATCGAGTGTCTTTCCCGATATTTGAAACGCATACCGTATCGGCAGACGAATACGGTTTACTGCCGCTATCTGTACATCTGTCAGCATGCTCCCTCCAGGTTTCAAGGGATATTACTTAAAGTTGCAAAATTTGCAATCGCCTTTTTAAGCGCTCTAGGCCAGTCGATCGAACTGGCTAACTTGTGATTGTCGAAACCCTGCCCATCGACACCGCGAAGAACATTTCTTCGGATTGCAGTTATTGTCTAGATAATAAGTAGCGATGACGTGACGCACACGTCCGGCAGACTGCCGCGCCGCCGACATATACAGAGGTGAAGCCAGCGACTGCTCCGGTCGTTCTGCGACCCCAACTACCCCGCAGATCGGCGTAGAGCCAAAGAAAAGGCCCTTCACTCATTGGTGAAAGGCCTTTCGTTTCGGACTGGCTCAGGGTTGTTATCCGCGCTTGAACAGGCGCTCGTGCATCCATCCATCGTTGGTCAGGATGACAGCCGCCTTACCCTGTATATCTCCCTGAGTCTGTTCCGCAAAATTCTTGTAATTGGCACGCATGCTTTCCGATTTGGCCCAATCATCTGCACCCTCTGCCTTGTAGCGGTAGTTCACCTGCGACAGCTTTACGCCCATCATGTCGCTGGGTTCAGTGAAGTTGCTCACTTCCACAACGGTGTACTTGCCGGTGCAGAAGGCATCTTGCCCAGCCATCGTATTGGCACCATTGGCGACGAGGAATTTCTTGCCGGTGTCAGTGACTTGGTACTCGGTGGCCGGCTCCATCTTGTTGCCGAACATGGCTTTGACTTCGGTGTCTCGCTTCGTCAGCAGCCCGGCATCGACCAGCGCGTCGGCGCGCTTCTTGCTCTGACCGCCCAGCATGTCTTGATTCGCCAGGGTGAACGGCAAGCCCTTAGCAGGAATCGCAGCGCATAGGCCCTTTTGAGTGTCCAGGTATGCCTGTATGGCCTTGCTGAAGTTGCTCTTGTTGGCGTCTTTTGCGCTGCCGCACGCGGCAAGGGTAAGGGCAAGGCTGCTGATGGCGACGATCTTGATAGCGGTATGCAAAACTAGCTTCCTCCGTAGGTTAAGACAACCGGTTATTCATTATGGCAACGCGATGGAGCGATTATGCGTTGTTCTCTGTTTGGGAGTCGGCCTCACTCCGTTGTTTAGAAGTGGACGGCGCGCGACGCGCGAGGCGGTCAAGCTTCTGCACCAGGTCTTCGGCCCGCAGGTGCGTATAGCGCTTGAGCATCTGCATCGACTTGTGGCCGCTGATGGCCGATACCTCCTGATCGCTCAAGCCGGCTTCCACGAACCGGCTGACAGCCTCGTGCCGCAGGTCGTGAAAGCGGAAATCTTCCAGGCCCGCTGCTCGCTTGGCATCGGTCCACGCTTTGTCGAACAGGTAAGGGCGTCGTATGCCGTCCCGGCCGGGTTCGCCGAAGAACACCAGTTCGGCTTCGGCTGGGCGCACGGGGTTGGCAAGCGCCTTGGTGAACACGCGCGTTGCCTCGGCAGTCAGAGGAACGGTGCGGGGCGAAGAGTTCTTGGTATGCTCCAGCCGCACGACGCGACGCTCGATGTCCACTTGTCGTATGCGCAGCGTAGCAATCTCAGACAGCCGCATACCGGTCTGGACGGCAATGCGGACTATCCATCCGAACATCGGGTTCGAGTGCTTATCGACGGCTTGCAGCAGGCGGGTCTGTTCTTCTTGGGTCAAGCGCCGGTTGCGGCCCGAGCCGGGGGCCGGGCGGCGAATGTTGGACACGGGATTGAAGGGCAGGCCGATGCCCCATTCCTTGATCGCGACGGTGAACAGGTGGCCTAGCAGGGCCAGTTCCAAGCGTACCGTGTTGTTACTGCGAGGCCGTAGCTTGCCATTCTCGTCCGGGTCGCCCGCCAGTCGCATGTCACGGAACTGCGCCACGATCTCAGCGTTCAGGGCTGCCAGCGAGTACTTGCCAAGGTGGCGGATGATGACCTGTGCTTTCTTGTGTTCGCCGGCTTGGGTCGAGGCCCGCTTGGTGGGCGTGACTTCCTTGAGGTAGCGGGTCAGTGCCGCTTCGACGGTCATGCGCTCGGCCGGCGCCCGCTGGATATATACGCCGCGCACCATTTCGTCTTCGGTACGGCGCGCCCAGTCTTCGGCATCCCGCTTGGTGCGGAACGTTTTGGCCGTGGCCGGCCAGCCTGTCTTGCGGATGAGGGCTTTCCAAGTGCCCGAGGAAGTCTTAACGATCGTAGCCATGAGTACTCCGTATGGGGCTAGCGCCGCATCACTGTACCGAAACTGTACCTGACCACAATTTTAGGAAAATCCCCCGGTGCGGGGCTTGTACTGCGAAATCTTCTAACGGCTTGAATCATCAGAAGATTTTTAGATGGTGCCCGGGGCCGGAATCGAACCGGCACGCCTTGCGGCGGGGGATTTTGAGTCCCCTGCGTCTACCAATTTCACCACCCGGGCTAGGTATGGCAACCTGGGAATCCAGGCTTGGAAGGAAAGATTGTTATTATACGCAGATTTTTGAAGATTTTGGCAAGTACCCAGGCAATTTTTTTTGTTTCAGCGCCAGCTCGGCCGATCTTCTGTCCAACTCCCCTTTTATTGCATCTTTTCCGCCCGCTTTGTCACAGTTGCTTAAGTTATGACAAGCCCTTTTCACAAGGCCTGAGTTCTGCCCGGCCTGGTCTGATTCACCTTCCTAGGCCTGCAAAAAAACAGGCCAGGTGCATTGCCCTGGCCTGCTCCGTCTTCTGCTCGGCGTGAAGGGGCTAGTCCGCAGCGGCCACCTGTCCGTTACGTATCCACTCACGCCAGATCGCGACCAGTAAGGCCATCAAAACCGGGCCGATGAATAAACCCACAATACCCATAGTTTGAACCCCGCCCACCAGTCCAAAAAAGGTGGGCAGAAAAGGCAGTTTTACCGGGCCGCCGACCAGGCGAGGTCTTAGCGTTTTATCCACAATGAACAGTTCGATTGCGCCCCACAGAAACAGGCTGACGCCCGCAACCAGGTGGCCTGAACCGACCAGATAAAGCGAGACCAGGGTGAAGGACAAGGGTGCGCCACCGGGAATCAGCGCCATGAAGCCGGTGATAACGCCCAGTAATACGGGTGACGGCACACCCGCAATCCAATAGGCAATCCCCAGGACGACGCCCTCTCCCAAGGCAATCAGGCCCATGCCAGTGACCGTGGAGTTCACGGTTGCGGGCACGACGCGGGAGAAACGCTGCCAGCGACCCGGCAGGATGCGTTCGCCCACGATGTCCAGCTGAGCCAGTAAGCGGTCGCCATCTTTGAAAATAAAAAACAGCGTGATCAGCATGAACAATACGGTCAGCAACAAGTGGAACACGTTGCCGGTGGCGGAAAGCACCATGCGGTAGATATTGCCCAGATGCTGGCCGCTGACCATTTCCACCAGTTCACCCAGTGCATGGGGTTCGCCTAGATAGAGCTGCCAATACGCGGTCAGACGTTCGCCCACCAGTGGCATGGCCTTGATCCACTCGGGCGTGGGTGTGCCGTAGCGGTTGGCGGCCAGCGCCCAGGTGATAAAGCTGCTGGCTTCCTGAATGGCAAAGGACAAGGCCAGGGATAAGGGCACAACCAGCACGACGATGACGACCAGCAAGGCCAGGGTGGCGGCTAATGCGTTACGTCCATTGCACCGGACGACCAAGCGTTTATATAAAGGCCAACCGGCCAGGCCAATGATAAGTGCGGCCAGAACAGGGACCAGAAATCCCTTCAAAAAATAGACGCCTGCGGCCAGCAAGAGCAGCAATAGCCAGCGAGCGATGAGAAATGCGGGTAAGACGGGTTGCATAAACGGTGGAGACCCTCTTGTCTATTGGTCTGGGCATGGGTCGGTGCCCGAAAGTATTTTTTGACGATAGCATGATCGCAGGCCAAGGAATACCCGTTTCTTACAACAAGCTGATCACGGTTCTTCAGCTTATGACAGGGTTGGGGCCGCAGGCGCGATCCGCACAGGTCAAGACTCATCAGAACGGGGGTTGTCGCAGTATGAAAGGGGAAGGCTACCTGACTTGAGCGAGGCGGCTCTTTGCCCTTCGTGTGTTCTGCTTCGCACCACGTTTTGCCAAGTCTACTCCTGCTGCTGTGAAACCGCTTAAACGCTTCTTTCACCAAGCAGGGTCTGGTATACCGATAGGCGGACAGGAGGCTTGGGGCCAGCTTGGGAAGGTGGACTCGCCCCGCTATCCAGGCAGACGTAAAAACGCCCTAAGGCACCATGCCATTGGGCGTTTTATTGTGCTTATCAGTCCGGGAAGTGGGCCTCTCTCAGCACGAGAGTCGGCAAGCGCAGGCCGATCATTCCTTATCCGCCCCGATCAGGGCGCCACCGGCAAGGCGCGTTTATGCGCCGATGCACGGAATGTCTTGATGATGATCTGTGTCGCCTCGTCATCAATGACTTTACCTTCCAAGAAGTCATCGATCTGCTCATAGCTGACTCCAAAGGCGTCCTCGTCCGGCTTCAAGGGAGTCAGGCTTTCCAGGTCGGCGGTCGGGACTTTAAAGACCAAATCATCAGGGGCCCCCATCGCGGAGGCCAGAGCACGTACACGTCGTTTGTTCAAGCCCGCCAGGGGGGTAATGTCTGCGGCGCCATCACCGAATTTCGTAAAAAACCCCATCAAGGCCTCTGCGGCGTGATCGGTACCGACCACCAGCCCCCCCCTGGCCCCGGCAATGGCATACTGAGCCACCATGCGCTGGCGAGCTTTGATATTGCCCATCAAAAAGTCCTGTTGCGCCGCATCACGAAATGTCAGGCCGGAGGCCAGCAACTGTTCCAGCATGGCATCCGAGGCAGGCTTCACGTTCACAACCAGCGTCTGATCGGGATTGACGACCTTCAGGCCTCCTTGCGCGTCTTTCTCATCGGCCTGTTCACCGTAGGGTAGACGGACAGCAATAAACTGCGCCTGATGGCCTTGCTCCCGCGCCTGCTCGACAGCGCGCTGAGACAGGCATCCTGCCGCCAGGGAGTCCACGCCCCCACTAATCCCCAGGACCAGGCTACGGCAACCGGTGCGCAGTAGATAGTCACTTAGAAAGCGGACGCGACGTTCAATTTCCTGCTGAACGTCGAAATGATCCATCATTCCCAATTCCGCACGAATACTGGCTTGCAAAGCGCGTTGATCATCAGTCATGGCGCAGGCTCTCTACACAAAGTGAACAATAATTCGATTGTAAAGGACTGGAGAAACTGTGCCAGACGGGAGGGGCATCTCCCGTTATTTAATGCGTAAGCAAGCTATGCTGGACCAGAAAGCCCAACACAACAGAAAACCAGGGACTGTTGCTCCTCTAAAGCCGCCCAAGCCCGCAGCCCCTGGCTCCAGACGAGTCAGACAGCTTGTCGCAGGGGGAGTCTGTCTTCGGGATTCACGCACTCTGCTGTTTAAGCGCGACGCTTATAGTTCGTCCGGCAGATGAGCTATCGCGCGCGTTCAGCGTGCGCCCGAAGGCAAACTCAGACAAAGGTAGCGGTGCGCAGCATCGGCAAGCCATCCGCCTGGAGCCAGGGGCTGCGGGCCTGGGCTACGTTTATACGAAGATCAACACCACCCCCACCCTCAAAACCATAAAAAAAACCCCATCTGCCAGAACAGATGGGGTTTCATCAGCTAAACCTTAATTGGGCTTAGCGATCCAGTTGCGACACGTCGCGCACAGCGCCACGGTCTGCCGAAGTAGCCAGCGCGGCATACGCTTTCAGGGCCTGCGACACAACACGTTCGCGGTTCACGGGTTTCCAGGCCTTGGCACCAAGCGATTCCATTTCGGCGCGGCGTGCCGCCAATTCCTCATCGCTGATCGCCAGGTGAATACGACGGTTGGGGATATCGATTTCGATGGTATCGCCATCTTGTACCAGGGCGATATTGCCGCCCTCGGCCGCTTCCGGGGAAGCATGACCAATCACCAAGCCGGACGATCCGCCCGAGAAGCGGCCATCGGTAAACAGCGCCGAACTTTTGCCCAGCCCCATCGATTTCAGGTAGGAGGTGGGGTACAGCATTTCCTGCATGCCGGGGCCGCCTTTGGGACCTTCGTAGCGAATGATGACCACGTCACCCGCCTTGACCACACCGTCCAGAATGGCGGCAACGGAATCGTCCTGGCTTTCGTAAACACGAGCTGTGCCAGTGAAGGTCAGGATGCTTTCATCCACACCTGCCGTTTTAACAATGCACCCGTTGATGGCCAGATTGCCGTACAGCACGGCCAGCCCGCCGTCTTGCGAGTAAGCATGGGCCTTGTCACGAATACAGCCATTGGCACGATCGGTGTCCAGTTCCTGATAGTAGCGGTCCTGGCTGAAGGCCACTTGGGTGGGAATGCCGCCAGGGGAAGCACGGAAGAAGTCGCTGATGGCTTTGACGTTGTCGCCCTTGACGTCCCAACGCTTGATGGCTTCACGCAAGGTGCCGCTGTGTACGTTGCCCACGTCCAGATTGAGCAGGTCAGCCCGAGCCAGCTCGGCCAGAATCGCCATAATGCCACCTGCGCGGTGTACGTCTTCCATATGGTATTCGGGGGTGGCAGGCGCAACTTTACACAGGCAAGGTACACGGCGCGAGATGCGGTCGATATCGGCCATGGTGAATTCCACCCCGGCTTCCTGGGCTGCGGCCAGCAAGTGCAAAACGGTGTTGGTGGAACCGCCCATGGCCACGTCCAGCGTCATGGCGTTCTCAAAAGCCTGATAGGTGGCGATGTTGCGGGGCAGAACGGATTCGTCGTCTTGCTCGTAGTAACGCTTGGCCAGATCCACGATCAGGCTGCCTGCGCGCTCAAACAGGCCTTGGCGACGCGCGTGCGTCGCCACAATGGTGCCATTACCCGGCAGGGACAGGCCCAGCGCCTCGGTCAGGCAGTTCATGGAATTGGCCGTGAACATGCCCGAACAGGAACCACAGGTGGGGCAGGCGCTACGCTCCACGGCTTCGGCCTGTTCATCGCTCACGTTGGGATCGGCTGCCTGAATCATGGCATCGACCAGATCCAGCTTCTGCACCACGGTTTTGCCATCTGGCGAGTAGACCTTGCCCGCTTCCATCGGTCCGCCCGACACAAATACCACGGGAATGTTCAGACGCATGGCGGCCATCAACATGCCGGGGGTGATTTTGTCGCAGTTGGAGATACACACCATGGCATCGGCGCAGTGCGCGTTGACCATGTACTCCACCGAATCGGCAATCAGTTCGCGCGAAGGCAGGGAATAGAGCATGCCGCCGTGGCCCATCGCAATACCGTCGTCCACCGCAATGGTGTTGAACTCTTTTGCCACGCCACCAACCGCTTCAATTTGACGGGCCACCAACTGACCCATGTCTTTCAGGTGTACGTGACCCGGTACGAATTGCGTAAAGGAGTTCACCACCGCAATGATCGGTTTGGAGAAATCCTCGTCTTTCATACCGGTGGCGCGCCACAGGGCACGCGCGCCGGCCATATTCCGACCGTGTGTCGAGGTACGGGAGCGATATTGGGGCATGACTACTCTCTGAACAGGAAAATTATGTAAAGATACCTATCATAAACGTCCCAAGGCGCTTTGTGCGCGTCAAGGTCGGGCAGGCGTCTTACCATAGGGCAGCTACCGATCTGGCACCCAGAATCCTTTGCAGCAAAACCCCTTAGTTAACAGGAGATTGATTATGCCGCAGGCCGTGCCTGACCTTTCCAACCTGCTCAGACAGGACATCCGCTTTCTGGGCAAGACCCTGGGAGAGGTGATTCGTGACAGCGAAGGAAAGGCGACCTTCACGCTGATTGAAGCCTTGCGCAGGGCTGCCGTCAGTTTCAGACGTGAACACGATCCGCAGCAAGCACGGATTCTGGAAAAAGACATTCCCAAGCTGAACGATGCCCAGGCCCGCTCGGTGGCCCGTGCCTTTGCCTACTTTCTGCACTTGTCCAACATTGCCGAGGACCGCGACCAGAATCGTCGCCGCGAAGAGCAGGACCCGGAAAAATTGCTGGGCAGCCTGCAGCACGCCATCCAGACCCTGATGGATCAGGGCCTGAGCGCCAAGAAAATTCGCCGTTATCTGCAAGAGGCATGTGTGATGCCGGTGCTGACGGCTCACCCAACCGAAGTTCAGCGCCAAAGTACCCTGGCCGTGCATATGGCGATTGCCGATGAGCTAAACGGCCTGGACCACAAGGCCAGCGCCGCGCAATCGGCCCGCACCCAGGAGAAGCTGACCGGTCTGGTGTCGCTGCTGTGGCAAACCCGCATGCTGCGCGATCACAAGCTGACCGTACTGGACGAGATCGACAATGCGCTGGCCTATTACGGCTCCACCTTTTTACCTACGATCCCCCAGCTCTACCACGATCTGGACCGTCTGCTGGAACCGGGCAAGAAAAGTCTGCTGGATCAGAAAACCCGCGCCCTTCCCGCTTTTTTGCGCATGGGCAGCTGGATTGGTGGCGACCGTGACGGTAATCCCAATGTAGGCCCGGAGACAGTTGAACAGGCGGTACTGCGTCAGTCCACCCGCGCCCTTCAGCATTATCTGGAACAGATTCGTCTGCTCGGTACGGAAATCTCGGTGTCCGACGCGTTAAATCGGGTCAGCAAAGACCTGGCGGCCTTGTCGGCCAGCAGCCAGGACCGCTCGCCACACCGGATGGACGAGCCCTATCGTCGCAGCTTCATCCATCTGTACGCCCGTATGGCTGCCACGGCGCAAACCTTGCTAGGTCGCGATCTGGCCGATCGCCCCACTTACGCCGCCCCGCCCTACGCCAGTCCCCAGGAGTTCAAAGCCGACTTGCAGATCATCGCGGACTCGCTGGCAGAAAACAAAGGCGGCGCCATTGCCGGCCTGCGTTTGAACGAATTGATTCAAGCCGTGGAAGTGTTTGGCTTTCATCTGGCCACCCTGGATCTGCGCCAAAGCTCCGATGTCCACGAACGCGTGCTGGACGAGCTGTTTCGCGTGGCCGGCACACTGTACAAGGACGAACCGGTCAACTACCGCCAGTTGTCCGAAGAGGACCGTGTCCACTTGCTGCGCTCCGAACTGCGCCATCACCGCCCCCTGGTCTCGCCCTGGTATCGCTACTCGGAAGAAACCGAAAAAGAACTGTCCATCCTGCGCAAAGCGGCCGAATGTCGTCGCCGCTTTGGCGCCCGGGCTCTGGAGCAGACGATTGTGTCGCACACTGAAACGCTGAGCGACTTGCTGGAAGTGCTGGTATTGCAGCAGGAGACCGGGCTGATCGTGCCCAACTCCGATGAGCCTGAACACCAGGGTTTGATGGTCGTTCCCCTGTTCGAGACCATCCCCGACTTGGAACGGGGCCCGCAAATCATGCAGGAATGGCTGGACATGCCAGAAATACGCCAGCGTGTACGCCATGCCCAGGATAGTGTGCAGGAAGTGATGTTGGGCTACTCGGACAGCAACAAGGACGGCGGTTATCTGACCTCCAACTGGACCTTGTACCGTGCCGAACGTGAATTTGCCCAGGTGTTCTCGCGCCGCAAAATCCGTCTGCGACTGTTCCACGGCCGTGGCGGCTCGGTAGGCCGAGGCGGCGGTTCCAGCTTCGACGCCATTCTGGCCCAACCTCCGGGCACCGTGAACGGCCAGATCCGTCTGACCGAGCAAGGCGAGATGATTCAGGGACGGTACAAAGATGCAGACGTGGGGCGCTGGCATCTGGAGCTCTTTGTCGCTGCGACGCTGGAAGCCAGTCTGGGCGCACGCAAAGGGGCACCGAATGATGACGAACATCTGGCCGCCTACGGCGAAATCATGGCCTGGATGTCCGAGCAGGCACATCAAAGCTATCGCGAGCTCGTCTACGGCACGCCCAATTTTGATCAGTACTTCTTCCAGTCCACGCCCATCAAGGAAATTGCCGGCCTGAATATTGGTTCGCGTCCCTCGTCCCGCAAGGCCACGCAAAGCATTGAAGACCTGCGCGCCATTCCCTGGAGTTTTTCCTGGGCACAATGCCGCCTGCCCATTCCAGGCTGGTACGGCATGGGCACCGCCTTGCATCGCTACCTGGAATCAGGGTTGCCCGATGATGGCTTGAACCGTGCCAAGCGCCTGGCCCAGCTGCAAGCCATGGCACGAGACTGGGCATTTTTCCGTACCCTGCTCTCCAATATGGAACAGGTGCTGGCAAAAACAGACCTGGACATCGGCCTGAAATACGCCGGGCTGGTCGAAGACCCGGAGCTGCGCGAGACCATCTTCACGCAAATCCGCGACGAGTTCGAGCTCACACACCGACTGTTCCGTGAAATTACCGGTCATGAGCTGCTGGCGCACGATCAGGCACTGCGAGATGCCCTGACCGAACGCTTTGCCTATATTGACCCGCTGAATCACTTGCAGGTGGAACTGCTGCGCCGCCATCGCCGCCAAGGGCAAAAAGCCAGTCAGCCAACGCGCAGTGGTGTCAATAAGCAACACGTCATCCACCTGACAATTAACGGCATTGCCGCAGGGCTGCGTAACTCGGGCTAAAGCAGAAACCAGGAAATCGGCTTTGTTAATTACTTTTATAAATAAGCTAATTTCCAAAAGAAGTTAAAAGCGTACAATAAGCCATTACGTCGCTTTTTGTATAAGGCGTGATCCTTACGGGGATCACGCCCTCTGGCTTATGGTACTTGCAATCATTCTGGGAATGCTCACTGGTCTGTCGCTGGGCCTGACAGGCGCAGGCGGGGGAATTCTGGCCGTGCCCGCCCTGGTGCTGGGCATGGGCTACAGCATGACGGCGGCCACTCCCGTCGCCTTGCTGGCCGTGGGCGCGGCCGCTTTGCTGGGTGCGCTGGACGGCCTGTACAAACATATCGTGCGCTATCGTGCAGCCGTCTTCATGGCCGTGACGGGCGCGCTGGTGACGTCACTGGGCGTGCGCATCAGCCACGCTTTACCGGAAAAGGTACTGGTAACCCTGTTTGTGCTCATCATGCTGTGGATTGCCACCAAGATGCTGCGGCGGCCCACCGTAACGGAACATGCCCACACACCCTGCTGCGTGAACCCCACAACAGGGCGCCTGCATTGGACACCCCTTGGCACGTTCACCTTGGCTGCCATTGGCGCAGTGGCCGGTTTGTTCTCGGGCATGCTGGGGGTAGGCGGCGGTTTCCTGATCGTCCCCGCCTTGAAACGCTTTAGCGATCTGTCCATGCACAGCATTGTCGCTACCTCGCTGATGCTGATCGCCCTTATCTCCTTGAGCGCCTCTGGCATGAGCCTGGCTCAGGGGGCCGTCATTCCTCTTAGCGGATGGGTGTTTGTAGCGGCCGCCATGGGTGGGATGATGATAGGTCGACAACTGGCTCCCCGTATTCCTCCTGTGCGTCTACAGCAAGGCTTTAGCATTCTGACTGCCCTGGTCGCCCTGTCCATGCTGGCCCGCACCTATCTGTTTTAGGACAGGGGACGAAACGCAAGGTCCTGCCGACTCGGCAATTCACACCTGATGCCACCCCTCTTTTACGGATTGAGCCGGTAGTCACTGAACGAGCCCCCGTCCCGCGGCCGCACAGCCACAATACGTTGAACAATATGGTCCGGCTCAGCCTGAAAACCATGCTCATAAGCCACGACATCCAGGTCGACACACCAACGCAGCAACTCCCCAGGCTGCAGCAGGAAGTCCGGATTACGTGGCCCGTTGTAGCGCTCGTTCCCCACCGCAAAGGTTTCGTAGACCAGAATCCCGCCCGGCTCCAGGCTCTCCAGCAATGTCGGCACCAAGGGACGCCACAGATACCGGGTCACCACCAGCGCGTTGAACTTGCGCCCCGCAAACGGCCAGGGACCATTTTCAATATCAGCCTGGACAATTTCACCGTAGGGCGAGGTAGCCGCTACCGCCTCCGGGTCCCGATCCACACCAATGACGGTATTGCCGCGCTGGGCCAGCCAGCGCGCATTGCGCCCCCGGCCACAGGCCACATCCAGGACGGTGCCCGGATTGGGAATCAAGTGGGCCCAAGCCTGTAACCAGGCGCTGGCCTGACCCCTGTCGTTCATCCTTACCTCTTTGCTCAGCAGACAAAACGCTCATGGTAACGCAGCGGGGGACAAGCTCAAGCTCCCCGCTGGCCTGGGCTACAATTGGCCCGGATTCCACGCTATTTTTTTGAGGGTGTATGAAAGTCCTGCTGCAAAAACCCATATTGCTGATGGCCGTTCTGTGCCTGCCGCTATGGTTTATCTACGGCAACTTCATCCTGGCTGCAGCCACGTCCATCCTGATTGGGATGCTGGTGGGCATGATCCGCACCCTGCACCAAGTGACCCAGGCCAAAAAAGCCAGCGCAAGAAGCGCCAACCCGGCTTCTTCCGAGACCCCTAACGACAAGCCCCACTGACGCCATGAATGTACTGTCCGCCCCCGCCCTGCCACACGGCCTGCCCCCACTGTCGGACGAGCTGAAAAAGCACCTTGCGCAGGTCAACCACTACCTGCTGGAGCGCATTGAAGATGAAGGCGGCTTTTTGCCCTTCGATCAATGGATGCACCATGCGCTGTATGCACCGCATCTGGGGTATTACACCGGCGGCAGCACCAAATTCGGCAGCAATCAGCCAACAGGAGACTTCACCACTGCGCCGGAGCTCTCGCCCCTGTTTGCACAAACCCTGAGCCATCAGGTCAAAGAAGTCCTGGCAGGCAGCCAGTCCCTGTCCATTCTGGAGTTTGGCGCGGGCAGCGGCGCCCTGGCTTACGCGCTGATTACCGAACTGCGCCAGCAAGGCATCGAACCGCAGTATTTCATTCTGGAAGTATCCCCTGATTTGCGCGCCCGCCAGCAAGAACGTCTGGCTTGCCTGCAGGCTCAAGTGCAATGGCTGGACAGCACGCCTGATAGCTTCAAGGGCTGCGTGATTGCCAATGAAGTTCTGGACGCCATGCCCGTCAGCCTGTTCACCTTTGACGTAGAGGGCAAGGTGCTGGAAGTGGGCGTCATTGCCGCAGACGACAGCACCGCCCAGGGCCTGCCCGCGCCCTTCTATCTGGCAACCCGCCCCGCTCCTGAGCATCTGGCGTTGCTGGTCGCCGAACGTGTTCAGGCGCAGCCTTTTTACCTGTCCGAGATCAATCTGCAGGCTGAAGCCTGGGTGCGTAGCATGGGCACCTGGTTAAAGCACGGCGCTGCCATTCTGATCGACTACGGGTTTCCACAGCGCGAGTACTACCATCCACAACGCGATAAAGGCACCTTGATGTGCCATTTCCGTCATTTTGCCCATGCCGAACCTCTGGTGCTGGCGGGCCTGCAAGACATTACCGCCCACGTGGACTTCACAGCCATGGCCGACGCTGCTCTGGAGGCAGGGCTGGATGTGCTGGGCTATACCAGCCAGGCCCGGTTCCTGATGAACTGCGGTATTACGCACTACCTGGCCTCCCCTCCCGACGATCCTTCCCCTGCCGCCCAGCAGCAATGGGCGCAGACCATGAGTGCTGCCAACAAGTTGCTGTCTGAGGCGGAAATGGGCGAGTTGTTCAAGGTGCTGATTATCGGGCGTGATATTCCGGCCCCGGTACTAGGAACAATGAGCGGAGATCGACGCGAGCGCCTGTAAACACATTGCCTGTCGAGCCCTGAAAGCCGCTTGCCCAGGGACGGGACCCCTGCCCATGAAATGGCAAGATATCGACCCTGCCATCTTGAGCGTCCGTTAAGCGCGCCCAACCGTCCTTTGGCTGCAGTACGACTGTGATTCTGCGGATCACCCTTCACCTTGTCGCGAAGACAAGGTGACGAGTTAAGCGATCGATGGGCTGCATCGGCCAAAGCGGGAACCTGCACACGGCCTGTAGCGAAGGAACGCTAGAGCGACTGCTCCAGGGCCGCCAGTCTGGCAGCGCGCACTGCCTCCCGGATTTTGCCAGGTTCAGCCTTGTGTTGCGCAGCAACAGCCCCTGCATCCACACTGGCCATAATCTGACGCAAGGTGTCCCAATCCTGCTCGGGAACGGCCTTCAAACAGGCAGCGGCCTGAATCAGTTGCTGGAAACGATCAGGCTTACGCAAAGCATCCAAAGACTCCATGACCTGCAAGGCGAACTCTGGCTGCGAGCGGGGCTGCAACAAGGCTGGACTACTTAAAAGAACGGGCAATAAACGGGCTTGGTCACGCCATTCAGACGGTGCACGTATCTGCTCAGCAACCTGTGCGGGCGTCTCGGAAACATGGCACAGCACGGCAAAGCATCCTGCCAGATCCAACTGCCGATCTCGGGCGATCTGAACCTGCTGACCGACCTGCTCGTTGTAGGTCAGGGCGGGCATGATCCGCTCCAACGCCCCCACCTCCTGAAGCACCTCAAACATCCGGGCAGGCTGACTGGCAGACAGGCCCTTGGCCACCTCCAGGTAAACACGCTCGGGCACGAGCTCGTCAACCTCGCCGTGCTCCACCAGCTCGCGCGCCAAGGCCCAGGTATCATCAGCCACCGTGAACTGGACAAAGCGCGCAGCAAAGCGTGCCAGGCGTAACAGGCGCACGGGATCTTCACTAAAAGCGGTGCCAACGTGCCGGAACAAGCGAGCCTGCAAATCTGCCAGCCCATTAAGAGGATCATGCAGATTGCCGGCTGCATCCACCGCCATGGCATTGATGGTCAGATCCCGACGACGCAAATCATCGGCCAGACTGACATCGGTACCCGTGTAGAAAGTAAAGCCTTTGTAGCCGCGACCTGATTTGCGCTCAGTCCGGGCCAGCGCGAACTCTTCTTTGCTGTGAGGATTCAAAAACACAGGAAAATCGCCGCCTACCGGGACAAAGCCGCGCGCAGCCATGTCTTCGGGTCGGGCGCCCACCACCACCCAGTCCTTGTCGCCGGCCGGCAAACCGAGCAAGGCGTCACGCACCGCGCCGCCGACCACATACACCTGCAAGCCCGCCAGCAGCGGATCTGGCGGCCCCATCAGGGCCGCCAGGGCTGCACGTTGTCTGTCATCAAGCATGGAGCAGGCCATCATCAAGGCAAGGACGCCGTCGTCGTTCCGCCAGGAGCAATAACACCCAGGCGATCCTTCAGCGAATGAGGCCGGCCACTGAACATCATGGCGTAGTAGTTCGCGTTGGACAGCACATTTTTCACGTACAGGCGTGTCTCGGTAAAGGGGATGGTTTCCGCAAAAATGGCCCCTTCAACCGAGCCATTCAGACGCGAACGCCATTGAATGGGACGGCCAGGTCCCGCGTTATAACCTGCCGAGGCCAATACCTGTGACCCGCCCAGTTGACCCAGAACCATGTTCAGGTAGTTGGTACCCAATACCGTGTTTACCTCGAACTCATTCACCCGTGCCGGCGAGAAATCGTGCATATCAATCTTGTTGGCCACCCATTTGGCGGTGGCGGGCATCAATTGCATCAGGCCCGACGCCCCCACACCCGAGCGGGCATCGGTAATAAAGCGCGATTCCTGACGAATCAGACCATACACCCAGGCTGGGTCCAGATTGATGGATTTGGCCTGCTCGGTCACGCGCCCCTCGAAAGGAGCAATAAAACGCTGGCTGAAGTCGATCTCGTTCTTGGTCAACAAGGACGTGTTGACCACCCGATCGTAAATATGCTGCTCGCGAGCAAATTCGGCCGCCGCACGCAACTGCCTGTCGTTCATGCCGCGCAAAGCGAAATTCCACTCGGGAACCGCTTCAGGACGCCAGCCCAGCTTGAACAGCTCCACCGCGCGCAACAGACCCGCATTGGTACGAGCATCTTGCATATCCAGAGGCGTCAAAGGCTGCGGTTGCGCCGGCAAGGACGGGGTCAGCCCCAACTCCTCGGTTGCCAGTTGCCCATAAAAGCCCAGGTCTCCCACAATGGACTGAAACAGAGCACGAGCCTTGTCTTTATGTCCCAAGGCCGCATGCGCACGTCCTGACCAGTACACCCAAACCGGCTCCGCCTTTTGCGCATCATTCATTTTATCGATGGCTGCAGCCACCTGCTTCCAGTCGATCGTGGCCTGACGCAACTCGGCGCGCACTTGCCAGGCGTTGTTGTAATCCGTCATGGGGGTACGACCGGAGCGGCGATACCATTTGGCCGCATCATCCTCCACCCGCAAGGCACTGACCAGACCAAACTGGCCCCAGACCCAATTCAGGTTTTCCTGGGGAATCTTGCCCGCCCAGGTGCGATCGATATAGGCTGCTGCCGAATCCCGCTGACCGCGGGCCAGGCGAGACAAGGCCAGCGACACCAGTTCGGGATTGACCGAGCTATTGTTCACATTACGGTCGAGCCATTTTTGTGGCGAGGCCATCAAGGCGGTGTAATCCTTCATCTGCGGCGCAGTGAAAATAATTGCCGCCAGGCGTCGGGCCTGAGCAGTACGGTTGTTTTCAAGCGCGTCCCGCATCAGGTCACGGATCTGATTCTTGCTGATCACTTTGCGGGCGTACAGTTGATCCAGCGCGGACCAGCAAGCCTGGCTGGGCGCAAAAGAAGCCATCAGATCGTCGACATCGACCGACTCTCCGGCCACGTTTCGGGCTGTCGCCACGGCGCACTTCACCGCCGAGCTGGGCGCATGCACGGGCGCCAGTTCACGCACCAGCGCATAGTTACCTGCCCGTGCTGCCGCCACGATCCAATCAGACTTCAGGCGATTTTCCAGGTATTCGTCTTGATTGCCGGCCAAAAACAAACGGACTTGCTCGTCTGGCACCGGCGTGGTCGAGTCCTGTAACAGGCGACGCAGCCGCCAGTATTGGGCATAGGAACCCAGGACGGGATCGTCTGCTGCCACGGGGGCCAGGGCGTCAAGCGCACTCCAGCGCTTGGCCTGCATGGCTTGCCGCGCGTCGATCAGCGCCTGGCGTGCCACCGGCGGAACAGGCGGGACGCGATCCCAGCGCCGTACCGCCTCTTTGGCAGGCTGCACAAGTACGGCTTGATTCGTGATTGTCGCTTCGGGGGAATGGGTCTGGGCCTGCGGCGAGGGCGAACCCGCACAGCCGACCAAACCCAGTGCGAACACCACCAGGGCGCTCAAGGACGGACGTGGAAGCGCGCCGGCCATGCCCCAAGCTGGTGTTTTCTGGTACTTTAGCTGGTTGATACCCATAGTGACGGCCTTTAGAAAATCACCCATGATTCAGAACGTAGAGCATAACGCAGCCGCGCTGCGCACGCGACTAAAAGACCTGCGAGCCGGGCAGCCCTCCATTGACACCAACCGGGGCGCCCTGCTGATCCGGGGCCGCCTGTTCACCTGGCTGGCCACCAACCGCACTCGCCTGCGTGAACAAGGCCGTGCCGAACCCACCACCATTGCAGCTTTCTGGCCAATGGCCGACGAACCGGACCTGCGCCCTTTGCTGGTTCAATGGGTGGAAGAAGAAGGCCTCAATGTCTGTCTTCCTGTCGTCAAAGAAGCGGACGCTCCCCTGAGCTTTGTTCAGTGGACACCCGAGACGAAAATGGAAAAAGGGCGCTACGGCATAGAAATCCCGAGCTCCTCCCAAACCCTGCAACCGGACATTGTCCTGGTCCCTACTTTGGGCTACACCCGCCAAGGCGACCGCCTAGGGTATGGAAAAGGCTACTACGACCGGACCCTGGCGGCGCTAAAAGCGCAAAACCATGCCTTTACCAGCATTGGTATTGCCTGGGCAGTGGGTGACCTGTCGGGCCTGCCTTATCAGCCCGCCCCCCACGACCAACGGCTGGACAGTGTGCTGACCGACAAAGGCTGGGCCGTACCTGCACCGCAGCTATAAGCACCTGGTTCGCCAACCCGGCTTTGCCGGCTTACCCACGCCGCGCATCGTATGACGCAACGCTCGGTGTGAGCCATTGAGCCGGGTCATGAAAAAACCCGCCAAATCCATCTGGCGGGTTTTTTTGATGCTGGAGAACTTAACGCCAAGTCAGATTCGGCAAGATAGCCATGCTGGCATCGGCCCCGTTCAGGGTGTACATGTGTATACCCGGCGCCCCGCCATCGAGCAGATCCTGACACAAGCGCGCCACCACATCGATCCCGAAAGCGCGAATCGATGCCCGATCATCACCAAAATCGGCCAGTCGCAAACGAATCCAGCGTGGCACTTCCGCACCGCACATGGTCGAAAAACGCAGCAACTGAGACGAGTTGGTAATGGGCATGATGCCCGGCGTGATCGGAATGGTGACACCTTGAGCCTGGGCCCGCTCCACAAAACTGAAGTAGGCATCCGGGTTGAAGAAATACTGGGTGATTGCGCCATGCGCCCCGGCCTTGACCTTGTTCACAAAGTGACCCAGGTCTTCCTCAAGGCTGGTGGCCTGAGGATGCATTTCAGGGTAGGCAGCCACTTCGATGTGAAAGTGTTCGCCATAGTGCTCTCGAATGAAGGACACCAGATCACTGGCATAGCGCAGCTCACCCGTGTCACCGCCCATGCCCGAGGGCAAGTCGCCGCGCAAGGCAACAATACGGCGTATGCCCTGATCGCGGTAGGTATCGAGCATCTCGCCCAACTGGGCCGGAGCCGTACCGATGCACGACAGGTGCGGTGCCACATCCAAGCCCAGGTTTTGCAGCAATGCCACCGCATCGACCGTACCAGCACGTGTGGAGCCACCGGCTCCAAACGTCATGCTGACATAGGCCGGATTCAAGCCCATCAGGGTCTTGGCAGTGCGCACCAGTTTTTCCTGCGCCGCGCTATCGCGCGGCGGGAAAAACTCCAGGCTCAAGGTTTGCTTCTTGCTCATTTAATTAACAATCCCGACAGCAGCCCGGAAACCAGGCTGTAGACGATCGCCCCAATCACCGCCCACCAGAATCCTTCAACCTGAAACCCTTTGAGAATGGAACCGGCAAACCAGAACACCAAGGCATTCAGTACCAGAAGGAACAAACCCAAGGTCACAATGGTAATGGGCAAGGTCAGCACAATCAGCAAAGGTTTGACCAACGTATTGAGCAAGCCCAATACCAGCGCCGCAATCAGGGCTGAGCCAAACGAGGCCACGGTAATACCGGGCAGGATGTAGGCAACAACCAGCAAAGCAACAGCATTCAGGATCCAGACAAGTAGCAAAGTCATGATAGGGCTCCAAGAACAGGCGTCCGAAGACGCCGGTGTGTTTTAGTAGCGGTAGTGCTCAGCCTTAAAGGGCCCTTGCACAGGCACGTTGATGTAATCTGCCTGCGCCTGGGACAAGGTAGTCAGGTTCACACCCAGTTTCTTCAGGTGCAAGCGAGCTACTTTCTCGTCCAGGTGCTTGGGCAGTACATATACTTTACCTGCTTCGTAGTGCTCGCCACGGGTGAACAATTCAATTTGTGCAATGGTCTGGTTCGTGAACGACGCCGACATCACAAACGAGGGGTGCCCAGTTGCGCAGCCCAGGTTCACCAAACGACCTTTGGCCAACAGGATGATGCGCTTGCCGTCGGGGAAAATAATGTGATCGACTTGGGGCTTGATCTCTTCCCACTCCAGGTCTTCCACCGAGGCCACATCGATTTCATTGTCAAAGTGACCGATATTGCACACGATGGCCTGATCTTTCATGCGTTCCATGTGCGAGCGGTCGATGACATGGTAGTTGCCTGTCGCGGTCACGAAGATGTCTGCTTTGTCGGCAGCTTCTTCCATGGTTACCACGCGGTAGCCTTCCATCGAGGCCTGCAGGGCGCAGATGGGGTCCACTTCGGTGACCCAAACCTGGGCGCGCAAGGCAGCCAACGCTTGCGCACACCCTTTGCCCACGTCGCCAAAGCCACACACCACCGCGATCTTGCCGGCAACCATCACGTCCGTGGCACGCTTGATGCCGTCCACCAGGGACTCGCGGCAGCCATACAGGTTGTCGAACTTGGACTTGGTCACCGAGTCGTTCACGTTGATGGCAGGGAAAGCCAGCTCACCTTTCTTGGCCATCTGGTACAGACGGTGCACGCCTGTGGTGGTCTCTTCAGTCACACCCTTGATTTGGGCCAGGCGGGTGGAATACCAGGTTTTGTCGTTTTGCAGACGGGCGCGGATGGAGGCGAACATGACGCGCTCTTCTTCGCTGCCGGGATTGTCCAGAACGGACAGATCTTTTTCAGCACGGGCGCCCAGATGCAGCAACAGGGTGGCGTCGCCACCATCGTCCAGAATCATGTTGGCCTGTTCGCCGGGCCAGTCAAAAATGTCGTGGGCGTACTGCCAGTACTCTTCCAAGGTTTCACCCTTGACGGCGAACACGGGCACACCGGAGGCGGCAATGGCCGCAGCAGCGTGATCTTGCGTGGAAAAGATATTGCACGAGGCCCAGCGCACTTCAGCGCCCAGAGCCGTCAGGGTTTCAATCAGCACCCCGGTTTGAATGGTCATGTGCAAACTGCCGGCAATGCGTGCGCCCTTCAGGGGCTGCGAGGCGGCAAATTCCTCGCGGGTGGCCATCAGGCCAGGCATTTCGGTCTCGGCAATGGTCAGCTCGCGGCGGCCCCATTCAGCCAAGGAAATATCGGCAATTTTGTAATCGGTAAAAGTCACAGTCGGGCTCCGTTATACGGCACGCGGACTGCACGGAGAGCAAATGAATCTCACCAGCAGCCCGCCATGCGGGTCGTGGTGAGCGTCGTTCTCCAAGGTGGATACCACCTATCCATACCCCGAGCCTGGCAAGATCAGTGTCTTGTCGCAACGCCCCTCGAGGATGGCAATTTACTGTTGGTGATTGTACCTGTTTGGCTCCTCTTGGGAAGACAGCCTCACTGGTAAAAAACATCATTTCTTTGTCTGAGTCCGAGTCTGGCCCGCCTCATCCCACGTTGCGGGCACCCGGATCGGGAACCCACAACGCGATACTACGTCTGCAAAGCGCCGCTCATGCGGCCTTTGCCTGTTCGCCCAAAAGGCTTAGATGGCCTGACGCAAAATCTGCGCCTTGTCCGTGGCCTCCCAGCTGAACTCAGGCTCGCTGCGGCCGAAGTGACCATAGGCGGCTGTCTTGGAGTAGATGGGACGCTGCAGATCCAGCATGTCAATAATGCCGCGTGGGCGCAGGTCAAAATGCTGGCGCACCAGCTTGGCGATTTCGGTATCCGGAATCACACCCGTGCCTTCGGTGTAAATGGTGATGTTGATTGGCTCGGCCACGCCAATGGCGTAGCTCAACTGCACCTGGCACTGACGCGCCAGACCGGCGGCCACAATATTCTTGGCCACGTAACGCGCCGCGTAGGCCGCGGAACGGTCCACCTTGGAGGGGTCCTTGCCGGAGAAGGCACCGCCACCGTGCGGGCAGGCACCGCCGTAGGTGTCCACAATGATCTTGCGGCCAGTCAGACCGCAATCGCCTTGAGGACCACCAATCACGAACTTGCCGGTGGGGTTCACCAGGAAGCGGGTTTTCTCGGTCAACAGATCCGATGGGAAGCATGGACGAATGATGTGCTCAATGACCGCTTCGTGAATGTCCTTCTGGGACATTTCAGGCGCGTGCTGGGTGGACAGCACCACGGTGTCCACTTCGGCAGGATGGCCGTCCACATAGCGGAAGGTAACCTGGGACTTGGCATCCGGGCGCAACCAGGGCAGACGACCATCTTTGCGCAGCTCGCTTTGGCGTTGCACCAGACGGTGGGCATACCAGATCGGAGCAGGCATCAGATCAGGGGTTTCGTCGCAGGCATAGCCAAACATCAGGCCCTGGTCGCCGGCACCCTGGTTCAGCAGCTCTTCAGGGCTACGGTCCACGCCCTGGGCGATATCGGGCGATTGCTTGTCATAGGCCACCAGAACCGCGCAGGATTTGTAATCGATGCCGTAGTCGCCATTGTCATAGCCAATGCGCTTGATGGTGTCACGGGCTACCTGGATGTAGTCCACGTTGGCGTGGGTCGTGATCTCGCCGGCCAGCACCACCAGGCCGGTATTGCACAGGGTTTCAGCGGCAACACGCGCTTGCGGGTCCTGCTCGAAAATCGCGTCCAGGATGGCGTCGGAAATCTGGTCGGCAACCTTGTCGGGGTGCCCTTCAGAGACGGATTCGGACGTAAAGAGAAAGTCGTTGTGGTTCACAGCGTAGCTTCCTTGGATAAGGGCTGATAATCAGCACGAGGTTGAACAAACTGCGTTGCACCTCGAAGCCAGCGATGTGGATACGATAGACGGGGCGCGACGCTTTAGCGGTTTATAGTGGGCAGATTGCTGCCTGATCGCTCCGCAAGTTGTCGTTTAACTCAGCGATACATTCCATTTTAAGCGAAAATACGTATTTATTTCAGCAAAACTTCACACTAAAGGATTGCCAGGCCCATGCTCGCGGCACTTTTACGTCTGATGGCTCGTCTGCCTTTACCCGTCCTGCATGGGCTGGGCAAAGGAATCGGACGCCTGATTTACGCTTTTCCCGGACGCTATCGCCGCCGTCTGCAAAGCCACTGTCGGCAAGCGGGTTACGACTCCCCCGCTTTTTTTCGACAAGCGGCCGGAGAAACCGGCGCCATGATCCTGGAAACGCCACGCGTCTGGTTGTATCCGGAAAAGTGCCTGGCCCGTTGCACTGCGGACGACCCCACCCTGCTCCAGACTACCCATGCCGAAGGGCGCGGTGTGCTTTACCTGACCCCACACTTGGGCTGCTTTGAAATGATTGCGCGCTATCTGGCCGGTTTAGGACCGCTGACCGTCATGTTCCGCCCCCCCCGCCAAGCCTTCCTGGAGCCCTTGATGGTAGCGTCGCGCGAATTACCAGGAATGCATGCCGTCCCCGCCAACATGAAAGGCGTGCGCGAATTTGTTCGTGCTTTTCGCCGGGGCGAGTCGGTCGGCATGTTGCCCGATCAGGTTCCCAGCGGCGGAGATGGTGTATGGGCGCCATTCTTTGGTCGCCCTGCCCTGACAATGACGCTGGCGGGCAAGCTGGCACGCCAATCCAACGTGCCTGTGATTGTGACTGCTGCCGAGCGCCTGCCCAAAGGTCGTGGATGGCATATCCATACCTTGCGTCTGCCCGAGCCCTTGCCCGAGGACCCGACAGAACTGGCTACCCTGATCAACCAGTCCATGGAAACCATGATCCGGCGCTTCCCCACCCAATACCTGTGGGGCTATAACCGCTACAAAATTCCTCACGATGCGCCCCCTTTGCCTGGCGATACCACCCCATGAGTTTTAATTCTTACCCGCTGCTCAAATCCGTTTTTTCCTATTTTGGCCGTGTCCCGGTACGCACGCGCCAGCGTTGGGGCACTGTGCTGGGCGGACTGGTACATCGCTTTGCCTCGCGCCGCCGGCATATTGTGCGTACCAATCTGGACCTGTGTTTTCCCGACACCCCCGAAAGCACCCGTCGTGAATGGGAGAAGCAGCACTTTCGCTTGCTGGCTCAATCCTATCTGGACCGGGGCCTGCTTTGGTTCGGCCTGCCCAGCACCATTTTGAACACCCTGCACCTGACGGGTGAAGAACACATTACCCAAGCCCTGGAACAAGGCCGCAAGGTCATGCTGCTGGTCCCGCATTTCCTGGGGATGGACGCAGCGGGCACACGACTGTCCATGTCCATTTCACCCTTGGTGGCGTTCTACACTCCGCAACGCGACCCCCATGTGGATCGCCTGATGTATGAAGGCCGCAGCCGCTTTTCCTCGGTGCCGCTGATCTCACGCAAGGACGGTATTCGCGGCCTGATGCGCGCGCTGCAAAAGGGTCAGCCAATTTATTACCTGCCCGATATGGATTTCGGCACCAAAGGCGCGGCGTTCGTGCCCTTTTTCAATGTTCCGGCGGCCACGCTGTTGTCCACCGCGCAGATCGCCCGAAACCAGGACGCGCTGGTCATTCCGGTGATTTCGCGACTGGACGCACAAACCGGCCACTACCATATTCAGGTGCTGGAACCCATGGCCGACTTTCCGGGTGAAGGCAGCCTGGAAGAGGCCACCGAACGCATGAATGCCCTGATCGAAAACTATGTGCGCGAGGACCCGCCGCAGTATTATTGGGTACATCGACGCTTCAAAACCCGCCCTGAAGGGCAACCCGGCATCTACTAGGCCCCATCATGTATCGCTCTCCTGCACCCCAACCCGCAGCCACAATCTGGCATTTCAGCAAAATGCACGGTGCGGGCAATGACTTTGTCATGCTGGATGGTGTGACGCAGGACATCGAACTGACACCGGAACGAGCCCGCGCTCTGGCAGATCGCCATTTCGGGATTGGTGCCGATCAGATTTTGCTGGTGGAGGCGGCAACCGAAGCCGGCGCCGACTTCCGATACCGGATCTTCAACGCCGACGGCGGCGAGGTCGAACATTGCGGCAATGGCGCGCGGTGCTTTGTCCGCTTCGTGCATGAGCAAGGCCTGTCGTCGGCCAACCCTTTGCGTGCGCAAATTCGCACCGGCATCATCAGCTTGAATGATGATCCGGAGCGCGGCGTGGAGGTCATGATGGGCACCACCCGATTTACGCCGGCCGATGTTGCTTTTGACCCAAGCGGGCTGGAACAGAAAGCTCAGGGCGAGGATACGCTGTGGCTGCTGCCCGTGCCCGATCAAGCCGAACCCGTCTCCCTGTCGCTGGTGTCCATCTCCAATCCCCATGCGGTGCAAGTAGTCGATGACGTCAAGCAGGCTCCCGTTGCCACGGTCGGCCCGTTTATCGAGTCCCACCCCCGTTTTGCCCACAAGGTCAACGCCGGGTTCATGCAAATTCTTGATCCCCACCATATCAAGCTGCGCGTCTACGAACGCGGTGCGGGTGAAACGCTGGCCTGCGGGACCGGCGCCTGTGCGGCTGTGGTGGCAGGCATACGCCGGGGATTGCTCCAAAGCCCGGTTGTCGTTGATACTCGTGGAGGCAGTCTACGCATTGAATGGGACGGACAGGCGCTACGCATGAGCGGCCCGGCCCAAACCGTCTTTACCGGACAAGTCGATATTGATGCACTGTGTGCATCCGTAGCCAGAAAGGAAACCTTCTAGACATGGATACCCCCAACAGCCTTAGCGCCGTGGACGTGGCCCAGTTTTTGAAAGCCAACCCTGATTTTTTCGACGCACACGCCGACGTTTTTGCCAAACTGATGGTGCCCCACCCGCATCAAAGCCGCGCCATTTCCCTGGGCGAGCGCCAGATCATGCTGCTGCGCGAACGCGGCAAGAAAACCGAACGCCAACTGGCCATGCTGGTGGCCAATGCCCGGGGCAATGAAAAAATCTCGCGCCAATTGCATCAATGGAACTGCCAGATGCTGGCCGAGTCTGATCCCGCGGCCTTGCCCGCTCTGATTTGCAGCAGCCTGGAACGCATCTTCGAGATGCCAGTCGTGCGCCTGCATTGCTGGAATCCGGACGAGGTACTGGCCGATGACCCCTTGGTCAGTTGGGCCTATACCTTGCTCAAACCCTATTGCGGTCCCCGTCGTGAACAAGACTTTCTGGCTGACCTGCAGCAGGATGCCCAGTCAGTGGCGATCGTGCCCTTGAGATTCCCCGAATCCGATGCCTTGTTTGGCCTGCTGGTGCTGGGTTCCCCCGAGGACTCTCGCTTTACCGTCGATATGGGCACCGACTTTCTGGAAGGCATCGGCGAACTGTGCAGCGCGGCCTTGCAGCGTTTACACAAACCCAGCCGTATTAATCAAAACGAATGTCCGGCCTGAAAAAACCAGACTGCACCGCTAGCAAGGACCACTCGCCAGGGCAATCTGTCGCCCACCCGGTGCTCAGTCCGGCCATGCAAAACTGGCTAAATCAACTCAGGCAGGAAAAACGCTATTCGGAACACACTCTCAGTGCGTACCGGAACGACTTACGTCATTTGCTGGCGCAGTATCCCGGCACCGACCCCGACACGCTAAATCAAAGCCAGTTACGGCAGGCCGCGGCCCGCTTGCATGCCCAAGGCATGGCACCACGCAGTCTGGCCCGCATTCTGGCTGCCTGGCGCGGCTATTATCAGTCGCGTACCCAAGCGCTGGGCTGGCCCTTGAATCCTGCCGCCAGCCTGAAGGCTCCCCGGATAGGCCGACCTCTGCCCAAAGCACTGTCCGTAGACCAGACCCAGCAACTGCTGGACCACGCCAGCGCACCTATTCAGGACGATCCGGTCAGTTTGCGCAATCAGGCCATGTTCGAGCTGTTTTATTCCAGCGGACTACGCCTGGCCGAACTGGTCAGCCTGGACACCCATTATCACCAAAGCCCCCAGCATCAATCCAAAAGCTGGTTATTGCTGCAAGAGCGCGAACTGCTTGTGAGTGGTAAAGGTGGCAAGACGCGGCGCCTGCCGGTTGGCGAGAAGGCCGCCCAGGCCTTGCAGGCGTGGCTGAAAAAACGTCCGATTCTGGCCTCGCTGGCCCCTAACGCAGATGCCAATGCCGCGCTGTTTCTGGGGGCACGAGGAGCGCGGATCCACCCGCGTGTCGTCCAGCAGGAACTGGAAAACTACGCCCGCGCCAGCGGCCTGCCCGTTCATGTGCATCCCCATAGCCTGCGTCACAGCTTTGCCAGCCATTTGCTGCAATCTGCCCAGGACTTGCGGGCAGTACAGGAGCTCTTGGGTCATACCAATATCTCTACCACCCAGATCTATACACGGCTGGACTTTCAGCACCTGGCCCAGGCTTACGATCAGGCCCACCCTCGGGCACAACGCAAGAACCGGGCCAGTGACAAGCCGGAGGAGTGAATCAGGGCTGCAAGGCCTTGACCAGTTGATCCGTGTTTGAGCGCATCATGCCCAAGTAGGTGTCCACGCCGGAGCCGGGCTCCCCCAAGGCGTCGGAATACAAAGTCCCGCCCACTTTCGCCCCAGTTTCACGCGCAACTTGCTCTACCAGCTTCGCGCTGACCGTGTTTTCCACGAAAATGGCCTGAATCTGTTCACGACGAGCCTGCTGAACAATTTGCGCAATGTCTCGCGCCGAGGGCTCCGCCTGGCTGGAGACGCCCACCAGAGGAATAAAGCGAATATCGTAGGCCTTGCCCATGTAGGAGAAGGCATCGTGGGACGTAATGACCTTGCGCTTGTCGACCGGCACTGCCTCTAGGCGAGCCTTGATGGAATCATCCAGTTCCTGAATGCGTTGCGCATAATCCTTGGCACGGCGCTGATAGTAGTCCGCATTGGCTGGGTCCGCTTGCTCCAGCCCCTGGCTGATATTGCGCACATATATTTGCGCCAAGGCCAGGCTTTGCCAGGCATGTGGGTCCTGACTGCCATGCTGATGGCTGTCATCATGGGTGCCGGGCTCTTTCTCGCCCTGTGGAGCATGTCCGGCCTCATGGGCGTGGCCGGGTTCCTTGGCACGATCATGATCGTGGTCGTGGTCGTGGTCGTGGTCGTGGCCGTGGCCGTGGTCGGCATGGTCATCGTGACCGCCCTCAAACGCCAAGGGCGTAATGCCCGCCGTAGCCACGACCTGCGGGCCCTGATAACCCGCGGCCTGCTGCAAACGCGGCAGCCAGGTCTCGAACTCCAGACCGTTAATTACCAGCAATTGCGCATTGGCCAGAGACTTGGCGTCACTGGGGCGTGGCTCAAAGGCATGGGCGTCACCATTGGCGGGCACAATCGTGCTGGCTATCACCTTGTCGCCGCCAATCTCCTTGACCATGTCGTTCAGGATCGAAAAGCTGCTGACCACGCGCAAGGGTTCCGCCTGTACGGACAGGCTCAGTGCCAGCAAGCCCAGCGCCAGTACGGCGCGGCCTGAATGAATGTCTCGCATTTTCATCGATCATGCTCCAAGAGAGAGGCCATGCGCCGACGCCGCGCGCGCCATTGGGAATACGCACGCAGCAAACCGCCTTGAGGGCCAAAGGTGATGGAAAGAAAGTAAAACGCACCAGCCGCCAGAATGATCGCGGGAGAGGCCGGCACGTTGTAGTAGTAGGAAAACAGCAAGCCCAGATACGCGCTGATCATGCCGAGCAAGGCCGCCACCAGCATTTGCCGGCCCACGGAATACACCCAGAACCGGGCCGAGGCAGCGGGCAGCATCATGATCCCCACCACCATCAAGGTCCCCAGAACCTGAAAGCCGGCCACCAGGGTAATGACCAGCATGAACAAAAACAGCATATGAACCAGCGAGCCGCGGCCCCCTTGGGTGCGTAAAAAAATCGGGTCCATGCACTCCAGCACCAGGGGCCGAAAGACCAGCGCGAGGATCACCAAGGTGACCGTCGTGCTGCTGGTGACCAGCAGCAAGGACGCATCATCCAGGCCCAGTACCGTCCCAAACAGCACATGAATCAAATCCATATTGGAGCCGCGCAGCGACACCAGCAGCACCCCCAACCCCAGAGACACCAGATAAAAGGCGGCGAAACTGGCGTCCTCACGCTGTGGAGTCAGGCGCGCGACCAATCCGGCCAGCAAGGCCACCACCAGGCCCGTAATCATGCCCCCTATGGCCATCGCACTTAAAGACAGGCCGGCCGTCAGAAACCCCACCGCCACCCCAGGCAAAATGGCATGCGCCATGGCATCGCCCATCAGACTCATGCGACGCAGCACCAGAAACACGCCCAACGGCCCGGCCGCTGCGGCCAGGGCGAAGGAGCCGGCCAGAGCGCGCTTCATGAAGCCAAAGTCCATGAAAGGGCCGAACAGAACATCAATGAGTGCCATCACAGATAGTCCCCCGCGCACAAATGCCGGGCCAGATGCAGATTCTCCGGCGTCAGCACGGCTTCGGTTTCCCCCCAGGCAACAACTTGTCCGGCAAGCAGCACCGTTTGCGGAAAGCAGCTACGCACCATATCCAGGTCGTGCAGCACGGCCATGACCGTACGGCCCTGTTGATGCCAATCCAGAATCAAGCTCATCAATTCATCCGATGTCGCGCGATCCACCGCGGCAAAGGGTTCGTCCAGCAACAGAATCTGGGCGTCCTGCATGATCATGCGCGCAAACAAGGCACGCTGTAGCTGCCCGCCCGACAAGGTGCCAATGGAACGCCGGGCGAAGTCCGCCAGACCGACCTGTTCGAGCGCATGGGCAATCCGCTCATGCTCCGCCCTGGGGAAACCGCCCCAGGCTCCGACCCGCTTCCAGGCCCCCATGGCAACCAGGTCATGCACCGTCACGGGAAAGCTCTTGTCCAGATCCCCCATCTGCGGCAACAGGGCCAATTCATTCAAAAAGCCACTATCGACAACAATCCGCCCCTTGAGCGGATTGATCTGCCCGGTCAAGCCTTTGAGTAAGGTGGACTTGCCCGCCCCGTTTGGCCCCACAATGGCTGTCAAGGAGCCTCGGGTAAAGCCACCGCTGATATCACGCAGAGCAATTTTGTCTTTCCAGCCCAGCGCCACATGATCCAGCTCGATCAAGGTCTGATGTGAACTCATGCCCTTACCACGCGCCCATGGCCCAGGCCGTCAGCAGCCACAGCACAGCAGCCACGCACAAAGCGCCCAGTACGCGCTGCCCGGCCGAGGCCAGCAAGAGCGAACGGCGCGGCGCCGGACTGCGGAAAGTCGAGGGAAATTGAGGACAGGACATGAAACAGGGATAATGCGGCTGGATGAGGATATTTAATTTCTCTAAAGATGTTATAACATAACAAACAACCCATCAAGCGCCATGCCTGTACATATTCTTACGCCCGCCGCCATTGAAGACCAGCTTGCTACCGCGGACCAGCTTTGCCTGGAGCGCGGCAAACGGCTGACTTCAATTCGCCGTCAGGTACTGGAAATCCTGATTCAGGCCCAGCGCAGTTTGCGCGCCTACGAACTGCTGGATCTGGTTCGCGAGTTCCAGCCTGGGGCCAAGCCCCCTACCGTGTACCGCGCCCTGGACTTTCTGACAGAGGAAGGCCTGATCCACCGTCTGGATGCCGTCAATGCCTGGACTGCCTGTGTGGATGCCGGCGGCCACCCCCACGACTTGCTGATTGTCTGCACCCAGTGTGGCACCGTGGTGGAACTGTGCGCACCGGACCTGAGCCAAAGGCTGGCTGACTGCGTACGCGGTGCCGGCTTTGCCCTGTCGGGCCACGAAACCGAGCTGCGCGGCCTGTGCCAGCGTTGCGTCGCGGCTAAAAACGAGCGAAAACCCTTATCTGCCCGCTAAAACATGGTATTTTGCCGCCAATCAGTATATATTCCTCGATCGATTGGCAAACCTCTGTGAATTTTTACAGATCACCGTTTGCCCAACAGGCAAGGCTGTGATGTAATCGCACGTTGTTTTCGTGCGGAGCAGGGGGGTACAGGAAGCCGCGGCAAGGGCCGTGCCTTGTACCTTTCGCCCGCCACTGCGAGGCATGTTTATGAACGCGGCATCAGATCTGAAAAACATGGTTCCAGTCACGGTGCTGACTGGTTTTTTGGGCGCTGGCAAGACCACGCTGCTCAAGCGCATCCTGAGCGAATATCACGGTCGACGCATTGCCGTCATCGAGAACGAATTCGGACCGGAAGGCATCGACAATGAGTTGTTGGTACAGGACTCCGAAGAAGAAATCGTTGAGCTGAGCAACGGTTGCGTCTGCTGCACGGTACGTGGCGACCTGATGCGCACCCTGAACGATTTGCGTGTGCGTCGCGAGGCGGGCGAGCTGAAGTTTGAACGCGTCATCATCGAGACCACCGGCATGGCCAACCCCGGCCCGGTCTGTCAGACCTTCTTCATGGACGATGATATTGCCGACTACTATCGGCTGGACGCGGTCATCACCGTGGTGGACGCCAAACATGGCATGGCCACGCTGGACCAGCAGGAAGAAGCCCAGAAACAGGTTGGCTTTGCGGACCGCCTGCTGATCTCCAAAAAAGATCTGGTCAACGATGCCGAGTACGAGGCCCTGCGCGCCCGTCTGATCCGTATCAATCCGCGGGCCACCATTACGCCGGTTCACTTTGGTGAAACCGATATCAAGGATTTGCTGGAAGTCAGCGGTTTCAACCTGAACTCCATTTTGGACATTGATCCGCAATTCCTGGCAGAGCAGCATCCCGATGCGGCTGACGACCATGATCATCACCACGATCATGCCCACGGCGATGAAGGCGAGTGCGGTCCGGGCTGCGGCCACGATCACCACCATCATCACCACGGACACGCCGTTCACAATGACGAAATCGGAGCCTTCGTGTTCCGTTCGGATCGTCCTTTTGACCCCGAACGCCTCGAAGATTTCCTGTCGGGCATTGTTCAGGTATTTGGACCAGATCTGATGCGCTATAAAGGCATTCTGTATCTGAAGGGCATCAATCGTCGTATGCTCTTTCAAGGCGTACACATGATGATGAGCGCCGAGCCCGGCAATGCCTGGCTGGCCAAAGATAAGAAAGGCACCAAGCTGGTCTTTATTGGCCGCAAGCTGCCCCAAGATATATTCACCCAGGGCCTGGAGAATTGCCTGGTCTGAATTAATAATTATTCAGTAAATGCGGAGCGATTGCGCGTGACGACAGTTACAGGCTCCCAGACGTCAACAAGAGGTAAGCATCATGGCAACTAAGTCACATGACAGTACTACAACCCTGCTGACCGAGCAGGAGCTTTTGGCGATGCCTGAGTCAGACTACATGAACGCCGCCCAGCTGGAGTTTTTCAAGCATCGTTTGCGCCAGCTTGAGCAGGAAATTCTGGCCAATGCGGGTGCCACCACGGAAAACCTGCGTGAAACCCAGTTCGTTCCTGACCCAGCTGACCGTGCCACGATCGAGGAAGAACACGCTCTGGAACTGCGAACCCGCGATCGCGAGCGCAAGTTGCTCAAGAAAGTGCAACAGTCCATCGCCCTGATCGAATCGGGCGAATACGGCTGGTGTGAGGAAACCGGCGAGCCGATCGGCCTGCCCCGTTTGCTGGCCCGCCCGACCGCCAACCTGTCGCTGGAAGCCCAGGAGCGTCGCGAGAAGCGTCAAAAGATGTTTGGGGACTGATAGGCTGATTCGCTCATGCCCCGACAAAAAGCCCGCCTGATCATTCTGGCGGGCTTTTTTTTGCCCCTGCGTTTCACGCGCCCCGCCAGGCGAATCGGCCAGGAAACACGTAGGCCGAGGCGAACCCGCAGCAGCTAAAGCGGATTGACACGCAGAACTGGCGGCGGGCGGGCAGCCTGACAAGCGGCACAGCCCGAACCGTGCTGAGTGCGCCATGCACGGCCTGGCCCTCCGTCCTGCTTATCCTCTGTCTTGCCCAAAGACAAACTCCCGCCAGGCCCTGAAAAAACTTCCTGCTATCACGCGCTTGAAATTTTTTACCCGGCCCCCAGATGGAGAACTTCAAGGAAGGAAATCATGGAACAATTTCACGCCACTACCATTGTCTGTGTACGCCGCGGAGATCAAGTCGCCATCGGTGGCGACGGTCAGGTCACCCTGGGGAATGTTGTCATCAAGGGCACGGCCCGCAAGATCCGCCGTTTGTACAACGACAGCATCCTGGCCGGTTTTGCCGGCGCGACTGCCGACGCATTCACCCTACAGGAACGCTTTGAAGCCAAGCTGGAAAAGCATCAGGGCAACCTGTTGCGCGCTGCCGTCGAACTGACGCGCGACTGGCGTACCGATCGCGTCCTGCGCCGTCTGGAAGCCATGCTGCTGGTGGCGGACAAAGAGCACACGCTGGTGCTGACCGGCAATGGCGACGTGCTGGAGCCCGAGCATGGCCTGGCTGCCATTGGTTCGGGGGGCTCCTATGCGCAATCCGCAGCCCTGGCTTTGCTGCAAAACACCGATATGGCACCTGCCGACATCGTCAAGAAATCGTTGGAGATCGCAGGTGATCTGTGCATCTACACCAACCAGAACCATATCGTCGAAACACTCTGACAGCCGGATACACCACCATGTCTACACCTAATATGACTCCCGGAGAAATCGTCTCCGAACTGGACAAGCATATCGTTGGCCAGGGCAAGGCCAAACGCTCTGTGGCCGTGGCCCTGCGCAACCGCTGGCGCCGCCAGCAGGTTGCCGAGCCCCTGCGCAGCGAGATCGTGCCCAAGAACATTTTGATGATTGGCCCCACCGGCGTGGGCAAAACCGAAATCGCCCGCCGTCTGGCCAAGCTGGCCAATGCGCCTTTCATCAAGGTTGAGGCCACCAAATTCACGGAAGTGGGTTATGTGGGCCGTGACGTCGAAACCATCATCCGCGATCTGGTGGATATTTCGGTCAAACAAACCCGCGAGATCGAGATGCGCCGTGTCCGCACTCAGGCGGAGGAAGCCGCTGAAGACCGCATTCTGGACGTGCTGGTGCCGCCTTCACGTGATGCCCACGGCCAACCGCAGCGTGAAGATAACTCGGCACGCCAAGTGTTTCGCAAGCGCCTGCGTGAAGGCAAGCTGGACGATACCGAGATTGAAATCGAGATGGCCCAGGCCATGCCTCGCATGGAAATCATGGCCCCTCCCGGCATGGAAGAAATGACCGAGCAATTACGCGGCATGTTCTCCGGCCTAGGCCAGGAAAAGACCAAAGCCCGCAAGCTGACGGTCAAGGAAGCCTTCAAGCAACTGACCGAAGAAGAGGCTGCCCGTCGTGTGAACGAGGACGATTTGCGCACGGCCGCGGTAGCCAATGCCGAACAGAACGGGATTGTATTCCTGGATGAGATCGACAAGATCACCGCGCGCGGCGAAAGCCAAGGCAGTGGCGGCGACGTCTCCCGCCAGGGCGTGCAACGGGACCTGCTGCCGCTGGTAGAAGGCACCACCGTCACCACCAAATACGGTGTGGTGCGGACCGATCACATCCTGTTCATTGCCTCGGGCGCCTTTCATTTGTCCCGCCCCTCGGATCTGATTCCCGAACTGCAAGGCCGCTTCCCTATTCGTGTGGAACTGGAATCGCTCAGCGCTCAGGATTTTGTGCAGATTCTGTCGGCCACCGATTCGTCCCTGACCAAGCAATACACCGCCTTGCTGGGCACCGAAGACGTAAAACTGGACTTCCGCCCAGACGGCATCCAGCGTCTGGCCGAACTGGCTTTCGATGTAAACGAACGCACCGAAAACATCGGCGCCCGTCGTTTGTACACCGTCATGGAAAAACTGTTGGAAGAACTGTCCTACAGCGCTGGCAGCCACGGTGAGCAAAGTGTGGTCATCGACGCCGATTATGTGAACAAGCAGTTGCAGGAAACCGCAGCTAGCCAGGATCTGGCACGCTACGTACTGTAAGCGGCGGACAGTCGTAGTAGCACAAACGGGGGCAGAAGAATCTGCCCCCGTTTTTTATCCCGTCCCATTTCCCTGCAAGCCCAGAGCACCAAGCGTCGCTGCCCATCCCGCCCCACTCGTCGGCCCTCTATGTCGACCGCCTCTACACTTATCACGCGACTTTACATGCCGTGACCGACCGCCTGATTGCCTGGGGCAGAAAAAAGCCGGGCGAACCCGGCTTTTCATATGGTTTTTGACACGGCTTATTTACTGATCTTGATGACCACGTAATCCCCGCCGTCACGCTTGGCCGTGAATTTCACCTTGTCGCCCGGTTTGATGTCGGCCAGCAAGGCAGGATCAATTTTGTACACCAATGTCATGGCGGGCAGTTCCAGTTCGCTGATCTCACCATGCTTGATGGTGATTTTGCCTGCTGCCGTGTCCAGTCGACGAACTTCGCCCGATGCACTGGCTTCCTGGGCCTGGGCCACCACGACATAAGCCGATCCAGCCATGACTCCCAAGGCTCCCAGCGCCAGAGCCGCGCCCCGTTTTGTCCACGTCATTTTTCACTCCTGCAAATTGGGCAGAGCTGAACAATTAGCTCATAATGCCTACTTTCGGACGCCTGCTGCGTCTGTTTCCGATCAAGCATAACGCTAAACCTTTGCAAAAGCATGAGCGAATTTATTAAAGGGTATGTGCTGCGTCCAGCCACTCCCGCCGACATTCCCGCCATTTTGGGCCTGATGCGCGATATGGCCTCCTTTGAGAAACTGGAGCATATTTTCAAGGCCAGCGCCGAGTCGCTGCGCAACAGTTTCTTCTCGGATGAGCCCAGCGCCTACTGTCTGGTCATCACCCCTGAGGGCCAGCCCGACACCATAATTTCTTACATTATGTGGTTTTACAACTACTCCAGCTTTCTGGATCGCCGCGGCATCTATCTGGAGGATTTGTACATCGATCCTGCCCACCGTAAAAAAGGTCTGGGTGCCGCAGCACTGCGCCATCTAGCGCAGATGGCGGTGACTCAGGGATGCGGCCGCCTGGAATGGGTGGTGTTGGACTGGAACCAGAACGCCATTGATTTTTATCAGCATCAAGGCGCCCAGGTGCTGCAAGACTGGCGCGTGGTTCGTGTCACCGGAGAGGCCCTGGTCAATATGGCCAATGGCACACCCGTGCCCGCAGAAGCACAAGGCTAAATTATGTCCACACGACTTTCCATTATCAGCACTCGCACGGGCGACGACGGGACGACCGGCCTGGGCGATGGCAGCCGCCTGCCCAAAACCGCAGCCCTGATTCACGCCCTGGGCGATGTGGATGAGCTGAACAGCCATATTGGTGTGCTGCGCAGCCTGGAGCTGCCCGAAGATGTCGACGCCCTGCTCTCCGATATCCAGCACGATCTGTTCGATATGGGAGCCGAGCTGTGCATTCCTGGCCATCAGGTCATCGGTTCAGTCCATGTGGAGCGCCTGGATGCGGCAATACGCCATTACAACGAACCCTTGGGCATACTGAAGGAATTTATTCTGCCCGGCGGCAGTCCGGCCGCGGCACAGGCGCATGTGCTACGTTGCGTGGCACGACGTGCCGAGCGCAGTGTCGTGGCCGTCCCTTCGGAGGCCTTGCCACAGGATGGTCCACGCCTGTACCTGAACCGGCTGTCGGATTTGCTGTTTGTGCTGGCGCGTACCCTCAACCGCCATGCGGGCCGCCCCGATGTCCTCTGGGAACCCAAGCGCCACGAATCGTCCACAAGCTGATTGCGTCGTAGCGCGTTATCCCCTTACGCACAGGGCCCTGCATTGACAGGGCCCTGTTTATTTTCATCTTCAGACCTGATCGATGCGGGTGACATCCGCAAAGGTCAGCACGGGTTGATCGGTCGGATCTTCGTAGACCTGCCATTTCAGAGACTGGCTGCCCACCTGAATATCCACGGTTGCCAAGGTGTTCTCCCTGTCACTGTCATCAGGGTCACAACGCCAGATTGGGAACTGCACGTGGTGCTGGTCCGCTAGAATTTTCAAGGGATCGACGGCTGAACCGGCTTGCAAGAGCAACTCGTCGCCGCGCTCCTGGCGCAATTCGGAGGATCGGGTAATACGCTGTTCAAACCCTTGCATGGACTCGTGCACAGCGTGGTTGGCATGCAACTGATTGCGTTCAATTGTCTGGACCGAAACGGCCTGCGCACTGAACTCCACGCTTAGCAGGCGCGTATCGCCCCGCTGGGCCAGGCTCAGGTGAAACGCTCCCGAGCGGGGATGGTCCTGCAAAAGGCTCACTGCCTGATCAAGGTCAGGCTGATCCAGCATGGCGCGGGTCAGAACCATACGCGGCACGCCAGGGGTGACATGGCGGGCGCGGACATTATTGACCGTCATGGCCAGCCCGGCCTGTGTCACGGCAAAACTGTGCCCGGGCAAGGAGGCCGGATACAGGAACGACACAAATGACATGCCACTGTCAGGAATGAATTTGCCCACCCCGCAATAACCGGCAAAACCCGGGTCACCGTCTTCGTTGTGCACCAGTCGAGGCTCACCCTGGGCTGGCAACTGCACGGTCGTGCAGCCGTCCGGGGCCATGGCCCACAAATCGCCACGGCAATTCCACAAAAACACGTCCTCAAAGGGGAGCTCCAGACCCAATGCCAGGCCCTGGAGCTCGGTCCATATTCGGGGAAAATAACGCTCGGTATACTGCGCCAGCTCAGCGGCAACAGCCGTCCCCTTAAATTGCATGATGCCTTGCCAAGCTGTTGAGCTGAGCAAATAGGCATGCACGGCGGGGGCTCCAAAACGTCCCAAAGAATGGCCAATTTCTTTGGGACCACCAGTTAACTCCAGATAGGACAACTTAGCCATCGCGTCTATTTCCAGTAGGCACCAGACTGGTGCAATTGATTTTCAACCAACTCAATACCGCTTACAGCACGACTGCCCGCCTTGGCCAGAACCTGTTCCAGCAAGACCTCGACCAGCGCCTGAGCGGCAACCAGAGAAGGAAAAAAAGACGGACTGTCGGTTCCAAACAATAATGTGGCATCTGCCTGCTGCGCAATAGGGGCAAGCAAGCTGTCGCAAATCGCCAGAATATGTGCCTGCGCCTGCCGGGCTGCCCCATGAGCCAACACCGCTTCCTGGGAATAGGGAGCAAAACCGAACAAGACCAGCACATCGCCCTTTTGCAGGGCCCGCAAATCCATATCCAGGGTGCCGGACTCGCCGCGCAACAAGGCAATCGAGGGGCGAAACAGGCGGTACTGGTAATGAAAAGAAAACGCGGGCGCGAAAGAGGCCCTGAACCCTGCCACAAACACCCGCTTGGCTTTGCTGAGCAGCGCCACGGCCTGAGGCAAGCGCGTTTCGTTGACCTCCCGCAATACGGCCAGATTATCCATTTGCACGGTCAGCACCTGCGCCAGGCGGTCTTCTTTGCGGCGGTTGCGCACCACGGCGCGGGCTTGCTCGGCATAGCGTCGCGCCCCCTGACCGTGCAGGGCCTGGGTGAATACGGCCTTGAACGGCGCCCAACCATCAAAGCCCAAAGACCGGGCAAAGCGCAGCAGCGTGGCCGGCTGCACCTGGGCCTGTACGGCCAACTGTCGCATGGACATCAAGGGCACCTGATCGGCGTGATCAAGCACATAGCGCGCGCTTTGCTGAAACTGGGGCGACATGCAGGCAAAAGCCGCCTGAATACGCTCGGTCAAAGTGCTCAAGGAGTTCATGGGCCAACACGCTTAAAAAGGGATACCAAGTATATATCGGGTACAAATGCAGTCTGAACGCAACAGTGAGGTCTTTATCCACCCCTGCCACCTCAACAAAGATGATTTATTTGTTGAAAGTATTATTATAGTTTCAACATACGTTGAAAACCCTTATGCGTTTACTTTCCGGATCTGCGCCATGACACACGTCTTTCATCGCAACCCAAAACAAACCTTGCCCTATGCAGTCAAAGGCGATGGCATCCATATCATTGACAGCACAGGCAAGTCCTATATCGACGCCAGCGGCGGGGCAGCCGTCTCCTGCCTGGGACACAGTCACCCTGTCGTGATTGACGCCATCAAGCATCAGCTCGATCAGATTGCTTACGCCCATACCTCGTTTTTCAGCAGCCAGGCCGCAGAGAGTCTGGCGGACTTTCTGAGCAGCCGTGCGCCCGGCGATCTGGACCATGTCTATTTTCTGTCCGGCGGCTCCGAGGCGGTGGAAGCCAGCCTGAAGCTGGCTCGACAATATTTCGTGGAAATAGGTCAAGCCGAACGCCATATCTTTATCGCACGTCGCCAAAGCTATCATGGCAATACGCTGGGCGCACTGGCGATCGGCGGCAACGAATGGCGTCGCAAGCCTTTCCTGCCCTTGCTCGCTCCTGCCCAGCATGTCTCCCCCTGTTACCCCTACCGCGATCAAGGCAGCCATGAAAGCGACGAGCAATACGCCGACCGGCTGGCCCAGGAACTGGACGACACCATTGAACGTCTCGGGCCCCAAAATGTGGCCGCCTTTGTAGGCGAAACCGTTGTTGGCGCAACCGCCGGTGCCCTGGCACCCGTGGGCGATTACTGGAAAAAAATCCGTCAGGTCTGCGACAAGCACGGCGTTTTGCTGATTCTGGACGAGGTCATGTCCGGCATGGGCCGCACCGGCTACCTGTACGCTTGTGAAGAGGATGGCGTTGTACCGGACATCATGGCCATTGCAAAGGGGCTGGGAGCCGGCTATCAACCGATCGGCGCCATGCTGGCCAGTGACCGGATCTATCAGGCCATCCTGAACGGCTCGGGCTTTTTCCAGCATGGTCATACCTATATGGGGCACGCGACGGCCTGCGCCGGCGCCCTGGCCGTGCAACAAGTGATTGAACACGAGCAGTTGCTGGAAAATGTACGCCAACGGGGCGAACAACTGCGTCGTGAGTTGCACCAGGCTCTGGACGAGCATCCCAATGTGGGCGATATCCGCGGTCGCGGCCTGTTCGTGGGTATTGAACTGGTACAGGACAAGGCCAGCAAACAGGCATTGGACCCCGGCCTGAAAACGCATGCGCGGATCAAGCAAGAGGCGTTTTCACAGGGGCTGATGCTCTATCCTATGGGCGGCACCATTGATGGGGTTCACGGCGATCATATCTTGCTGGCACCGCCCTTTATCTGCACGGAAGCGGATATTCACGAGATCGTGAAGCGGCTGACACACACCCTGGAACGCGTCCTGCCTCGTCAAGTCTGAACGTCCCGAGCGTCTGCCTGACCACCCGAGCAGGTGACAAGGAGCCGGCGCTCTGTCCTATAACTGGCGGCCTACATGCCGCCATTTCCCTCAACACAGAAAGGAGAATCATGGCCCGCCTACCTTATGCAGACCTGAGCGCCCCCGATGCGGCTCCCTTGGTCGAGCAAATTATTGCCGAACGCGGCAGCGTGCTGCACCTGTACCAGATGCTGCTGCACAGCGCGCCCATTGCCAAGGGCTGGCTCAATCACCTGACCGGCATACGCCACCACAGCAGTCTGCCGGGCGACTTGCGCGAACTGGTCATCATGCGCGTGGCCTTGCTGAACCGCGCTCCCTACGAAGCCGATCAGCACGCCCCGATCGCCCTTGCAGAGGGCCTGAGTCAGGCGCAGCTCGATGCTTTATCCAACTGGCAGGACTCTGATCAGTTCACACCCATTCAATGTGCCGTACTGGCCTATACCGATGCCATGACCCTGCAGGTACAAGTGGAGCCTGCCATCTTCCAGGCCATACGGCAGCATTTCAATGAACGCTTGACCGTTGAGCTGACGGCCACCATCGCCACCTACAATATGGTGTCGCGTTTTCTGGAAGCCCTGCACATCCATTCGGATGATGCCCGTTAAGGCGACGGCCCCCAGACCTCCCCTTTACCCCCTCCCAGCCGCTCCGCCAGAAACTCCACCATCGCCCGCAGTTTGGGGGGTAAATGGCGAGTGGGCGGATACAGCGCCCACAGGGCGCCACAGTATTGCGTCCGGAATTCCCAATCGGGCAGGACGCGTACGATACGCCCTTGCTGCTCCGCTCCCTTGGCGACAAAGCGCGGCAGGCTGCCGATTCCCAGCCCTCGCTCTACGGCGTCGAGCCGGACGCCGGTGTGGTTGGCCGCATAGCGGCCGCTAACCGTCACGTTCAGAACCTTACCGCCTTTGCTGAAACGCCAGCGAGAATCGCTCGGCGCTTCCCCTAAATAGATGCAACTGTGCTCGCGCAACTGCTGCGGATGCGTGGGCAACGGGTGTGCCGCCACGTAGTCCGGACTGGCATACAGTCCATGTCGAATATCGCTCAGATGCCGCCCCATCAAACCCGGCGGCGGCTGGTCGGTGATACGAATGGCCAGATCCAGTTGATCGTCGATCAGGTCCGTATAGCGGTCATCCAGACTCATCACCACGTTCACTTTGGGGTACGCGGTCAAGAAGTCAGGCATGTGCGGATGAATCAGAAAATGCCCCACCGCTTTAGGAACACTCAAGCGTATAAGACCCTCCGGCTCCGTCTGAAACTGCCCCGATATTTCCATCGCTGCTTGTGCGCAGGCCAACATGTCACGCGCATGTTCATAAATTGCCTGACCGCTGTCACTCAAGCGCAGTTTACGCGTGGTGCGCTGCAGCACCCGGGTTCCCAGCCCTTTTTCCAAACGTGCAATGGAACGGCTGACTGCCGAGGGTGTATTGCCCAGCTGGCGAGCAGCTTCGGAAAAACTGCCCGTCTCCACGACTTTGACAAACACCACCATGTCGCTCATCAAGGAAGTGAGGTTACTTGTGCTCATAGGGAATAAATTATGTCGTTGAATTGCAATTATCAGGGGGGGCTACTACGCCTACAATGCATGAGCACCCACCCATCGATTATGAAATGCACGATAAATTATATTTGACCAGCCATAAACTTTTTGGCAAAACAGAAATCCTCGAGTGTTATCACTCGGAAAATGAGCGCTATGTCGTTCGGCTGGATAAAACCTTATTCCATCCCCAAGGTGGTGGTCAGCCTTGCGACAAAGGCACATTAAACGGACACGAAGTTCTGCATGTGACCCAAAACCGCGACGGACAGGTTTTGCACTATCTACCGGTGAGCCTGCCCTTGGGGCCGGTAGAAATGAAAATCGATCAGATGCACAGGCTTGCGCATGCACGTTTGCATACTGCCGGCCACCTGATCGGCCATCTGCTTGAGCAGACTGGCTGGCAAGCGATCAAGGCGCATCACTGGCCGGGCGAGGCGCGGCTCGTGTTTCGTCAGTCCAACAATGCGCTGCCTCCTAGCCTGGAAGACTTATCGGCCCGCTGCAGGGAACAAATTCAGTTGGCCCACCCTATTTCCATCCACATTCATCAGGGGCACCGTCAGATTGCAATTGGCAAGCTGGGCCAGTATCCCTGCGGCGGAACGCATGTTGAAAATACGGCAGAATTAAATGGATTGACCATAACCCGTATCAAAAATAAAAAAGATGAATTGAGCATTCATTATGAAATACTCGATTAATGAATAATCAAAATTTAGTCTATTGATTATTTCCGGCCATCAGCAGAAAGCATCAAAAAAAGTAAACATCTTTATTCTTTATCGGCACACGACAGCCAAACCCAGCCTATAGGGCCAGCGCCTTGGCACACTGTGCGCAGACGGATACCACTCGATGAGCGAGTCCGCATCTGAGACTGGCACCGCCTATTGATGCTTACGCTTCACAAAATCCAGATCCATGGCCTTATTCATCATCGACAGATGCTAAGTGACAGGAATATCGGCTTTAGCTTTTGCAGGCCCGGCGAGCAGCCCCTCTGAGTCAGACGGACAAAGCGGAGCAAGGTATCAGCCCTCTAGGGATGCATTGCCAGAATCGGCCTACAACGCAGCGGCGGGCAGCGGGGCACGCTGGCAATCCGTCGTCGAGGCTGTACATGAACAGCATCCGGAGTCTGCGCTCTGGTCTGTTCCCCGGCCTTGCCCCGGCCCCCCTCAAAAAAAATCCCGTCCTGCAACTGAGGACGGGATTGCTGCTTTTAGACCATGGACTGACCCGTCTTGCGGGCCATGCGCCAATCACGAATCAGATTACCCAACAGCAAGACCAGAATGATGGCCGACATCACAGGCCAGACCAAAAAGTAAATTGTCATCAGCATCGTGTTCTCCTTTCTACGTCGTTTAAACCTGCCCTCAGGCGCGGGCCGAGGCGGGTTCGCCTTGTTGTGACTGCCGCGTTTTCTGCTTTCCCGGCGCGGGAGTGTCGTCATAGTGAAACGACTGCACACGCTCGGCCAGCACGGAAAAATCAAAACGCTCCTGGCTGCGCAGACTCAATGCCACACACACCACCGCGCTGACTCCGTAAGCGGTCAAGGAACCCAGCAGCACGATGTACTCACGCAAGAAACCGATAAAGTTGGGCAAGAGAACCGCGGTCGCAATCACCCCCACCGCAATCGCAATACGGCTGTTGAAAAAAGCGAACGCCATCAGACCGGCCACCACGCCTCCCCCAATCGAAGCGCTTATTTCGTAGAACACGGCTACCACACCCTCAATGGGGATCAGCTCAAAGCGCACAATCGTAAACAGCACCACGGCACACAGGACCGACCAGCTAAACGCCTTGTTGGTGACTCGGTCCCAGTAGAAACTGACGATGACCGGAAAGACGATTGCCCCCCACAGTGCGCCCACAAACACCAGCATGACCAGAATATCCAGACGCAAGCTGGCAAAGATCACCCCCACCATCGTGGCGACCACCATGGTGATACGGCCCCACCACAACATACGAGTGGGGTTGGGTCGACCGCGAGCAATGTTCTTGGCATAGATATCCGTCATCATGATGGCCGACAGGGCCGCCAGGTCCGAGTCCGCGGTGGAGGACAGGGAGCCGATAACCAGAATAAAAAACAGGGCAATGCCAAAGGGTGGCAAATACGTGGATGCCATCTGTGGAATGATGTTGTTCATATTGCCGTCTACAGGCTGTAGACCGGTGAACAGGGCAAGCAGTCCCAACATGCCCAGACCAATCACCACCGCGCCATAGCCAATGGTGGCGGTCAGAAAGGTAGGCTTGATCAGATCTTCACGCACGGCAAACAGGCGCTGCGCGATGGTCTGGTTACCAATCGCATAGGCCAGTACCGCGACAAAGTAGGGAGCCCCTTGCTCCAAAATCGCTTTGGTCGAATAGAAATTCGCTTGTTCGGAGTCCAGGCGCCACCAGTTGGCCTGAACCATCTCTGGACCACCAGCATTGAAAAAAATCAGCGGAATAATAATGACAGCCGACAGGATCATGGCCACCAGTTGCGCAAAATCGGTCATGACCGAGGCGCGAAATCCCGACCACAAGGTGTAGGACAACACACCTAACCCGGCGATCAGCACACCTTGAATGAATGTCAGAGGGCTAAGGATCGAGACCAACGCACCAGCGGCCGTGAAGTTCACCATCAGGCTGATGCCACTTCCCACCACGTTGGAAATCGCCATAATCATCTGACTGGACGAGCCGTGCCGCGCGTGCAGCACCTCGGCCAAGGTATGCGCCTGCGGCGCCAACTGGCGAAACCGCCTCCCAAAGGGATAGATGAACAGAATCATCAAGGCGCCCCACAGCCCGTAATGCAAAGGCCCGGACAAGCCATACTTGTAGCCTGACGTCGCACTGGCATAAAACGACGCGGCCCATACCCAGGTGGCAATCATGCTGGCCGCCGCCAGGCCAAAGCCCACTGCACTATTGGATACCATGTATCCGTCCACATTTTCTTTCTTCTGACCAATCATGAGCGACATCAAGAATGTCGCGCCATAAAAACCAAGCAGCAGCAAGATTGCCGTGGTGCTTGAAAGTGTAAAAAACTCCGCCTCTTGCATGTCTTTTCCCTTTCTCTTCTGCGGCGGGAAGTCTGGCCAAGCCTTCCCCGCTCGCATGCGTGCCGATTCCGCCATAACGCGCTGGGCGGCACAGATCCCAGGACCTGAACCGAAGCACCCAAACCGAACGCGCGCACACACGCTCCCGCCCTCGGCACAAGCCGAAGCGAGAAAAAGCAAGACACAACGCAAAGTGCCTCACATTACGGCAAGTCTGCGGGCCGGACAAAAAACAATATGGCCAGAGACAAGCCGCTCTGTTGCAGGCCGATGTCCGCCAGGACAGTCGGCTGGTTGTTCCGCGACCAGAAGGTCGGGCAAGGTGTTTCGGACTAAAAAGCCGGGTTGTTGTGCAACAACCTGTTGAAGAACAGACCGCCATTTTTATGCGATTTTGTCGCACCTGAGCGGTCAGTTCGAGAAGCTGGTTCCATGAACCAGAGCGACCAATTATACATATTTAAAATTTTAGGGTCTATATCATGCCGTTTCAGCATCGAGAAAACCCCTCTCCGTCCTGTCCCCGTCAGTCGTAAACCCCGTCTTTACGGAGGCTTTCACGCGCCAGCTCCTGACAGACTGCCGGGACGCTGCCCACAAACGCGTAGCCTTGAGCACGCACGGAGCGAATCGGCAGCTCCTCGCCGAGAGCCCACAATTTGCGTTTCAAACGGCTGATGACAACATCCACAGAACGCACTTGTGCCCCGCCCTTTTCCTCCGGCAGAAACAAACGGTCGCGCGCTACGGTTTGCGGACTGAGAGCGAACAAGGCCAAGACAATACGGCGCTCACCCCGAGTCAGCATTACAGGCTGACCGCGCGGGGTGAGCAGGGTCCATCCGTCTTCCATCAGTTCCCATAAGGAGGAGTCGGATTCCGGGCCCGTTTTTGACACGACCAGTGCTTCTTTGGAGCAATTGGGTTCAGCCAGTGCCACGCTTTGCCGCAAGGCATAGCCGCGTCGACGCAAGGCTTGAACGCAGGCCACCACCTCGACCGGCAGGGCCTCACGATCAAAGCAGGCATCGGCCCCTGCCAGCATCAGATGCCCCCGCTCCATACCGGCCATCTTGTCTCGTCGCACGACAATAATGCCCGCTGCAGGAAAGACAACGCGCAGACGATTGATATGCAGAAAAACCTTGTCTGCCTGACACGACAAGGCAAAGGCCGCCTGCACACCTGCTGCCGATGCCAATGACAAGCACTGCCCTATCGTTCCAACTATCTGAACCCGTACGCCCCACTGCTCCGCCTCCCGTGCGATATGCTGCAGGCCCGTCAGCTCGTCATACAACAGAAATATCTGCTCCACCGTCATCGTCCCCATCCTTGCTGGCCTCTTCAGGCTCTTTATGTTTTTTTACCCTTGAACCTGGCTTAGAAAGCGCTGTGCCGCAGCCGCGTCAGGGACCGCAAGATCAAGTATTCCCGGCACTAACACAACCAGCCGCCACGGCATTCGTGATAGTGGCAGAATTTGCCTGCAAACAGCTCTGGATAAGTTCAGAGCCGCCGTACGCGCTGACGCATGCCGGTTTCAGGGCGCAAAACCGCCCCTCACACCGTTATGGCGATTGATTAAATCTGGATACTCAGAAAAGTCTTACCGAACCCCTAACCCATCCGGCTGTGTTTATTCTCTTACTGCTTTTTAATAATTACTTTTGAATTTCCACTAAACCCATTTGAATCATTGCACAAAACAGGAATTTATTAATTTTTTCCATTTCAAAGTCGATTTAAATATTAGATCTATTGCACTGCCGATAGACCGATGGAGACAGGCCGCTATATTGTCTGAACGCAGTGGCAAAATTGGCCGGATTCACATAGCCAGACTCCACAGCCACATTGATGACAGCCATGTCGGTATGCGTTAACAGGTGCATGGCATAGGCCATCCGGGTGGAGCGCACGTAATCGTGCACCGTCACGCCACAGGTCGCTTTGAAAAGTGCATTCAGGCGCCGGGCACTTGTGCCGAACAAGGCCGCCAGATTCTCGGCGCTGAGCTGCTCCGATAAATTGTCGCGTACATGCTGCTGCACTGTCTCTACCAAGGGGGTGCGTGGGGACGACTCCTTGCCCCGTTCCAGCAAGCGCCGACGTTCCCTGCTCACGCTCTCTGGTTGTATTTCTCTCAACCCCAGATGCAGACGAATACGCTCGAGCACCAGTTGTACGTTCGTTCGATAATCGATGAAATCGCGCGCCCCGCTGCGCAAGGCCATTAACTGGCTGTCGGCACAGGACAGGACGGATAAGAACACAACCGGTATGGCGGCGGTTTTTGGGTTGGCGCGCAGCAATCGCATAAAGGCATCCCCTCTCAAACGAGGCAGATGGTACTCACTCAGCACAAAGTCGGGCCGCAGTGATAGACAGCGTGCCAAGCCTTGCTGGGCATCAAGCGCAAAACTGACCCGGCCAAAACTGGTGCGCAATAACACCAGCAGATCCATGGCTCCGAAGGGTTCGGGTGCAATAAAAAGAATATGGGCATCCGACGAGACATGCATAAGCCATTCACCTTTAGATAGATTAGCCTACATTGCTCAAACCGATGATGGTTCTATTAGTTAATAGGCTTATACCTGAATGGCTCTATTTTCGAAACGCCTCAGTTCCCTTCTTTTCAAAAAACAAAGTTACATTATTTCAATCAATTGCTGTTTATATTCATTAATTCTTTACCAAAATGAAATGAAACGAAAATCAATTTGTATGAAATCCCCATACTTGCCTGATGTTTCTTAACAATAAATAGAGATTCAAAATGTGACAACAGAGCAGAAAAAAACCCCGCCGCAGCGGGGCTCATCCTGCTCAGCGACCAGGGAACTCAAGCCTGACGCGTGCTGGCATAGGCAGCCTGAGCCAGAACAGCTAAAGGGCCTATCTGCCGCACTCGCTCGATTTGCTCGGGAGTGCGGACATAAATGCAGCCTGCATACGACAGGGCATTGACCGAGATGCCATCCACCAGCTCCACGCTACGCGGCACCACCAGCAGCCAGCCCTGACCGGCCAGCATATTATGGGGCGGCAACAAACCCTGTTCGTCCATGACCAGACCCAATTCCTTGCACGCAAGCTGGTAAGCGCTCAACAAGCTGCTGCTCAAAGTGGTCGGGTCCTGCGTCTCCAGCAGGCGCACAAAGCGGTGTTCAAAGGCCAATGCCGGGTGCCGATGCACGCTGCCAACCGGGGCCTGAGCAGGAAGCTCATCCAGATACAAAGCCAAAGAGCCGTTGCTCTCTGCCGGGGGGACCCATTGTGTATGTTTATGCCGCTGACTGGCTCCGGCCGGTCCGCCGCCGTTGTAAAACCCCAGCCCGCCCTGCAAGGCCAGAAAATCCGCCAGAGCCTGAAAATCAATGTCGCGCAAAGGACTCAGCTGCTCGCTAAACACCTTGTCAGCCAGCACCAGATGCAAATCACAGACCGCGAACTTGTTCAGCACTATATTGTGGGTGGGGCTGGCATCGGCTACGGTCAATGCCGGTGCTGGGGGCAGGAAAGGATTGAAATTGGGGTCGCGCGGCCCGCCCGGGATCGAGACGCTGGCTGCATCCTTGGCCGCCAGAGTGGACACCCAACGCACAAAAAACGTCAGCCCCTGATCGTGCATCAGCTCTTCTTGAGCTTGCACAGGCAACAAATCCCCGCTGGCCAGCGCAGCCTGACTGAGTTGGTCCAGGCGTTGCAAAATTTCCTTGCTCACGTCGTCTCGCTCCTCATTTGAAGTTGTATAGTGACGCCTTATTGTAGGCAAGAGACGTGAACAAACACGCATTGCTGCCTTGACCGAATTTTCCACCATCCCTATCAGGAGTACTCCATGTCCGGTATCCGCCGTATTGCCAGCCCACTGCCATTGCCTTTTTCGCGTGCGACCATCGCTGGCGGTTTTCTGTTCCTGTCTGGTCAGATCCCTTACGACGCCCAGGGCGAAGTGGTACGTGGCTCCATCCAGGACCAGACCCACGCCGTCTTTGATCGCCTGATCGAAGGCCTGGCACTGGCCAACGCCACCTTGGCCGACGTGGTCAAAGCCACAGTCTGGCTGTCCGATATGGCCCTGTTTGCTGACTTCAACAAGGTCTATGCCGAACGTTTTGGCGACACCTTGCCGACCCGCTCGCTGGTTGAAGCCAAGCTGGCCAAGAATGTGGACGTGGAAATCGAAGTCCAGGCCTGGTTGGGCGATCGCGCTTAAGCAACCCTGAGGCCGACGGGCCGTCACATTAATTAACGCTGCCCGGCCTCGACTGTGGCACACTGGATTCCCCCTTGTCCAAGGAGAATTCTGATGCGTTTATTTGATTTGGCCCGTCACACTTTGCTGGTTTGCTCGGTCGCAGGACTGGGCATCAGCACCGCTTATGCCGCAAGCACAGGCAAGAGCACAGAACCGACGGCAATCAAACGCTTTCTGGCGGATGCGGACATGCCCTTTTCCCGCGCCGTGCAGGCCGGTGATTTTCTGTTTCTGTCCGGGCAAATTCCGCTGAACGAGAAAGGCGAGATCGTGCGGGGCAGCATTGAGGATCAAACCAATGCCACCTTGGACCGGATTGAGGAGACCTTGGCCCTGGCCGGCGCCGACCTGAACCAGCTGGTCAAAGCCACCGTCTATCTGTCCGATATTGCCTTGTACGACCAGTTCAACAAAATCTATAAGGAACGCCTGGGCAGCAACTTCCCGGCCCGTTCTCTGGTACAAGCCAAACTGGCAGGCGGGGTGGATGTTGAAATCGAAGTCCAGGCCTGGACAGGCGCCAAACCCCCTGCCGCCAAGCATTGATACGACGAACTTGCCATAGCCAATTCCATATAAGCAGCACGTCTACTGCCTGACTGGCTTGTATGGCACACTAGCACCCTCAGCCAGACCTTGTTACCTGCGCCAGGCTTGCCGCCTGGCGTTTTCGTGCTTTACGGATATTGTCATGATCTACGCGATTACTGCCCTGTTCGCCTTTCAGTTACTCGGCGAAGTCCTGGTGCAGACTCTGTCTTTACCGCTGCCCGGCCCCTTGGCGGGCATGCTTTTGCTGGCGGCCGCCTTGCTGATCCGTGGCGGGGTTCCGGCCGCCCTCGAGAGCACGGCCAGTGTCATGCTGCAGAACCTGATGCTGCTATTCATTCCCGCCGTCACCGGCGTGATGCTGTATTTTGATCGGGTGGCCGATGAATGGCAGCCCTTTCTGATTGCCACCCTGGGTGGCACCGTCATCACGATGGTGGTGACGGCTCTGGTGCTTAACCGCTTGCTCAAAAACCGTCAGGAAGAAGAAAAATGACCGACGGACTGTTTCAAATCTGGGTCTTTTTGTCCAGCTCCCCCTTGCTGTGGCTCACCCTGACCTGCTCGGTCTACGCGGGCTCGGTCTGGATGTATCGTCAATCGGGGAGCAGCCCCTTTTTGCTGCCGATTCTGGTCTCCGTACTGGTCATCGTCGCTCTGCTTATGCTGACCCGCACGCCCTACCCAGTCTATTTCGAGGGCGCCAAATTCATTCACTTTCTGATTGGCCCGGCGACCGTCGCCCTGGCCGTGCCACTCTATAGCCAGTTGCGTCAGCTGCGCAAAATCTGGAAACCCTTGACGATTGCGCTGCTGATCGGTTCAGTCACCGCTATTTTCAGTACGGTTCTGATTGCCTGGGCCTTGGGTGGATCGATGGAAACCATCATGTCGGTCGCCCCTCGGTCGGCCACCATGCCCATTGCCATGGCATTGGCAGAGCAGTTTGATGGCCAGCCTTCCTTGGCAGCCGTGGCTGTCGCGATTACCGGCATCGCCGGCACCATCATGGCACGCCCCCTGCTGAACCTGCTGCGCATTGACCGCCCCGAAGCCCGCGGCTTTGCCGTGGGCGTGACGGCACACGCGATTGGCACCGCTCGCGCCTTGCAGGTCCATGAGACAATCGGGGCCTTCTCGGCCATTGGCCTGAGCCTCAATGGAATCATGACTGCCATACTGGTGCCCTTCGTGCCCCTGATCTTGCGCTGGCTGGGCATGGTCTGAGCCCACTCAGGCAGGCTGAGCTTAACGCCACTCGTCTCGATAGACGAAGCGGGGCATCTGCCAATTACGATGCAGGGCCAGCATGCGGAAACTCAAGCCGATAACCATGGGCCCCAGCAAGGTTACGTAGGGGTCCCAGTCCAGGTGCTGAGCACCCAGATATAAAGCACCGGTCAACATGGATACGCTGGCATACATCTCCTTGCGCAACAGCAAGGGGATGTCATTACAGAGAATGTCGCGTAAAACACCTCCGGCACAGCCGGTAATCATGCCGCTGAGCAGCACCACCGTAATGGGTAACTGCATCTCCAGCGCGATCTGACAGCCGATCACGGTAAAGACCACCAGCCCCATGGCATCAAGCAGCAGGAACAGACTGTGCAAACGCCGCATGATCGGAGCGATCAAGGCCGTCAAGATGGCCGCGCCTGCCGTAATCCACAAATACTCGGGATGCTGCACCCAGGTCAGCGGATAATGCCCCAGAAGCACGTCCCGCACGGAACCGCCCCCCAAGGCCGTGACGCAGGCGATGGTACACACGCCAACCCAGTCCATGTCACGACGGCCTGCCGCCAGGGCGGCGGTCATCGCCTCTGCAGTAATGGCAATAATGTAGAGAACAAGTAAGAGCATGATATTTTTTACGCATCAAGCTGTTGAATAAGGCCGCGATAACAACGCAGCATCAGTAAACCGGGCACGGCAATAAACACCGTACAGATAAAAAAGCCTGGCCATCCCAGGGTCTGAACCAGCAGCGGTGTCAACGGGCCGGCCAGATAGGTGCGGCCCACCGCCGACAAGGCCGACAGCAAGGCAAATTGAGTCGCTGAATAGGTTCGGTTGCACAAGGCCATCAGCAAGGCGACAAAGGCCGCTGTCCCCAGGCCACCACACAGATTTTCCAGACCCACCACCATGCCCATCAGCCACATGGACGGCGCGGTTTCAATCGCGATCAGCCAATAACCCAGGTTGGAGACGGCCTGCAGCAGCCCGAAAATCATCAAGGCCCGGTAAAGCCCGAGGCGTGCCATGATCGCCCCCCCCATCAAGGCCCCGACCACTGTGGCCGCCAGACCAAACACCTTGTTGATCGTGCCGACTTCCGACAAGGTAAAGCCGGCCGCACGAATCAGAAACGTAGTGGACAAGGCGCCGGCAAAGGCGTCACCCAATTTGTAGAGCACAATCAGGGCCAGCACGCTCCAGGCGCCGGGACGAGAGAAAAAATCCGCCAACGGCGCGACCACCGCCTCGGACAGGCTGCGCGGCGGGCGGCTTTGTTCCTGAGGGTCGGGGGACACCAAGGTCACTAGCGCGCACAGTGCCATGAAGGCACCCATCAGAAAATAGGTATTGGCCCAGCCCAACCAGCGATCGGCCAGGATCAGCGCCAGGCCACCGGAAACAATCATGGCGATGCGGTACCCCATGACTTTGACGGCCGCTCCCGCCGCACGCTCGTGGGCCTGCAGCACGTCCGTGCAATAGGCATCAAAAGCAATGTCCTGTGTGGCGGACAAAAAAGCCACCCACACGGCCAGCAAAGCCAGTGCGGTCAGATTCACGGAAGGGGAAAACAGGCCCATCGCGGCAATCGAGCCCGCCAGCAACAATTGGGTCAGCAGTATCCAGCCACGTCGACGCCCCATGAAGGGGGGAGCATAACGGTCAATCAGGGGAGCCCAGAGAAACTTCAGCGTGTACGCCGAGCCCACCAGGGTCAAGAACCCGATTTCGGTCAGCGAGACCTGTTCCACGGTGGCCCAGGCCTGCAAAGTGCCTGACACCAGGGCCAGGGGCAGGCCACTGGCGAACCCCAGAATCAGCAAAGGCAAGACTCGGGGACTGGTATAGACACGTGACACGTCAGGCCTTGTTAGCGCGAAGCACCAAGAAAATGGGGGGATTCGAAACGGTAGACAGCCAGGGTACTGCGCCAGCCCGGTAAAAAACGAACCGTATGACCGCCATTGAATGCAACACGATCAAGAATACGTACGCCCACTGCCTGAGCCAGATCCTGAAAATCTTTCATGGTGCACAAATGAATGTTGGGCGTGTTGTACCACTGGTAAGGCATTTCACCGGTCACCGGCATGCGGCCACGCAAAATGCTCCAGCCGTGCGGCCAGTAACCGAAGTTGGGAAACGAGACGATACCATACCGCGCCACCCGCGCCATCTCACGCAAGATGTGCTCCGTATGGTGCATGGACTGCAAGGTCTTGGACAGAACCACGGTATCGAACTGCTGATCGCTAAACAGGGCCAGACCTTTTTCCAGATCTTGCTGAATGACGTTGACACCCCGGCGGACCGACGCAATGACGAACTGATCATTGAGCTCCACCCCTGTGCCAACGACCTGACGCGTATCACGCAGATGTGCCAGCAAGGTCCCATCGTTACAGCCCAGGTCCAGCACTCGCGAGCCGGGCTCGATCCACTGCGCAATGCGCAGCAAATCCGGTCTTAACATGGCGGCGGCCACTTGTGTTTGCGGCTTAGTCATTCTGCCAGCACCCCCGTCGTGCGCGTGCGCGCAGGCAAGCCCAAATTAACGGCGATCTGATCATAGTATCCCTGTACGACCGCATGGTAGCGGGGGTCTTCCAGCAAGAAAGCATCATGTCCATGCGGAGCATCGATTTCAGCGTAGGTCACCTGACGCTGGTTACGGAGCAGGGCCTGCACAATTTCACGCGAGCGCTCGGGCGAAAAACGCCAGTCCGTGGTGAAGGAAACAAGCAGGAACTTGGCCATCACGTTTTCCAGGGCTTTGCTCAGATCCCCCTGATACGGACGGGACGGATCAAAGTAATCCAGGGCCCGCGTAATGATCAGGTAGGTATTGGCGTCAAAGTAGCGTGAGAACTTCTCTCCCTGATAACGCAGATAGGATTCGACCTCGAATTCCACGCCATAGTTGTAGTGGTATTCGCCACCTTGCGCCGGCGCACGCTGGGTGCGGCCAAACTTCTCGGCCATGACGGTATCAGACAGGTAGGTGATATGGCCCACCATGCGGGCCACGCCCAGTCCGGCCTTGGGTACCACGCCATGCTCGTAATAATTGCCGCCATGAAACTGCGGGTCAGACAAAATGGCACTGCGGGCCACTTCGTTAAACGCAATATTCTGCGCTGACAGGCGCGGTGTGCTGGCAATAACCACACAGTTCTCGACGCGATCGGGGCAACTGATCGCCCAGCTCAAGGCTTGCATGCCACCCAGCGATCCTCCCATGACGGCCGCGAACTTGCGAATGCCAAAATAGTCGGCCAGACGCGCCTGGGCACGTACCCAGTCCTCCACGGTCAGAACGGGAAACTCGGAGCCCCAGGGCTTGCCGGTAGCGGGATTGATGCTGGACGGCCCCGTAGAACCAAAACAGGAGCCAATATTGTTGACGCCAATGACAAAAAACCGATCCGTATCCACGGCCTTGCCGGGACCGACCATATTGTCCCACCAGCCTACGCTTTTGGGATCGTCATCGTAATAGCCGGCAACGTGATGGGAGGCATTGAGCGCATGACACACCAGGACCGCGTTGCTGCGCTCTTTATTCAGGGTGCCGTACGTCTCGACGGCCAGCTCGTAGCTGGGCAGCACTTGCCCGCTGCGCAGGTGCAGCGGTTCATCAAACGCAATGAGTTCGGCTTGTACAGGGCCCACAGAACCTTCGGGGATCAATCCGCAGGATGGGCTAGGGGCGCCAACGTTGGCGCAGGGGACGGAATCAGTGGCCATCTGGACCTCTTTAGCTGGATTTATGGAGCGCCCGCAAGCGGATCAGGCAAATCGGCGCAAAACGTATAAGACAAAATTCTAGCATCGCTGCAGCGCGTCGTCCAAACCAGGCAGGCCGCCTCCCTTCGCCACTGTGCCTAAAGATCCGTTCGGGAAACAGACAATGCTTTGATTTGCATCATTATTTCCATGTTCATCGGTCTGCCAGCTAAGCTAAATTTGAGTACATTGGCGCGACGTTTACCACGAATGCATGAGGAATGGCTTTACCGTGACGTATTTAACTTCACGCGAACAGTCCTGCCTGAACTGGGCTGCCCATGGCAAGACCAGCTGGGAAATCAGCATCATCCTGGGCATTACTGAGCGCACGATCAACTTTCATTTCCAGAACGCTTACGCCAAACTGGGGGTTTACAGCCGCCAGGCCGCCATTACCCAGGCCTTGCAACAGCGCCTGATCAGCGGCGACCCCGCTAGCGAGCTAAGCCGTCAAAGAAAATCTTTGCCTGAGCCGCATCCGGCGCCTTACCGGAATCCGTCATAACAAAGCCCTGCACCAGCCAGCCCGGCTCCATACGGATCATCGCCTCCAGGCGCAACGCCACGCCGCCCACATCGCGTGTCATGTAAAAAATCTGGCCAGGTGGCGGGATCTGCACGGCGCTTTTCTGACTGGCCTGCCCATCCGGGACGAATTTTGCACGCAAGGACTCATGCAGCGCCTCGTACAGGCGCTCACGGGCGGCTGGGTCCTGTTGCAATTGCGCGGGAAGAATCACATGACCCACGGTATAGATCTGCCCACCCGCGGTCGCCGTCGTCAGGTAAAAATCCAGCGGGTACTGCTCGAAATCCAACACGCGGTGACTGGTACTTGGCTTGCCGGGCAACATGGCTGACAAGCCCGTTTGCTCAAGTTGAACCTTGCGCCAGTTAAACTCCGGACTGCAGGCCGCCAACATCCATAAGGCCGCCAGTACGGCGGTCATGCGCCTGATTATCATGGTGCTAATCCCATATCCCGTTTCATGCTTTTCATCAGCTGCCTGAACAGCCGCCTTATACTCGCCCTGCCCGATTCGCCTTTTGGCGCAACTTAACAAAGCAAGTTTGGTCGGACTACTATTTATAGACGGCCTCAGGCCCCTTGAACAGTCCCGTATCTTGCATCCGATTTCGAAAGTGGGAAACACCACCATGAACACCAGCCACGAACGCCGCCTTGCCCTGCAACAGAACCCCGATATCTTGAAGGGGATCTTGCGAGGCATCGAGAAAGAAGGACTGCGCGTTGATGCGCTGGGCCAGCTGGCAAAGACTCCCCACCCCCGCGCCATTGGTTCTGCCCTTACCAATGCCCACATCACCACCGATTACGCCGAGGCCCTGCTGGAGCTGATTACCGAGCCGCAAGCCCGGGTTGAGGACGTGCTGCAAGAGCTGGCCGATATTCATACCTTTGTCGCCGGCAAACTGGATCAGGAAATCATCTGGAACCAGTCCATGCCCGCCTTGCTGCCCGCCGAAAAGGAGATTGCCATTGCCTGGTACGGCACCTCCAACACGGGCATGCTCAAGCATGTTTACCGTCGCGGCCTGGCCGAACGCTATGGAAAACCCATGCAGTGTATTGCCGGGGTGCATTACAACTTCTCCCTGCCCGACGGCATCTGGCCCTTGCTGAACGTCTGCGGCGACAATCTGCAAGACCAACGCTCCAATGGCTACCTGGCGCTGATTCGCAATTTCACACGCTACTCATGGTTGCTGATGTATCTGTTTGGCGCCTCGCCCGTGCTGGATGCGAACTTCCTGCAAGGTCGTAGCAACAATCTGGACAAGATCGACGACGACACGCTGACTATGCCCTGGGCAACCAGCCTGCGCATGAGCGACCTGGGCTATCACAACAAGGAAGCCCAAGCCGAGCTTCAGCTTTGCTACAACGACCTGGACACCTTTGTGATGCGCATGTATCACGCTGCCGTGACCCCTTGGCCGGATTACGAAAAGCTGGGCACGCACCGTGATGGCGAGTGGATTCAGCTCAACACCCACATCCTGCAGATTGAAAACGAGTACTACTCCAGCATCCGCCCCAAGCGCACAACCCAGCGCAGCGAACGCCCGGCCACCGCCCTGGCTCAGCGCGGTGTGGAGTACATCGAAGTACGCTGCCTGGATATCGACCCCGAATCCCCTACTGGCATATCCGAGCAAACCTGTCGCTTTCTGGATACCTTCCTGCTGTTCTGTGCCGTGCAAGACAGCCCCTTTTTCCCGGACGGTGGCTACTGTCAGGACAGCAAGAACAACTTTGCCACCGTCGTGCGTGAAGGCCGTCGCCCCGGCCTGATGTTGACCAACCAGCAAAAACAAGCGGTCAGCTTGCAACAATGGGGACGGGAGATTCTCGAGTCCCTCTTACCCTACGCACACATGCTGGATCACGCCCTGGATACAGACGGCCATACCCAAGCCGTGCAGGCACAAATGCGTAAACTGGACGATCCGGAACGGACACCGTCGGCCCAGTTACTGAAACGTTTACACGAGACGGGCCTGAGCTTTCATGACTACGCCCTACAGCGCAGCCGCGAACACCACGCCAGCCTGCTGGCCCATCCTTTGCCGGCTGACAAGCAAGCCGCTTTCGAACAGCAGGCCGCCGACTCTTTGCAGGCCCAGCTGGATATTGAAGCCCAGGATCAAGAGTCCTTTGAAGATTATGTCCAGCGCTACGAGCGCAACCTCATTCCCCCGGAAATTCAGAACCGTTAAGTTATTCATCGCTTGCCGAGCCGCCTCCTGAAGGCGGCATTTTTTTACCTGGCAACAACCAGGGGCCGAGTTGGTCAGCCGCACGGCCCCGTGTCCTATACGTTACCCACCCCCATTTCCCCCACGACCAAGCCTGGTTTTCCGACTGTTTCAACCAGTTATTGTTATGTTATAACATCTCAAAAATTAACTTTCCGGAAGATGAGATGCACTTCAGTCCCCGCCCCTTGCCATTGGCGCTGGCCCTCGCGCTTTGCGCCTCAGCACAAGCCAATGAGCTTGAACCCCCTGTCTCTCAGTTGGCCCCGATCCGAATCTCCGCCAGCCCCCTGGCCTTGCAACAGACAGAACTGGCCACAGCCAGCACGGTGCTGCAAGGCCCCCAGCTGGATTTGCGCCGTAGCAGCACTTTGGGTGAACTGCTCAATGGGGAAGTGGGCATCCACGTCGACAGCTTTGGCAGCGGTGCCAGCCGACCGGTCATTCGTGGCCAGACTGCGCCTCGCGTCAAAGTGCTCAGCGACGGCGCCGAAGTGATGGATGCCTCTGCCATCTCCCCCGACCACACGATTACGGTCGACACCTGGCAAGCAGAACGCATTGAAGTACTGCGCGGGCCCTCCGCCCTGCTGTATGGCGGCGGTGCGATCGGGGGCGTGGTCAACGTGCTGGACCGCAAGATTCCCACGGCGATCCCCGAAAAAGGGTTTGAAGGCTCAGTCCGCGCCCAAGGCTCCACAGCCGATCGAGGCCGGGTCGGCGCATTCGACATGACAGCCGGTCAGGGCAATATTGCCTTGCACGTAGAAGGGGCCTCGCACCGCAGCCGTGACTATCGCGTGCCCAACTGGACCGACAGCCGCGTCAAAGACTCCGACTCCCGTACGGACACTGGCAGTGTCGGCCTGTCTTTTATTGGCGAGCGCGGTTACATCGGGGCCGCGTACTCCTATCGGGAAGGCAGTTATGGCTTGCCCGGCCACAGCCATGAGTACGAAGACTGCCACCCGCACGGTGCCACCTTGCATTGCGGTGGCCACGGCCACGATCACGGCCACGATCACGACCATGGCCACGACCAGGACCATGAGCACGCTGCGACAGCGCATCTGCGCACCGAGCGCGTTGACCTGCGCGGCGAACTGCGTGATCCTTTGCCCGGTTTCAAACGGGCTCGCCTGCGCGCCGGTTCCACCAACTACCGGCATGTGGAAAAAGACGGCGATAAGGTTGGCACCCGCTTCACCAATCGCGGCTACGACACGCGGCTGGAACTGGAGCACCAGCCCTGGGGGCCTTTTGAAGGCGTCATTGGCCTGCAAACCAGCCAGTCTGATTTTGCCTCGCGCGACGGCACGGAAAACTTCATCCCGCCCACCCGTACTCGCAGCCAGGGCTTGTTCCTGCTCGAGAGCCTGAACTGGGACAACTGGCGGCTGGAACTGGGCGCACGCCAGGAATGGCAAAGCGTCACGCCGGACTCGAACACCCTGGAGCGCCGCACAGGCACTGCCACCTCCTTCTCCCTGGGCGCTGTCTGGGACTTTGCCCCCGAGTATGCCGCCACCGTGTCCCTGTCGCGTTCGCAACGCCTGCCCACGGCCCAGGAACTGTTTGCCAAAGGCGTGCACTTTGCCACGCTGAGCTATGAGCGCGGCGATCCCAATCTGGATCGGGAAACCAGCCACACTCTGGATCTGGGGCTGCAAAAGCATCTGGGCGATCTGCGTTTTGATCTGCGCACCTTCTACACGCGCAGCGCCAACTACATTTACGGCCACAGTCTGGACCGCCACGAAGACTTTCAACTGATCCAGTACAGTCAGGGCAAAGCGCAGTTCTGGGGCCTGGAAGCGCAGGCCTCCTACCCGCTCACCTCCTGGGGTTCGTTCAGCGTCCATGGCGATCTGGTGCGTGGCAAACTGCAAGACCCTGGCCGCAACCTGCCACGCATACCGGCCGCCCGTCTGGGTATTCGCACCGATCTGAACTGGCAGAACTGGTCGGGTTTTGTCGGCTACACCCACACCTTTGCCCAAAACCGACTGGCTGACCATGAGCTACGGTCACCCTCTTACGGTTTGCTCAGCATGGGTTTAAGCTACCGCCTGCATAGCGCTCAGAACACCTACACCTTTTACCTAAGGGGAAATAACCTGCTGAACAAGTTGGCCTACCGCCATACCTCTTTCATTGCCCGTCAGGCGCCGCTGATGGGACGCAACATCCTGGCTGGAATACAGGTGGAGTTTTGAGCAAGACCGCCATCCACACGGGGAGCCGGCTCTACCAGATCGTGGCCGACATGCAGGGCGAGCGTCCCTGGGGCGACTTTCTGGATGCCGGCACCGGCAAGGGCTCGCTGCGTTGGCTGCTGACCCTGGACACGGCACGCTGGACGGCCATTACCGCCTCGCCCAGCATGGCCGAGCAGGTGACACGCGAACTGGGGGATCAGAAGCGCCCCCAGGACCGGCTGCTGGTCGGCAACTGGAGCGACCCGTCGTTCCTGCAAGGTGAACGCTTTGACACGGTGCTGGCGGACTATTTGCTGGGCGCCATTGAGGGCTTTGCCCCTTACACCCAGGATCAACTGTTCAGCCGCCTGCGACCCCTGACCGGCCAGCGTCTCTACCTCATTGGGCTGGAACCTTATGTGCCCTACAGCAGTACCGATCCGGCCGGCAAGCTGATCGTGGAGATCGGCCGCTTGCGCGATGCCTGCCTGCTACTGGCCGGTGAGCGCCCGTATCGCGAGTATCCGATGGACTGGGTGCTGCGCCATTTGCGACAGGCGGGATACCGCTGTGTGGATGCGCAGCGCTTTGCCATCCGTTATGGAGACAGCTTTATCCACAGCCAATTGGATATGTGTGACGGACGTTTGCGTCGCCTGCAGGATCGCACACTGGCGGTCGCCTTGTCCGAGCATGTTCAAGCCTTGCGTCGGCGCGCCCTGGCCCTGAATCACACCCTGGGTGGCCTGCGTCATGGTCATGACTATGTGATTTGCGCCGAACTTGCTTAAAAAAGAAAGCAGCATAGGAAAGACACAAAGGGGCTACGGCCCCTTTATGTCTTAAAAACGCTGCACGGGCAGGTCGCTTTATCGAGACCCTGGTTAACCGAACCGATGTCCGGGATATGCCCCTGCCCGTTCAGATCACGGCCCTGCTTCTTGCCCGGACAATCGGTGCTCCTTGAAAGCCAGGGATACCATCCGCGCTCCAAACACAAGGAGCAACGTCATTTTGTCCTAGATCAAATGATTGATATCAAACCTTAGGCCACTTCCAGCTATTCATGTCGAGCGCCACAGAGGCGCAAGCAACAGACGCAAAAAAAGCAGCCACAGGCTGCTTTTTACAGTCACGCTCAGACGAGGAAAACACCCCGACAGGCAGGAAGCAAGCCCGTAAAGAGCCGCATCAACAAGGAATTCTGGCGCGTCCGACAGGAATCGAACCTGTATCGAGGGCTTCGGAAACCCTAATTCTATCCATTGAACTACGGACGCCAAGCTCGCTATTGTAGCGCGACTTTGAACTTTTTTTCAGTATCTATACGGCAATTATATGTATGCCAGATCAAGAGTCGGATACAAGAGCGATACAGTCCGCTATAATCCATGGTTGCGCGATCTGGGTCGGTGGCTTGCTAGACACGTCCTTGCGCACACCCCTTAGGTAGGCGCAAGCCTTTATTGGTGGCCTGTATAAGGCCCTCCCGTCATTTCTTGTACGAACTCGCAGGATCCGATAATGAGCAACACGGAACAAAAACCCGAAGAACACAACGAGGGTCACTCAGCCATGATCAAAACCCCTAAACAATTGCTTGTGACCGTGGCTCTGGCTTTCTTGGTGCCCATCGCGATTATTGTCATGCTGGTCAGTCTGGTCACCTCCACCATGAGCACAGGCGCTGGTTCGGCCGCCCTGTCTCCAGAGGCCATTGCCGCACGTATCCAGCCTGTGGCCGGCTTCAAGCTGGTGGACGCCAACGCGGTAAAAGAACTGAAAACCGGTCAGCAAGTATACGAAACCACCTGTACTGCCTGTCACGGTGCCGGTGTAGCCGGCGCGCCCAAGTTTGGCGACAAGGGTGCTTGGGGCGAGTTGCTCAAGCTGGGTCAGGACGAACTGGTCAAAAATGCCATTCATGGTATTCGCGGCATGCCCGCCAAAGGCGGCAACCCCTCGCTGGATGACGTAGAAGTGGCTCGTGCCGTTGTCTACATGGCCAACGCTGCCGGCGCCGACTTTAAAGAACCCGAAGCCCCTGCTCCAGAAGGCGAGGAGGCCGATGCCAAGCCTGAAGCTGCAGCGGCCGAGGACAGCAAGCCTGCCCAGGCTCCTGCTGCTGCCGCTGCCCCTGAGGCCAGCCAAGTCGCTGCCGCTGACGATAGCAAGGTCGACCCTGCTGGCATCAAGCTGTACGACACCATTTGTTTCGCCTGTCACGCGGCCGGTGTAGCCGGTGCGCCCAAGTTTGGTGATCAGGCCGCCTGGAAACCTTATATCGAAACCGGTATGGACACGATGCTTCAAAAGGCTATTCACGGTGTGGGCGCCATGCCCCCACGCGGTGGTTCGCAAGCCTCTGACGAAGAACTTCGTGCAGCCATCCAGCACATGGTCAACGCGGCCAAATAAGACTGCGCCAAGGCCCTGTCATCGCACAGTGCCTCTGCATAAAAAGCCCGATGAATATTCATCGGGCTTTTTCTTTGCGCTGGCTATCGTACTGCTGACCGGCACGGAGGCAGTCGACACAAAAGTGGCGTGTATAAAAAAGCCTGAATCCGGCGATCATGCGGATTCAGGCTTTAGCAAGCGCAAGCTATGGGTCAGACCGGATCAAACCTGCCAGCGAGCAGGCAGCGCAGTCTGACCATCGCGCCAGCCCCGCTTTACTGCGCCTTGCACAAAGGCAATGCCGTCAAGGACAAGCCCAATTGCACACGCCGTTGCAGCCAGGGGCTGGCGCGGTAGCGCATATCACCGGTCACGGCCTGAAGGGTATTGAGCACATCGAGCAGATCGCGCGAACCGACGGCGTCCCCCATGGACAATGGGCCATTGTGCGGATAGCCCAAACCCAGGCGTACTGCGGCATCGATATCCGACGGGGTGGCAATCTGCTGCTGAGCAATATCACTGGCAATATTCACAATGGTGGCCACCAGACGCTGCGCCACAAAGCCAGCCGAGTCCTCAATCACACTAACGGCAGTCCCATCGCTGGCCAGCATAGCCCAGGCCTGATCACGCCACTCTGGCGTTGTCGCCGCCGAGCACATCAACACACGTCGACGGCCTTTTTCCAGACCGAACAAGGTATCCAGCGCCACGCTGCGGGCCGGGTCCAGGCCATGCAGGGACACCAGGCTGGCCACATCCTCACCGTAAGGTGTCAGCAAGATCAAGGCATCGGCAGGAGGCTGATCGCCATCGACTACCGTCATGCCCAACTCATTGAGCAATTGCAGCGCACGAGCCTGGCCTTGTTCGTGGTAGGGTGAGACCCACACGGGCGCGAAAGAGGTCACGACAGGCACGGCAGGCTCTTGCGGAACCTGCTTCTTGCCATCCTCATACTTGTAAAAACCTTCGCCATTTTTGCGGCCGAACAGCTTGCCGGCGTGACGCACCGCTGTAATGGGCGAAGGACGAAAGCGCGGCTCGTCGTAGAACTGGCGATAGATGGACTCCATCACCGGGTGCGACACATCCAGCGCGGTCAGATCCAGCAGTTCAAAAGGCCCCATGCGGAAACCAGCCTGCTCGCGCATGATGGCGTCAATCTGGTAGAAAGGCGCGACGCACTCCTGGGCAATCTTCAAACCCTCGATGTTCATGCCGCGACCAGCGTGGTTGACGATAAAGCCGGGCATATCCTTGGCGCGTACAGGCGTATGGCCCATCTCGCGCGACACCTGCATCAGAGCATCGCCCACGTCAGGAGAGGTGCGCAAACCATCAATGACTTCAACCACTTTCATCAAGGGAACAGGGTTAAAGAAATGGTAGCCCGCCACACGCTCAGGGTGGCGGCAGGCTTGCGCAATCGCGGTAATGGACAGCGAGGAGGTATTGGAGGCCAGCACGCAATCGGCCGAGACAATCTCTTCCAATTGCTGCAACAAGCCCTGCTTGACATCGAGACGCTCCACGATGGCCTCAACGACCAGATCGGCAGAGGCCAGGCCTTGCAAATCGCTGGCCGTTTGCAAACATGCTGTGGCCGACTGCACCTGCTCAGCCGTCATGCGGCCTTTCTCCTGCAAACGGCTCCAGACGGCATGCACATCGGCCAAAGCGGCCTTGAGCGAGTCCGCATTCAGGTCATAGAGCAGGACCTGCTTGCCAGCCTGGGCGGCAATCTGAGCAATGCCCCGTCCCATGGCACCTGCGCCAACAATAGCGATGGTTTGTATCTGTTTCATGATTCACAACCTGATCGAAAAGCAATAAAAATTAAGCCTGCTCAGCCGAGCCGGTCACCAGGGCCTCGACCTTGCCGGGCGTAAGCTCCAACACACGCGCCAGGACCTCGCGGGTATGTTCGCCCAGGCGTGGCGGCGCACTGCGGTACTGCACCGGCGTGGCTGACAAACGCAAGGGGCTGGCCACCGAAGGTACACTACCCCCCTGCCCGGTCGGCAAGTCCAGGCGCAAACCACGCGCCAACACCTGTGGGTCCTGATACACCTGCTCCATCGTATTGATGGGCCCGGCGGGAATACCCACGGCTTCCAGCGCCTGCAACCAGCTATCGCGCGTCCGGCTCAGCATGACCTGCGCCAACATGGGCACCAGTTCATCCCTGTGCATGACCCGCCCGGAATTGCGCGAAAAACGGGGATCATCGGCCCATTCGGGATGCCCCAGCTCCTGCGCAAAGCTGCGAAACTGGGCGTCATTGCCCACCGCCACAATCAAGTGCCCGTCACTGGCCTCAAAGACCTGATAGGGCACCAGATTCTGATGGGCATTGCCGGGCCGCTGCGGGGCCTGTCCGGTACATAAGTAATTCATATTCTGGTTGGCCATCATGGCCACCTGACAATCCAGCAAGGCAATATCCAGGTGCTGCCCCAGGCCGCTGCGATGACGCTCCACCACAGCCGCCAGAACGGCTACCGTGGCGTACATGCCCGTCATGACATCGGCCACCGCCACCCCCGCTTTTTGCGGCTCCCCCCTTGGCTCTCCGGTCAGGGACATCAAACCACCCAGCCCCTGGATCATGAAGTCATATCCCGGGCGGCTTGCATAGGGGCCGGTCTGCCCAAAGCCGGTAATCGAACAATAAATCAGGGCCGGGTTGATGGCTTGCAGGCTTTCGTAGTCCAGACCGTACTTCTTCAGGCCACCCACCTTGAAGTTTTCCACCAGAATATCGCAGCGTCTGACCAACTGGCGCACCAGATCCGCACCTTGTGCAGTGCCAATATCCAGCACGATAGACTCTTTATTGCGATTGGCCGCTCCAAAATAGGCCGCGTCCTCTGTGTCCGCCCTGTGACCATCCTTTAGATAGGGAGGCCCCCAGCCCCGGGTGTCATCCCCGGTACCGGGGCGTTCAACCTTGATGACCTCTGCACCTAAATCGGCCAGATTTTGGGTACACCAGGGACCTGCCAGCACGCGCGTCAAGTCCAGAACACGCAATCCGGCCAAAGGCGCTTTTCGTTCAGTCGTGGTCATAGCAGACAAAAATCCTTCAAGTTGCTTATTGTGCACCAGGTCTTCTTAGTCCGGTCTACGGACAGAAAAAGTGCTCAAACAATGGTCATTTTCGAGCCGGAGGACATTTGTGCAGCGCACCACGTCCGGCTACGATAAAGCATCCTAGAATAGGTGACGATAGATTATCAGCGGCAGATCTTCCTTGCAGGACCCCACCCCATCAAGAGGCGGGGCACATCATTCGATAATAGGAGACCGACCTTATGCCTTCGGCATTAACGCAGCAGCTTTATCAATCTATGACCCTGCCTGTGATGGCAGCGCCCATGTTCATCGTCTCGAACCCCGCCCTGGTGATTGCTCAATGCGCCAGCGGCATCATTGGTTCCGTGCCGGCCCTCAATGCCCGTCCCCAGGAAAAGCTCAAGGACTGGCTGAACGAAATCGAGGACACCCTGGCCGAGCTGCGCGAGCGCCATCCCGAGCGCCGCATTGCCCCCTACGCCATCAATCACATCATTCATCAATCCAATGACCGGCTGGAGCAGGATCTGAGGGTATGCGCCGACCACAAAGTGCCCTTGGTCATCACCAGCTTGCGCGCCCCGCAGGAGATCGTGCCGCACGTACATGCCTGGGGAGGGAAGGTTTTTCATGACGTGACCACCTTGCGTCACGCCGAGAAGGCGTTGGAGGCCGGGGTGGACGGTCTGATTGTGGTGGCGGCGGGCGCAGGTGGCCATGCCGGTACCCTGAGCCCTTTTGTACTGGTCAACGAGATCCGGCAGATTTTTGACGGTCCGATTGCGCTGTCCGGCGCCATGAGCCGGGGCAGCGATATTCTGGCCGCCCAGGCCATGGGTGCCGACCTGGCCTACATTGGCACGCGCTTTATTGCCAGCACCGAAGCCAATGCCTCGGACGACTACAAGAACATGATCGTCAAAGGCCGCGCCGCCGATATCGTCTACACCCCGCTGTTTACCGGCATCCCGGGCAACTACCTGAAGGACAGCATCCGGGCGGCTGGGCTGGACCCGGACAAGCTCGATGCCGAGAAAGTGGCCGATACCGCCTTTGGCTCGGGCATGAGCAAGGCCTGGCGCGATATCTGGGGAGCCGGCCAAGGCATCGGCGGCATTGATTCGGTCGAGTCTACTGCCCAGATTGTGGCCCGTTTGCATCGCGAATATCAGCAGGCCAAGGCTGCGCTGCTGGCCTCCCCCTTCGCCTGAACAGGAGCACGCCATGATACGCACTCATGACGCCGGTCCTTGGCTGGAAGTCATTCTGGACCGACCGGAGCGACGCAATGCCCTGACCGGCCCCATGTACGAAGAGCTGGCCGAGATCATCGACCAAGCCGATCAGAACCGACAATATCGCGCCCTGATTCTGACCGGCGCGGGCGAACATTTCTGCGCGGGCAACGACATTTCCGATCTGGCCACGGTACGCAACACCACCGAGCCGCCGCCGATCACCTTCTTGCGCAGTCTGGTCAAGGCCGATATTCCTCTGATTGTGGCCGTGGAAGGTCATGCCGTGGGCATTGGGGTCACCTTGCTGCTGCACGCGGACTTTGTCTATGCGGCCCGCGACGCTCGCTTGCGCATGCCGTTTACCGCCCTGGGACTATGCCCGGAAGGGGCATCCAGCCACCTGCTGGCCCAATACGTAGGACAGCGCCGTGCCAATGAATGGCTGCTGCTATCGCAAGGCTTCAGTGCCGAGCAGGCCCTGCAAGACGGCCTGCTCACCGAGCTGACCGACCACGGCAACAGCCTGGAAGCTGCCCGTGCCTGCGCCCATGCACTGGCCGAGCAGCCGCCCATTGCCTTGCGCACCAGCAAACGCTTGTTGCGTGAGCCCCAGCGCGAGATTTTGCTGGACGTGCTGGAGCGGGAACGCAAACTGTTTTCCCAACAGCTGGAAGGCGAGGAGGCCTTGCACATCCTGGGGCAAATGCGCCAGAACCGCAGCGAAAAGTAGCTGCACCGGTAGCCTGATTTCTGCGCAAACCCGCATGTGCAGCGATCTTGCCACACTGACCCCGATTCAAAAGGGGTGATAAGGGGCCTGCAAGCGCAGGTCCCTAATTTTTTTTACCGTATTCGCAAAAAATTCTTGCGCATAAAAAAAAAATCGCTGTATTTTATTTTTTGCGCTGCAACAAATGCACCGCTTTAACACGTTCTTTGCGGATACGCCCATGACACACTCCTGTCCCCCCCAAGCCCAAGGCTTGTACCTTCCCGCTAATGAACACGACGCCTGCGGCGTCGGATTTATCGCACACATCAAAGGCCAGGCGAGCCACGCCATCATCACCCAAGGCCTCAAAATCCTGGAAAACCTTGATCACCGCGGCGCAGTCGGCGCAGACCCTCTGATGGGCGACGGTGCAGGCATTCTGATCCAGATCCCCGACCAGTTGTACCGCGAAGAAATGGCCGCCCAGGGCGTGACCCTGCCGCCCCCCGGCGAATATGGCGTTGCCATGGTGTTTCTACCCAAGGAAACCGCGTCCCGCCTGGCCTGTGAGCAGGAGTTGGAGCGGGCCGTACGTGCTGAAGGCCAACACATGCTGGGCTGGCGCGATGTCCCGGTGGACAGCACCATGCCCATGTCGCCGACCGTCAAGGCTAACGAGCCGGTGATTCGCCAGTTGTTTATCGGCCGCGGTCCGGATGTGATGGTGCCGGACGCACTGGAGCGCAAGCTGTATGTGATCCGCAAGACCGCCAGCCATGCCATCTACCGCATGGCCCTGGCCCACGGCCAGGAATATTTTGTGGCCTCCGCCTCGGTGCGTACCATCGTCTACAAAGGCTTGCTGCTCGCCGACCAGGTGGGCCGCTATTATCGCGATCTGGCCGACCCTCGTGCCTGCTCCGCCCTGGCCCTGGTACACCAGCGCTTTTCCACCAATACCTTCCCGGCCTGGCCTCTGGCTCACCCGTACCGCCTGATCGCCCACAATGGCGAGATCAACACGGTTCAAGGCAACTTCAACTGGCTGCGTGCCCGTGAAGGTGCCATGGAATCGGCCGTGCTGGGCTCGGATCTGCAAAAACTCTACCCCATCGTCTACGAAGGCCAGTCGGATACCGCCACCTTCGACAACTGTCTGGAGCTGCTGGTCATGGCTGGCTACTCCCTGCCGCACGCCATGATGATCATGATGCCCGAGGCCTGGGAGCAGCATGCCGAGATGGACGAGAGCCGTCGTGCCTTTTACGAGTACTACGCCGCCCAGATGGAACCGTGGGATGGCCCTGCGGCCATTGCCTTTACCGACGGTCTGCAAATCGGCGCGCTGCTCGATCGCAATGGCCTGCGTCCAGCCCGCTACGTCATCACGGATGACGACATGATTGTGCTGGCCTCCGAAGCCGGTACGCTGCCTATTCCCGAGCATCGCATTGTCAAGAAATGGCGCCTGCAGCCGGGCAAAATGCTGCTGATCGATCTGGAGCAGGGCCGCATTATTGACGATGCCGAAATCAAGTCCCAGTTAGCCAATACGCACCCCTACAAGCAGTGGATTGAACGACTGCGACTGCGCCTGGATTCCCTGCCCAACGTGCCCGGCGTGCGTCCCCAACTGGCGACCCGCGACCTGCTGGATCAGCAACAGGCCTTTGGCTGGACCCAGGAGGACATCAAAGTCGTGTTGTTGCCCATGGCCAGCAAGGGCGAAGAGGCAACCGGCTCCATGGGCAACGATGCGCCCCTGGCCGTGTTATCGGACAAGGCCAAACCCTTCTACAACTACTTCCGGCAACTATTTGCCCAGGTCACCAACCCACCGATCGACCCGATTCGTGAGCAAATGGTGATGTCGCTGGTCTCCTTCATTGGCCCCAAACCCAATTTGCTGGACATCAACAACGTCAACCCGCCGCTGCGTCTGGAAGTATCCCAGCCCGTGCTCAGTCCGGCTGACATGAACCAGATCCGGCGCATTGAAGCGGCCAGCAATGGCAAGTTCCGTAGTCAGGAGCTGGATATCATCTACCCCAGCGCCTGGGGACCAGAGGGCATTGAAGCCAGTGTGGCTGCGCTGTGCGCCCGGGCAGCCGATGCCGTGCGTGACGGCTACAACATCCTGATTCTGACGGATCGCCGCTGCGACGCCGAACATGTGGCCATCCCTGCCCTGCTGGCGACCTCGGCCATCCATCAACACCTGATCCGTATCGGTCTGCGTACCCGCACCGGTCTGGTCGTGGAAACCGGCTCGGCCCGCGAAGTACATCACTTTGCGCTGCTGGGTGCCTATGGCGCCGAAGCCATGCACCCCTGGCTGGCTTTTGAAAGCCTGCAACATCTGGCCCAGGACCCAGTCAACCAGATTGATGCTTCTCAAGCCGAGAGCTACTACATCAAGGCGATCAACAAGGGGCTGTACAAGGTCATGTCCAAAATGGGCATCTCCACCTACATGTCCTACACCGGAGCCCAGATTTTCGAGACTATCGGTCTGTCGCGGACACTGGTAGACAAATACTTTGTGGGCACCTCCTGTCCGGTAGAAGGGATTGATATTTTCACGGTCGCCGAAGAAGCGCTGCGCCAGCATCGCGCCGCCTACAGCAAAGACCCCGTGCTGGAAAACCAGCTGGAAGCCGGTGGCGAGTATGCCGTGCGTGTGCGGGGCGAAGCCCATATGTGGACGGCCGACACCATCGCCAAGCTGCAACACGCCACCCGCAGCCAGAACTACAGCACCTACAAGGAATACGCCCAGCTCATCAACGAGCAAAGCCGCCGTCACATGACACTGCGCGGCTTGTTCGAGCTGCGTCTGGACCCGGCCAAGGCCATTCCCCTGGACGAAGTCGAGCCCGCCAGTGAAATCGTCAAACGTTTTGCAACCGGGGCCATGTCGCTGGGCTCGATCTCCACCGAGGCCCACGCCGTGCTGGCCGTGGCCATGAACCGGATCGGCGGCAAATCCAATACGGGTGAAGGTGGCGAGGATGAACTGCGCTATCAACACGAAATGCAGCATGGCAAAAGTGGCATCCGCCAAGGTGACACGCTGGCCAGCGTATTGGGCCAGGACCGGGTCTATGCCGATATCGAACTGCAGGAAAACGATTCGCTACGCTCACGCATCAAGCAGGTTGCGTCCGGCCGTTTTGGCGTATCAGCCCAGTATCTGTGCAGCGCCGATCAGATCCAGATCAAAATGGCCCAAGGGGCCAAGCCCGGTGAAGGCGGGCAGTTGCCTGGCCATAAAGTGTCCGAGTACATCGCCAAGCTACGTTACTCGGTACCCGGTGTCGGCCTGATTTCGCCTCCACCTCATCACGATATTTACTCCATTGAAGATTTGGCCCAGCTGATTCACGACCTGAAAAACGTGAACCCGCAGGCAGACATCTCCGTGAAGCTGGTATCCAAGGTCGGCGTGGGCACGGTGGCGGCCGGGGTTGCCAAAGCCAAGGCCGATCACATTGTGATTGCCGGTCACGACGGCGGCACCGGTGCCTCGCCGCTGTCCTCCATCAAACATGCCGGCACCCCTTGGGAACTGGGCCTGGCTGAAACCCAGCAGACTCTGCTGCTGAACCGCTTGCGCAGCCGCATCCGCGTGCAAGCCGACGGCCAGATGAAGACCGGCCGCGATGTGGTAATCGGCGCGCTGCTGGGGGCTGACGAGTTTGGCTTTGCCACGGCTCCGCTGGTGGTGGAAGGCTGCATCATGATGCGCAAATGCCACCTGAATACCTGTCCGGTAGGTGTGGCCACCCAAGACCCCGTTTTGCGCCGCAAATTCAAAGGCAAGCCCGAGCACGTGGTGAACTACTTTTTCTTCGTTGCCGAAGAAGTGCGTGAACTGATGGCCAAGCTGGGTGTGCGCCGCTTTGACGATCTGATCGGTCGCAGCGACTGGCTGGATATGCGCAGCGGCATCGAGCACTGGAAAGCCCAGGGTCTGGACTTCTCGCGTCTGCTGCACAAAGTTGAAAACGAGGAGTCGCCCCGTCAGATCGCCACCCAGGATCATGACCTGGAACACACGCTGGATCGCCAACTGATCGAGCGCAGCGCCGTCACCCTGAACCACGGTACGCCACTGTCCTTCATTACCCCGGTACGCAACCGCAACCGCAGTGTGGGCGCCATGCTCTCGGGCGTGTTCACCAAGAAGTACGGCCATCAGGGCCTGCCTGACGACAGCCTGCACATTCAGTGCAAAGGCACGGCGGGCCAGAGCTTTGGCGCTTTCCTGGCACAGGGCATCACCCTGGATCTGGTGGGCGAGGCCAATGACTACGTAGGCAAGGGCTTGTCCGGTGGACGCATTATCGTGCGCTCGCCCAACGACTTTCGTGGTTACGGTCCGGATCACATCATCGTGGGCAACACCGTCCTGTACGGCGCCCTGGCCGGTACGGCTTACTTTAATGGCGTCGCTGGCGAGCGCTTTGCCGTCCGCAATTCCGGTGCCAGTGCCGTCGTGGAAGGGGTAGGCGATCACGGCTGCGAATACATGACCGGCGGCACCGTGGTGGTGCTGGGCGAAGTGGGACGCAACTTTGCTGCCGGCATGTCCGGGGGCGTGGCCTATGTGTGGGACCCGCAACGTCGTCTGCAACTACGCTGCAACCCGGGCATGGTGGATCTGGAGCCAGTCCTGAGCAAGGCCGAGCAAGAAATGAACAGCAGCATGACCCAATGGCACAGCCGCAGCGCCCAGAGCGAGCGTCAGACCGACGATGCCATCTTGCAAACGCTGGTCCAGGAACACTTCAAGGCCACGGGCAGCTTCCAGGCCCGCGAATTGCTGAAAGACTGGGACAGCGCCCGCGCACAGTTCGTCAAGGTCATTCCACGCGAATACCGTCGTGCCCTGAGCGAATTGTGGCAAAGCCCGTCAACGGGCAAGGCAACCCCCAAAAGCAGTAAAACCCGCCGTTCGGCTTCGGCCTGAACCCTTCCCATCACCATCAGGAAACGACACATCATGGGAAAGACGACTGGATTTCTTGAGTTTCAACGTCTGCAAGAAGCCGTGGAAGCTCCTTTAAAGCGGGTCAAGCACTGGAAAGAGTTTGTCCAGGTATTGAATGACGAGCAGGCCGGCCAGCAGGCGGCCCGCTGCATGGATTGCGGTGTGCCCTTCTGCCACAACGGCTGCCCGGTCAACAACATCATTCCCGACTGGAATGATCTGGTGTACCGCCAGCAGTGGAAAGAAGCGCTGGACGTGCTGCACTCCACCAACAACTTTCCGGAAATTACCGGCCGCATCTGCCCCGCTCCCTGCGAGGCCGCCTGTACCTTGAATATTGACCGCGTCCCGGTCGGTATCAAATCCATTGAACACGCCATTATCGACAAAGGCTGGGCAGAAGGCTGGGTGGTTCCCCAAGTGCCCACCCAAAAAACCGGCAAACGCGTCGCTGTCATCGGTTCCGGCCCAGCGGGGCTGGCCTGTGCCCAACAATTGGCGCGCGTAGGCCACGACGTGACGGTGTACGAAAAAAGCGACCGGATTGGAGGCCTGATGCGCTACGGCATTCCCGATTTCAAGCTGGAGAAACACCTGCTGGATCGTCGTATCGCACAAATGCAGGCCGAGGGCGTGCAATTTTCCCCCTCTACCTACATTGGCCAGGCGCAGGACCAAGCTGCCCAGGAGCCCGGCCTGACCGTGCTATCACCCTCCGAACTGGAACAGCGATTTGATGCCATTGTCCTGGCAGGCGGCTCGGAAACCCCGCGCCTGCTGGACGCACCCGGCAGCCAACTGCAAGGTGTGCATCCTGCCATGGACTTTCTGCGCATCCAGAACCAGCAGGTGGCCGGTTCGCGCGGCGCCCCTGCCATCAGTGCTCAAGGAAAGCATGTGGTGGTCATTGGTGGTGGCGATACCGGCTCGGACTGCGTCGGCACCAGCACACGACAGGGCGCAAAATCCGTCACCCAATTTGAACTGATGCCCCGGCCGCCCGAGCAGGAAAACACGGAACTGACTTGGCCCTACTGGCCCATGAAGCTGCGTACCTCCTCCTCTCACGAGGAAGGCTGCGAGCGCGACTGGGCCATCAACACCGTCGAGTTGCAAGGCAAAAACGGCCATGTCAAAGAACTGCGCGCCGTGCGCGTGGAATGGAAAACCGACCCATCGACAGGCCGCATAAGCATGAACCCTATCGCTGGCTCCGAAATGACCTTCCCAGCCGATCTGGTCTTGCTGGCCATGGGCTTTACCGCGCCCGTGCGGCAAGTGCTGGACGCCTTCGCCGTAGAAGCCGACCAGCGCGGTAATGTTGCGGCCAACACCGACAACTACCAAACCAGCCGCGCCAAAGTCTTTGCCGCCGGCGACATGCGACGCGGCCAGTCCCTGATCGTCTGGGCCATCCGCGAAGGTCGCCAGTGTGCCCGTTCCGTAGACGAGTTCCTGATGGGAAGTTCCACACTGCCCCGCTAAGTCCTCGTGGCAGCGCCAGCAAGCAAACAGCCAGCCGCGAAAAACGGTTGGCTGTTTGTCTTTGAGCGAATGGGCCCTGCCCGTTAACAACGCGAAGCGACATGCGACGCGGCCAGCCCCTGATCATCTGGGCCATCCGCGAACGTCGCCAGTGTGCCCGTTCCGTCGATGAGTTCCTGATGGGAAGTTCCACACTGCCCCGCTAAGTCCTCGTGGCAGCGCCAGCAAGCAAACAGCCAGCCGCGAGAAACGGTTGGCTGTTTGCCTTTGAGCGAATGAGCCCTGCTCGTTAACAATGCGAAGCGACATGCAACGCGGCCAGCCCCTGATCATCTGGGCCATCCGCGAACGTCGCCAGTGTGCCCGTTCCGTAGACGAGTTCCTGATGGGAAGTTCGACACTGCACCGCTAAGTCCTCTTGGCAGCGCCAGCAAGCAAACAGCCAGCCGCGAGAAACGGTTGGCTGTTTGTCTTTGAGCGAATGGGCCCTGCCCGTTAACAACGCAAAGCGACGTTACAGGATCTTATGTGCCGTTTGCCGTTTGCCGTTTGCCGTTTGCCGTTTGCCGTTTGCCGTTTGCCGTTTGCCGTTTGCCGTTTGCCGTTTGCCGTTTGCAATCAGCCTACAGGCTATCGATCCACAGTCACTAGCTCTAGCCGTGAAACGGCAGATTAAAGACAACACCGCGGGAGCTTATTGGCGGTTGGCGGTTGGCGGCCACCATTCTGAAGTCCTTGCTGGCGGGGGACGGGATTGGAGCAATCAGGGAGCTTGCCGCCGTCTGAGGCTGTCGTAGGGATGCAAGCGCCTTGCTGTTTGAGTTCGGCGCTTGTGGTTTGTCCGGGGGACAAACCACCGAACGAGTTCAAGGAGCGCCCTACGACAGGCTCAGACAAGGGTACCGGTGCGCAGCACCGGCAGGCTTCCGCTCCACCCCCGTCCCCCGCCAGCAAGGACTGCCGCAAGGAAGCCCCCAACGAAAACGATCCAAACCAACCCAAACCAAGCCACCACAACCCTCTGATTCCAAACAACATTCATCAGAAATCTAGGGTTTTCCCTTAAAAACCACAAGCCACCCCACCCCCTAGGGTTTACCCTTGCTTAAAAACTAGGGAAAACCCTATAATGAGGATTCGTAACTTAGACCTTCACCTTAAAGGGAAAGCAAATGTCTACCATGACCACTTACTCGCACTACATCCACTGGAGTGATGCTGTTGAGCGTGGGGTAATGCAGCACGCCCTGGAAAATGGTGAATCCGTGTCTTTAACTGCACTGACCAAAGCAGCGGCCAAACAAGTTTCCAAAGCCGCAAACGTGGTGTTCAAGTACATGGTCGAACTGACCCGCGCCTTGAACGAAGCCCGCATCCGTGATTCCCGCATGTCGGCCAGCTACTGGTAAGCCACGCATCACCGTCGTACCGCTCAAGCAAAACACCGCTTGATGTTGAAAAGCCTGCTGATTTAGCAGGCTTTTGTTTTTTCTGCGCCTGCCAAACCCGCGTTTCCGACAGCGCACCCTGACGCACAGCCCAAGATCTTAGATCAACGGGCGTCAGCACCTCACGGCTTGTCCCCCAAGAAAGAGACTGGCTTTTACAAAGGCAATACCACTTCTGATGATGTAAACCATGCAAAAGGCCCGCAAAAGCGGGCCTGCAGGACAACCCAGCCCCCAAGTCCAGACCGAGAACCCAAGCGTTCTCAATCAAGGCAAAGCGCTCAAGACTTGTTCAACAAGTTCTTCAACATATCCAGGCGCTGCTTGGGACTCAAGGCCGCCTGCGCCGGATCTTCCTGCGCACCGGGGTCTTCGATCTTCATCTCATCAATAAAGCGGGAGCGCTCGCGCACCAGATTCTCACGCGCACGTCTACGTTTCTTGCACCAGCTCAAGCGCAAGCTACGCTGTGCACGGGTAATGCCCACATACATCAGACGCCGTTCTTCCTGAATACGCTGGGCCAGAATATCTGCTTCTTTATCCGGGTCTATATCCTCGTCATCGCGCCCGATGTGCGGCAGCAGCCCTTCTTCCACCCCCACCAAAAACACATGCGGATACTCCAGCCCCTTGGAAGCATGAAGCGTGGACAATTTGACCGCATCCGGGTCATCGTCCTCACCGCGTTCCAGCATGGTGATCAGGGCGACGCGCTGCACCAGATCATTCAAACTAAGCTCATCGTCTGCCGCTTTGGACTTCAACCAGGTAATCAGCTCCAGCACGTTTTCCCAACGGGTCTGCGCAGGGCGTTCGTCGAACATATCGTAGAGATAGCGCTCGTAATCGATGGCTCGCAGCAGTTCGTCCAGCAGCTCGCTGACAGCCGTGTCATGTCCTTCCTGCTCGCTTTCTACCCGATCAGCTCGTTGCTGAATACGCCCAATAAACTGCGCAAACACGCGTAAAGGCTCCAACTGCCGCTCGGGCAAGCGATCTGTCAGCGCAAGTGGTGAGACGGCCGCAAACAAAGACAGCTTTTGTTCTGCCGCAAACTGACCCAGCACCTGCAACGTGGCTTGCCCTATCCCCCGACGCGGAGTGGTGGCCGCCCGGATGAATGCCGGGTCATCATCCTCGTTAGCCACAATGCGCAAGTACGACAGAATGTCGCGAATCTCGGCCTTGTCGAAAAAGCTTTGCCCGCCGGAGATGGTGTAAGGAATACGCAAATTACGCAGCGCCTGCTCAAAGATCCGGGCCTGGTGGTTGCCGCGGTACAGCACCGCAAAATCACGCCATTCGGCCTGACGCTCGAAGCGCTCTGCCGAGATACGCATGGCCACCGAGTCGGCCTCATGCTGCTCGTCGTCTGTGACATGAACCTGAATGGGCTCACCAAAACCCAGATCGGACCACAGTTTTTTTCCGAACACGACCGGATTGTTGCCAATGACATTATTGGCTGCCTGTAAGATTCGCTGCACGGAGCGATAGTTCTGCTCCAGTTTGATGACTTTCAGCTCGGGATAATCCTTAGGCAACTGCGCCAGATTCTCCACGGTAGCGCCGCGCCAGGCATAGATCGCCTGATCGTCATCGCCGACCACTGTAAACATGTTGCGCTGCCCTGTCAGGGAGCGCACCAACTGATACTGACAAAGATTGGTGTCCTGATACTCGTCCACCAGCAGATACTGCACTCGGCGCTGCCAACGTTCGCACACTTCCTGATTGTCTTGCATCAATTGCGCAGGCAAGCGAATCAGGTCATCAAAATCCACCGACTGATAGGCAATCAAGGTGGCCGCATAGTCTCGGTAAATGCGGGCCGCTTCTATCTGGCTGGGTGAGTTCGCGGCACGCTCTGCCTGGTCAGGCCCCATCAAGGCGTTCTTCCACAAGGAGATCTCTTGTTGCACGGATCTGAGGCGCCCTTTGTCCGTGGTGGCCAACAGCTCCTGAATAATCGCCAGGGCATCATTCGCGTCCAGAATGGAAAAGCGCGGCTTCAAACCCACGTGCTGAGCCTCCTCACGCAGCATGCGCAGGCCCAGAGAGTGGAACGTGCTGACGGTCAACCCCCGCAGCAGCTTGGGGTCCACCAAGGCGCGAATACGCTCGTTCATTTCACGTGCGGCTTTATTGGTGAAAGTCAGCGCCACCACTTGGCGGCCGGTATATCCACACTCGCGCAGCAAATAGGCGATTTTCTGCGTGATTACTCGTGTTTTGCCACTCCCTGCCCCAGCCAGCACCAGACAGGGCCCATCCATATACAACACAGCCTGACGTTGCATGGCGTTCAGGTCAGTGGGGACGGTATGGCCTGGTGTAGTGACGGAGGTAGTCATGGTGGAATCAGTGAGTACTAGGCAAGAAAACGAGGCTCAAGGCCAAACAACAAGCAGCGCTAAAGGTGACATCCCGGCCAGTCCGAGTACGGTTTGATGCAAAACGACAGGCTGGCTCAGAAAGACAGCGGCGGCAAGGTACAACGGCATGACAGCATGCGGTACCGCCGCATAGCGCACAAGGATACACCCTGCTGTACCCGAGACGCTCCTACTGTCTCTCTACATACCTGAGCCTGTGGAACCTTAAATCTCGAGGGGGTCGACCTCAATCGTAATGCGCACCTTGTGCTGTTTGGCCAGTTGCGCAACCTGTGGCCCCCAGTAGCGCACAAAGGCCTGCAAAGCCGGACGATGAGCGCTTTCCAGCAGCAACTGGGCACGCTCGACCTTGGCAACGCGCAATACGCGCAACGGCACTGGATCGTACAGGAAAACCTGATCCGCACCGGGAAATTCATTGGGGTGGTCTTCGGGCAGGCGACGCGCCTGGGTCAACAAACGCAGGGCATCCGCCAACTGTGGCGCCTCGGCTGACAACAGCACCTGATAAGCAAAAGGCGGCAAACCCACGGATTCGCGCTCGCTCAGGGCGCTTTGAGCAAAGCCTATGTAATCGTGCCTGATCAAACTCTGGTAGACAGCCTGCTCCGGGTAGCCCGTCTGGATAATGACATCCGCCCCTTCCGTGTGACGGCCAGCCCGACCCGCAACCTGCATTAACTGAGCAAACAAACGTTCTGGCGCCCGAAAATCATGTGCAAACAGCGTGGCATCGGCATTGAGTACACCGACTACGCTCAGACGCGTGAAGTCATGACCTTTGGCCACCATTTGCGTGCCCACCATAATGTCCACTTCGCCCGCATGCACCTGCTCGAACAATTGTTGCGCACTGCCCTTCAAGCGGGTGCTGTCGGCATCGATACGCACCAGTCTCGCATTGGGAAAACGCTCGCCCAGAAACTCTTCGATCCGTTGCGTGCCACGACCCATGGGTTGCAGGTCCTGATCGCCACAATCGGGGCAGGCACGTGGCACTGGGGCCTGATAGCCGCAGTGATGACATTGCAAATTGTGCTTGAAGCCATTTTGCCTATGGAGCACGGTATAAACCGTACAACGGGGGCATTGGGACAGCCAGCCACAGGACGCACAATGCAGCACAGGTGCGTAGCCCCGCCGGTTAATGAAAACCAGCGACTGTTCACCACGCTCCAGACAAGCTTCCAGGGCATCCAACAGTTGCGGCGAAAAACCGGACTCCAGACGCAAATGCCGGGTATCGACCAGCCGTACCCGCGGCAGGGAAACCTCACGCGCCCGTTTGGGCAGACTCAAGAGACGATAACGCCCTTGCCGGGCGTGATTCCAGCTTTCCAGCGAAGGGGTCGCTGAACCCAGCACCACCGGTACTTTCAGGTCATAACCACGCCATACGGCCAAGTCCCGCGCGGAGTAACGCAGGCCATCTTGCTGCTTGTAAGAAGCGTCGTGCTCCTCATCCACGATAATCAGGCCCAGCTCAGGCATGGGGGTAAAGATGGACAACCGTGTTCCCAGCAGAATACGCGCCTGACCACTATTGACGCGCAACCAAGAACGCAGCCGTTCACCTTCGGACAGGCCACTATGCAGGACAGCCAGCACATCGCCCGGTAAGACGCGCGCCAAACGGGCGCGCAGGACTTGCTCGAACTGGGGCGTCAGATTGATTTCAGGCACCATAAACAAGACCTGCCGGCCTGCAGCCAACGCGTGTTCCAGCACCCGCATATAGACTTCGGTTTTACCGCTACCCGTTACCCCGTGCAGCAAGATGCAGCTACCGGGTTTGGCGGCCACAATGCCATCCACCGCAGCTTGCTGTTCGGCATTGAGCACAGGCAGGACATCGCTGTCCACCGGTTCCACCTTCTTTTCCTTGCGCTTGGCCATGCGCAGTACTGGCCCCCCTGCAGACCGCTTGCCCAGATAGGCGGAGGGTTTGCGCAAGGGCCCCGGCAAGGATGGCATCATGACCTCACCCAGAGGACGGTGGTAATAGGTAGACGCAAAGCGCGCCATCCGCAACCAGTCCTCCGGGAAAGGAGGCAAGTCATCCAGCAGTTGATCAATCGCTTTGACCTGCTCGGGCGGGTAGGAAGGTTGCTCGGGCAACGCCACCACAACGCCTATCATCTGCCGCCGCCCAAAATGCACAATCACCCGTTGTCCAACCTGCACAGGCTCATGGTGCTGATAGTCAAACACCCCCTCAAGGGGAACGTCCAGGGCTACATGCAGCCAGAAAGGCCCGGTGCTTGCCGATGCAGAAATAGCGTCTGGGGTGGCGGTCATGGATGGTGTTTCAAAAAAGGGCTGGCCGGGCTGAAAGCCTGATAAGTCAAGAGCTTAGCAGCCTGTGGATAACTTTGGGGAAAATGACATGAACAAAAAATACAAAGAAGCAAGCACAGATACAATTTAATTTTCAATATCTCTGGAATAAAGATAAAACCTAGAGATATCAAACAATTAAAATCAGGTATTGAAATCGAACCTTAAATAGCAAGGCCTCAACACTGAGTCGGACTGTGTGTATAACTTTGCGCACAAGCTGTCTCAGCTTGTGCGCAATAAGGATCAAACGCTGTGATGGCGACGGCTGTAGGAATGCACTTCATCCACCAGAATGCCCACGGCTTCCGGATCGGTAAAACGCGAGATGCCATGACCGAAGTTGAACACGTGGCCGCCCTGGCCCACGGGACCGAAGTCATCGATCACACGGCGGGCTTCCCGGCGAATGGCCTCTTCACCCCCGAACATGGTCATGGGATCCAGATTGCCTTGCAGGGCCAGTTTGTCGCCGATACGAGCACGGGCTCGGGACAGATTCACTGTCCAGTCTACGCCCATGGCATCCGCACCACAGCCCGCGATATCTTCCAGCCACATGCCACCGCCCTTGGTAAAGACAATGACGGGAACGCGCTGGCCATCGTGCTCGCGAATCAGGCCATCGACCACCTTGCGGGTATAGGCCAGGGAAAACTCCTGGAACAGGGAGTCGGACAGCACGCCGCCCCAGCTGTCGAACAGCATCACAGCCTGTGCACCGGCGCGTATCTGATTGTTTAGATATTCGCAGGTGGTTTGGGCGTTGATTTCCAGCATGCGGTGCATCAGGTCCGGACGCTGATACATCATGCTTTTTACCAGGCGGTAGTCATCCGAGCCCTGGCCTTCAACCATGTAGCAGGCGATTGTCCAGGGACTGCCGGCAAAACCGATCAGCGGCACCTTGCCGTCCAGCTCCTTGCGGATCAGCGAGACCGCGTCAAACACGTATTGCAGCTTGCCCATGTCCGGCGCTTCCAGTGCCATGACGTCGGCCTCGTTGCGCACGGGACGCGCAAAGCGTGGGCCTTCACCGGCGACGAAATCCAGACCCAGGCCCATGGCGTGTGGCACGGTCAGGATGTCCGAAAACAGAATGGCGGCATCCAGATCGAAACGGCGCAAGGGCTGCAAGGTGACTTCGCACGCAAATTCGGGATTCTGAGCCAGTTGCATGAAGGAGCCAGCCTGGGCACGGGTGGCATTGTATTCAGGCAAATAACGCCCGGCCTGACGCATCAGCCAGATGGGGGTGTAGGGCACAGGTTCGCGCAACAGCGAGCGCAGGAAAACATCGTTTTTTAATTGAGGTAAAGACACGGCAATCCCTATTGAAAAATGCCTGTTAATTTTAACCATCGTGTTCGTCGTCTGGGCTTGACGCGGATCGAAAGCGTGCCGCATCGATATGGTGCTTGCGCATCAGTGCCCAGAAAGCACGCCGGTGCTTTTGCGCGGAGCGGGCTGCCATGGCGATATTACCGCGATGGCGATCAAGGGCGGCATGGATGTAAGCCTGCTCGAAGCGGGCCACTATCCGTCCCTTGGCAACTTTGAAAGACTCCTGGCTGCAGGCATAGCGCGAGGCTACCGCAGCGGCATAGGCTTCCAGCGTCGTCCCCTCCTGTTGCAAGATCGTTTGCGACAGGCGCTGCTCCGTTGGGCCGGGGTGCAGGACCAGATCCTGGTTTTCCTGCACCCTATAGTGTATCCGACCGGACAGTCCCGGTTCATTCAAAGCATGGGATGAGGACTGCAAACGCTGGCGATGGATGCGGGCACGTAGATCGTCCAGGCATAAAGGCTCGCGCACATAGTCGGCCAGGCCCAGCTCCAGCAGGTCTGTCAAGGCGGCAGCCTTGATGGTGGCACGCACCAGGCCAAAGACCGGCACCGGCAGGTGCCCTCGGGCCGCAGACAAGGCGCGGCGCACGTGGATCAGGGTGGCCGCTTCGATCGGTATCAGACAGGCGTCAAATCGCAACAGCAAGGCGGCTGAGCGGCGTAAAAACAGGTAGTCCTGATCGGGGCAGGTGGCCGGCGGGGCCTGCAACAGGTGCAATTGCAAACGCTCGCAAGGGGGAATGATGGCCTGCAAATTGCGGGCCCAGTCAGGATGGGTGTGCAACAAAGCGCAATCGAGGTGTAGACGCATAAAACTGTCCTTGAGAAGCTGGGCGTACCCCACGGGTCGCCTCAAGATCGTGAGCTTCTAGAATAGGAATCCGACCCGTTTGCGATAAGTCGGACTTGCGCCTACGTAGCTATACTTAATCCCCGCACAGACGGCTGCGACGCCACTCACTGGGGGACACGCCGTAGCGGCGGCGAAACGCGTGGCTGAACACCGCCGCGTCGGAAAAACCCATCTGCCAGGCCAGCTCACTGATCTGCCGACCCGGCTTGCCATCGAGCAGCAATTGACAGGCGCGCTCCAGGCGGGCAGCCATGATGTAATCGGCGGGCGCCTGCCCGCACAATTCAAACAGCTTGTAGAGATAACGCCGCGAAATGCGGAACTGCAGCGCCAGAGACTGCGCATTCAATCCCGCATCCCCCAGATGGTCCTGCACATACTGTTGAATTTGCAGCAACTGGCCACGCCGCACCTCGTCCAGGGCGGACTCGCTGGGCACCGGGCGTCCGTCGGCCAGGCTCAGCGCCATCATGCGAATCACGGTCTGAGACAGTTCGCTCAAGGCCGAGGGTGACAAATGCCCGCGCTCTTGCAAACCCAGCCGCAGCATATCCATGGCAATCCGGGCGGGGCCTGTGGTGGCGGAAAAGGAACGGGCCACCGCATCGCTCAGCCAGGGTAGCCAAGGCAGCAGGCGCTCCTCCTCAAACTGCAGGACCAGAAAATGGGATTGATCCTGCACGGCGACTTCATAGGGGCGGGTGGTGTCATAAATGCCCCACTGCCCGGCATGCAATATAGCGCTGCGATCATCCTGTTCAATCTGGCTGCTGCCGCTGATCTGCAAGGTGACCTTGTAAAGAGCCTGCTCGGAACGGCTGGCCAGGGCCTGAGTGCGCCGCACACGCTGCGCACTGGTACACAGCTCCATGACATCGACCGAACCCATGCGATCGCTTGCCGCACGGTTGGAAAAGCCCCGACGCGAGTCGGGCTGTACCTCCAGGGGCACAAAGTACGCGCACACCACTTCCTGCCAAGCGGCAAGGCTCTTGAAAGAGGCAGAGGGAGTGCGCAATAACATGGACATTGCCTGGGGGGGCCCTTGCGGCCAACGCTAATGATCGGGATGAGGGCATGACATGCCCCCTTTTCTTATAGCCCTAAAAAATCCAAGCGTCTACGGACGTTAACCCGCTGTTTCAGCGTTCCATGGAACCGTACAGGTAAGGAGCAGGCTCCAGACCCATGCGGTTCATTTTGGCGGTCAACGCTGTACGCGCCTTGAGCACATCGTCAAAGCGTTGCGCTCGTGAAGCCCCCACCTCGGCAGAGGTAAAAGGCCGGTATTCGGGCGTGATGTCTTCCGGGCTGAACTTGGCCACGATCCAGTTCAGCACACGCGCCAAGTCGGCATTGTCCAATTGCGACTGCGACGCGCCGGGCACCCGTATCATGTATTCCCGCCCCGCCGGCAAACGCGTGAACAGGCCGATAGAGCGGTTGAAATCCGGAATCCCACGATGCGTCAAGCCTTGACCGTCATAGCGATGGCAGCCCGCGCATTGCAGCATATAGTCTTTAAAAGCCTGGGAGCTTTGCAAGTAATCGCCCGTTCCGGCCATCTCTTCCTGGGCCTGAGCCCAAGGCGTGAACGCCAGGAGTACGGCGCCCAAACAGGCCAGGCGCAACGATGTCCACACAGTGATGCCTCCTTCGTGGAGCGGACGCCTTCCAGGCCGCCGCTCACCATGCTCAAGCCCAAGAACGAGCCCACACCCGGCAAAGAAGCGACCCAAAGATCCCTTCTTGCAGAGCGTGGGCACGCTGGCGGCTTGTTTTAGTTTTTCGCCAAACCCACCAACACCGATGTCGTGCAATGGAACGTACTGTTCTCGTTTGCCATGCACCAGTTGACATCGTTATGCAGGAAGAACTCGTAGCCGGGGCGCTCGCGGGTCTGCGTGTTGCACTGGCAGCGCCCGCAGGCGGTCTTGCCGCAGCAGTCGTGGTAGCTGATCAGATAGTCCTTGCCATCATGCGGGTTGTGGCAGGTGCCAATCCACGAAATGGGCGAAGGCGTTGATCCTGGCGGGCAGGTGGTGGTTGTGCCACCGCAGCACGAACACAGGAACCCGTCCACCGCGCAGTGACGCCAGTAGTCGCAGGAGTTCACCTCGTCTTCATTGGCCAGATCGGGATTCAAACTGAGGTGATCCGCAGCACTGCTGTTGCTACCGCCGCCCGCAGCGCGGGCCACAGGCAGGACCGGCAGCACAAAGGCCGAACCGACCATTAACTTGCCCACCGAGCGCAGCACGCTGCGACGCGAAGTCTTGTGGGCCACAGAACGGGAGAGACTCTCCCCAAATTTATCCAGCCAACGCATTGACGTTCTCCTTTCGTGATACCTGCACTTGCTTCATGCCCGAGTCGCCGGCCAAGTATTCTTGCGCCGAGGCCACGCCCAGGTCTTTGGCGGTAAACAGGCTTTCGAGCTGTTCACGCGAATTGACCAGTCCCTTGCCGCGCACCACACCCTGCTCGTCGATCAGAACCGCATAGGGCAGCTTGCTGATCTGAAAACCCATGCCCAACTGGGTGGACAGAACGTAGGGGAAGGCATCCAGTTGCGCTTTCTGGTAGAACGCCAGGTGCTCGGGCATCTCACCATCACTGGCCAGCACAATATCGACCCACTGGCCCTCCGAACCCTGAATGGACTTCAGAATCGGCAGGAGCTTCTTGCATACCGGGCAGGTGGGGGACATGAAGAAAATCAGTTGGCTGCGCGGGCCGGCCACCCCGACCGAGACTGCTCGACCACGCAGGTCCTGCAGCTCCATCACCGGGGCAGCATCACCCACTTGCGGCCCCTTGTCCATGGTCAGCGCCCCCATGGGAGCGACCCGTTCGTACAACACGCCGATCTGGCGCGACAGGGCAAGTACCACCAGCACCAGGGCCAGTACGATTACCCACAAAATGACATTGGAAATCAGTAAAGCGGTCATTGAGGTCTCCTAGGAATTCTGCATTTTCTGAAATTTCAGATGGGATTCGATCAGTTGGTTGGCCGCGTAATACAGCCCCAACAAGGCCAAGGTGGTACCAAAGAACGTCAAGCCGTCCACCCAGACCAGCTCACGGGCACCATCACTCGCCCAATCACCACTGACCAGCGCCAGCGCAGCCAGCACGGCATTGCGCGCCACCAGCCACCAGGACAGGCCGCCGGAAGACTCACCCAGGCCCGAGCAGCCGCAATCCACATCGCGACGGCCACGCAGCAGGTTCAGCACAATCCCGCTGGTGGCGACCAGCAACACGCATAGAGCCAGCACCGCCCCCAGCGAACGACTGGCCGGCCACAACAGCAAGGGCGTACTCAGGGCTTCGGCGGCCACAAACAACACACTGAACGGACGCACCAGGGCTTCGGGCAACAGGCGGTAGGCGCCCACGGCAGCCTCAAACAAGCTGAAGTGGCGCAGTTTGTCCAGGGCGCCCAGCCCCATCAGCACAGCCAGACACGCCAGGCTGGCATAGGTCAGGACGGGGTCCATATCAAGCCCCTCCCACCGGGTGGAACTGAACCTGCAAAGAGGCTTCTGCCGCGCCTTCAATGGTGCGCAAGAGCTTGGGTTCAGCTTGGCTGATGTCGTAGACATTCACATTGCCACCGTCCAGCGTCAGCATCAGATCGCGTTGCTGATCGATGGTCATGGACAAGGCATCCCGACCAGGAATACGGGCGATCCGCTTTTTGGTCTTGGTGTCCAGAACCCAGATCTCGGCGGCAGGGAACTTATGGGTGCCCTCTTTGCCATCGGGGTGCATGAACACGTACATACGGCCGCTGGCACGGTGCAGGCCCACCAGGTTGTAGCCGCCAGGCACCCAGTTACCCGCCTTGTCCTCGTCGTCCAGCATGGACCAGGGGCCCTCTACCTTGACCTCATCTCCACTGAAATCGGCGCTGTAGAGATTGCCGTAATAGGAGACGAAATAGGCTTTGTCCTTATCCAGGGCCGGGGCGATGAAGACTGGATCATCCTTCACGGAGAACATGGGCTTGCTGCGCGACTGGCTGGCCACCTTGCCGTTCTCGTCCAGATTGATGGTCAGCAAGCCGCCATCGCCGCAAATGGTCATGAAACTGCGTGGCCGGTTAGGCTGGGGGATCACGCTCCAGCACCCGGCAGCGGCAGTCACGTCCTCCACATAATCGCCTTTGGCCACATCGACAATACCAATCGAGGTCGCTGGCGAGGCATTTTGCAGCACGATGAACTTGCCATCCGTGGTCTGACGGAACAGGCCATCGTAGTTCAGGCCCTGCACGCGCTTGGGCGGCAAAGCGATCTCTTTTTCAAAGGTCAGCTTGTCGGCATCCCAGACCTCCACCACGTCCGAACGCTTACCGCGGGTAATACGCTCGTGGTAGGTCGTCATGGTGTAGATTTTCTTGCCATCATTGGACAACTGCACATGACCGTTAAAGGCCGTTGGCACCATGCCCAGGAATTTGCCCGTGGTGTAGTCATACACATGGACACGGCTTTCGGTCAGGTGCATGAACACCGAGTCCATGACATAGATACGATTTTCCTGCGGGGCAGACACACTGTGCCCGCCTGTCAGAACCTCGCGCGGCTTATCCTGGGCTTGCGCGCCACCGCCCAGCGCCAGCAAGCCCAGCAAAGCGGCGGCAGTCGATACTTTAAATTTAGACTTCATTGGATGTCTCTCCTCATGGGCGTCCACGCTGTCAGAACGCATAGGCATAACGGAATTGCAGGCCGCGCATACGCGGGCCATTTTCGACTTTCAAATCATGGATGTATTGCAGTTGCACCTGATGGGCATCCGTCAACTGATGGGTGATCTCGGCTGCAAGTTGATGGTTGCGCGCCCGCGTGACGGTGGTTTGCCCATTGACCCGCTCGCGACCGCCCGTTTCGTAGCGGTAGCGCAAACCCACATACGTTTTCTCAGTCAAGTTGGTGGACACCAACGCCATCAAGCGGATTGCCGTGTCTTTTTTCAGGGTCTGGCCGTAGTAGTTCTTGTTATTGCCAAAGAATTCAAACTCCGCCACGCCCTCCACAAACGAGGATTCCCCGAAACCTTTGACGATTGCAAAATCCTGTACGGTGCTCCAGCGGTTCTTGCCGGCAGACACATCGGCCTGCGAGCCGTGGTAGCGACCCGTCGGTGCGGTAATGAAGGGCTCCCAGGCAAACCAGAATCGATTGTCAGGATCGTTGTGCAGCCAGACCGCGGCACCGGCGGTCACATCGCCAATACCAGTCAGGCGGTCACGCGGCGCTCCGGGCACATCCAAGGTGGTGCGCAAGCCAGGCACAATCAGCTCATACTGCACCGTTTTACCGGCCAGTTCGCGATAGTGCATCTGGCGGTAAACCATGCCTTGCACACTCAGTTTGGGGCTGTCTGCCAGACGGGCGCCCTGATCGTAAAACCCGTGAGATTTCAGCCCCATCATGTAAACGGCCAGAACATTGGTCCCTACTGGAGCAGGAATCCAGTCCCGTGCGCTGGGGTCCCCGGCAAAGGCGGCCCCGACACTGACGCCGCTCAAGGCCAAGGCCAGAGCGGTACGCTGCACGATTGCAATCATTATTGTTGTCTCCTCAAGAAGGCGCGAACGGTATCGTTATTGTGTTCGCGCCCGTGTACTGAATCCGCTCAAGGCCTTGTCATGCCGACCTCCAGGCCTAGCTCGGCTTTTCGCTAGGCGGCCGGGTAGGCCATGCAGACCGATTTGGTCTCCAGGTAAGCCTCTACGGCCGCACGCCCGTGCTCCCGACCCAGGCCCGATTGCTTGTAGCCCCCAAAGGGCATGCTGGGGTCCAGCATGTTATGCGTGTTGACCCACACGGTTCCGGCCTTGATGCCCGCAGTCAAACGCTGAACGCGGGCCAGATCCTGGCTCCAGACGCTGGCGCCCAGGCCAAAGTCCGTATCGTTGGCCAGTGCCAATGCCTGCGCCTCCGAATCAAACGCCGTGGCGACCACCACCGGCCCAAAAATCTCTTCACGCATGATGCGGGCATCGGGGGCTACATCGGCAAACACCGTGGGGCGTACAAAATAGCCTTGCTCAGGGCGCGCACCCTCGCCCGCCAACATGCGTCCCCCTTGCTGACGACCCACGTCGATGTAGTTCTGCACGCGCTGCTGATGGCGCGCCGAGATCAGCGGCGCAATCTGGGTGGACTGCTCAAAACCCGAACCCAGCGTCATGGAGGACGCCAGATCGGCTACGCCCTGCACCACGCGCTCATAAATGCCTTTTTGTACAAACAGACGCGAACCGGCGGTACACACCTGCCCCTGGTTAAAGAAAATGGCATTGGCCGCCCCTTGAATGGCCATGTCTACATCACAATCGTCCATGATGACCACAGGTGACTTGCCGCCCAGCTCCAAAGACATGCGCTTCATGTCATTGACGGCCTGATGGCCGATCAACTTGCCCACCTCCGTGGAACCAGTAAAGGAAATCTTGTTCACGTCGGGGTGTGCTGTCAGTGCCGCGCCCGTGCTCTCGCCACGACCCGTGATGACGTTGATCACCCCAGCGGGAAAACCGGCCTCCAGAGCTAGTTCGGCCAGACGGATGGCCGTGAGCGGGGTTTCCTCAGCGGGCTTGAGAACCACGGTGCAGCCAGCGGCCATGGCCGGGGCGATTTTCCATACTGCCATCAAGAGCGGGAAGTTCCAGGGCACAATCGCCCCCACCACCCCTACCGGCTCCTGACGGGTATACGCGTGGTAATTGATACCGGGTGGAAAAGCGATAGAAGGCGACAGTAGCTCACCACTGATCTTGGTGGCCCAGCCGGCCATGTAACGCAGCCATTGTGCGCTGGCACCCACTTCCAGACCGTAGGAGAAGAACAGCAGCTTGCCATTGTTCAAGGTTTCCAGACGAGCCAGTTCGTCGGCATGAGCTTCGACCAGATCAGCCAAACGCAGCAACAGGCGCTCACGCTGGGCAGGCAGCATCTTGCTCCATTCGCCCTGCTCCAAAGCCTGGCGGGCGGCCCGCACGGCCCTGTCTACGCCTTGAACACCAGCCTCGGGCTGATGCGCAATCACGTGTCCCGTGGCGGGATCGTAGACGGGTATCGTGGGTCCTTGAGATTCAGTGACGGGTTTGCCGTCAATAATCATGTGTTCGCGAATCGCGTTACGCTCGGCTTGTACGTCCTGCCCCATAGTCTGTCTCCACACGGAATAGTTGATTCTTCACGAATCCAGTATAGGGACGAGGCCAAGCCCAGACTTGTGATTCTGTGCACGAGGGCTTGTTGATTTGGGTACGGAGTGCACCCCGACCTGCGTTAGAACAAATCGAGCTGGGCGGGCAGGCTGGCTTGAATGTCGCCCACGCCGCTCACATGGACGCGGCGTTCGAAGTGCAGCAAGCTGGCTTTGCGATGCAAGCCGGAACTAAAGCCGGTCAACATGCCATTGGCTCCCTGCACGCGGTGGCAGGGCACGATGATGCTGATGGGATTGAGGCCACAGGCCTGACCGACAGCGCGCACGGCCTTGGGGCGGCCCAGATGATCGGCCATCTGACCATAGGTCCAGGTCTGGCCGTAGGGGATGGTCAGCAAAGCCTGCCAGACCTGTTGCTGGAACTCGGTGCCTTGCAGGCGAAAGGGCAGATCAAACTGCTGCCGACGACCGGCGAAATAATCATCCAGTTGTGCCTGTACCGGCAAGGCCAGCTCCGGTGCAGGCACCAGACCGGCCCGTTGCTCGGCGGTCAGGCCATGCACGGTCTCTTGCTCGAAGTCCAGACGCAGCAAAGCACCTTGAGCATCGACCAACAGACGCATCGTCCCTAAAGGCGTGTCAAAGCAGGCCGTACGCAGCCCGACATAGGCAAACATGGCAATTCCGGTCCAAAGGCAGAATGCTTGATCATACTGCGCGACTCGAGCCTCTTCAAAAACGCGGGCAACACCCAGGCAGCTTGGGCTTTAGCGTCAAAGAGAATCGACAAATGACAAATGACAAACTCCAGATTACGCACGACAGTTTGTTGAGCGGGATACTCCAAGCAAGGCGCATGCTCCCACAAAGCGTCAGGCACTCAATAGTGAGGAGTTGGCTTGTACTTTTGTGTCTGCCCACACCCACCGCTAACGGATGGGAGTGACGATCAACACGCAAACCTCGACACCCTCAAGCCCCTAACGCCGCTACATAAGCCGAAAGAACCACCTACGGCCAGGCCCTAGAAGCAGGCAGGGCTTGTATTAATAGTCATTGTGAGCCGGTCTGGCCCGGGGGGCCGTCCTCCGGGCGATTCAGGCTTCTTGCCGCAGGCAGGCTGGCTATTCGGGGTTCAAGCGTCCTGTTGTTTGAGCGCAATGCTTGTGCCTTGTCCGGGGGACAAGGCACTTTCGCGAGTTCAGGACGCGCCCGAATAGCTCGCCTGACCAGGGTACCGGTGCGTAGCACCGGCAAGGAGCCAAGCCCGGAGGACGGCCCTCCGGCCCAGACCGGCGTTTTCACGAGACACTCTCTAAACATGCAGCCACTTTTGCGCTCCTTGTTTCCTTATCTCACCAGCCTCCTGCTTCGGACGCAGCTCCGCTCTACCAGAGCCCAAAACGAAGAAGAAAAAGAAGTGACGCAAGCAAAAAATAAAAAACGGATAAACAGCGAGGGGATTCTCGATGTTTATCCGGCAATGACAACAAGTGCAGCAAGGTTTAAACGGTTTGCACACCCATGACGGACAAGTCCAGGCCCACACGGCGTACCACAGCCTCGAACTCGTCACGGCTGAGGTGATCCAGCGCCGTGGCTGGATCGCGGGTGGCGTCGCAGGCGATGATGCCACGGCGCATGTAGGAATATTTGCGCAGCGCCAGTGCCACTAGCGGTTGAAACTCGTAACGGATCAGCGAGCAATAACGGTCGAACACACGCGCGGCCTCTTGCTGCTCGCCTTGCCGATACAGCGCATAGACTTTGAGCAGGATTTCCGGAAAGGAGAAACCTGTCACGACACCATCGGCACCCCGCTGCAATTCCTCCAGAAAATGCATGCCGCCCAAGCCACTCAAAATGGGCAAGGTATCCCCTGACAAACCCCGCACGGCGGTGATTTTCTGGCCGACAGGGGGATCTTCGGAGTTCAGAATGGATACTCCCGCCTCCTCTTTCAGCCGCACCGCCAAAGCCGGGCTGATACGGGCTGCAAACAATTCCGGAAAGTCGTGAATGACGACGGGAATACGAATGGCCTGCACGATCTGGCGATAAAAAGACACCTGCATCTCGTCGTCCGCCCCGGCCAGGGGTGCGACAAAGATGGCATCTGCTCCCAGGTCCTCGGCACTGCGAGCCTGCTCCACCGCGGCTGCCGTTCCCATGGCCCGCACCCCCACCCAGACCGGCACTGCGCCACGCACGCCGGCCACCACCGTTTCAATAACACGCCGACGCTCGAACGTGCTGAGCTTATGCAACTCGCCCATCACCCCCAGAATCGCCAGTCCGTGTATACCGGCCTCCAGCTGAAAATTCACCAGACTGACCAGGCTTTGCAAATCCAGCTCGCCACCCGGTTTGAAAGGGGTCGGGCAAATGGAAAAGACACCTTTATTTTTCATAATGACACTCAGGCTCAACGTGGAATGACAAACGGCTTTTGCATACGCGAAATCATGCGTACCAAGGGCCAGAGAAGAATGAAGTAAATCAGCGCGGCCGCGACCAGCGGTGTCTGGCTGTAGGTCTCACCCTGCATGATCTGGGCCGAGCGCAACAGCTCGGGCAAGGCCACGGCCGAGGCAATCGAGGTCTGTTTGATGGCTTCCAGCGTATTGCTGGCCAGATCAGGGATCACATTCCGCACACCTTGCGGCACTACCACATAGGCCATGGCCTGGCGGGCATTCAGTCCCGTCGAGCGAGCCGCCTCATTTTGCCCCGGTGACACCGACTCCAGGCCCGCCCGGAAAATCTCCGCAAAATAGCCACTACTGTTCAGAACCAGGGCCAGCACCGTGGCAGAGAACTCATTCAGAGGCAGGCCCAGGAACGGCAAGCCGTAATAAATGAAGATCAGCAGCACCAAAGGCGGAAAGGCCCGGAAAAAGTCCACGTACAGCAAAATCAGCCGATTCAGCCAGCGATGCTGCTGATAGTGCACAGCGGCAATCACCAGACCCAGCAAGGCAGCCAGCGGCACGATAATGACCGAGAGCTTGACGGTCAGCCACAAGCCCTGCAGCAACAAGGGCCAGCTGGCGGCGAGAATCGTCGGATTGAGGAAGGTATCGATCAATTCCATCGCGCATCCCTCCTACGATTTGATCGCATAGCGCCGTTCCAGCACCCGCGTGAGATACACGAAGGGGAAGAAAATCAGGCAGAACAAAAAGGCCCCGGCCGTAAAGGCGGTGGGGTTGGCAATGGTGGACTGAATGTTGCTGGAGACGTTAAGCAATTCAGGCACAGCGATGACCGAGCCCAGCGTGGTGCCTTTGGTAATCCCGATGGCACGATTGGTCAGTGGAGGAATCGCCAGCCGCACGGCCTGCGGCAAGATGATGGCAAACAGCGTCTGGCTGAAACCCATGCCTGTCGAGCGCCCCGCTTCCCATTGCCCGGTCGGCACCGCTGCAATACCGGACCAAAAGATCTCTTCCGCAAAGGCGGACAGCACCAGACTCAAGGCCAGCACCGTGGCTGGCATAGGATCGATCACAATCCCCACAGACGGCAAAGCAAAAAAGACCAACACAATAATGACCAGTTGTGGAATCGCACGGAATACGTCCACATACAGCGTCATCAGGATATTGACTGGACGCCAGCCATAACAGCGCAGCACCGCCAGTGCCAGACCCAGGGCCGTGCCCAGAACCACGGTCATGACGGCCATTTGCAGCGTCACCCAAAAGCCCTGCAATATCTCAGGCAGGTAGGGGCTGATCAGCGTCCAGTTAAAGAAGTAATAAAGAATCTGCTCCATGGCGGGCCTCAGTGCATGCGGCTCAGAAAATCCTGAATGCGCTTGTGACGCGGCTGGCCCAAAATGTCCTCGGGACTGCCTTGATCCAGAATCACACCCTGGTCCATGAATACAATGCGGTCCCCCACCTCGCGGGCAAACTGCATTTCGTGGGTCACAATCACCATGGTCATGCCTGCATCACGGGTACGTTTCATCACGTTCAGCACTTCCCCCACCAGTTCAGGGTCCAGGCCCGAAGTAGGTTCATCAAACAGCATGACTTTGGGCTCCAGCGCCAGCGCACGGGCAATGCCCACACGTTGCTGCTGACCGCCGGACAACTGGCTGGGATAGTGCTCCATGCGCTGGGCCAGACCGACCTGCTCCAGGTGATGACGGGCCAGTTCCTCGGCCTGTGGCTTGGGTACTTTTTTCACCTTGCGCAACGCCAGCATCACATTGCCCAGCGCCGTCATATGCGGGTACAGATGGATGCCCTGAAACACCATGCCTATGTTTTGGCGCACCTGATTCAGATCGGTGCGAGGGCAGGTCACTTCATTGCCTGCCACCATAATCGTGCCGCTGGTGGGGGTCTCCAGACGGTTGATGCAACGCAGGCAGGTACTTTTTCCCGAGCCCGACCCGCCAATCATCACAAGAACTTCGCCGGTGTTGACGCTCAGGTCTATGCCTTTAAGAATTTCGGCCTGCCCAAAGGATTTGCGCAAGCCCTGGATGCGGACAATCTCACTCATGGTCGCTCCTTGACCGCCTGCCATCCGGGCAGGCGGGAACCGGCCCAGCAGGGCCGTATAGCTGGAAAATCAGCGCAAAAGCGCCTTAAGGACGGGAGCAGTCGGGGGTGTGCCCGGTGGGCTCGTAGCCGGGATAATCAGGCACGCCATAGCCGGGGAAGATCACCGTCATGGCGGTGCCGGCATTGGGTTCAGTGCCAAACCATTTCATGTGCAGCTTGGACAGCGATCCATCCTGCTTCATGCATTCCAGCACTTCGTCGACACGATTGCGCAAAGCCGTATCGTCCTTGCGAAACGCAAAGGCATAGTTGGCTTCGGTCGTCATGTCGTACACCGGTGCCAGAGCAGGGGTTTGCGTGGCAATGTAACGGGCCAATGGCGTTTCGGACATATTGGCAAACGCGCGGCCAATAGCCACCGCCTGCACCGCATCGGTATTCTTGTTGAAACGCTGGATCTTGTAGCCGTATTTATCCTGGTTATCCTGCAACCAGCGATCCGAGAAACTGCCATTATTGACAGCAATCGTCTTGCCTTTCAGATCATCCAGCGTATTGACCGTTGCGCCTTTTTTAGCCAGAAAGCTCAGACCGCCTGCCATATACGGCTCGGCAAACAGCATTTGCTCGGCCCGTTCCCGTGTGGTGTTGGTGGGCGCCGCCACCATGTCGTAGCGACTGGAAAACAGGCCCGCAAAAATGGCGGAAAACGGCGTGTCGATGACCTCGGCACCGTCATAGCCCATGCGCTGGGCTACTTCCTGGGTCAGATCGTTGGAAAAACCATCCAGCTTGCCATCGGCGCCGCGCATGAAAAACGGCACCAGGCCCACATCCGCGGCCACTTTGAACTTCTTGCCCTGATTGGGATTGTCCGCCTGTGCAGGCAGGCTCAAGGCCAGACTTGCAGCGACAGCCGCCAGCATCACACCCGCTTTCCTGCCCAGACAGGCATGTCCCAGGCGGACATGTCCCAAACGGGCACGTCCCAAACGGGCATGTCCCCCTTGAGAGGGAGTACGTGTGCGAGAAATAGCCGCGACCCACGCGGCAATGGTGTTTACACCTTGCATATTGTTGTCTCCTTGCCATTATTTTCTGTTTGTAGTGCGTTCATTCTAGGGTTGGCAAAACCTTGATGTCATATGCTTTTTTATTAACTCTTCATAACATTGCATTAAGTCAATAAGGCTGCCGCCTGCATAACATGGCGTTTGCAGGCAAGGTTCGGCAGGCGCCAATAGCGCAACCGGAACAAGACTTCTCTATGAGAAAGGGGGCGACGCGCCAGCGACCCCGTGCAGGACTAGGGCTTGAGTAATGAACGAGCCACTCAGGCCCAACCCGCCCGCATGCCCCGGGAAGCCGTCGAGACCACCATTTCCATGAAATCGTGTGCCAGTTGCGAGACCGGCACCACATTGGAATGCAGCATGTGCAAGGGCATGGTGGTGCGCGGATTGATCGGTCGTACCACCACATCCGGCCAGACGCGACCGGCCACGGCCAGTTCGTCCACAATCGCAATTCCCGCGCCGGCCTGCACCATGGCACAGGCAATATGAGTCAGACGCACTTCTACCGCCAGCTGCGGTATGCCGGGACGGTTGCCGAACAACTGCTGCACCATCTGGCCATAAGGGGTGTCATTGCCATAGCCAATCAGGTCCAGACCTTCCAGGTCACGGGCGTCCAGCTCCTGCTTGTCAGCCAGCGGATGGCTGGCTGGCAGCACAGCCACCAGATGGTTTTCGTAAATGGATTGGGCGTGCAGGCTGGGATGGGTCAGGGGCACAATCGCCACGCCCACTTCGGCCTGTTGCGTGACCAAAGCCTGTACCAGGTCGCTGGAAATCAGGGTACGCACATAGACCTTCACATCCGGAAAGGCCTGGCGAAAACGCGTCACCGCCATGGGAATCAAGGTCTGTCCCAAACTGGGACTGACGGCAATGTGCAAGCTACCATGACGCTTTTCGATCAAGTCGGTCGCCACCTCGTTGACCCGCTGCACACTGTTATGGACTTGCTCCACTTCCTGATAGAGCCGACGCGCTTCGGGCGTGGGATACAGCCGCCCTTTGATGCGCTCAAACAGCACCAGACCAATGCGTGATTCGGTATAGGACAGGAGGCGGCTGATGGCCGGCTGCGACACGTTCAGCAGTTGCGCTGCCTTGCTGATCGAGCCGGTCAGCATGATGGCGCGAAAAACCTCGATTTGACGAAGATTGAGCAACATCCCTTAACGTAGCCTTATGTTTCGAGCACAAATAAGCATAAGACATTTTAAGTGGCCTATGTTTCAATTTTTTCAAGCTGCCATCCCGGCGCGCCTTGATCGCACCGGGCTTACAGAGCGGCCTCATTACTACGACACGGAGACAAAACCATGCAAACCCTGCTTGCTCGCACCCTGGCGGTGCTGGGCGTGGGACTGGCCGCTGCTGCGCCCACCGCCCACGCCGCTGACAACGTTCATCTGATGCTGGACTTCATTCCCACCGGCGACTATGCCCCGTATTACTCGGGCATTGCCAACGGGATTTACGAGAAACACGGCATAGACCTGAAGATCACCCGCGGCACAGGTTCGGGCGACACCGTGCTGAAGGTAGCCGGTGGTGCCGCCGATATTGGTCTGGCCGACATTTCCGCCATTCTGACCTCGCGCCAGAACAGCCAGACTCCCATCAAGGCCATTGCGTCCACCTTCTCGCACTCGGCCCATTCCCTGTTTGTGCTCAAGGACTCGGGCATCACCAACTTCTCCGGCCTGGAGGGCAAAAAAATTGCCGTCTCGCCCGGCAACAGCCACAAGCTGTACTTCCCCATGGTGGCGCGCAAAGCCAATACCGATCCCGACAAGATTCAGTGGGTCACCGTCGACGGTTCTTCCATGGCGCCACTGCTGATTAACGGCAAAGTGGACGCCGCCCCTTTCCTGGCCACCAACTACTACTACCAGAACAAACAGGCCAAGCGTTTTGGCAAGGAGATCGTGGTGCTGCCCTTTAGCGACCAGGGTTTCAACATCTACGCCCTGTCCGTTTTCACCACTGACAAGACGCTGGCCGAACGCCCACAGATGGTGCAGAACTTTCTGAACGCCACCATCGAGGCCTGGGACGCCGCCCGCAAGGACCCGGACACGGCTTGTCAGGCCCACGTCAAAGCCAATCCTGAAATTGACCGGGATGACTGCATGGGCAATCTGAACGCCGTGCTGGGCTACATCTACACCGATTTCAGCAAGGAGCACGGTGTCGGCAGCCTGGAAGAGGGTCGCATGAAAAACACCTATGAAGCGGTGGCGGAGGCACAAAGCCTGGACCCTGCCTGGGACTATCACCAAGCCTACGACACCCAGTTCATCGTCAAGGCCAACGGCACGGCCAAGCCCTGAGCCACGCTGATTTTCGCGAGCGCTGGCTGGCCCCGGCGGGCCGGCGCGCGCCCTAGGAGCGCATTGTGATACGCATTCAAGACGTGAACCTGATCTACGGTCGTCATACCGAGCGCGAGACTCAGGCACTGAAACACATCAATCTGGACATCCAGGACAACGAAATCATTGCCATCGTCGGCGCGTCGGGCTGCGGGAAATCCACCCTGCTGCGCCTGATTGCCGGCTTGCTGATGCCCTCAAGCGGCACCGTCAGTATTGATGATGAAATCGTTGCCCACCCCCGCCAGGACACCGGCATTGTGTTCCAGGCCCCGACCCTGGTGCCCTGGGCCAATATTCTGGACAACACCCTCTTGCCGTCCAGCATCATGGGTTGCCTGGACGATCAGGCCCGCAGCCGCGCCACGCGCCTGTTGACCACCGCAGGTCTGGGCAATTTCCTGCACCATCATCCCAAACAGTTGTCTGGTGGCATGCAGCAACGCGTCGCCATTTGCCGCGCACTGGTTCACAACCCGAAAGTGGTGCTGATGGACGAACCTTTTGGCGCTCTGGACGCGCTGACCCGCGAGACCATGACGCTGGAGTTGCTGCGCCTTTGGTACGAAGACCCCAAAACCATCGTGTTTGTGACGCACTCGATTTCCGAGGCCGTCATGCTGGGGCATCGCATCGTGGTCATGTCGCCACGCCCCGGCCAGATTACCGAGATTCTGGACGTGAGCCTGCCGCGTGAACGTGACTTTTCCCTAGTGGGCACACCGGAATTTACGCGCTGTGCCGCTGCCGTGCGTGAACTTATTTTCCAACACGAGGTGGCGTGATGAGTGAGCAAGCTCAAACCCTGGGCGTCACGCCCGTCTATAAACGACGGCTGCGCCTGCGCGATTTCAATGAAATTACCGTCCCGGCCATCACCCTGATTGCCGTGGTCATTTTGTGGGAGCTGGCCAGCCGCCTGTTTGACATCCCTGAATACCTGGTGCCCGCCCCCTCGCGCATCTGGGCCGACTCCATGCAGATGAAAGAAGCCATGCTGATGCATACGCTGGTCTCGACGCGCACCATCATGCTGGGCTTTTTGCTGTCCATTGCGGTGAGCTTCCCGCTGGCCGTGCTGATTACCTATTCACGTTTTTTTGAGCAGGCCATCTATCCCTTATTGATCCTGACCCAATCCATCCCCAAGGTGGCTCTGGCTCCGATCCTGGTCATTATCTTCGGCCCCACCGAGTTACCCCGTGTGGTGGTGACGTTTCTGGTCGCCTTCTTCCCGCTGGTGATCTCCATGACGGCAGGCCTGCTCGCAGCGCCACCCGAGCTGATTGAGCTGGTGCGTGCGTGCCGCGCCACCCGCCTGCAGGAGTTTTTCCGCATTCGCCTGCCCTTTGCCGTGCCCTTTATTTTCTCGGGCCTGAAAGTGGCCATTACCTTGTCCGTGGTGGGCGCCGTGGTGGGCGAGTTTGTGGCGGCCGACCAAGGTCTGGGTTACCTGATCACGACCTCCACCGCCTTTTTCAAGACGCCGGTTGCCTTCGGTGCCATGGCCATCCTGTCGGTCCTGGGCATTGTGTTCTTCCAGGTGATTTCCGCCGCCGAACGCATCCTGTTCCCGTGGGCGATCAAAGACAATCGGAGCTGATCATGACCTCCCCTTATACCGTCATCCGTGGTGGCCTGGTGCTGTCCCACGCCCAGGCCAAGGCCGAGCCTTTGGACATCCTGATCAAGAATGGCGAGATCGAAGCCATGGGCCCGCCCGGCTTGCCCGTCCCCGTCGATGCCACGGTGGTACAAGCGGACGACCAATTGCTGCATCCCGGCTTGATCAACGCCCACACTCACGGCCATGGCACCTATGCCAAGGCCATGGGAGATCGCTGGTCACTGGAACTGTTATTGACGGCTGGCCCCTGGATCAATGGCGACCGCCATCTGGAAGACAAATACCTGAGCACGCAGCTCAATGCGGCCGAAATGCTGCTCAAGGGCTGTACCGCCAGCTACGACCTGTACTCCGAGGTGCCTGTACCCACTGCCGAAGGCATGAATGCCGTGGCCCAGGCCTATGTGGATGCCGGCATGCGGGCCACGGTCGCGCCCATGATGGCCGACCTGTCCTTTTACCAGTCCGTGCCCGGCCTGATCGAAGCCCTGCCCCAGGACTTGCAGAAGTTTGTGGCCCAACTGACACCGCAATCATTCCGGGCCACGCTATCGGGGCTGACGGACTTTCTGGACCAGCAGCGCAACGCCGACCGCATTCGCGTGGCCCTGGCCCCGACCATTCCCATGTTGTGTTCGGACGAGTTCCTGCAAAGCTGTGGTGAAATCAGCGCGGAGCGCGATATCGGCCTGCACAGCCACGTTGGCGAGTCCTATGTGCAAGCCCTGACCGGCATGAAACGTTATGGCAGCACCATTGTTCAACACCTGGACAAGCTGGGCCTGATCTCGCCCCGTTTCACCCTGGCGCACGCCATCTGGCTGGACGAGCGCGACCTGGACATTCTGGCGGTGCGCGGAGCCATGGTGGCCCACAACCCCGGCAGCAATATGCGTCTGGGCAATGGGATTGCCGATGTGAATGCCATGCTGGAGCGCGGTATTACCGTGGGTCTGGGCACGGACGGCTCAAACAGTGGCGATAACCAGAACATGTACGAAGCCATGCGCCTGGCCTCCTTCTCATCCAAGGTGCGTGGCCCCAATACCGAACGCTGGATTACCACCGAACAAGCGCTGTACGCGGCCACCGAAGGCAGCGCCCGCTGCCTGGGCATGGGCGAGCAACTGGGACGTCTGGAGCCGGGTCGCAAGGCCGATATCGTGTTTCTGGATCTGGCCCATATCAACTGGATTCCGCATAACAACACGGTCAATCAGCTCGTGCATCTGGAAGACGGTCTGGCCCTGCGCCACGTAATGGTCGACGGCCGGTTTGCCGTGCGCGACCGACAGTTAACACAAGTGAATATGCCGCGCCTGCGACAGCAAGTGGAGCAGGCCCAGGAACGCATCACACGCAATACCTACGACAAGCGCCACATCACGGAAAAACTGGCCAAGGCCGTAGGTTCTTTCTGCCTGTGCCTGGGCCATGACCGCTATCACGTGCAGCGCTGGGCACACCCCAGCCAAGACTTAACATGACGTTATGTTTTACAGATAAATAGGCATACGACATTCATGAATGGATTTGCTTCAATCATGGAAACGAACACGATTGCGGACACGCGAGCTAGGCGGGTCCGAGCCCTTCAAGGAGGAAGACAATGAGCGATTTTGATCTGGTAGTACGAGGAAATATTGTTGAGCGCGACCGCATCATCACGGACGGCTGGGTCGCCGTGCGTGAGGGCCGGGTGGCCGCACGCGGTATTGGCGCGGCTCCTTCAGCCCGTGAACATGTGGATGCGCGTGGCATGTGGGTCATGCCCGGCGTGCTGGACGGTCAGGTGCACTCCGGCAGCCAGGCCAATCAGGAAGGGCTGGGCTGGGCCTCACGGGCGGCGGCAGCCGGTGGCGTCACCACCATGGTGGAAATGCCTTATGACGACCCCGAACCCGTGGCCTCCCGCCCGCAGCTGGAAGACAAGATTGCCCGCATTGAAAGCGATTGCCATGTGGACGTGGCCTGCTACGGCACCCTGAATGACCAGCACGGTCTGGAAGCGGCCGCCGGCCTGATTGAAGGCGGTGTCTGCGGTTTCAAATTCTCAACCTTTGAAGCCAGCCCCAACCGCTTCCCGCGCGTGGAAGAAGACATTCTGATGGAGGCCTTTCGCCTGATCGCCCCCTCCGGTCTGGCTTGCGGTGTGCATAACCAGGACCAGGAGCTGACCCGCAAGAACATCAAGCGCATGGTTGAAGCGGGTGATACAGGCTGGGACGCGTTCTTGCGCGCCCATACCCCCCTGATCGAAAACCTGGCCACCAGCGCCATTTATGAAATCGGGGCCCAGACCGGCGCCCGTGCCCACGCCGTACACGTCTCCCTGTCGCGTGGCTTTGAGATCTGCAATATGTATCGCCGGGCCGGCCACAAAGCCTCGATCGAAACCTGCGTGCAGTACCTGATGCTGAACCACGAGGAGCATACCCGCCGCTTTGGTGCCAAGACCAAACACTACCCACCCATTCGTCCCAAAGCGGAAATGGATCTGCTCTGGACCCACATCGCCAACGACGAATGTACCTTCGTGTCCTCCGACCACGTAAGCTGGGGCCTGGAGCGCAAACAGTTTGAAAACGTGTTTCAGAACTCCTCCGGTGGTCCTGGTCTGGAAACGCTGCTGCCCGCCTTCTGGACCGGCTGCGCCGAGCACGGCATTTCCCCCACCATGGTCGTCAAGCAATTGTGCTGGGGCCCGGCCCAACACTTCCTGCTGGAACACCGCAAGGGCTCGCTGAATGTAGGTGCAGATGCCGACATCGTGATCGTCAAACCCGACACCTACCGCTTTGACCCGTCCACCAGCCTGTCCGCCGTGACCTGGAGTTCTTTTGAGGACCGCGAGTTTCAGGTACGTGTGGAAGCCACCTATGTGCGAGGACAACTGGCCTGGGACGGCAAGACCATACGCAATGCCGCGGGCGACGGTCAGTTCATCCGTCCGCACAAAGCAGGCGAATTGTCATGAGTCTGGCCATGCCCTTGTTGAATCAGGAGCGCCTGTGGCGCAGCACCCAGGAGCTGGCAAGGTTCACATTGCCCGACCAGCCCTGGACCCGCCGCGCCTTCTCCGATCTGTTTCTGCAATCACGTCAGTGGCTGCGGGAACAGTTCGAGCAAGCAGGCTTGAGCGTACGCATGGACGCCGCCGGCAATCTGATCGGTCGCCGTGAAGGGCGCAAGCCTGGGCTGGCGCCGATTACAACCGGCTCACACTGCGACACCGTGATGTATGGCGGACGCTACGACGGCATTATCGGCGTGCTGGCCGGGCTGGAAGTCGCCCGTTGCCTGAACGAGCAGGACATCGAGCTGGACCATCCTTTTGAAGTGGTGGATTTTCTGTCTGAGGAACCTAGCGACTATGGCGTGTCCTGCGTAGGCAGCCGTGCCATGGGCGGTGTCCTGTCCGAAGCCATGCTGGCCGAACGCAATCCACAGGGCGAAACACTGGCGCAAGGCATTGCCCGCATCGGCGGCCGCCCCCAGGAACTGGCCCAGGCCCGTCGTGCCCCTGGCGATACTGCCGCCTTTGTCGAGCTGCATATCGAACAAGGGCCCGTGCTGGAGTCGCGCAATCTGCCCATTGGCGTGGTTAGCAATATCGTGGGCATTTGCCGCCATCGCATCATCATTACCGGTCGCCCTGACCATGCCGGCACCACCCCCATGGACATACGTCGTGATGCCCTGGTCGGTGCCAGCCTGATCATCGGTGAAGTGGACCGCAAGGCCCGCCGTGCGCTGGGAGGGCCAGACTATCTGGTCGCCACCATTGGCAACCTGAACCTGACGCCCAACGCCTCCAATGCCGTACCCGGCCGTGTGGAGATGATGGTGGAAGTACGCAGCGACCGCCAGGAGCTGATGCAGAACTTCACCGAGGAGTTGCTGGCCCAGTTGCGCCCGGACATCGAGGCCATGGGCCTGGGTCTGGACGCGGCGCAAGTCAGCCTGGCCAAGCCCACGGACTGCACGCCCGATGTGATGAGCATCATCGAGCAGGCCGCCAGTGCGTTGGGTTACCCGAGCATGGTGATGCCCAGCGGAGCCGGTCACGATGCGGTCTACATGGCCCCCAGCGGCCCTATCGGCATGATTTTCATTCCCTGCCTGAATGGTCGCAGCCATTGCCCCGAAGAATCGATTACTTCCGAGCAGTTGCTGGACGGTACACGCGTGCTGTATCAGAGCATTGTCATGTTGGACCAGCACCTGGAGAACTGACATGGACTGGTCCTGCGATCAGCTTGGCGAACGCGAACGCTACCGCTTGTTGGTCAACACCGTGTTGCCGCGCCCCATTGCCCTGGTCACCACCTGTGACCCGCAAGGGCGCGTGAACACGGCCCCTTTCAGTTTTTTCAATGTGATGGGCTCAGAGCCTGCCGTCTTGGCGCTGGGCCTGGAAAACGACGCGCACTCTGCCGATGGCCTGAAAGACACCACCCGCAACATCCTGGCAACAGGACAGTTTGTGGTGAACCTGATTAGCGCGAAATTGGCACGCGCCATGAATATCTGCGGCATAGCCTACCCGACCGGACAGGCCGAGCACCTGCAAGCGGGCCTGAATCTGGCCCCCAGTGCACAAGTGCAGCCGCCCCGCATCGCCCAATGCCCGGTGCAGTTTGAATGCCGCTTGCACACTGCACTGGACCTGGGCCCGCTACGCCATATCGTCATTGGCGAAATCCTGCATCTGCACTGCGACGACGCCATCCTGACGCCTGACGGGCGCATTGACATAGCCGCTTACGACCCGATCGGGCGCCTGCATGGTTCGGACTGGTATGTCGGCCTGCAAGGCCGCTTTCAATCAGAAAAACTGAGCCATCACAACGGGCCGCCGCCCACCCAAACCTAAAAACATCATGAATCGTCGCCCTCATATCTACGTTCTGAACCCCAATTCCAGCCAGATCGTAACGGATGGCCTGGACCGTGCCGTCCAGCCCCTGCGTCTGGCCGATGGCCCGGCCATCTCCTGCCTGCGCTTGCCCCAAGGCCCGGCGGGTGTACAAAGCCAAACCGATATTGACACCCTGATTCCTCACCTGCGCGCCCAGGCCCTGAGCGTCCAAGAAGACGCCGCCGCCTATGTGGTGGCCTGCTTTAGCGACCCCGGCCTGTACACTTTGCGCGAAGCGGTGGATGTGCCTGTATTGGGCATTGCCGAAACCGGCGTGCTGACCGCCTTGACGCTGGGCCAACGCTTTGGCGTGCTCTCCATATTGCAGGCCTCCATCCCGCGTCACCTGCGCTACTTTGGGGCCATGGGCGTCACCGACCGCCTCGCTGCCGATCTGGCCATCAATATGAGCGTGTCAGAACTGGCCGACGAGAAAAGAACCCTGCAAGGCCTGACAGAAGTCGGCCGGCGTTTGCGTGACGAGCACGGTGCTGATGTGGTGGTACTCGGCTGCGCGGGCATGGCCAGTCAACGAGAGGCGCTGGAGCAAGCCTTGGGGATTGCCGTCGTGGAACCCACGCAGGCTACCGTGGCCGTTGCCCTGGGTCGTTGCTTGCTAGGCTGGTAAGTGTCGATGAACGCCCCTCCAGAATCGAGCGGTCTGGCAAGCGCACGGCGTCTGCTCCAGGCTCGCCACGAACACCGCCCCATCCAGGACTGGCCCGAAGCGCTACGCCCGGTGTCTTTTGAGCAGGCCTACCTTGTCCAGGCACTGCAAATGGAGGTGTTGGGTCCTATCGGCGGCTGGAAAGTAGGTGCAGCCACCGCAGTGGCCCCCCCTACCTGCGCGCCCCTACCCCTGCGCTTTCGCCATGCCAACCCAACAGAGCCCGTCGGCACGGATCTGGACTTGCGAGGCATGGAAGTGGAGATTGGCCTGATCCTGGGACAGGATCTGCCACCCAGTCACGCCCCTTACTCGCTGGAGCAGATCTGGGAGGCGGTCAGCCAAGTCTGCGTGGCGGTCGAAATCGTAGAGTCCCGCTTTGCGCAACGCGATACGGTAGGCCGCCTATCCACCTTGGCAGATCTGGCCAGTCATGGTGCGCTGGTCTATCAAGTCCAAGGCAAGGCGGCACAGGACAGGACACTACTCCAGCCGCAGTGGGCGCGCTTGCAGGTCGGACAGCAAACACCCCTACAAGGCCCAACTCAAAACCCCGCTGGCGAGTTGACGCGGCTGCTGATCTGGCTGGCAAATCAAGGCAGCCATCATGGCGGTGGATTGCAAAAGGGGCAAGTCATCATCACCGGCTCTTGCCTGCCCATGCTGTATGCCACTGCCGGAGACCGGATTCAGGCGGCCATTCAAGGGCTAGGCGAACTGGACTTTATCTGTGCCTGACACCAGCGGAAGCGGCCTGCCTATCGGATAGCACCGCAAGTGGGCTTTTACTCTCTATGATGTGTACTGCAAAAAGTACACGGGCGCGATCCATTGCCGCCCCGCCACCCCAACATTCGGAGAAAGGCCCATGAGCAAAAACGAAATCACCTGGTCCAATGGTCAATGGAGCGACACCAGCGCCCCCTTGATTGGCGCTACTGACCACGCTTTCTGGATGGCCACGACGGTGTTTGACGGTGCCCGCTCCATTCAGGGCCATACGCCGGATCTGGACCTGCACTGTGAGCGCCTGAACCGTTCGGCCATCACCCTGGGCATGGAACCGGTGATGACCCCCCAACAGACCGTCGACCTGGTACACGAGGGCCTGAAAAAACTGTCCCACACGACGGATTACTACATCAAGCTGCTGTATTTCGCACCCGGCGGTTTTATCCAGCCTGATCCGTCAACGAGCCAACTGGCCATTCATATTTTTGAATCTCCCATGCCGGACGACAGCGGCTTTAGCGCCACATTCAGCGAATTCCTGCGCCCCGATCCCTCCATGGCTCCCACCGATGCCAAGGCGTCCTGCCTGTACCCCAATACCCAGCGTATCTTGCGCGATGCCAGCGCACGCGGTTTTGACAACGCCATCGTGCTGGACTCCAAGGGTAAAGTGGCCGAGTTTGCCGTCGCCAATTTGTGGATTGTGCGTGACGGCATCGTGCTGACGCCCGAACTGAACGGCACATTCCTGAACGGCATTACCCGCCGACGTGTCCTGCAGCTGCTGCGAGATGACGGCATGGAGGTGCGGGAAGCCAGCCTGACGCCACAAGACGTGTTGGAAGCAGATGAAGTATTCAGCACTGGCAATTACGGCAAGGTCCTGCACTGCAATCGCATTGACGACCGCCACTATGCTCGCGGCCCGGTTGAAACCCGTGCTCACGAGCTGTACATGGCGTATACCGAACGCAATTAAGGGGCGAACAGACTCGCCGCCCCCACGAACACCGGGGGCGGATGAGTCTTGAGCCTGAACAACTGGGTGTCCGGGACAGGCTCTGCCCCTGGAAAAACGGCTCAATCATGAGCCGTTTCGTAATCAAGCCTGCGAATCAACCGTGCATGGGTCCAGTGGCTCATTGGCGGCCGGGGCACTTTCCTGCAGCGCCTGCGCCTGCTTCATCTGATGGAGCAAGCTATGCAGCATCTCGGTGGACAGACCGTGCAGCACCAGGCGGTAACCAGCTCGCAAGGTCGACATGGGCACCAGAGGGTGGCCATTGTTCACCAGAATCAGGTGCTCAGGAGCCTGCAGGATCTTGGCCGCGTAGATGCCAATAGTCTCATCCAGCTGCAGGGAGTTGGCCGCGCGCCAGAAGTCGTTATCGGTCAGCAGCAACTGGTACAAGGGCGTGAACAGTTCGATGGCACTTTGCAGGTCCACCTTGTTCAAGGGGCCTTGGGGCATATCTTCCAAGGCCAGGGGAACGGGCTGAATCATGGAAAAATCCACCCGCTCCGGCGGGCCAATTTCCTGATGATTGTCCCGCAAAGCCTGATTGAGACGGATGACGAAATTGAACAGGTTCAAATCGTGCTTCACAAAGGTGTGATCCCGCAATTCGTCCAGATTCATGGGCGTGAGCGGCGTGGTCGGCACCGAGGTGGGCGAGTTGGCGGCAATAAAAGCCAGCACCTGTGAGCCCAGGTGAAAGTGTCGCAAGATCAGCCAGTTTGCCTGAGGCGAAACAAAACGCTTGAGGCCCCACACCAAAATGCGGTGCAGCAGGCCCGAGTGCGACCATTTGCGCGGCAAAAAGGTTTTAACGACCTGAATCAGCACAATCGTCAAACGGGCCAGGGGCCGCAAAAACGGCAACAAATACTGGCGCGAGGACGAGCTGGAATCAGTCAGCCAGGCCTGCTTGACCTCGTCTGGCAAGGGGGTGCTGCGATCCAGATACAGGGCCCGCCAGGGATTGGGGTCCTGCGGGTCATGCGGTTTGCTTAAAAAATCCGGGATGGGGTCCATGTCTTAATACTCTTTCGCGTATTGGAACTGCATCAGATACAAGGCGGCGGTACGACGCGCGGTGTCAATAATAATCTGCTCGGCACGGCCTGTTTCATCGCAGTCCAGGGCCAATTCCACCGCCACCAGCCATCGGGCCAGATGATGCTCGTCATTCATGCCGTGATAGTGCAGGAAGCGGTACATATCCGGCTCCAGCGACAACGCGGATTTGAGCAAGGGCAGCAGGGCCGGCACAATGCGCTGACCGGTACCTTCAATAATGTAGATCGCGCCCAGCAAGCCAATCGGGTCCTGGCTGGCCGCCAGAGCATGCAAATAGGAATTCAGCGCCTGACCGCCTGGATTACGCGTCAATTGCTCTATCTCGGTAGCGGTACCGCCTGCGTGCCGGTAGTCCTCGAACAGAATGTTGAAATCATCCTGCTCTTCGCCAGCATGCAGGCGAATCAGCTCTGCCAAGGGCGCGTAGGCGGGTGATAAGGAGTCGCAGGCTTCACGCATCCATTTAGCCCCTTCCCGTACTTGGGGAATCCAGTCGGCCATCCATTTCTGATAATCCTGCATCCGGATAGAGCCGTCGTGCAGGCTGCGCAGCAAAGGCGTACGCCACACTTGCGAACGATAGTCATGCCAGATAGGGGCCAATTGCGTCAACAAGTCGCGCAAACCTTGTGGGGCCGTGGCAGGGTCGTGCGGGGGAGCGATGTCCACCAGATCGCAGGACGCCACCGCCGCCTGCTTGGCAGACGGGTAGGACACGGCGGGGGCCGGTGCATTGCAGGCCTCCACTTCCAGTAGCATGTAGGCCGTCATGAAGCGACCCGACTCGGGCACGTAGCACAGGATTTGTTCGCCGGGCGTCAAGGTCCGATCGCGCATGAACTCGGCCAGCATGATCAGAATCGAGGCTGCGCCCGTATTACCGCGCCAGCGCAAATTGCTGTACCAGCGCTCGGCAGGAATACCCAGGCCTGCCTGCTCCAGCAAGTCCGCCACCACGGGCAGGAACTTCTCGGACGAGTAATGGCACAGGAAATGGCTGATGCGCTCAGGGTCAACCCAACCGTCTCGCACCAGTTTTACGTATTCGTGAATTCCGATATCGAACAAATGAGGCAGCAAACGGATATCCTGACGCAAGGACAAGGCGCCATCCTGCTCCGCCTGAGACCAGGAATCGTAATCCAGATGGCTGCGCGTCGAATCACGCGCCGCGCCCAGCTGCATGCATACGGGATAATCGCCGGAAAAGGATTTTTGATGAATCCAGCGCAAACGCAAACGCACACCGGCCTGCGTGGTAGGCAGAATCTGATCCTGGTGGCTGAGTAACGCAGCTCCCGCGCCATCGGATAACATCCAGCGCAAAAAATGGGAGTCAAAATCTGCCTGATAATCTTGTGACGCAAAGCGCGAACGGCGGAACAAGCGCGAGGGCATTTCACTGGCTACTGCCACACCGTGACGGTGTGTGCCCAGCTCAATCCCTTGGGCAACAGCCTGCAGCGCCGTGACACCCGCGGCACAGATCCCGTGAACGGAATGCACTTCCAGGGGCGGGGCCGCCAGCTCTCCCTGAATGGCATTGGCAAAACCGGGCATCAGCAAGTCCCCGCCCGAGGACCCGCTGGCCAGCAGGCCCACATCCGCCATGGTCAAACCTGCCTGCTCCAGGCAGGCCCGCACGGCATTAGCGGCCATGGTGGCATTGCTCCAGCGCGTACTTCCATCCTCCCCAATGGCGTAATAGCGCTGCGCAATACCGTTTTCGGCCAGAATGCGCTGCTTGATGCGCCCTGAAATACGGTTCAGCGGGGCGATAAACTTGTCCATTGCGGCGTTGTCGACCGGCTCGCCGGGCATAAACCACTGAGCCTGATGAATCACGACCTGATCAAAGGCCACGGGCATAACACTACTCCTGATTACACGCCATCACGCCAATGCGTTGTCTGGCCCACGGCGTTCATGGTTTGACTGCGGTAGCGGGGCACGAACAGACCCAACACAAAAACACGCAGCATATAGGGCACCAGCCCCCCTTCATTCAAGGTCTCGGGGGTGCGGGCTCGGTATTCGGTATCGTGCAGCCGCTTCAGCTCCGACCAATGCGCACGCGAATGCTCATGGTGGGCCACATGCAGGCCGATATTAAAAAGCAAGGGGTTGACCAGCCCCTCAAAATTGCGCGCGTAGCTCAATTGACCGCCCTGATGGGCCTGATGACTGCCATCGGCATGGGCATGCTGCAGATAATTGGTGGTCAAGAGCCAGTGCAAACCATGCAGCTGCGGCACGATGACGTATAAAAAACCCTTGACTGGGTCCAGGGCCAGGGCAAGCGTCCAACTCCCCAGCCACAGTCCGTACTGCGCCAGGCAATAGCCCCAGACACCCGGCCAGTGTCGGCGCAGGCGGCCCAGCCAGGCATAAATTGCCGGATACAGCGCAAGCACGGCTTCAAAGGGGTGCATCAACCAGCCCAGCGCGTCGTTGGTATCGCCACGCCAGAAGCGGTAGGTACGACCCACGTCTTTTTGTCCATGTTTATAGCGATGATGATTGCAGCCATGCGCCGGCCAGAACACGCAAGCGGGATGGCCCTGTAACAGGGTCAGCCAGAAATCCGTCAGGCGATTGGGCAGACGGCCTCGCCACATGCGCACATGATGATGATTGTGGTTGATGACACCCATACCCAGTGTCAAAAACAGCAGCAAGCCATACAGAATCCAGGAGAAGCCACCCCGCCACAGCGCGACCATCACGACCGGGTAGACAATCAGGTACAGCAGGCTTTGCCAGTCACGCGGGTGACGTAAACGCCACGCAGCACTCATCCCCGCGCCTCCTCGGGGTGATCAGGCAGGCGCGTGCCAAACAGGCGGTCCATGAAACTGAACTGAAACCCATAGTTCCCGTTGTACTGGGCATGATGACGCTGGTGACGACGACTGGCGGCCAACCAGTTCCGGCTGGAGACATGGGGGAAAAAATCGTAATTGGAGTGGCCTATGCAATTGAAAAACAGGCTGAACAGGGGCACCGACAAGAGCGACCAGAAGCTGAAATCATGCACAACCATCGGCAACAGAATCACATTGCCCAGCATCAGAGATTCAAGCGGGTGAAAGCTGTAGGTGGAAAACGGCGTCACCACCACAGAAGAATGATGCGGGCCATGATAACGACGCAACCAACGCGTGTGCAGCAAACGGTGATTCACCCAGAAATGCACATCGTTCCAGATCATCAGGGCCAGAATTTCCAAGGCAATGCGGGTGGCGCTGGCGTCCGGCGTCAACCGCGCCCAGCCCAATTGCAGCAGCCCCCAGGGGAACACCATGCCCAGGCCGAAAATCAGAATGGCCGATCCCGACTGCTTCAGTTCCCGGCGCAGTTGACCGGGCCGCAACGGACGCGTATCGAGAGGACGCCCCCAGCCCACAGCCGGCAAGAGCCATCGTGTCAGCGCCAGGGTTACCAGTGCAAACAGCAGGTAGATGCCGCCGAAAAACAATAAGCCCACGCCCATTACCTGCCAGACGCTCAAGGCCTGAAAAGCCTGCCCCATTCCACTCTCTACGTAACAAAATGCGCTAATGCTAGCGCGGTCAGAAAAATCACGTTTGTTAATTTAGTTACTAATTGCTTGCCGCCGTCCAAGCGGCCCACGCCAGGCCGACTTGCAGCAGCCCGGCGCGGGAACAACAGTCGTGTACTTTTGCTCCGTGGCAGTGCCATTGAGAAGCCGGTACTCACCCAGGGCGCCTGTGTGAGGAATACACAACACAGCAGAACTTGATCTTGCGCTTGCCTTGAACTTGTCCGCATACGATATACTGAGTCGTCACAGACTTTCCCTAGACACCATGAGACGTTGGTTCGTCGTCGTCTTACTTCTCATCCTACCCCTGCAGGCTTACAGCTCTCACTACCACGCAACCGTGCAAGGTGGTCAGTCCGCCTTATTCGCTCAACACGAATCGGATGCGGCCGAGCCTGTGGACCACCGAGTCAAATCCGGAAAGCATCCTTTGCAGCAGCTCAGCGCCATTTTGGCGCATACGCCCATGCAACAGTACGCTGACCATGCGGATACCCCTTTGCCCTGCCCGGTTCAGTCGTTCTGGCTGCATGCCTGGCCTTCGGCTTGCCCGCCTTATTCCCTGCCCGCTATTTGCTGCGAATTCGCCCCCGAGCATCGTCCACCACGAGTCTGACTCCTGACGCGCCCCTGCGCCCTGCTTGTTTTGCGTTTTTGCACTTATTTCTCTGTCTAACAGGACAACATCATGGAATGGCTACTCGATCCCAGCATATGGGTCGGCTTATTAACTCTGGTGGTGCTGGAGATTGTTCTCGGCATCGACAACCTGATCTTTATCGCGATTCTGGCCGATAAACTTCCCCCGCATCAGCGTGACCGTGCTCGCCTGATCGGCCTGTCTCTGGCGCTGATCATGCGTCTGGGTCTGCTGACCATCGTCTCCTGGCTGGTTACCCTGACCACGCCGCTGTTCTCCATTGGCCCGCTCAGTTTCTCGGGGCGCGACCTGATCTTGCTGCTGGGTGGCCTGTTCCTGCTGTTCAAGGCCACCAGCGAGCTGCATGAGCGTCTGGAAGGCGGCAGTCACCACGCCAGCACCAACAAGGCTTACGCCAGCTTTGGTGTGGTGGTGGCGCAAATTGTGGTGCTGGATGCCGTGTTCTCCCTGGATGCGGTGATTACCGCCGTGGGGATGGTGGACGAACTGCCTGTCATGATGGCGGCCGTTATCATATCCATCGGTTTGATGATCTGGGCCTCCAAACCACTGACCACCTTCGTGAACAATCACCCCACCGTGGTGGTGCTGTGCTTGAGCTTCTTGCTGATGATTGGTCTGACGCTGACCGCCGAAGGCCTGGGCTTCAAGATCCCCAAAGGCTATCTGTACGCCGCTATTGGCTTTTCCATCCTGATCGAGTTCTTCAACCAGATTGCCCGCCGCAGTCTGCTGCGTTCGGAGTCGCGCCGCCCTTTGCGTGACCGTACCGCCGAGGCCGTGCTGCGCATGCTCAGCAACCGCAAGCATGAAGACAAGGATGAAAGTGGCAGCGAGGGCCAGCCGGATCTGGATGAACAGACCTTCCGCACCGAAGAGCGCAATATGGTCAGCGGTGTACTCAGTCTGGCCGAACGCCCCATCCGCTCGCTGATGACCCCTCGCCAGGAAATCACCTGGCTGAACATCGAAGACACCACCGACACCTTGCGTCAACAGTTGCGCGCGACCCCCCACAGCTTTTTGCCCGTCTGTCAGGGAGATCTGGACCAGGTCGTCGGTGTAGCGCGCGCCAAGGACCTGCTGGCGGATCTGGACGAGTACCCACAGGTCAAGCTGTGGCCGGATCTGCGTGAACCCATCATCGTGCACGAGCACACCGATGTGCTGAGCGCGATTGCCATGCTAAAGCAGTCCAACGGCCAATTCGTGCTGGTCACTGACGAGTACGGCGCCATTGAGGGCTTGCTGACACCCATCGACATTCTGGAAGCGATTGCCGGCGAGTTCCCGGACGAGGACGAGCAGCCTGCCATCCAGCAGATCGGCCCCAACCTGTGGCAGGTGGACGGCAGCATAGATCTGCTCTTGCTGGCCCAGGCGGTCGAAGCAGACGATCTGCTCCTGAAAGACAACAGCTTCAACTCGGTCGCCGGTTTCCTGCTGGAGCGTCTGGACTCCCTGCCCACCGTGGGCACGGTCGTTGAAGCTGAGGGCCTGCGCTTTGAAATTACCGAAGTCAGCCAGCGTCGTATCGCCACGGTACACGTCAGCCGCTTGCACGTAGCGGAGCAAGCGCAGGAATAAGCGGCGACCACGCTACACAGCGGCCGTACTGGAGCGGGTCTGCAGGAACGCCTCCAGGTCGCAAGCAAACAAGGCCAGGGTATTACCCTGGCCTTGTTACCTATGACAGGCATCCTCTGCGCTGTATGTAGCTCTTGTTGTTCACGAATGCCGGCAGCGACCGGCATTCGCTGCCCTGTTGTGACGAGGACAAGGGGGGCGTACCAAAATCAGGCGCGACTTAGCAGAGCAATCCCGCCGGGAAGACGCATTGCATCCAGACCGTAGAGCTGCTGCAAGATGTCCAGCGCCTCCGACAAATTATCCAGACTGACCCCGAAGCTGACCAGGATAGAACCCAAGGACGCGTCCCGTAGAATCACGTGCCCGGCCCAATATCGGTTCAGCTCGGCCACCACCTGGGACAAGGGCTGTTCATGAAAGACCAGCCGGCCCTGGCGCCAGGCAGGAAAATCCTTCTCCAGAACGGTTTGCACCGCGCTGATGGTGTGGCGTCCGTAGACCAGCCTCTCGCCGGCCGCCAGACGATAACCCTGTCCACCGAAATCCACCTGGGCGCTGCCTGACAAACACGTCACCTCGGTTTCGCCATTCACATAACGAATATTGGTGCGGCCGTTAAAGGTCTGAATGGACCCGGCACCAGCAAACACGGTACAGACCGATGCCGAACGTTCGGACTGGCGCACTTCCACTTCGCCCTCAAGCAAGGCCACGACCCGGCCCAGATGTGGATCATCGCTGACATTCAAACGACTGCGCGTATTCATGTCCAGCCAGACATGATCGAGCAACTGCACGCGCCGCTGCTCACCCGCACCGGTACGGTAATCAGCACGCAAATCTGCCAGCGAGGGCCACAGTTGCAACGGTGGCCTGGCGACCAGGTATAAACCACCACCAAGCAGCAGGCCACCCAGCAAGGCACGGCGCAAAGGCCGATGGCCACGTTTTTGGGTCAGCTTGGCCTCACGTAGCCAGTCTTCGCGATGCTGTGGCATGGCATCCCACAGTTCGCGAGCATGAGCAAAGGCGGACGCATGGGACGGGCTGCGGCCACACCAGCGGCGCAGCTCCCGAGCCTGACGAGAGGTCAGCGAGGACGTTTTCAGGCGGCTGACCCAAGCTCGTGCCTCTTTGTGCAAGGTGTCTTCATCCAGATTCAAGGCAGTAGCGGGGTTCATCAACAATGAGTAAAAAAACGCGACACACCGGTCGCAGAGCGTCATCCAAACGTTTTATCCCGTCGTTTAAACGGATAAAAAGCGAAATTCAACGGTAAGCGTAAATTGTCGGAAACTGCAGGCCCTATCGTCAAGCGATAGGCCGTCATAAAGGGTAAAGCCTAGGTTTGGCAGCACTGCATCACCTGCTGGCGCAACCAGGCGTGGGCTGGGTCAGTGTGGCGGCGACGATGCCAGACTTGCTGAAACAAGACGGGGGGAATGGGCAGGGGGGGCTGGAAAAACACCAGTCTGGCCTGATCGCGTAAATGCTCGGCACTACGACTGGAGACTGTCAGGATCAAGTCCGTGCCCTCCAGCACCTGGGCCGCTGCACTCCAGTGCGGCAAGGAAAGCACAATCTGCCGGTGCAGGCCATGCTGGCTCAAGGCCTTGTCGACCTCACTCTCGCCGCCGGGACGCATGGCCAGCAACACATGTGGACGCTGCAACCACTCGTCCAGGCCCGGGGGCTGCCCGCCGCTCAGGCTGGCTTGATCGGCGATGCAGATCAAATGCTCATCAAACAAAGTCTGCGCCCGCAAGCTGGCCGCCATTTCCGAGAACACGCCAAAGGCCAGATCAATCTCACCATCACTGAGTTGGGCCAGCATGGCCTCGCGGCTGGCCTGGCTTACCGCCAGCCGAATCCCCGGTGCCTGCTGTCGTAAACGTCGCATCAGGGGCGGCAGTACGATTTGCGCACCGTAATCAGACATGGCCAGACGAAATTCACGTTGCTCGCTGACCGGGTCAAAGCCCCCCGTATCCAGCAAAGCATTGAGCTGCTGCAAAGCCTGTTCCAAGGGACGCTGCAATTGCAGCGCCATCGCTGTCAGCTCCAGCCGCGAGCCTCGACGTATCAGCAAGGGATCGTTAAACACCTGGCGCAAGTGCGCCAAGGCGTGACTGACCGCAGGTTGGCTTTTATGCAGTCGATGGGCAGCACGCGTCACATGCTGCTCCGTCAACAAGGCATGCAGGCTTAGCATCAGATTCAGGTCTATACGACGTAGCTCATCCATAGAACGAATAATGACTGTGCGCACTATCAATTTCAATAAGTTTTACGAATAGTGCAAGATAAGGTTTTACCTTCTATGGAGAGTTGTCTATGTCCGGTACCGCTTTGATAAGCCTGTTCGTGGCTGTTTTTGCGGGAACGGTGGTGCCGTTCCAGGCTGCCAGCAATGCCATCCTGGGAAAAATGCTAGGTCACCCACTCTGGGCCACGCTCGTGTCCCTGTCCATCAGCGCCGTCTTGGTTCTGCCCACCCTTTGGCTGATGCGCGCCCCCGCACCGGTGACCGCACAATTGGCCCAGGCGCCCTGGTGGGTTTGGACGGGCGGAATTGGCGGGGTGATCTACATCAGCGCGGCCTTGATCCTGACCCCACGAATGGGCGCGGCCAGCTTTATTGTGTGCGTCGTGGCCGGGCAAATGCTCAGCTCCATGCTGATCGACCACTATGGCCTGATGGGTTTGAATCCCCGTCCCGTACCTATGGGCCGCATCCTGGGCGTGCTGCTGATTCTGGCCGGAGTGGGACTGGTGCAATGGTTTACCCCCTCGGCACCCACCGGCAAGGCCTCGGGCCCAGACGCCACAGCCGAGCACGGCGAAGCTCTGCCAGAGAATCAGGCGATAGCCCGAGAGTCGCCAACCAACACGCCGCCCCGCGCCTGAAGCCGACTCAGGCCCGCTTGCACTGAGAACGGAACTGGCTGCACCACCAAAAACCGGCTGACAAAGCCGCTGCCGCCAGCATGCCCAGCGCCAGCAACAAACCGCTCTCAAACAGGAGCGGGGCCACTACGCCGGACACGGTAGCAAACAAGAGCATTTGCCAGGCACTTTGTACCGAGGAGGCCAGGCCGCGCATGCTGGGAAATGTCCCCAACGTCACCACGGTCATGCCTGGCAAGGCCATGGACATGCCAAAGGCATAGACAAAAATCGGCATCACCGCCCAGGGCACCTCTGCCTGAAACAGCAGGTTGTACACCGTGTTAAATGCCGCCCCTCCCAGCATCAAGCCCAGGCCCAGGCGGATCATGCGCGCCGGGGCCAGCTTCTCGGCAAAACGCGCATTGATTATCGAGCCACCCAGCATGCCACCAATAAAGGGCAGAAACAGCCAGGCAAATGCCGTCTCCGTCAGTCCCAATACGCCAATCACAAAGCTGGCTGCCGACGAAATGTACAAGGCAAAACCGCCAAATGCGAAGGCAATCGCCGAGATCGCCAACACAAAGCGGCCATTGCTCAAAGCGCGCACGTAATTAGCCAGAATAACCCCCAACTTCAAGGGCTGACGGGAGGCCACGGGCAAGGTTTCAGGCAACTGGCGCCAACACACGGCGATCAGCGCGACGCTCAGCACCGTGAGCATCCAAAATACCGAGCGCCAGCCCGAGTAGCTGCTTAAGTAGCCGCCCAACACGGGAGCAATCGCCGGAGCCAGGCTGAACACCATCGTGATATGGGCAAACAAACGCTGGGCCGTGACGCCCTGCACACAGTCTCGTGCCAGGGCCTGGCCTACCACCCGGCCCGCTCCCGCTGAACAGCCTTGTACCATACGGAAAAACAGCAGCCAGGAAAAACTGGGGGCCAGTGCAGAGCCAATCGAACCGATCAGAAACAGGATCAGAGAGGCCAAAATCACGGGGCGACGTCCAAAACTGTCAGACAACATGCCCCAGAACAGGCTCATGAAAGCAAAACCGAACAGATACAGACTTAAGGTCTGCTGAACCATTGACTGGTCAACAGAAAATTCGACACCAATGCGGTGAAAGGACGGCAGATAGGCATCGGTAGCAAAAGGCCCCAGCATCGCCAACGCCGCCAACACCAAGGTCAGCTTGCGGTAATTCATAGATAGCTTTGGAAAACAGGGAGGGCGCCAGACAACAGCGCAGGGATAGGGGCATGGTACCCCTTAACCGGACCGTACGGACACCTCCGTACGGAGCATAGTGTATCAAACGCCCCAGACAGGATCGAATCCCTGGGAGGCGCCCGGGCCAACGCGCTGACACCGGGATTAACAACCGGTTCAGCGCTTGCCGGGCGAGGGTGTTCCAAACGCCTCGCGGCTGGTCTGCCCAAAGCCGCTTTGGTGCAAAAGACTGCGTTCAATAAAGCGGCTGACTTGAGAGCGCACTTCCGGCAGCCAGGGCCCTTGGTCGAACACCTGTGGAAACTTCATGCTGAACCAGGCGTACAGACTGATCTGCTTGCTCAACAATTCGGCATCCTCCAGACGCGAGGGACTGGCCGACTTCAGCCAGGAGGGCGCCGGGGGCAGGGCCATCGGCCGTTGCGCCACATAGGCCGACAGGCAACGTTTGAAATAATCCAGCTCGGTATCTTTATCCACCGAGACCGGCGCACAGGCAAAGGTGAACTTCTCGCGCAACTCCAGTTTCGGTGCCAGGCGGTCCACCCAAAAACCCAGCTCGATGGCATCTTTCAGGCCGGCCGTCTGGAACAAAGGACTGTCTGAGGCCACCTTCTGGGCAAAATACTGCAACACCGCGCCAATATTGTTGTTATCCAGCAAAGCCGCCAGCGCCTGGACATGCTCGGGGCTGGGCGCGATGGGCAAACGCAGATCCACACTGGGTGCCTCAGTTTGCAGTTGCGTACGGATGTGGTTCAAGTCCTGCTTGTCCATCGCCCCCACATACCCTTTGGGGTACAGACCGTAGCGGCCGGCACGGCCGGCAATCTGGCGGATTTCGGTGGCGTTCAGGACGCGCATGGAGCGGCCATCAAACTTGTGCACTGTGGAGAACAACACACGGCGAATCGGCAGGTTCAGACCCATGCCGATCGCATCGGTCGCCACCAGCACATCGGCCTCGCCTTGGGAAAAGCGCTCGGACTCGGTACGGCGCACTTCCGGAGCCAGCGCACCATAGATCGTGGCCACTTTCCAGCCTTGGGCGCGGTAGCGGGCACTCAAGGTCAACACATCTTTACGGGTGAAGGCCACCACCGCATCGCCCTTGGACACTCCCTGCGCTTCACGCTGACGATCCTTGCGGCCACGCCAGGCGGCAGGTTGACGCCCTTGTCTGCCCGTGGCGGGCGGTGGCTCAACCGGATAAGGCATCACTTCCAGTGGCGTCTTGCGTTCGGTAAATTCCAGCTCCATGGTCTCTTCCATGGAGCGCACCAGCCGCTCACAAGGGCGCAACACCGAGGCATCGCCACACACAAACAGGGTACGGGCCGGAACACCGACCAAGGCTGCCGTCCAGGCCCAGCCACGCTGCTCGTCTTGCAGCATTTGAATCTCGTCCAGGACGGCCACGCGCACTTCCATCGTGGGGTCCATCATCTCGACCGTGCAGGCGGTGTGCTGGGCGCCGGGCACCATCACGCGCTCCTCGCCCGTCACCAGATTGCAGGGGATGCCCGCATTCATCAAGCGATCGCGCACTTCCATGGCCAGCAGGCGCAAGGGCGCAAGGTAAACCCCCGAGCGGGCCTCCATCAACGCTTCCAGGGCCTCGTGAGTCTTGCCCGAATTGGTCGGCCCCAAACGAAACACCAGGTGACGTCGTATGCCACGAGCCAGACTGAACATTTCCGGGAAATCGCCCAGACGCATCAAGTCCTGGGCACGCTGCTGCTCCACACTCTCCAGAATGCGGCGCACCGGGCCATTGAGCAGACGCTTCTCAAAATCTCCGGCCTCGATTTCCTTTTGCTCGATGCCCTCTTCCAAGGCCATGCGCAAGGCCTTGGCCAGTTCCAGAAACGACGAGCCATCAATCAGGGGGCGCTGGGTTTGCAAAAACGCATCCAGCGAATCTTCCAGACGCTGGGAGAGACGGTTTTGAGCCGCCGTATTGAACAAGACCGCCACGCGCGCCGGCAGACGATCAAGCTCCGAGCCAGTACGCGGCAAAGGCACAGCCGCCTGCATGCGTACATTGGCGCGCCAATGCTGACGCTCGCCCGCTACGGGCACATTCACCGCCAGCCACACATCCTTGTGCCACCACAGACGTAACGGATCTTCCGGGTCGAGCTCGTAATCGCACGCTTCCTGCGTCCTGATCCGGTTCAGTACTTGTTGCTGACGCCATTGCGTGCGGGCGCGGTCAGCGGCTCGCTGATACTGCGCTCGTTCACGATTGCTCAGGGTACTGGCGTGCTGTTCTCGCCATTGCTCAATCTGGCTTTGATCTATCGCAGCCAGTAAATCCGGATGATGGGCGACGCGGTCACGCCCTCCAGCGGCTGCGCTGCGCACTTCCAGCTTGGTACTGGGCAAACGGCGGTCCGCCAGCCACAGCTCATACTCCTGACGGGTAATCCCCAGCAAGGCCATGGTTTCTTCGGAACCGATACACTCCTGCTCCCAAGCCCAACGTTGCTGGCGCTGCTCACGCTGACGTTCCTGACGCTGGGCTTGTGCCTGCAACAGAAACTCCTGCTGCTGGGCATCCAGCTTGAATTCCTGGGTCAACACAGCGGCGCTGGCATTACGGCCATACACCGTCAGGAACCAATGAGCAGGCTCACCGGCTTGCAGGCCCTCAAAAGCCTCCAGGGTAATGCGTTGCGGCTCGCAACCTTGCTCTTTTAACCATGCCGTCAAACGCTCCTGTGCGTGATCGAACTTGCGCTGCTTGTCACTTTGTTCTTTTTGCCGCGCCTGTTCACGTTCTTTCTGGGCCTGCTCCCAACGCTGACTACGCTGCTCGCGGTCGCGCTGTTCAGCCTGTAACTGCCACAAATAGGTTTGTGCCAAGGGCAAGCTCTGCCAGGCCTGCAGCAGCGCTTGCAAACGTGGTCCACGCTCAGCTTCCGGCCAGTTCTCGCTCAAGGGCAAAGACTGGGACGCGATCGCCCCGGCCAAGCGGCCGCGCTGTTCAAGCAGTTGCTCACGCAAGGCTTCATACGCATCCGCTTCCAGCTTGTCCACGCTCATCTGATAGAGCAAGCGCAAGATGCCAATCACAAGCTCGGGCACCCCTTGGGATGCCAGACGCTGGTCCGCATCCTTCAAACCCAGTTCGGCAGCGATGATCTGATTGAAAAAAGCGGCATCCTGCGGCAGGCGCCAGGCTTTCAGCCATATCCGCCGTATGCCTGACCGGTCCTGATAACGCGCTTTCTTGGCGACCTGACGAGCCACGCCTTCCAGGCGCGGGTAGTCCAGCCATTGAGGATGGAGCAGCATGCCCGCTTGAGTGGGGACGGGAGAATCGGAAACGGACGAAGCGCGACGCGCAGCCATAGGGCGGGGACCTGAAAATACGGGAAGAAGAGAACGAGAAAGGCAGAAAAGCCGGTTCCAGCAAGCATGAGCAGCATTATACGGGTCTGCTCTAGGACGTTCAGAGAATACAGGCAATCACCGTAATAAACGTCATTGAGGGCAAGAAAACATAGGACAATCCCCGCCCACAATCATCAAGCAAACGAGTCAAAGCAGGCAAAGAAAGTAAACTGGGCTCGCAGCGGATGGCGCAGAGCCAATCACATACGCGGTCCGCCTCGAGGAAACCGTCACACTGCCTTCCTTCGCGTGGGAACGACGGCTTGCACAAGGCATCAAGCACGGCGCCCTCGCCAAGCGCAGCAGCAAAACAGCGGCTCAGCTAAACAAGATCAGCGAGGCCACACATCAGCCAGCCATTCCAGACAGCCTTGCGGCAAGGCGACCCAACCGGACTGACTGTGATTGCAGCCCGGTATCATGCGAAAGCGCGGTTCCCCACCCTGATGCTGAGCCAGCTCCTGCGCCAGCTCGCGCGCGCCATCGACCATGCGGCGCTCCAGCAGACGCTGACGCCGCTGCTCGCGGGCCGGTTCCGGCAGGGCCTCTTCGGCCGGTCCCAGGCGCTGTTCGTATTCGCCGACCGTGATCGACACCGGCACGGTCAAGGCCGCCGGCGGCAGGGGCTGCGCCAGCAATCGGGCCAGATAGGCGTCCCCCCACCACACCGAAGGGCTGGATACCGCCATGGCCTGGAACAGGCCTGGTTCGTGCACCAACGCATGCAAGGCAAACAAACCGGCCAGCGAATGGCCGCACAACAAGCGGCGTTGCGGATCCAGTTGCGCCCTGCCGTGCGCCCAGGGCAGAAACACATCGCGCAGCAAGACCCGGAAATCATCGGCCCGCCCGGCTTCGCCCTCGGGTCCGGGCGTGTAATCCTGATCGCGCCAATTTTCCTGGACATAGCCCACGCCCAGCACCGCACCGCACAGAGGCGCCGCACCGGGTACGGCGGCCAGCACCGCCTGAAACTGCGCCTGGTCCAGCACGCAGGCCAGCGGCCAGCCGCTTTCCGGGGCCGAGCCCAGGGGGACGGCCAGGGTCAGGCGATAATGACGCCCCAAAGGCGAAAGATAGTCTAGGTGTTCAAGCTGCATAAAAGAGTCGCGGTGATGACGCCAAAGCGTAGCCGATGAACTATACTTTCTTTCTGCGTAAACGGTTCTCATTCAGAAACTTAATGTCCACATCTGCTGTTCCGGCCACGGCGCTGGCCGACTATCAACACATCCTCAAGCGGCGCTGGCTGCTGGTGGGCGCCCTGATCCTGATCATCATGGCCTCGATTGTGGCCGATTTCATGCTCGGTCCCTCGGGCCTGAGCCTGGGCGAACTCAGCCACGCGCTGTTCAAGCCAGAACAGTCCGATCCGACCACACGTGTCATTGTCTGGGAAATCCGCCTGCCTTATGCACTCATGGCCATGGCCATTGGCCTGGCCCTGGGCCTGTCAGGCGCGGAAATGCAGACCATTCTGAATAATCCCTTGGCCAGTCCCTTCACGCTGGGCATTTCCTCGGCGGCTGCCTTTGGCGCCTCCCTGGCCATCGTGCTGGACCTGTCGCTGCCCGGTGTTCCCCAGGCCTGGACCATTGCGGCCAACGCTTTTGTATTTGCCCTGTTTTCGGCCTTGCTGCTTGACGCGGTGGCGCGCTGGGGGGCGATGAGCACTGCCAATCTGGTGTTGTTTGGGATTGCGCTGGTGTTCTCATTCAATGCGCTGGTCTCGCTGGTGCAGTTTGTGGCCAGCGCCGAAGCCCTGCAAGGGCTGGTGTTCTGGACCATGGGCAGCCTGTCGCGCTCCTCCTGGGGCAAGGTCGGTATCATGCTGGCGGTGTTTGCGCTGATTTTGCCGCTGTCCCTGCGCGATACCTGGAAACTGACCGCCCTACGTCTGGGAGAGGACCGCGCCGCCAGCTTTGGTATCAATGTCTCGCGCCTGCGTCTGGTGTCCCTGCTGCGCATCAGTCTGCTGGCCGCGCTGGCCGTGTCCTTTGTCGGCACCATCGGCTTTGTGGGACTGATTGCCCCGCATATTGCCCGCCGCCTGTTTGGTGAAGATCACCGTTTTTACCTGCCCGGCAGCGCGCTGGTGGGCGGAGTGATTTTGTCGTTGGCCTCGATTGCCTCGAAAAACATGGTGCCCGGCATCATTATTCCGGTCGGCATTGTCACCTCCCTGGTGGGTGTGCCCTTCTTTCTGGGCGTGGTGCTGCGCCGCCAAATAAAGTGAACCATGCTTGAAGTCCACGATCTGAGCCTATCCTACGGCAAACGCGAAATTCTATCCCGGCTGACCATCAAGCCCTTGCAAGCTGGTCAGCTTGTGGCCCTGCTCGGTCCTAACGGCAGCGGCAAATCCACCCTGCTCAAGTCCTTGGCAGGACTGCTCAAGCCCACCACGGGCGAGGTCTTGCTCGATGGCCAGGAACTGAGCGGTGTCAGCTTTGAGCAGCGGGCCCAAAAAGTGGTGTACCTGCCCCAGTCCTTGCCCGCGTCGGTTCACCTGCGCGTCTTTGAATCGGTACTGGTGGCTGCCAATGCCTCGGCTCCCGGTGGCCATGCACGGGACGTGGACCATGAACACATCCTGCACATCCTGCAGCGCCTGGGTATTGCGCACCTGTCCATGCACTATCTGGACCAACTCTCGGGTGGCCAGAAACAACTGGTCGGTCTGGCGCAAGCCCTGATCCGCAAGCCCACCTTGCTGCTGCTCGATGAGCCACTGTCCGCCCTGGACTTGAACTATCAGTTCCATGTCATGGACCTGCTGGCCCAGGAAACCCACGACAACAATCTGATCACCCTGATCGTGCTGCATGACCTGAACGTGGCCCTGCGCCACAGCGACTACGCGCTGATGATTGAAGGCGGCGGCCTGCTGGCGCAAGGTGAGCCTTCCAAGGTGATTACCCCCCACTCGCTGGCCCAGGCCTATGGCGTGCGCGCCCGCGTGGAAAGTTGCTCGCAAGGTACCTTGCAAATCATTATCGACGGGCTGCAAGAGCCTGTGCTGTGACTTCGGAGAATCCATGAACATCCTGCGCCACCTGCTGCTGTCGCTGTGCCTGCTCCTGCCCTTGGGGGCGAACGCACAGCCCATCGAAGTCACCGATGTCATGGGCCGTACCGTTACCCTGCCCGGACCGGCCAAACGGATTGTGCTGACTCAGGCTCGACACTTTCCGGTGCTGGCGCTGGTTCACCCCGAACCGGCCACGCTGATTGCGGGCTGGTCGGACGAGTTCAAGACCTCTTTTTCCAACGAATATGAACGTTATCTGAAGCACTACCCTCAACTGGCCAACATCCCCGTTGTGGGACGCCATACGGCTGATACCTTCTCGGTAGAGCAAGCCCTGGCCCTGCGCCCCGACCTTGTGGTGCTGACCGCTGCCTTTGCCGGCCTGACGCCCGGCCAGGACACGCGCGACTCGGCCCTGATCCAGCGTCTGACCGCCGCCCAGGTCCCCGTCATTGTCATCGACTTCTTTGTCAATCCGCTGGAGAACACCGTGCCCAGCCTGCGCGCCCTGGGTTACGCCGTTGGTGAGAAGGAGCGCACTGAGGAATTCATCCAGTTTTACGAAGAACACATGCAGGGTGTTGCCCAGCGACTGACGGATCTGCCCCAAGACGATCACCCGCCCGTTTTCGTGCATGCGCATGCCGGCAGCACGGACTGCTGCAACTCGCCTGGCGCCGGCACCTTCAACGACATGATCCGCTATGCAGGCGGCCATAATATTGGCGCGGATGTACTCAAAAGTGCTACCGGCAAACTGAACTTTGAATACATCCACTCCCGCGCCCCGATGGTTTATGTGGCCACCGGCACAGGCGCCGGCAAGCGCAGCACCTCCGGCGGGCTGACCATTGGCACGGGCGTCAGTGAAGATCAGGCGCGTCAAAGCCTGCAGGCCATCATTGACGGCAACCGTCTGCAGGCCTTGCCAGCCGTGCGCAGCGGCAACAGCCACGGTATCTGGCACGCTTTCAACGACTCCCCCTTGCATATGATTTTCATCGAAGCCTTGGCAGGCTGGATTCATCCAGATCGCTTTGAAGGGGTGTCGGCCCTGAAAACGCTGGAAGAAGTAAACCAGCGCTTTCTGACCGTGCCCATGGAAGGCACTTACATGATTGATCTAAAGCCCGCGTCCTAAACCTTCATGTCGCGCCTGATTCCACTGGAGCTGCCCCCCACGGGCGGCCATCCCCATCACGTCCTGTTGCGCCTGCCGGACGGAAAGCCTGCGCAAGGCCCTCTGCCTGTGCTGTGCCTGCTTGATGGTCAGTGGACCTTGCCACTGCTGGAAGAAAGCGGCCACCCCGCCTTGCAGCGCTGCGCGATTCTGTCGCTGGGCTATCAAGGCGATCGCGATCAGATCACCCGTTACCGCGCACTGGACTACACCCCGCCCGGCCCGGACGGCGGCTTATGGGAAGATCCGCGCGTTCCCGAGTGGCAAGCCGGTGGCGCACCCGCCATGATCGAACAAGTGCGCAGGGCTCTGGCCTTGGCCCAAGGAGTAGCGCCCGCACTGACCCGTGCCCGTATCAGCCTGTACGGCCACTCCTACGCGGGTCTGTTCGTGCTGTACGCCCTTAGTCAACAGAGCCTGCCCATCCATCATTATCTGTGCGCCAGTCCGTCCTTGTGGTGGCGCGATCCCCTGATCTGGACTTTGCTGGAGCAATTGGGCAAGCCGGTACAGGTGGATATTCTGGCCGGTGCCTCCGAGGCCTGGTATCCGCTGAGCGCTCAGGCAGCGGGCCCGGAAGGACGCAAAAATGGTGTACCTACCCTGCCCACCATGCGACAACTCCAAGCGCACTTGCAAGCCCAAGGCATGCAGGCGAATCTGCATGTTCTGCCCGGCGCCGGCCACGGCCACGTTCTGGCACAAGCCACCTTGCGAGCCCTGGAACTGGCTTGTGGCGCGGCTTAGCCGTGTTCTCCTGGCGCGCATGACGCGCGTTTTCACTTCATATCCAAGTTTTCCCGCCCTAGGGTAACTCCCCCCATTTCTCCCCTTGTTTTAGGCCTCAACTTCTTTTAGTCTGTATTTATATGCAAGTGCATAGAAATTACAAAAGAGATGGGAGACAGATTATGAAGGTAGCGGTATTAGGTGGCGGACACGGTTGTTACGCGGCAGCAGCCGACTTGAGCGAACAGGGTCACGAGGTCCGTTTGTGGCGTCGGGATACGGCTCAGTTGCAGCCCTTGCTGGACCGTCCGGTCATGACGCTGAAAGACGAAGCAGGCGAGCGTGAAATCCCCATTGCCAAGATCTGCGCCGATATTGGCGAGGCCATCGCCGGTGCCGATCTGGTGCTGATCCCGTCACCTGCGATCGCCCAGGAAGATATTGCCCGCGCCATGGCTCCGCACCTGACAGACGGCCAGGTGGTGTTCCTGCCCCCCGGCACGTTTGGCTCTTTCATCATGAGCGAGATCGTGCGCGGCACCGGCAACAAGGCCGATGTCAGCTGGGCGGAAACCGGCACGCTGCCCTGGCTGGCCCGCAAGCATGGCGATACCGTCATCAACATCACTACCCGCGCCACCCGCTTGCCTACCGGCGTCTACCCAGCCCGCAATACCGACCATGCCCTGGTGGTGATTGGCAAGGTGTTCCCCAGCGTGGAGCGCTGCGAAGATGCCCTGTCCGGCGCGCTGATGAATGCCGGCCCCATCATCCACCCGCCACTGATCATGATGAATGCCGGCCCGCTGGAGCATTTCCCGGCCTGGGATATCCACAACGAAGGCACCCAGCCCTCGGTGCGCGCGGTAACAACGCAACTGGACAATGAGCGCATGCGCATTCGTGAAGCGCTGGGCTACGGTGCCCCGCATTTCCCTCTGTCTGACCATTACGAGAACGATCAGTGGATGTATGGCGACCGTTCCTCGCACTCCAAGCTGGTGAAAAGCGGCGACTGGCGCGAGAAGATCGACCTGCAAGAGCACCGCTACATGCGGGAAGACACCATGCTGGGCCTGGCGTTCTTTGCGTCCGTCGCCGATTGGGCCGGTGTGGACGCCCCCGTCACCAAAGGCTTGCTGGCCATTGCCGGAGCCATCGTGGGCGAAGACCTGCGTCAAGGCCGGCGCACCCTGGCCAGCCTGGGTCTGGACACGATGAACCGCGAACAACTGCAAGCCATGCTGCACGCCGGGAGAGCCTGATGAACGCGCCCGCCCCGATCAAAAGTATCGTTGCGGTGGGCGCAGGTCGCATGGGGCGGGGCATTGCCCTGGCCTATGCGCTGCGCGGCCACGCCGTGACCTTGCTGGACTTCAAACCCCGTCAGCCTGCTGATCGCACCCGTCTGGAAGCCGACATACGCCAGGAGTTAGGCGCCACGCTGGAGCAGTTGGCCGAGCTGGGCATGTTCGCAGCCCAGCAGATTGACGACTATCTGGCCTGCATCAGCATCGCCCCGTTAAACGACGCGGCCCAGGTGCTGGGCCAGGCAGACCTGATTTACGAAGGCGTGCCCGAAACCCGCGAGGCCAAGGCTGACGCACTGGGCCGCATTGGCGAACTGGCCCGGCCCGAGGCGCTGATCGCCTCCACGACCTCCACCATGCTGGCCTCCGACCTGGCCCCCATGCTCAGTCACCCCGAGCGTTTTCTCAATGCCCACTGGCTCAACCCGGCATTCCTGATTCCTCTGGTGGAAATCAGTGCCCACCCCGGCACCAGCGAACAGACCTTGAGCCGTCTGCAAAGCAATCTGGAGTCCATCGGGAAAGTCCCCGTGGTCTGCGGCTGCCATCCCGGCTTCATCGTGCCACGCCTGCAGACCCTCATCATGAATGAGGCGGCCCGCATGGTTGAGGAAGGCGTGGCCAGCGCCGCCGATATTGATAAAGCCACCCGCTACGGTCTGGGTTTCCGCTTTGCCAGCATCGGCGTGCTCGAATTCATCGACTATGGCGGCAACGACATTCTGTACCACGCCGGCCAGTACCTGTCGCAGAACCTGGACCCGGAGCGCTACGCCGTTCCCGACATCATCACCCGTTATATGGAAAGTGGACGCAACGGTCTGCGCAGCGGACAGGGCTTTCACGAGTACCCAGTGGACCAGCAGCCCGCCTATCGACGCGACGTGCTGGCCCGCGTACTGGGCATGCTGGATCACATCGGCCTGGCCCCCGCCCACGCCGAGCACTTTGCCAAGGAGACACAGGAATGAAAAAAGACTCCCACGCTGCGCCTTCGGCTTGCTGCCCTCCAGGAGGGCGCTTTTCATCCTGGGGCAGCCCGACGATGAAAAAAACCGCTGCCTTGCTGTTTGCCCTGATGAGCTGTCATGGTCTGAGCCAGGCTCAGGAAGTCCCCACCCTACGGGTAGGCTGGACCATTCCGGGCGAGGAAGCCAAGTATCTGATGGCCAAGCGCCCCGAGCTGTTTCCACAATTAGGCAAAAAATACCAGATCCAGTGGACACAGTTCCAGGGCACCTCCCCCATGGTGCAAGCCATGCGGGCCGGTGTGCTGGAATGTTCCACCATGGCCCCCATGTCGCTGGCCAATGGTGCGATTGAAAGCGGTCTGGAAGCCTATATCGTGGCCCAGCACGTGCACTCGGACGATGATCATTTCTCCGTCTACTGGGCCGTGAAGGAAGACAGCCCGATCAAGACCGCGGCGGACCTGAAAGGCAAGGTCATCGGCACCAATGCCTATGGTGCCGGGGTGTACTTCGACATGCTGCTGTGGCTGCGTCAGAACGGCATTGACCCGGACAAGGACGTGAAAATCGTTGAAACGGGCTTTCCGCCTGCCGCCGACGCCATTCGCAGCGGCCGCATTGATGCCGGTCCCATGGCCCAGCCCTTTGCCCTGCTGAACGAGAAGAAAGGTGGCTTGCGCAAGCTGTTTTCCCTGTCCGAAGTGGCCAGCCCATCCGTACAGATTTTCGAAGCCTGCAGCAAAGCCTATAGCGACGCCAACCCCGAAGTGGTACGTGCCTACGTGCAGGATTTGAAAGCGGCCATGGGCATGCTCAGCAAAGACCCCTCACTGGCGGTGGATGTAACCGCCCAGATCACCCGTGCGCCCAAGGACTTGCTGGCACAGTACCTGTTCACCGACCAGGACTTTGCACGTGTCCCGGACATGCAGCCCAATCTGGAATCGATTCAGGGGACCTACGATCGCTATCACCAGGCCGGCTTCCTGAAAAAAGCGCTGAACGTGCGGGACTTCTACCGGGCTGATTTACGCGAGGCAACACCATGATTGAACTGGATGGTGTCGGCAAAACCTTCAACACCCGGCAGGGCCGCAGCCACACCGCCCTGCAGGACATCGCCCTGAGCATTCCGGCAGGGCGTTTTGTGTCTATTCTGGGCCCCAGCGGTTGTGGCAAAAGCACTCTGCTCTATATGTTGGGGGGCTTTGAGTCCTGCTCCAGCGGACAGATTCGCGTCAAGGGCAAGCCCATTACCGGCCCGGGCCCGGACCGCGGCCCGGTGTTTCAGGAGTACGCGCTGTTTCCCTGGAAAACCGTCCTGGGAAACGTGGCCTACGGCATGCGTGAGCAAGGCATGCCCAAGGCGCAGGCCGAACAGCGTGCCAGCGAATGGCTGGACAAAGTCAAGCTGGGGCCATACGCCTCCTTTTATCCGCGTGAACTGTCCGGCGGCATGCGTCAGCGCGCAGCCATCGCCCGCACCCTGGCCTATGAGCCGGACATCCTGCTGATGGATGAGCCCTTCGGGGCACTGGATGCCCACACCCGCGTCACCCTGCAAACGGAACTGCTCAGTCTGTGGGAGCAGTTGCGCAATACCGTGGTATTCGTGACGCACGGCGTGGACGAGGCAGTATTTCTGTCCGACACCGTCATTGTCATGACGGGCTCGCCCGGCCGCATCAAGGAGGTGGTGGAGATCGACCTGCCCCGCCCCCGTATCCGCAGTGAACTGCTACGCAATCCGGTCTATCAGGAAACCATTATCCGTCTGGAGCAATCCCTGATGGCGGAGGCCCATCCATGACGCCCCAGCACTGGTATGAACATCGCTGGGCCTGCCTGGTCATGGCGGCCATCCTGGTGCTGCTGGTCTGGGCGGGCTTGGCCCGCTGGGTGGGGCTGGACTCTTTCCCCAGCCCCTGGGCAGCCCTGCATGAGGTACCGGCCCTGATCAGCGACCCGATGGCCTGGTCGGCTATCCTGCAATCGATAGGCCGCATGTTTGCCGGTTACGCCCTGGCGCTGCTGGTAGCAGTACCGCTGGGTCTGGCCATGGGCCGCAGTCGCCTGGTCTATACCGCCTTCTATCCCTTGGTAGCCTTGGCCTACCCCATGCCTAAAGCGGCCTTGATGCCGATTTTGATGCTGTGGTTCGGGCTGGGTGACTTTTCCAAAATTCTGGTCATCGCGCTGGGGGTGTCCTTGCCCTTGCTCTATCACAGCTATCACGGCGCAAGCCGTATCGAACCCAAGCTGATCTGGGTGGCCCAATCCATGGGCATGGGGCCGCTGGCGCGGCTGGGCAAGATCGTGCTGCCCGCCTCCTTGCCTGAAGTCATGATTGGCTGCCGCGTGGGGGTGGTCATGGCGCTGATCGTGATGGTGTCCTCCGAGATGATCGCGCGCCAGGAAGGCATAGGCAATCTGCTGTTCACCTCCATGGATATGGCGCAGTACTCCACCGTGTATGCCGTCATCATGCTGCTTGCCGTACTGGGCATTGCCTGCGACGCCCTGTTCGAGTTTGTTCGCAAACGCTGCACGCGTTGGCATGACTCCACCCAAAGCCTGATGGACAAAGGATGACGCCATGACCACTAAAACCCTTGCCTCAGCGGAACACGCTAGGCGTTCTACTCCAAGCCGCCCGGTCAAACGCCGGGACTGGTCAGGACTGTCTTTGTGCATCAGTCCGGCCTTGATGCTGATTGTCTGGGAACTGTGCACTCGCTCGGGCTGGGTCAGCCCGCAGTTGTTGCCAGCCCCCTCCGCCATTTTTTTGCGGGTGCTGGAGCTGGCCGCTCAGGCCGACTTCTGGCACAACCTGAGCATGACGATCTACCGCCTGCTCAGTGGTTTGCTGATCGCCTGCGTGGTCGGTGTAAGCCTGGCGCTGACAGCTCAACTGACGCGCTGGAGCTCCTTTCTGCTCGATGCCCTGATCCGTCTGCTGGCCCCTATTCCCAAAATCGCCCTTTATCCGGCGCTGATTCTCATCATGGGGTTTGAAAGCTCATCGAAAATCGCACTGGTGGTCTCGGATGCGATTTTCCCAGTGCTGATGGCCAGTTGGGTGGCAGCGCAGACGGTGGACCGCAAGCTGATCTGGTCTGCCCGTGCCGCGGGGACATCCCGCAGTGCCTGTTTGTGGAAAATCATTTTGCCTGCCATCAGCCCGACCGTGCTGGCCGGCGTGCGAGTAGCCGGTGTCATTGCCTGCGTGGTGGTCTTTCTGGCCGAGATGATTGCCTCTACCGACGGGCTGGGCCATATGCTGACCGCCGCTGCACGCAGCTACCGCACGATTGATATGTTTGTCCCCCTGGTCTGGATCTGCGTGCTGGGCTTCGCACTGAACCTGACCATTGCCGCTTTACAGCACAAAGTGGATCATACGAACTAACCCATCAAGACTGAACTGACCACTTGCCCGGCCACCTTGCAGCGCTGGCCGGGTTTTCGCAGGCTGACTCAATCACTCAGAACGGGTAGCCTGCTTTTTTTTGCCTCAAGGAAGCCGCTTCACTATGGCCAGCCGCCCTCTGACCGACGCCTATACCGGGCACGATACCTTCATCCCCTATCTGCTCAATCGCAGCACCTCGGCCTTGAATGCCGACTTTCAGACCTTGCTGCGCAGCCATGACCTGACTCTGCTGCATTGGCGGGTACTGGCTTTTCTGAATGAAACCGATGGCTTGGGCGTCAGCACCCTGGCGCAATACACCGACGTGGATCAAACTACGTTGTCACGCGCCCTGGTCGTTATGGAAAACGCCGGTCACCTGTCGCGCCAGGCTGATCCGCTGGATCAGCGTCGCGTGCTCATCCATCTGCATGAACAGGGTCGACAGCATTTTCTGCGCGTCCTGCCTGCCGCGCTGGACATTCATCACCGTGCCATTCAAGGCTTTTCGGTTGAGGAGCTCGCCCTACTGCGCCAATTTCTCAACCGCATTCGCGCCAATATCAACGGGGCGACGCCCTAAGGTCAGTGCTTGCCTTGCTTCACCCCAGCGTCCAGGTAGACGCTTTTTTTATGCCCAGGCTACTGCGCCTTCTTCAAAAACAGGCCATGTCCGGCCGGTGAACCAGACTTGAAATCGTCCTTCATCCTGAAGGAGCCTTTATTTACCGGTAAAAAGCCCATAAAATGATAATGATTAACATTTAGTATCGCAGTCACCCGCCTGAGATGTCCTGCCAGGCAACCGTGGCTCTCTTACGGAAACAAGATCTCGTGACTCTTTCTTCTACGCGCGCTGAACGTCGTCGGCTATTGCTGGCCGCGGCGGCCGGTCCTTTGCTCTTTGGCGTCCCTCGCCTGCTTCGCGCGCAAGACGGCCCCTTGAAAATTGCCTTGCTGACCTCTTTGTCCGGCCCCTTTGCCTCCTTGGGAGAAAGCATGCGGGCTGGCCTGGAGTTGTTGCTGAAACAGTGCAATTACGAAATGGGCGGACGCCAGGTTCAATTGCTGGTCGAAGATGACCACGGCAAGCCGGACGAAGCCATCCGTAAAGTACGCAAGCTGATCGAGCGCGACCAGATCGATATTCTGGGCGGGGTGATCAGCGCCAATATCGCGCTGGCCATTCGTGACATCGTGCATGATGCCCAACTGCCAACCTTCATCTCCAATGCGGCAGCCAATGATCTGGCCCGGGGGGCAGCCAGCCCTTACGTCTTTCGTCCCACCAAAACCAGTTGGATGCTGGGTCACACCGGCGCCTTGTGGACCTTTGAGCAGATCGAGAAATCCGGCGGCATCACCCTGGGCTCGGACTACACCGCAGGCCGCGAATACATTGAAGATTTTGCCAAGACCTACCAGGAGCAGGGTGGCACCCTGGGGGAGCGCATCTGGACCCCCTTGGGTACGCCGGACTTCGCGCCTATCCTGATGAATCTGGCCGCCAGCAACCCCCGCTTCGTATACACCTTTCTGGCCGGTGCTGATGCGGTTCGCTTCCATCAGCAAATGCAGGACTATCAGCTGCACGGCAAAATCCAGATTGTCGGCCCCGGTGCCTTGTATGACCAAGAAGACGTAATTGCCACGGTCGGCAAGGCCGCCCTGGGAGGAGTCAGCACGTTTCACCAATCGCCAGGCGCGGCAGCGGCCCAGGAATTTGTGGCCGCCTACCAGGCCAGCCGGGGACGCTTGCCCGGCGAGGCCAGCACCGCCGGTTACGTCACCGGCCAGGTCATCCAGGCAGGGCTGGAAGCGGTCAAGGGCGATCTGTCCAACAAGGCCGCCTTCAAACAAGCCCTGCTGGATCAGCCAATCAACACCGCCTTTGGCCCCATGGCGTTTGACCCGCGCAACAACCAGTCAATTCTGGACATTTACGTCAACCGGGTTGAACAAGACGACCAGGGCCGCCCGTTTAACACCGTGGTTCACACTTACCAGCGCATCCAGGACCCCGGCCCACGTTCTTGAGCTCCGCCTTGTCTTACTTTCTGCTCCAAATCCTCAATGCCCTGTCTTTTTCAGCCCTCCTGATGCTGGCAGGGCTGGGCCTGTCCTTGGTGCTCAGCCTGATGAACTTCATCAACCTGACGCATGGCTCCTTTTTTCTGCTAGGCGGCTATATCAGCGTCCAGTGGCTGGCTTCGGGCGCGCCCTGGTGGCTAGCTTTTCCCGCCGCCTTTGCCCTGTGCGGCCTGATGGGTTTCTTGCTGGATCGCTTCCCCTTTCGCCGCTTTTACCAGCGCACCCACTTGATGCAGGTGCTGCTGACTTACGGCCTGTCCGTCATTCTGGCGGACCTGATGCGCTGGGGTTTCAGCGCCGACACGCTATCGCCCATGCTGCCACACGTGCTGCGGGGCGGAGTGTGGATCTTGGGACTGCCTTTTCCCACCTACCGCCTGTTTCTGATCGTCACAGGCCTGACGCTGGCCTTGCTGTTCTGGTTTCTGCTGGATCGCACCCTCTGGGGCGCGGCCATTCGCGCTTGTGTGCACGATGCGCAGATCGTCGAAACCCTGGGCTTGAACTCGCGCCGCCTGTTCGCCATCGGCATGGCCCTGTCTGCCGCTCTGGCGGGCTTGGGCGGGGCGTTGGGGGCAGGCATGCTGTCGGTCTACCCCGGTCTGGATGAAGAAATCCTGTTGCTGGCCTTGCTGGTTGTGGTCATTGGTGGCCTGAACTCAGTGCGCGGCACCTTGCTATGCGCACTGATCCTGGGCTTTGTCACCACCTTCGCACGCGTCTGGGTCCCAGCCTTTGCCAACGCCGCCACCTTGGCCGTGATGCTGGGTCTATTGCTGTGCTGGCCCAACGGCCTGAGCAAGTCCGCTACCCGACAGGTTTAAATGAACACGCTCAACATTCACCAGCTGCGCACTGGACTTTGGCCCACCCTGGCCTGCTTGCTCGTACTCAGCAGCCATGCCTGGGGCGACCCGTTTCTATGGCGCTTTGGCACCGAAGCCCTATTGATCGGCTGCGCCGTGCTCAGCATCAATCTGCTGATCGGTTATGGGGGACTGGTCTCTCTGGGACATGGCGCCGTTTTTGGCTTTGCTGCCTACGCCACGGCCATCAGCAGTCAGTATTGGGGCGCATCCCTGCCCCTGATGCTTCTGGTCGGCATGGCGGCAGGCACTTTGCTGTCCATATTGATGGCACTGATCAGCCTGCGCAGCTCCGAACTGTTCTTCATGGTAGCCACGCTCGTTGCCGGTCAACTGATTTGGGAAGTGGCGTTTCGCTGGCGGGATGTCACCGGCGGCGCCGATGGCCTGCGCGGTTTCCCGCGTCTGAGCCTGGGCGAACTGCCCTTGAGCGCCCCCTATACCTTGATGGTTCTGGCCCTGCTGCTGGCTATCATCTGCTGGTTGTTGCTGCGCTCATTTAGCCGCGCTCCTATCGGTCTGGCCTTGACTGGTCTGCGCGACCAGCCTTTGCGGATGGCCGCCCTGGGTTATCAGGCATGGCGTATCCGCCTCTACACCTTCATGATTGCAGGTGCGATAGCCGGTGCCGCTGGCGGGCTGTATCCCTTTGCGAATCAGTACGTCAGCCCGCAGCAGGTGCATTGGAGCTTCTCGGCCACGCTGATCATCATGGGCGTGATCGGTGGCATACGTACCTGGCGCGGCGCATTCATCGGCGCTACGTTCTATCTGTTTGCCCAGACCTACCTGAGCTCCTATACCGATCGGTGGCAGTTGCTGGTGGGTTTGATCTTTGTGCTGACGGTTCTGTTCATGCCCCATGGGCTGGCGGAACGACGCAAGAGGTCTGCATGAGCGTTTTACTGAGCACTCGCGAACTGGCCCTGCAGGTAGGCGGCCTCTCTATTCTGACTGACGTCAGTTTGGAACTACGCGCCGGCGAAACGCTGGGTTTGATTGGCCCAAATGGCGCGGGTAAAACCACGCTGTTCAACATCATCAGCGGGCTTACCCGCCCCACAGGCGGCCAGGTGTTGCTACAAGGCCAGGATCTGCGCAGCCTGGGCCCCATTGAGCGGGCTCGTCACGGTCTGGTGCGCAGCTTTCAGACCAGCCGGATCTTCCCCGAGCTGACCTTGCTGCAAAACCTGAGCCTGGCAGTACGCATCAAGAAAGACTGTGGCTACCAGTGGTGGGGACGCAAAGCGGCCCGTGCCGCCAGCCAGCACGCAGCCCAGACACTGCTGGAACACAGCGCGCTGGCCGGCCGCGGCCATCAACTGGCCAGCGCGCTGTCTTATGGTGAACAGCGCATTCTGGATGTACTGATTGCCCTGGCTCAGCAACCCCGCGTACTCTTGCTGGATGAGCCTACCGCCGGCCTGTCCGAATCCGAGTCTCGTGACGTCATGGCACTGGTCCATGCCAGGCGGGGTCAATGTGCCGTGCTGCTGATCAGCCACGATATTGATATTGTTTTTCAAGAATGTGACCGTATTGCCGTGCTGTCCGGCGGCATGTTGCTGACCTGCGATACGCCCGAGGCCGTGCGCCAGCACGCGGGTGCGCGACAGGCCTATTTAGGCGAACTGGCGTTGGAGACGGTATGAAAAACGCACTGAGCATCTCCGGCCTGACGGCCCATTACGATCGGGCAGACATCCTCCACGACATCAATCTGTCCATTCCCGTCGGGCAAAGCGTGGCCTTGCTGGGCCGCAATGGCGCGGGCAAGACCAGCCTGCTGCACTGTTTGTTCAATATGGGCCCCATGTGGCAAGGTCAGATTGAGGTGCTGGGTCAGGACATTGAAGGCATGCCCACGTACCGCATCGCCCTGCTGGGCATGGCCCTGGTGCCGCAGGGGCGGGGGCGCTTCCCGACGTTGAGCGTGCAGGAAAGTCTACGTCTGGCTGGCCTGGCCCATCGTCCGCAAACCAGGGACCGCTGGACGTTGGAACGCATTTACGACGGCATGCCGCGGCTGTACGAGCGTCGCCAATCCTCCTGCTCTGCGCTCAGCGGGGGCGAGCGTCAGTTATTGGCTCTGGCCCGTGCCCTGCTGACGCAGTCTTCCCTGATCATTCTGGACGAACCTAGCGAGGGCCTGGCCCCCATGACCATTCAAGATACCTTGCTGCCCCAACTGCAATCCTTGAACCAACAAGGCATTACCGTGCTGATTGCCGAGCAGAATCTGAGCCTGGCCCTGGAGCTGGCCGATCGTGCCTTGCTGCTGGGCCACGGCCATCTGGTCTACGACGGCCCTGCGGCCCAGTTGCGTCAGGATGCCGCACTGCTGCAACGCCATTTGGGCCTTTGACATGTTCTCGGTGTATAGCCTGTCCTTGCCCCTGGCCCCTGGCCTGGAATCCTGGTTACAGGACCAGATTCCCGACAGCCTGCGAGCCACCATCGCCCGCCGCCAGCGCCAGTCCGACCAGCACTTGAGCCTGCTGGCTCACGGTGCCTTGCGCCATTTTCTGGCTCCCCTGCTGGGCTGCGCGCCACACGCTGTTCCTGTCAAAAACCTGGAGCATGGCAAGCCCGTGCTGGATCTGGATAACCCCGATCTGCACTTTAGCCTGTCGCACAGCGGCGATCGCGTGTTGTTGGGCATCGCCGATCAAACCATAGGCGTCGATATTGAAGCCATGCGGCTACCCGTGCGAGCCGGGCTGATAGAACATTGCAGCGTCCACGCCGAACGTGCATGGCTAAAAAACGATCTGGACTTTTACGCGCTCTGGTGCGGCAAAGAAGCTGCCTTGAAGCATGCGGGAACAGGTTTTCATGTTCCGCCTCAAGAATTATGGTTGAACGCCCACCCGCAGGGCGGTTGCACCGTACAATCCACCCATCCCATCTTGCAGGGACTGGTCGTACACAGCAGCCGGCCAGCCGCCAATTACACGGCTGCGGTCTGCCTGAATACTCCCTTTCCATCCTGGACAATCCGCTTTCTGGACAGCGCTCAACTGCCTGACAGCCAGCTGACTGACTACGACTAAACCTGACAAGCCTGCTTATTTATGTAATAGTTCTCATTACCATGATGACATCTATTCCTGTTAAACAAATTTGGCCTGACGCCTTTGCCCAGCGATACCGCGATGCAGGACATTGGCAAGGGGAAACCTTTGGCGCCTTGCTGCGCACACGAGCACAACGCCACCCCGAGCGGGAAGCCATTGTGGGCGGCACCCAGCGCTGGACGTACGGCGCGCTGGATCAGTACGCCAGCCAGATCGCGGCGGGCCTGCTGCAAGCCGGTTTGCGCAAGGGCGACCGGGTTCTGGTTCACTTGCCCAACATTCCTGAATTCGTCAGCGTTATCTTTGGCTTGTTCCGTGCAGGTCTCCTGCCCGTGTACGTCTTGCCGGCACACCGCATTACCGAAGTCGAGCACTTTGCCAACACTGCCCAGGCGCGCGCCTATATCGGTGTGGATACGCATGCCGGTTTTGATTATCTGCCTTTGGTGCGCGAGCTGCGCGAGCGCTGTCCTCAGGTAGAGCAGGTGTACATCGTGGGCCAAGCTCAGGAATTTGTCGCGCTGGAACAACTGCAACGCCATGCGGCCGATGTGGACGTGCCCGACTCGGCGGCCCAGCCTTCCGAAGTGGCTTTCCTGCAAATCTCGGGCGGTAGCACGGGCTTGTCCAAGCTGATTCCCCGCACGCACGACGACTACATCTACACCTTGCGCGAAAGTGCCAAGATTGCCGGTCTGACCGAGAACAGTGTGTTCCTGGGCGCCTTGCCGATTGCACACAATTTCCCCATGAGTTCGCCCGGCTTTCTGGGTGCGCTCTATGCGGGTGCCAAAGTGGTGCTCAGTCCTGCCCCCAGCCCGGACGTTTGCTTTGAGCTGATCGAGCGCGAAGGCGTGACCGACACCAGTCTGGTCCCCCCGCTGCTGATGCTGTGGATGGATGCGGCCACCAAGACCCACGCCAGGCTGGACTCGCTGAAAGTCATTCAGGTTGGCGGCGCCAAGTTGAATGCCGAGGCGGCCAAACGCGTACGCCCTACGCTGGGCGTGACCTTGCAGCAGGTGTTTGGCATGGCCGAAGGTCTGGTGAACTACACCCGCCTGGACGATCCGCAGGACATCATCATCAACACCCAGGGCCGTCCTATCAGCCCGGACGATGAAATACTGATCGTGGATGACAACGGCAATCCGGTCGCCCCGGGCCAGCCTGGCTATCTGCTGACTCGTGGCCCCTACACGATCCGGGCTTACTACAACAATCCGTCGGCCAATGCCCGCTCCTTCACCGAGGACGGCTTTTACCGCACCGGCGACGTGGTGCGCATGACGCCAGAGGGCTATTTGATCGTTCAGGGCCGTGCCACCGACCATATCAACCGTGCGGGCGAAAAAATCTCCGCCGAGGAAATTGAAGATCATCTGCTGGCCCACCCGCAAGTCTTTGACGCCGCCGTGGTATCGGTGCCCGACGAATTCCTGGGCGAGCGCAGCTGTGCCTTCATCATCCCCAAGGATGACAAACCACGCGCGATTGAACTGAAGAAATGGATACGCAGCCGCGGTCTGGCCGACTTCAAAGTGCCGGACCAGATCGTGTTTGTGGATCGTTTCATGGAAACTGCGGCCTTGAAAATCAGCCGCAAGGAACTGCGCGCCCAACTGCGCGAACAACTCGAGAACACGACACAAGAGCAATCATGAGCACAGCACTTACCCTGGAACGCATGCGGGCCGATATTGCCGCCATGCTGCACGAAGATCCCCAGGACATTCTGGATGATGACAACCTGATCGACCTGGGCCTGGACTCCATGCGCGTCATGACCCTGGCCACCCGCTGGCGCGAGGCGGGCGCGCCGATTGAATTTTCCGAAATGGCCTCCGTGGTCACTCTGGGCCAATGGTGGTCGCTGATCGAGCGTGCCCAACAAAACGGCCGCTGATTTTCTTACTGCAACACGCTTATGTTTAGCCCCCCTTCCGAACTGCCATTGCGCCCCCTGACCGAAGCACAAGAAGGTCTTTGGTACGCCCAGCGTTTGGACCCGCTTAACCCGATTTTCAATACCGGGCACTGCACGCATATTCATTCGGCGCTGGACACGGCGCTGTTTGCCCGAGCCATCAATCTGACGCTGGCAGAAGCCGACGCCTTGACCTTGCGCATGGTCGATACGCCCGACGGCCCAGCCCAGTATCTGCGCCCGCAAGAGCCGATTCAGCTGGAGGTTGTTGATCTGTCCTCGCATGCCGATGGTGCAGAACAAGCCCAAACCCTGTTGATGGCCGACCTGCGCACTCCGCTGGACCCGACCGTTGCACCACTGGCACGACACATCCTGTTTGTGCTGGGGCCCAAGCACCATCTTTGGTATCAGCGTATCCATCATCTGGCCGCGGACGGCTATGGCATGGCATTGATCGAGACGCGTGTGGTCAAGCGCTACCAGGCCTTGCTCAGTGGCCGTGAAGATCATGGGCATGAGCTGGAGTCGTTCACTCTATTGCAAGATGACGATCAAATCTATCGGGATAGCGAGCGCCGCAGCAAGGACAGGCAGTTCTGGCTGGACACCTTAAGCGATGCGCAACCCGCACAAAGCCTGAGCGAATCCCAGGCCTTGAGCGACCATCATTTCCTGCTGGCACGCAGCGCCGTCACACCGGAGCTGACGGCCAGCCTGCAAGCATTGGCACAAAGCAGCGACATCAGCTGGCCAGACATTCTGACGGGACTGACCGCCGCCTATGTGCGCCGTCACACCCGCCAGGACGAATGCACGGTGGGCGTGCCCTGGATGGGCCGTCTGGGCCATATCAGCGCCCGCATTGTTTCGACGGTCATGAACGTGGCCCCGTTGCGTCTGCAGATCGATGAATCCCTGCCTGTAAACCAGTATCTGATCCAGGTCGCCAAAGCACTGCGCCAGGCACGTCGTCATGGTCGTTATCGCAGTGAGCAACTGCGCCGTGATCTGGGCTTGCTGGGCGGCATGCGCCGCCTGCACGGCCCCATCATCAACGTGCTGCCCTTTGACGCCCCCTACGAGCAGGCGGGCCTGAGTGCCAGCCAGTCAGTGCTGTGCGCCGGGCCCGTAGAAGATCTGAATTTCACATTCCGCGCTCAACCCGATGCCAGCGGTCTGCGCTTGGAAGTGGAAGCCAACCCCCGTTTGTACACCGACGAGCAGATTCAAACCCATCTGGTCCGTCTGGAACAATTCCTGTTGCGTGCTTTGCAGGCCGATACCCTGTCTGCCGTACCAACCCTGACCGATGCTGAACATCATCACTGGATTGAGGCCGTCAACCAGACGGCTCACCCGGTTCCTGAAACCACGCTGTGGGCCTTGATCCAGGCCCAGCTTGTCGCCCACCCGGAACGAACCGGTCTGGAGTTTGAAGGCAAGAAGCTGAGCTACGCCCAGATCAACGAGCAAACGGCCAATCTGGCCGCGCAACTGCGTCTGGCAGGCGTACAAACTGGCGATATCGTGGCCGTGGCCCTGCCCCGATCTATGGAGCTGGTGCTGTCCTTGCTCGCAATCCATCGCGCGGGGGCCGCCTACTTGCCACTGGATCTGGACCAGCCTGCCGATCGTCTGAACACCATCTTGCAGGCAGCTCAACCGCGCCTGCTGGTCGGCCAGCCCGATTGCACGCTGAACGCCTCCCTGCTGGTTCCTCAGCCTGAACAGGCTTGCAGTGCAAAAGCCTGGACCGCCGCAGGCCCGCACGATCCCTCTTACCTGATCTACACCTCCGGCTCTACCGGCACACCCAAAGGCGTGCTGGTCAACCACGACGCCATCGTCAACCGTTTGGTGTGGATGCAAACCCATTACGGCATGGGTGCCGGCGATCGCATTTTGCAAAAGACCCCCGCCACCTTTGACGTGTCGGTGTGGGAGTTCTTTCTGCCTTTCCTGTCGGGCGCGACCTTGGTCGTGGCGCCCCCGCAAGCACACCGCGACCCGGCCCATATCGCCCGCCTGATCCGCGAACAACACATCACGGTGCTGCATTTTGTGCCCTCCATGCTCAATGCTTTTCTGGATGAGCCTGTTGCTCGTGGACTGGCGCCGCGTCTGGTGTTTTGCAGCGGAGAAGAGCTGTCGGCCGCTACCCGCGACCGCTTCCACTCTCTGCTGAATGCCGAACTGCACAATCTGTATGGCCCCACCGAAGCCGCCGTGGACGTGTCCTACTGGCCCGCTTCGCGTGACGACCACTCCCAGCCTGTTCCGATCGGCTTTCCCGTGTGGAACACGGCCCTGTACATCCTGGACGAGCAGTTGCGACCTGTACCGCCCGGTGTGGCTGGTCATCTGTACCTGGCTGGCCGTCAGCTGGCACAAGGCTACTGGGGCCGCCCGGATCTGACAGAAGAACGCTTTGTACCCGACCCCTATGCCCTGCATGGGCAACGCATGTACGCCACCGGCGATGTAGCCCGCTGGCGTGAGGATGGTGCCGTGGTTTTCCTGGGTCGTTCCGATCACCAGATCAAGCTGCGTGGTCAACGTATCGAGCTGGGAGAAATTGAAGCTCTGCTGGCCCGTCACCCCGCTGTGGCACACGTTGCCGTTATCGCTCGTGAAGATGTACCCGGACACATGGCCATTGTGGCGTACTGGGTGCCGCAAGCAGACAGCCCATGCACGGACAAGACACTGGCCGCTTATGTAGGCGAGCACTTGCCGTCCTACATGGTGCCCAGCGCCTGGATCAGCCTGGACGCCTTGCCGGTGACGGCCAACGGCAAGCTGGACCGCAAGGCCCTGCCGGTGCCTGCGCTGCAAGTGCGTGCAGCCGGTTTGCCGCTGGAAGGTGCCACTCAACACCAGATCGCCGCCGCTTTCGCCAGCGTGCTGGAAAGCAGCGAGGCCTTTTACGCCGACGACGACTTCTTCGCCCTGGGCGGGCACTCCTTACTGGCCGCCAAGCTGGCCTTGCTGCTGCGTGAAGCACGCGGTCAGGCCGTGTCGATTGGCACTATTTTTGAATACCCCACCATTGCGCGCCTGGCCAGACATCTGGATCAGTCAGGCAATGCAACCGCCGATGGTTTTGGCCCTCTCATCACCTTGCGTCCGGGGCAGAACGATCAGCCCGCACTGTTTGTGATTCACCCGGCCGGTGGCTTGTCCTGGTGCTATGGCGCGCTGGCGCGTCATCTGCCCCCAGGCCGTGCTGTTTATGGTTTACAGGCTAGCGTGCTGTCTGACTCCTCGCTGGACCTGGATGGCAGCCTGGACGCCATGGCCAAGGTATATGTAGATCGTATCGAGCACGTTCAGCCTAGGGGCCCCTACCATCTGGCAGGCTGGTCCGTGGGCGGCATTATTGCTCAGGCCATGGCCGTGGAGCTGCGTCGTCGCGGCCAACTGGTAGGCATGTTGTCCTTGCTGGACGCCTACCCCAGCGATGCGTGGCGTAACGAGCCGGCGCCCGAGCCCAACGCCATCTACAAGGCGCTGCTACATATTGCGGGCCATGATCCGGACAGCTTGCCCGACGTTTCCCTGACGCGTCAGGGTGTGGTGGATTTCCTCAAGCGCAGCGGTCACCCGCTGGCCGAGCTGCCCGACACGCGTCTGGACAGCGTATTCCAGGTGGTGGAAAACAATAACCGCCTGGTGCGCCTGCACGAGCATCGCATCTATGACGGCCCCCTGCTGTATTTCCGCGCGGCGCTGGATCACGCAGGCACACAATTGCATCCCGGTTTGTGGAAGCCTTACGCAGAACAGCTGGAGGTCCACGACATCGCCTGCCTACACGCCCATTTGACCGGTACTGAAGCCGTGGCCGTCATGGCTCCGCTGATGGACACGGCCATGGCAAGTGCCGAACACGCACAAGCCCAACCTGAACTCAATATATAAACCATGTCTGTAAGACGTTTTTTTCTGGATATCTCACCCCTGATCGAAAGCCGGGCATTTCGCTTTGCCTACTTCGCCCGTGCCGCCACGGTGCTGGTCACCGGCATGTTGATGGTGGCCGCCAGCGTTCAGCTCTATGATCTGAGCAAATCCAGTGTCGCCGTCGCCTTTCTGACCGTGTCCATGGCCACTCCCATGGTGCTGGCCTTAATTGCCGGCGGAGTTCTTTCCGACCGTCTGGACAGACGCAGCCTGATGGTCTGGTCGCGCAGTGTCTACATCATCAGCGTCGTGCTGTTTTTGCTCAACACCCTCTTGCCCACTCCCCAGATCTGGCTGATTTACGTAGCCGCCGCTATTGGCGGCGCCGCGGGTGGCATCAGCGTGCCGGCCATGATGTCCGCCACTCCGGCGCTGGTCGGTCGTGACAAACTGGCGGCAGCGGCAGCTCTTTCCGGATTGGCTATGCAGCTGGGCGGCATTATTGGGCCCGCGCTGGCTGGCGTCCTGATCTCTGGCCCCGGCCTGGTTTTCTGCTATGTGATTGTGCTGTGCGGGGTCATCGTCACCCCCCTGCTCTTGCGCGCTCTGCCCCCGCTGCCGCCGCAAGCGGGCAAACAGCCCCAGAAAAATGCACTTCAATCCCTGCGTGACGGCCTGACATTTGTCGCCGCCCACCCCCTGCTGCGTGCTCTGCTGCTCATTGATCTAGCCGCCCTGATTCTGGCGACTCCCCTTGCCCTGATGCCCGAGTGGGGCGACTCCATTTTGCAAATGGGAGCGACGGCAACCGGCTACCTTTACGCCGCTCCTGCGGTGGGGGCAACGCTGGCTGCGCTGTCCAGCGGCTGGTGCCGACAGGTCTCGCGCCGAGGCGCGGCCATTGTGATCGCCGTTCTGGTGTGGGGTCTGGCCGTTGCCGCCCTGTCCCTGCAAGCGTCCCTGGGATGGGCGCTGGTTTGCCTGGCCATCATGGGCGCGGCCGATACGATTTCCAAAATCATGCGCATGGCACTGGTGCAGCACCACACCCCTGACTACCTGCTGGGCCGCGTCTCCAGCCTGTGGATGACGCAATACTCCCTGGGTCAGGCACTGGGCAATCTGCAGATGGGCTATCTGGCACGCCTGCTGGGGCCAGCCGTGGCCGTCGCGGCTGGCGGACTGGCCTGCGCCGCCGTCGCCTGTGGTTTCGGCGTGCTCAATCAGGGCCTGCGCTCGGTCCGCAATCAGGATGGGCCGCCCCATGCCTGAGACCCCGATTCTGCTCTACCCACGTCTGCTGCACGCCTGTAGAAAGACTTCCCGCATGGACCGTCTTGTCGACCGAACCTTTATCTAGGATTAAAAAATGCTAATCAATGTCAATTGCATTCGTCGTACTCCTGCCGCCTTGCTACGCAAAGCCGGCCTAAGCGCAGCGGTTTTGTCGCTGTCTTTAGCCAACGCCTTTGCCGCCCCTGCTTTTGACCAGCCTGATGCAGATTTCCGTGGCTCCTTGAACGCTGCTGGCGTGGTCTATGCCGGCAGCGAAGCCCAACTGTCAGGTCGCGGTTTCACACCAGGCCAGGAAGTCATCCTGCTGCAAAACGGACATACGCTGACGCCTGAAGCCCTGGTCGCCGACAAGGACGGCAATCTGCGTGCGACAGTGGCCATCCCGGCCGATGCGGCCACGGGCCTGCATCCGGTCGTCATGCAAGTGAGCAAACCTTCGACCGCCAGCATCTTCAACCTGAAGGTATCCCCTAAGGTGGAGCTCAGCGGTCAGGACAAGTTTGAACTGCAATCGCAGCATCTGGTTCCCGGCTTGTATCAAAGCGCCTACAGTCCCAAAAGCCAGGCTCTGTTTGTGACCTCGGCCGTCGGCCGCCCGCCGGTCAAGCAATCGCAACTGCTCAAAGTCAATCCCAAGACCCTGAAAATCGAAGCCAGCGTCACCCCGGCGGCCCAGGAGGGTCGGACTGATGGTCAGGTACAAGCGGTATACGGCGTAGCCGTGGACGACGCCCAAGGCAATGTCTGGGTCAGCAATACCCGCAGCAACACGGTCTCGGTCTACCGTCAGAAAGACCTGAAACTGGTCAAGCAGTTTGAGCAAGGGGCCGCCAGCCACGCCCGTGACGTCGTGGTGGACCAGCAAGCCCAGCGTGCCTATGTCTCGTCGCCCGGTTCCAAACTAATTTCCGTCTTTGACACTAAGAAACTGACTGCGCTGGAGCCGATTGAGCTGGAATCCAAGACCCGCAACCCGCTCAGCCCCATGAGTCTGGCTCTGGATGCCGAAAACGGTCGCCTGTACACCGTCAGCGCCAGCACCAATGAGCTGATTATTGTCGACCTGAACAACGGCAATGCCCAGACCGTCTACGCGCTGCCCGGCGCACGAGGCGCTGCCGGTGTGGCGGTGGATAGCAAAAACGGCCAGATTTATGTGGCCTCCCAGGGCAGCGACAACTTGCTGATCGTGGACGCCAAGGATGGCTCCGTGCAGCACGACATCCAAATCGGGGCTGGCGCCCTGAATGTGGTCTTCGATCCCAAAACGACACTGGCCTATGTCGCCTCACGCGGTGCCGGCACGGTCACTGCCGTCAACGGCAACGGTGAGATTGTTGCCAACCTGGACGGTGGCAGCTTCCCCAACCATGTCTCGGTGGACGGTGAAGGCAATGCCTACCTGGTCAACAAATCCAAAGGCAAGGATGACCCGACGGCTGACCGCATCACGCGCATTCATCTGAAATAAGCCCCTGAGGCGTCCCTTTCACAAAAAGGGACGCCACTGCCCCCTGCCCTCAAAAAGGACTCCTATGAACAGCCGTATAGCCGACCACGTCCGCCCCGCCACCATTGAAGAATGGTTACAGCATTACCAGGCCGACAGCAGCGTCTTTGCCTCTCCCACCGTCAGTTTGATGGCACACGGCACGGCACTGGAGCGGCATACCCATAATGCTCAGGGACAATTGCTCAGCGATGCCCAAGGTTTGTTGTCAGAGGCTGCGCAGCAAGGACTGCACGCCCCGCTTTTTCTGGGCGTGATTCCCTTTAACCCTGCCCGCAACGCTTATATGCGTGTGCCCACCACATACCAGCGCGATCCCGTATTGCGGCGCCCGGTCCAGCGCCCACCCCTGGCCCGCTCCCGCAACACAATCGCCAGCCAGCAGCTATTGCCCGACGGCCAAGGCTACGAAGACAGCGTCAGCCACATTCTGGCCACGATGCGTGAACAGAACATCTCCAAAACCGTGATGGCTCGTACCGTAACCATCACACTGAATGAAGCCCTGGACCGTCAGACCGTGTTGAGCAATATGCTCCACAGCAATCCAGCCGGCTACACCTATGCCCTGCCCCTGCCGGGCGGAGCAGCGCACGACCCAGATCTCTTTTTCGGGGCCAGTCCTGAATTGTTGGTGCGTCGCCAAGGCGACCTGGTTACTGTCAACCCATTGGCGGGCACGGCCCCACGTTTTGCCGATCCACAACGCGATCAGGCCAGCGCCCAGACCCTGATGGCCTCCAGCAAGGATCGGCGTGAACATGCCTACGTCATCCAGGATGTGGTGCGCATTCTGTCACGGTTCTGCGACACCCTGGACGTGCCTGAGGGCCCCAGCCTGACCAGTACCGCCAACCTGTGGCACCTGTCCACCCGCATCAGCGGCCGCTTGCGCGACCCTGGCGTCAGCTCTCTGGAGCTGGCCCTGGCCATGCACCCCACCCCGGCCGTATGCGGTCTGCCGACCCAGCCCGCCATGCAGGCCATCGAAGCCACCGAAGTCTTTGATCGCGGCTACTTTGCGGGTGCGATCGGCTGGAATGACCACGAAGGCAACGGCGAATGGGCCGTGGCCATCCGTTGCGGCCACTACACCCAGCAAGGTCTGACCTTATCGGCGGGCGCGGGCATTGTGGAAGGCTCTGTACCGGCACTGGAACGCCAGGAAACCGGCAACAAACTCATGACCCTGATCAACTCACTGGGTCTGGCGCAAAACATTGCACTTTAACGGAGACACGAACCATGACCATACACGCGCTGCCCAGTTACGAGCTGCCTCAAGCTCCCGTGACCAACCGCGTCAACTGGCGTCCACAGGCAAATCGTGCCGCCTTGCTCATTCATGACATGCAGACCTACTTTCTGCAGAAATACGATATGAGCCTGGCCCCTATTCCCATGCTAATCGAACGCATCGCTGCCCTGCGCGACGTCTGCCACAAGCGGGGAATTCCCGTGTTCTACACGGCTCAACCTACCGAACAACCCGAGAAAGACCGCGCCTTGCTGAACGACTTCTGGGGTCCAGGCCTGACCGCCAGCGAATTTCACAGCCAGCAAGCCGTCGTGCCCGAGCTGACACCCGCCAAGCAGGACATCATGCTGACCAAATGGCGCTACAGCGCCTTCCAGCGCTCCGACCTGCGCGAGCAACTGCGCAATCTGGGCCGCGACCAGTTGATCATCACCGGCGTTTACGCCCACATCGGCTGCATGAGCACTGCCCTGGAAGCCTTCATGCAAGACGTACAGCCCTTCCTGGCCATCGACGGCGTGGCCGACTTTTCGCTGGAAGAACACCACATGGCCATTCGCCACGTCTCGCAACGCTGCGGCGTCAGCCTGACCTGCGCCGAAATCCAGGACAGCCTGCAAAGCTAAACAGGAAGCACACATGAGCACTAGCGCACAAGAATTTGCAGGTGAATGCATCGCCGTCACGGGCGCGGCCCGTGGCATTGGCGCTGCCGTCACCCACCTACTGCTGGAGCGAGGCGCCCGCGTCATCGCCCTGGACCTGGACGCCGAAGGCCTGACCCAACTGAATCAATCCGAATACAGTGATCGGGTTTCCTGCCACCTGGTCGACATCAGCCAAGCCGATGCCGTCGATGCCGCGCTGGCCCAAGGGCAAGAAAAACTGGGCCCCATTCAGCGTTTAGCCTGTGTCGCGGGCGTCCTGCAAATGGGCCGCATCACCGAGCTGAGCAACGAACAATGGGATCGCACCTTTGCCATCAACACCACCGGCGTCTTTAACGTCTGTCGCAACGTGGCCAAAGGCATGATCGAGCGCCAACAAGGCGCCATCGTCAACGTCAGCTCCAACTCCGCCGCCACCCCTCGCATCGCCATGGGCGCCTACGCCGCCTCCAAAGCCGCCGTCACCCAGCTGAGCCGCTGCCTGGGCCTGGAACTGGCCCCACACGGCATCCGCGTGAACATCGTCTCCCCCGGCTCCACCGACACCCCCATGCAACAAGCGATGTGGGCACAAGGCAGCTCGCGTGAAACCGTCATCGCGGGCTCCGGAGAGAACTACCGGCTGGGCATCCCCTTGCAGAAAATCGCCACCCCAAAAGAGATCGCCGAAGCCGTCCTGTTCCTGCTCTCGGACCGCGCCAGCCACATCACCCTGTCCGACCTGCGCGTGGACGGCGGTGCCACACTGGACCAAGGCTAAACAGCCAGACGCAAAAAAGGGCGGAAATTCCGCCCTTTTTTAATTACCCATTAGAACGAGTCCGGACAAAAGCATACGCACATCCCTACGAGTGACAGTGCCGATAAGGACTGAGCACCTATTGCCAAGCCAAGGAAGAATACGAGCGAACCGAAACATCGTAAATGTGGCTCAATGAAGACAGACTCAGTCAGGTCAAATCGGATCGAATCAGGTCAGGTCAGGTCAGGTCAGGTCAGGTCAGCATCAGATTAGACCTGCTCAATGCAGGTAGCCTCCTATCAGCTACGTCTTAATTCCGTCCAGTCTGTGAACTAGATCGGGCAGCTCCAGCGGTTCCAACCGCCCCCGCCAACAACCGTTGAAGGCAGGCCCACTCAAGAGCACTGCCACCCTGCTGTTCGGATCGGGGCAGGCTCAGGCGGTGCTGAGCGCTTGCTGGTGCTGCGCACCCGTACCCTTGGCATAAGATTGCTACGGGCGGGGCCTGAACTCGCCGGGTACTTGGTCCCCCGGACCAAGTACAAACGCCCGGCTCAAACAGCAGGCCCCTTGCATCCCTACGCAATCTCATGCCCGCGGCAAGCACTCTGATCCGCCCCGCCTGAGCCTGCCCCGATCCGAACAGCCCCCCCGGTACAGCCTCCTGAGCCCGCCTATAGCCCGTCCCTCAAAGCCTAAGTCCAGCTACCGCTACTTCTTGTCCTCGACCGGAGCTTCACCCTGCACAATCCCGAACAAATGCTCCAGCCCCGAAGCCAAAGCATCCCTCCAAGCCACAAAATCATGCGCCGTCGCGCTTTCCACGTAACGCACGTCATAGCCCCGTGCTCGCAGCACATCATCCAGATGACGATTCGCCTGCACCAGGCTGACATCCCGGCTGGAGCCGGAAGACTCAAACACCCCGGCACTCATATAAATCCTCACCGGCACAGCAGGTGAATCCGCCATCTGGCGCGTCAGCCACTGCCCCCGCTCTTGACCGGCAGGAGCCCACCAGAACGACCCCGACATGCTCAAGACATTGCCAAACCACTGCGGCAGACGCCACGCCGCATTCATGGCGGCCAAGCCTCCATAGCTGGAACCACCAATCGTTGTCTTGTCTGCCGAGGACTGCACCCCTTGCGCCTTCAGCCAAGGCATCAGCTCCTTATCAAGAAATTTGAGGTAGGCCTCGTTAGGCGGCAGCTCACGAGCGCGCTCCGCCATACCGGGATTGTCCACCAGCACCAGCCACATGGGTTTCACGCGTCCCTGGGCAATCAAGGTATCCAACATGGCAGGTGCACGCGCCAGATCTCGATAATCCCGGCCATCAAACAAAATCAAGGTATGTTCTATATCCTGCGCATGGGTACCAGCAGGCTGATAAATCTGCACTTGGCGCTCCAGGCCCAAGGTCTGACTGGGCAGACGTTCCGTGCGCCACTGTCCTTGGCCGGCCTGCTGTGGCTCCAGGGCCACCACTTCTGCAGGCGCTTGAGTCAAACGTACGACCGACTCGCCCTCAAACACATTGCTGCTGCTCTCCGGCAAGGTCCGAGCATTGTGAGGGTCCCGTTGCAATGCGGCCCGCAAGACCTCACGCGCCAGGTCTTGGCCGACATAGGGCACATCCGGTGCCATGCGGTACGTAAAACGGGCATCACGCGGCAAGTCGTAGGTGATATACCAGATATCCGACTCCCCCAAACGATGCATGCGATCGCTGTACGCGAAGGGCCCGCCATGCAGACGCACCTCTTGCTGCGCACCCCGCCACACAAAGGTGACACGATCATGAGTCGCGCTGTAACGCTCCACCAAGGGGGAACCGACACGCTGCACATAATCCCAGAATCCCTGCGAAGGCTCGCCAGCACGTAAACGCATGCTCCACTGGCGAATCACATCCCCTTGCAAGGGTTCGGCCTGGGCGGGCGCTTGCGCTGCCGTCACCGATTCGATCTGCCACTGATATTGGCCCTGCCCCAACACGCGCAAGCGATACTCGCCCGCCGTCCCGGCAACAAAGCCAAATGGGCTTCCCCGCTCCGGGGCATGCGTCCAATGACGAATGACTGTGCCATCAGGGCCAAACAACTCCAGCGCCACCTCACCATTGCGCTGCCATTTGCCTTGCACCAGGTCATTCTGCTGCAAACTCAATATGCGTTCATGATGTTCGTGCGCCTGAACTTCACCCTGAGCCGAAGGCAGCGCCGCCGCCCATGCCGACTCAACGATTCCCACCATCAATATCGCTACAACAGGTGCGCGCAACATACATCCTCCTAAATGCCGGTTTGCCGCAGGCCAGGCCCAGTCCCAAAGAGCAGTATACGATCAAAAATAATCGACACTGCCCCTTGGCCGGCGCCAGATAGCCCTTTTATCAAACCAGACGGAAGGCTTGAATCAGTCGGTCCAGCTCCTGCACCTGATCCTGCAGCTCACTGGAGGTGTGGGCAACCTGATTGACCATCTCCGCGTTCTGATGGGTTGCCGAATCCAGTTGTCCGACCGCCACGTTGATCTGCTCGATACCAATCGTCTGCTCACGGGTCGAGGCGGCGATCTCATGCACAATCGTCATTACCTGCGAGCTGCCCGTGACCATCTCCTCGATAACCTCACCGACCTGCCCCATCAGCAGTACCCCTTCACGCGTGCTGTTGGACGAGGCCTCCACCAACTGGGCAATTTCCTGTGCAGAGGCCGTCGTGCGTTGTGCCAGCGCACGCACTTCGCCGGCCACCACCGCAAACCCCCGCCCCTGCTCACCGGCACGCGCCGCTTCCACGGCAGCATTCAAGGCCAGAATATTGGTCTGAAAGGCAATCGAGTTAATTACGGTGGTGATATCGGCCACCTTACCGCTGGTATCACGAATGGCACCCATCCGGTCCACCAGCTCACTGACCATCTGGCCGCCATGCTGGGCTGTTTTCTGCACCTGACTGGACACCTCTTCAGCGCGCATGGCGTTTTCTTCGCTCATACGCACGGTGCCCGTCATCTCTTCCATGGCCGAGGCCGTTTCCTGCAAGGCGGCCGCCTGCTGGGTCGTACGGCTGGACAGCTCAAGATTGCCCGCCGACAGCTGCGAGGTATCGTCCGCGATGACGCCGCTACTGTGCTGCAGGGTACGCAACACATCATTCAGCTTCAAGCGCATCTGCTCCAGCGAGGCCATCACGCTATTGTCTGGAATCGTGCGCAAGGAATGCGCAACGCGCAGGTCGCCATTAGCAATCGCCTGAGCCGCCTCATGCAAGACGCTCGGTTCGGCGCCCAGTTCGGCAAGAATTTGGCGTGCCAGAAACACCGTCACTGCCGACACCAGCAAGACAATCAAGACAAACACCACTGAAGAGTTCAGCAAGCTGCTCAGAAAGCGGGACTTGATATTGTCAATGTACACACCCGAGATCAGTATCCAGTCCCATTGGGGCACGCCTTTGCCAAAGGCCAGCTTGGGTGCATTGCTCTGGTCGCTGAGTTTGGGCCAGTGATATTCCAGAAAACCTTCGCCCCCATTGCGACCGATGCGGCTCATCTCGGTAAACGGATGGACTCCATTGCTGTCGACGACTGCACTGACGTCCTGACCATCGAGCTCTGGGCGGGTCGGGTTCATAATGGACACAACGCTGGAGGACAACACCGACACATAGCCCTCCTGTCCGAAGCGGATACTGCTGATGCGCTGCAATGCCTGCTTTTGCGCCTCTTCTTTGCTCAGTACGCCCTTGCTGGCTAACTGCTGGTAGTCCTGCGTAATGCTCACGGCGATATTGACGATATGCTGCAAACTGCTTTTTCGCTCCTCCATCTGTGCCTGATAGAGTTGATAGTTCACAAATACAAAAACCGCCACCAATGCCATCAACCCCAAGATCAATGGCAACCACAACTTCTGTTTCAAGCCCAAACGCATCATATTCCCCGAGCAACGCTGAAAAGACAGGTCCCAGATACGCAAAAAACCGACCGCTGAAAGGCGGCCGGCCTGTTGAGAAGGCCCCATCGGACAAGCTGGGTAACGGCTTAGGGCTTGAATACTTAATTAAAGTTACATATAGAGATGATTGGATGCTAAGGCAGCTTACAAAATGCTGCCACTCACCCGTCGGGACGAGTCGGGACCTTGCCCGAAAGAGGGTTCGCTACTGGCCAGCGTCAGCAGGAATCCGTCCTCGGACATCAGCTCCGAAGTCAAACGGCCCTGGTAATGACCCAGCTCCAGATTCAAGGCCAGATCGCGCTGCTCCAGATTGTCCACCCCCTTGATGACCAGCTCGAAACCCTGCTCGCTCAACAAGTGACAAGCGGTCTCCAGCAAGGCCTTAAAGGTGGGCTCACGGCAGGCGCGCTGAATGATGTCGGCCTCCAGCTTGACCCCAGTAAGCGGCCAGCCGCGCAAACGGTTAAGTTTGTAGTTTTCAATATCAGCACTGGTCAACCACACCTGAATCTCATGGTCTTTCAGATACTGCAAGGCCTGGATCAGCTCCGGTGTCTCTTCCAGCTCGTCTTCACTGAATAAATCCAGCTCCACACAACACGGCTGCAGCTCAAACTGCCGCAGCAGGCCAGGTATGCGCTTGTAAATAGGCAAGAGCATGTCTACGGGCAACTTCAGACCGATGTGACTGGCGCGCAGCGAATAGTCCTGCCACCAACGGCGCACATCTGCCATCAGGGTGCGCAGCATCCACTCGCACAAGGCCTGGCGGTGTATCGAGTCGGGCATATGGCGCAAAATCAGGTCGGACGACAGTCTCAGCCCGGTGGGCGAGGTCCAGAACACCTGGGCATCGACCCCGCTGTACTGGCCCGTGCTGGTGGCCACCCGTAACTGATACGAGAAGGACAAGGCTTCACTGGCCCGCGGGTCAAGTACATCCAGCGTTTCCAGGGCACGCAACAACTCCACCGGGGTAGGCTGAGCAGCTTCCTGCTCGTCACGCGGGGCGTAAAACTCCATGACTTCCGTGTCCTGGGGTTCGGGCTGGGCCAGGAGCTTGCCCGTGAAGGTGTAGCCCCAACCGTGCACCGACTTGATCGGCAAGGCGATTCCGGCCCGGCTGGCCTTGCGGCGCAAACGGCTGATCAGAGAGTCCACCGCCCGGCTGTCGCTGGCGGCCAAGCCTTTGTCGCGCATCAGATCCTCGCGGCTGAAACGAGCGTCGGCATGACGGACAAAGGCGTCCATCAATTGGCGTTCACTATGGGTCAGCTCCAGGCCCACGCCATTAGGAGCCACCAAGGTCCAGCCTTTATCGCGCAAGGTCCATTCCTGCCCGACCGGGTCCTGGGGCTCTTCCACCGTCTGGGTAGTATGAATAGCGGCGTACACATTACGGCGGCGCACGGCATGGCACCAGGCCATCAGCTCAGACACTTGCACATCCAGTGCCAGACAGGCGTCGGCCCCCGTCAGCAAAAGCTGCACGCGGGCACTGGCAGACAGGCCGGACTGAACCACCACAATCCCCAGGGAGCCAAAATCATTACGCAGCTTGGCCACCATCAAGGGGACATAACCGGCCTCAACAGGGAACAGCAACAGCTCTGCCCGGGCCTGACGTGCTTCGGCCACCTTTTCCAGAGATCTGACAACGCTTGTTTTGGTCCCGAAAACCCGCAATTGCTCCAGCCAATAATGCAAGCCTTCGCCTTCTTCCAAAACAATCAACACGCAGCGTGCATGTTCCATAAGCGCCTACTATTTAATTATTAGCAGTCTCGCGACGCACCCAGCGCGAGCCGACAGTACTATTTTTATCAATAGTTGGAATTATCACTTCTAGAATACAGAGCACAAAGTAAAGAATGGTCAAATGTGGCGTTTGAAATTTTTTGTCTTCAAAATAACGTCAGCCTTACCCCGCAAACCCCGACAGGATTATTTTCCAGCCAAGGTTCTTTTAAAATCGTGCCTCATAAATAATTATAGTTTTCATAACACTATGACATAAAAAAACCCGCTCAAGAGCGGGTTGTTCTAGCGCAAGACGGGGCGAAATAATTACTGGGCAGCCGCCTGCAGACGAGACTGCAACTGCGCGGCAGGAAGCCAGCCATCGGCGCGGCTGCCATCCGCGAAATAAATCGCCGGGGTGCCTTGAACACGCAATTTCTGTCCCACGGCCAATAATTGATCCAAGGGATGCTCACACGAGGCCTTCTCGGGCCGCACTCCCCCTCCCATCCAATCACTCAAGGTCTTGGCGGGATTTTGAGCGCACCAGATATCTTCCGCTTTACGGCGACTATCCGGTCCAAGAATAGGAAACATCAGGCTATAGACCGTAACGTTATCGATCTCCTGCAACGTCGTATGCAGACGTTTGCAGTAACCACAATTGGGATCTTCAAAAACGACCATTTGACGACTGCCGTCACCCTTCACCAGCTTGATCGCCTTATCCAGGGGCAACTCATCCAGAGAAACACGATTGAGTTCCTGCATGCGCTGCTCGGTCAGGTCAACCCGGCTTTTGCTATCGAGCAAAGAGCCCTGCATCACAAAACTGGCTTGGGGATCGGTATAAAGCAAGGTCCCCCCTACCTCTACCTCCAGTAAATTGGGAAAGGGAGTGGCCCGGATGCCATCGACCGTCACGCCCGGAAAAGCCGCCTCAAAGGCTTGGCGTGTCGTTTCAAAACGGGCGTCTATTTTGGCAGGGCCGGCAGCCTGGACCAGGCTGCCAAGCGACAAGAGCGCCAGAGCCAAGACAGAACGAAGGGGCAACTTCATGACGTACATCCTTTGCTAATCGACAAAACTCGGGCGGTCTTAAAACAGGAGGGCACCGGGGCTGACTCCGGCAGCATGCGCAATCAGGCGGCGTTTTACCCACGGCAAATGATCCACGACCTGCATGCCTACATTGCGCAGCATGGAGACCGGCGCCCCTGGCGCAGCAAATAAGCGATACAGGCCATCGGTCGCGGCTCGCATGGCAGCAATGGGTTCGGCGCGGGCCCGCTTGTAACGATTGAGCACGCGCATATCTCCGACCGAGTAATAGGAGCTACGTTCGGACAAGACCTTGATAAGGGTTTCGATATCGCCCAGCCCCAGATTCAGGCCTTGACCGGCCAAGGGGTGTACGCGATGCGCGGCGTCACCGACCAGCGCCACACCGGGCGCCACCATGCCGCTGCGTTCAAAAGTCAGGGGGAAGCCGTAGACAGGACTGCGCAGTTCGAGCGCTCCCAGACGGCCGTTGGATAAGGAGAACAGGCTGTTTTGTACATACTGGGCCTGCTCTTGCGGCGGCAGGGCCAGTACCTTGTCCGCCTGCGCTTGCGGTACAGACCAGACCATGGACACTTGCGGTTTGCCATCCACATCGGGCATAGGCAGCAGCGCCAGAATCGAATCACCTGTAAACCACTGCAAGGCGACGTGCTGATGCGGGCGCTCTACATTGAAATGGGCCACCAGACCTGCGTCCCCGTATTCACGCCCCTGATGCTCAATGCCGGCGGCAGCACGCAGGCCCGAGCGGGCACCATCAGCCCCCACAAACAACTCGGCGCTGATGCGCTTTTGTCCGGCGGTCACCATGGTAGTGCCTTCCAGGCGCTCAAAGCGATCTTCAATCCAGGGCACTCCAAACACTTGCAATGCCTGATACAGCGCCTGCTCCATCTGGCCCGACTCCACAATCCAGGCTAGACAGTCCTGAGCATCCTGCCAGGCGTGCAGATTCAGGCAACCGCCGCCGTCCCCATGCACTTCCATGGCCTGGACTGGCGAGATGCGCTGGGCTGACATCAGATTCCAGGCCCCCAGCTGCGCCAAAAAACGCTGGCTGGCTACGGAGACAGCATAGACGCGGGGGTGGTACTGTCCGGCCGCCAATGGCATGGGCTTATAGGCCGGAGACAAAATACTGACCTCAAATCCGGCCTTGCGCAGCCCCAGAGCACTGGCCATCCCGGCCAGGCCGCCACCACACACAACAATTCGTTCTTTCTTCATCGCGCGCTTGGTGCTCCTGCCTGACGTGGCCACAACAGCCACATTTGCCCCTGCTGCTTCATGCGTCCGGCCTGCGCACCCGCCTCATCGCCGGTGCCCCAGTACAGATCCGTTCGAGCAGGGCCTTTGATGGCAGCCCCCGTATCCTGGGCAAAGACCAGCCGTTGCAAGGGCTGGCTGCTGGCAGGTTGCGAGGTCGCCAGATACACCGGCGTGCCCAAAGGCACATAGGTCGGATCAATGGCCACGGAACGCAAGCCGATCAGGGGGATGCCATAAGCGCCCTTGGGGCCCAGATCCGGGTCCACAATGGCTTCTTCCTTAAAAAAGACCATGGCGGTATTGACGTTCATCATTTCCTGGACACGATGCGGGTTGCGCTTGGCCCAGGCCTTGATATTTTGCATGGAAGTTTGTGCCAAAGGCATCTCGCCCTGCTTGGCCAGCCATTGACCTACCGAGGCATATGGACGGCCATTATGGTCTGCGTAGGCCAGACGAACCGCACTCCCATCGGGCAAGATAGCGCGGCCTGAGCCCTGAATCTGCAGAAAGAAGCCTTCTACCGGGTCTTGTGCATAGACAATCACAGGCGGCTGCCGCTCCGGCTGGGCCATGATCTGCTCACGCGTGTCGTAGGGCACGATGCGCTTGCCAACCTGCTTGCCACGAATACGCTTGCCTGCCAGCTCGGGATACAAGCTCCCCAGATCAATGGTCAGCAAATCATCGGGCGCGGCAAAAAGCGGCCATTGGTAGCCGGAGCTACGGGAGCGCGCGGCTTTGAGCAAGGGTTCGTAGTAGCCTGTGACCGTGTTTTGTGCCACCTGGCCCTCGCCGGTCAGCAGGCGCCAGGGTTGCAGGTGCTGTTGCAGAAAATTGCGCACCGCCGCCGTATCCCGGGTATTGGCATCCAGTCCAGCGGACGCCGCCGCCTGACATACCGGCTGCCAGGCTCGTGGGTTGGCGCGAGCAGGCATGGCCAGCGAACCACTGACAGGACGCATCAGGCCCTTGCAGTTATTGATAAACCCTTTCCAGACATGATCCAGCGAGTCTGCCTGCCAGCCCGGCAGGCTCGACCAGTTCACGGCCTGATAGCGCCCGGCCAGCGCACGCGCCGGGGTCTCGGGCAAGGCAGACAGGGACGGCACGCGCAACGGCTGCAGTGCAATATCCGGCCCGCTTTCGGCAGTACCCGGAGCCGTTGGCGAAGCACCCCGGTCCACAGGCGTAGTGGAACAGGCGCCCAAGGCCAGCAGAACGGCTGGCACGCAATACTTTATCTTCATGGCTGGGGGGGACCCTTAGTGCAAGGTACGGGGAGAAGAAAGGATGAACTCCTGAATGGCGACCTCAAAGGGCACACCATTTTCACCAACACATTGGTAGCTGCCGCGCATGGTGCCAAACGGCGTGTTCAGGGGGCAGCCGCTGGTGTACTCAAAGGTTTCGCCTGGAGCCAGAACCGGCTGTTGGCCTACGACGCCCAAACCGCGCACTTCCTGAACCTGCTGGTTGTCATCCGTGATGATCCAGTGACGACTGATAATCTGGGCCGTCTGTTGTCCATGGTTGGTAATCCGGACGGTATAGGCAAACACGTATTGATTGCTATCGGGCTCGGATTGCTCAGGCAGGTACTGGGGCGTGATCTGCACCTCAATATCGTCAGGCTTCATGATGGATTCCAGGTTACGGCTGTACATACACGGGGCGCTGCACGGCCCCCCGGCTTGAAACTATAATGATGACATATGGCCACGATTTTCGTGATGTCTAATCTTTACGGCACCTATTATGTCCCAAGCCAGCTCCACTCGTATCGCTCCCAGTATTTTATCGGCCGACTTTGCCCGTTTGGGAGAGGAAGTCCGCAATGTGATTGCCGCCGGTGCCGACTGGGTTCACTGCGACATCATGGACAACCACTTTGTCCCGAACCTGACATTCGGCCCCATGGTCTGTGCCGCGCTGCGCCCCCACACCACCGCTCCCATTGACGTACACCTGATGGTCGAGCCCGTCGACGCGCTGATTCCCCAGTTTGCCAAAGCGGGCGCCGATTACATCAGCTTTCACCCCGAGGCCTCCCGCCATGTCGATCGCACGCTGGCGCTGATCCGTGACCACGGTTGCAAGGCCGGCCTGGTGTTCAACCCGGCCACCCCCTTGAACTGGATGGATCACCTGATGGACAAGCTGGACCTGGTTCTGCTGATGTCCGTGAACCCTGGCTTTGGCGGACAGGCCTTCATCCCTAGTGCCATGGACAAGCTGCGTCAGGCTCGTGCCCGCATTGATGCCTGGACCGCGCAAGGAGGCCAGCCCATCCTGCTGCAAATTGACGGAGGCGTGAAGGTGGACAATATCGGCGCCATCCGTGCCGCCGGTGCCGACACCTTTGTCGCCGGATCTGCGATTTTCGGGCAGCCCGATTACGCCCAGGTCATCCGCGACATGCGTGCGCAAATCGCCTTGGCCGAACAGGCCTGATCACCCAGCCTGCTCAGGGACGGGCCGAGCACGCGTTTATTGCAACATCGCATTGCGGCTGTAGCCGCCCTGCCGTACCAGGCTGTCGGGGCGGCGACGCTCCACAAACAAGGCATTGCCCTGCACGCGCTTGGCCTGCGCTTTGGCGGAGCTGGCCAGCTCCGCAATCAAGGAGCCCGAGTACAACTCGGGCTCATCAACCGTCACTACCCCCAAAGACAGGCTCACCAGTGGATGAAATACCAGCACGCCCTGCCGGTTCTCCGCCATATAACCGCCTGCCTGCCGATGCTCCAGGCGATAGAGAGACTCCAGCTCTTTTTCCAGCTCGTCCAAAATGCCCTGGCAACGCTCGGCCCAGTCCGGACTGGTGAACACCAGAATAAAATCGTCTCCGCCCACATGGCCGACAAAGTCCATGCGCGCTACGGTATAGCGGGTAAACAGTTCCGCCATCGAGCGAAGCAGCTCATCGCCTTTGCGATAACCGTATAGATCGTTATAAGGTTTGAAATGATCCAGATCGGCATAACAGACCGCAAAGTTTTGCCAGTTGCGCAATAAACCATCGATATGTTCGTCGATCGGCACGTTGCCCGGCAATTGCGTCAGGGGATTGGCATACCGGGCGGTCATGATCTGAATCTGCGTAATCTCGCGCATCAGCTCCACGCTGGAGCCCAGGCCCAAATACTCGCCCGCACCCGTAATAATGAAGCCATCACTGAGCGCATCACCCGCCCCTTGTGTCATCAAGGTCCCCAACTCCAGCACGCTGGTGTCGCAATCGACAATCAACGGCGGTGTATCAATGAACAGGGAGCAAGGCTTGTTGCCATACAGCTCCCGGTGATAGGGCCGGGCAAGCTGGTCGTAGAGCTGGCTACGACGCAAAATGCCCGTCGGCCTGTCCCCTCGAAGCAAAGCCACCGCACTTAAATCGGGGTGGCTTTGGAACAGTTCATACACGCGGTTGGTCGGTGTATTGTCCGGCACGGCTGGCGCCGGACGCAGCAAGCGTCGAACACTCATGGAATTGCGGCCATGCACATGCCGCTGAACCTGTAGGCTGGACGGGCCAAACAAAGCAGCCTGGGCAGGCTCCAACTGAGGAGGTGGATTGGGCTGGGGGCGACACAGCAAATACCCCTGACCACAGGTCACGCCCAAATAGCGCAAGGTGCGCAGCTCCGCCCCCGTCTCAATGCCCTCGGCGATCACCGTGGATTGCGCGTGGCTGGCGATATCGCAAATGGAACGGACCAATTGCTGCTTGAGCACATCGGTATCAATATCGCGTACAAAATACTTATCGATCTTGACGTACTCGGGTCGCAACTCGGACCACAAACGCAGCGAGGCATAGCCTTCGCCCAGATCATCAATGGCAAACTGCAGCCCTTCCTGCCGATACAGCTCCAGGGCCTGGTTCAGATAATCGTAACTGTCGGTGCGCTCGGACTCGGTCAGCTCCACCACCACCCGGCTCCAGTCAATACCATGCAGTTGCGGCATGCCGGTACGCGGCTCCAGACGGGCCGAAGGCAACATGCGCATCACCACATCCGGGCTGGAGTTCAAAAACAGTTTGCCCGCCAGACCCTGCCGATTAAAACTGCTGACCAGGGTATGGCAGCACAGCTCCTCCAGATCCCATAAACGCCCGCACTGCCGGGCCGCATCAAACAGGGCCAGCGGCGAATAAAAACTGGTGTCTTTCGGCCCCCGAATCAAGCCTTCGTAGCCCAGAATCAAGCCCGACTGTAAATCCACAATGGGTTGAAAAACCGGCGTAACTTGTTTTTCTACGAGAATCTGATGAAATGTATCGAGCATCATCTTTCCGCTCCTAGGACCTGACTGAACGGACTATCGAAAGCCAATCTTGTACCAAAATACGGTTTGCTCACTAAATTGATAAGCCCGCGCGCAGTAAGGAGCTTTAACATGATGAATCAAACGAAATGAAAACCCGATGTTCCGAAAACTTTTCTGCTCGACCTTAACAGGAATTTGACAATATTTTGTCACAAGTTCGCTACAAAAAGATGAATATTTTCTCTGTACTGTTTGATCTGGATGGCACGCTGCTCGATACCATTCCGGACCTGGCCTCCGCGTGTAATGCCATGCGTATTGACTTCGGTCTGCCTGTGCTCCCGGAGGAACGCATCGCCACCTTCGTGGGCAAAGGCTCGGAAAATCTGGTGCAGCGCGCCTTGACGGACCTGCCCGAACCGCTGGCCGACCCCTCTCAGGCACTGGAATCATTTTATTACCATTACCAATTGTGCAATGGCCAACACAGCCGCCTGTATTCCGGGGTACTAGAGGGATTGGAAGATTTCAAAAATCAGGGCTTGCGTCTGGCCGTCGTCACCAACAAACCGGAACAGTTTGCCCGCCCCTTGCTGGAACAGACTGGGCTGGCCTCGTATTTCGAACTGCTTGTGGGCGGCGATACCTGCCCACGCAAAAAGCCCGATCCCCTGCCCTTTCTGCATGCGTGCGAACAGATGAATCTCAGCCCCCAGCAGGCTTTGGTCATCGGCGATTCCATGAACGATGCCCAGGCGGCACGTGCGGCGCACATCCCGGTTTTGCTGGTTCCTTACGGCTATAACGAAGGCAAGGATGTGCAAAGCCTGGATTCCGATGGTATAGTTGCCTCTATTGCTGATGCGGCCATCTGGCTGCGCAACCAACGAAACACCATATTTACGTCATAAAATTCATGTCTACTCGCACTCACGCATCCACCATCTACGGCGCTTATTGGCGCTGGTGGCGTTCGTGTATCGGGTAGATATAACCTTGAAGTCTGGCGCGCCTGCAAAGTAGTACACAGCGTAGCGCCACCAGGAAATAAGCCCGGTAATCGCAACGACCGGGCTTTTTTTGTTTCTGTCCGGCTCGTCGTACCCACTGACCCTCGAGATCCCAATGACAGAAATAGAATTCAATGCCCTAGCAGCAGAAGGCTTTAACCGCATCCCCCTGATTGCGGAAACCTACGCCGACCTGGATACACCCCTGTCGATTTATTTGAAACTGGCGCACAACGGCCCCGAAGGTGGACGTTATAGCTGCCTGATGGAATCGGTTGTGGGCGGCGAGCAATTCGGTCGCTACTCCTTTATTGGTTTGCCTGCCCGTACCGTCATCCGCAGCTACGGGCGTCACACCCAAGTGCTGCACGATGGCAAGCCGGTGGAGACTGCCGAAGGCGATCCACTGGAATTCATCGAACAATTCCAGGCCCGCTTCAAAGTCGCTCTGCGTCCTGGCATGCCCCGTTTCGCAGGTGGCCTGGCCGGTTACTTCGGTTACGACACCGTTCGCCACATCGAACCGTCTTTGGGCGCCAACCGCAAGCCCTTCCCCGCCGATCAGGAAGAGGGCGTGCCCGACATCATGCTTCTGCAGGTGGACGAACTGGTGATTGTGGACAACCTGGCCGGACGCACCTATTTGCTGGTCTACGCCGACCCCGCCCAACCCGAGGCCTACGTGCTGGCCAAGCGCCGCCTGAAAGAGCTGCGTGAAAAACTGCGCTCGCCTGTGGTGATTCCCTACGCCTACGCCAGCATGCAGACCGAATGCGAGCGCGATTTCGATAAAGAGGATTACCTGAAAGCCGTCGCCCGCGCCAAGGACTACATTGCCGCTGGCGACCTGATGCAAGTGCAGATTGGCCAGGTCATCACCAAGCCTTTCCGTGATTCCCCCTTGTCCCTGTACCGTGCCCTGCGTTCGCTCAACCCATCTCCCTACATGTACTTCTGGAACTTTGACGACTTCCAGGTGGTAGGTGCATCGCCAGAAATTCTGGTGCGGCAAGAAGAGCACCGTCAGGATGGGCGCAATATAGAACGCGTCACCATTCGTCCCTTGGCCGGTACCCGCAAACGCGGCGCCACCCCTGAGGCCGATGCAGCACTGGCCGCCGAGCTCAAGGCCGACCCCAAAGAACGCGCCGAACACCTGATGCTGATCGATCTGGCCCGCAATGACATTGGCCGCATCGCCAAAACCGGCACAGTCCAGGTCACTGACACCATGGCCATCGAGCGGTATTCGCACGTACAGCATCTGGTCTCCAACGTTTGCGGGGAACTGCAAGACGGCATGAGTCAGATGGACGTCTTGCGTGCTTCCTTTCCGGCGGGCACCCTGACGGGCGCTCCCAAGGTACGCGCCATGGAAGTCATTGATGAACTGGAACCCGTACGCCGTGGTGTTTACGGTGGCGCTGCAGGCTACCTGAGCTACTCGGGCGAAATGGATCTGGCTATTGCCATTCGCACCGGTGTCATCAAGGACGGCATGCTGTATGTGCAGGCCGCGGCCGGCGTTGTGGCCGACTCCGATCCAGAAAAAGAATGGCAAGAGACCGAAGCCAAGGCACGGGCGGTTATCCGCGCTGCCGAACAAGTGCAATTCGGTCTGGACGAGCCTATTTAATCGCCCCACTGCCACTTTCTTTTTGCCGGAGTATTCCCATGCTGTTCATGCTCGATAACTATGACTCGTTTACCTATAACCTGGTCCAGTACTTTGGAGAACTGGGGCAGGAGGTAGTGGTGCGACGCAACGACCAGGTCACGCTGGAAGAGATTGAAACCCTGAATCCCAGCCATCTGTGCGTCTCGCCCGGCCCCAAATCCCCTGCGGATGCAGGCCTGTCTGTCGCCCTGATCCAGCACTTTGCCGGCAAACTGCCTATTTTGGGCGTTTGCCTTGGGCATCAGGCCATCGGGCATGCTTTTGGTGCGCGCATTATCCGTGCGCAACAGATCATGCATGGGAAAGTCTCCCCCATCACCCACCAGGGCACGGATGTGTTCCGCAACTTGCCCTCGCCCTTTAATGTCACCCGCTATCACTCCCTGGCCATCGAGCGCGACAGCCTGCCCGACTGCCTAGAAGTGACCGCCCAAACCGAAGATGGCGAGATTATGGGCGTACGCCACCGCGACCTGCCCGTCTATGGCGTGCAGTTTCACCCCGAATCGGTGCTCAGCGAACATGGCCACGCCTTACTGAAGAACTTTCTGGACCTCTAATATCATGAACACCATCACTCCTACCGAAGCACTGGTGCGCTGTATCGAACACCGGGAAATCTTCCACGATGAAATGCTGCATCTGATGCGCATGCTGATGCGTGGCGAAATGTCACCGCAGATCGCAGCCGCCTTGTTGATGGGCCTGCGTGTCAAAAAAGAGAGCGTCGGTGAGATTTCCGCCGCTGCCCAGGTCATGCGCGAATTTGCGACCCCTGTGATTACCCCTAACCCCGACGAATTGCTGGATATGTGCGGTACAGGCGGGGACGGCTCCAATACCTTCAATATTTCCACCGCTGCCATGTTTGTAGCCGCCTCCGTCGGAGTCAAAGTGGCCAAACACGGCAACCGCAGCGCATCGTCCTCCTCAGGCAGCGCAGACGTGCTGGAAGCCTTGGGCGTGCGCCTGACCTTTTCACCCGAGCAAGTGGCGCAAAGTATTGCCGATACCAATATCGGCTTCATGTTCGCCCCCGCTCACCACGGCGCCATGAAAAATGTCGCTGCCGTGCGTAAGGAGCTGGGGGTACGTACCATTTTCAATATTCTGGGTCCTCTGACCAACCCGGCCGGTGCCACCAACCAGTTGATGGGCGTGTTCCACCCCGACCTGGTAGGCATTCAGGTTCGCGTGATGCAACGCCTGGGGGCCAAACACGTGCTGATCGTGCACGGCAAGGACGGCATGGATGAAGCCTCCCTGGGAGCGGCCACCCTGGTGGGCGAGCTCAAGGACGGGCAAGTGCGCGAGTATGAGATTCACCCCGAAGACTTCGGAATGGCGATGACCTCCAACCGCAGCATTCGCGTCTCCAGCAAAGAAGAATCCGCCGTAATGATTATGGAAGCCCTCAATAACCAAGAGGGCACCGCTCGTGATATTGTTGGCCTCAATGCTGGTCTGGCCATCTATGCTGCCAACCACGCCGACTCCATTGAACAAGGCCTGCGCATGGCTTTTGAGGCCATTGCCAGCGGTGCCGCCCGCGAAAAACTCGAACAATTCCGCGCTTATACAAGGAAGTTAAACCCATGAACGACATTCTGGCCAAGATCCTCGACACCAAAAGAGCTGAAGTCGTTACCGCCCGCCAGTTGCGCAGCGAGTCCGACCTGCTGCGCGAGGCGAAGAACCGGAACGACCTGCGCGGCTTTGCCAGCGCCATTGAAGACAAGATTGCCCAAGGCAAGCCAGCCATTATTGCGGAAGTCAAAAAAGCCTCCCCCTCCAAGGGTGTGATCCGTGCCGATTTCAACCCCACCGAAATCGCCGCCAGCTATGCCGCCCATGGTGCGGCCTGCCTGTCCGTCCTGACGGATATCCAGTATTTCCAAGGCTCTTACGATCACCTGCGCCAGGCGCGTGCCGTGTGTGCGCTACCCGTACTGCGTAAAGATTTCATTATTGACCCCTACCAGATCATTCACGCCCGAGCCATGGGCGCAGACTGCATCTTGCTGATCGTCGCAGCCCTGGAGCAAAATCAGTTGATGGAATTTGAAGCCATGGCGCACGAGCTGGGTATGGATGTTCTGGTTGAAGTACATGACCGCGCCGAACTGGATATTGCTCTGCAAATGAAAACCAGCCTGCTGGGTATCAACAACCGCAACCTGCGTACCTTCGAGACCGACCTCCAGAACACGCTGGACCTGCTGCCCTTCATCCCCAGCGAAAAGCGCGTTGTCACCGAAAGCGGCATCCACACCCTTGAGGATGTCGCCCTGATGCGCGATAACCAGGTCCAGGCTTTCCTGGTGGGTGAGGCGTTCATGCGTGAACCTGATCCAGGCGTAGCCTTGCAGAACCTGTTCTTTGGTCAGCCTGCATGAGCACCCCCGCTTGCCCCCTGTGCGCCTTGACGCCCGATCAACTGCTCTGGTCGGGCGCAGGGCTGCAGGTACTGGCCGTCACAGACAGCCCCTTTCCCGGCTATACACGGGTGATCTGGCAAGAGCATGTGGCTGAAATGACAGACCTGTCTGAAGCACAGCGGCAGCACCTCATGGCGGCGGTCTATGTGGTGGAGCAAATCCAGCGTGAACAGCTGGGAGTCGCCAAAATCAATCTGGCTCAATTCGGGAATCAGGTTCCGCATCTGCATTGGCACCTCATTCCTCGCTGGAAGGACGATCCGTTCTTTCCGGATTCTGCCTGGTCACCCGCCCCCCCTCGCACGGAAGAACAGAAACAAGGCTGGGCTTCCCATGAGGCACGCCTGCTTGAGCAAGTCAGCGAGTATCAGCAGGCACTGCGTACTGCGCTGCAAGCCCGGTTCGACCACTAAACACGCTACTGCGCGACTCCACCGGCAGGAGCCAAGCCGCTCTTGCGCTACCTGCACGCAGACAGTGTGCTTGCGTAGCAGAGCATAGCCCCTCTTTACGCCTGGCAACACGACCCTCTCGCCTTCAACAATCCCCACCTAAGAAGGATAAGGGTAAGGTGTGCCCAAAGACTTCGTTCCGCCACCCCTTGACCTTGTCGCTCCAAGCACAAAATTAACCTAGATCAAGCCTGGACAACAATCACCTAGCCCCACCAAAAACCACCATATATAGTGTCGTGAATCGTAAAAATCACTATATATAGGTTTTGGTGAACAATATGGCTACCCAGGAAACCGCGTCGCGTCCCGTTGCTCAGCTGGACATCATCCGCTCCATTACCGAGTATCTGGACCGCCAGGACTGGCGCGTACAAGCCAATGCCAACCAGGGCTATTCGCTGGGCGGGTTGATTCTGAACAGCTCCGGCAAAATGATTGCCAACTACTGGCTCAGTCATGTCTACCCCGAAGCGATCGGCCAGGCACACCGTCAGGCCGACCTGCATATCCACGATCTGGACATGCTTTCTGGCTACTGCGCCGGCTGGTCCTTGCGCACCTTCCTGAATGAAGGACTCAATGGCGTGCCCGGCAAAATCGAATCCGGCCCTCCCCGTCATCTCAGTAGTGCTGTCGGCCAGGTCGTCAATTTTCTAGGCACCTTGCAGAATGAATGGGCCGGCGCCCAGGCTTTCAGCTCCTTTGATACCTATATGGCCCCCTTCATCCGCAAGGACGGCTTGAACTACAAGCACGTGCGCCAATGCATGCAAGAGCTGATCTACAACCTGAATGTGCCCTCGCGCTGGGGCACACAAACGCCCTTTACCAATCTGACCTTTGATTGGGTGTGTCCCGACGACCTACGCGAACAGGTGCCACAAATCGGCGGTGAAGAAATGCCGTTTTGCTACGGAGACCTGCAAGCCGAAATGGACATGATCAACCAGGCGTACATCGAAGTCATGAGCGAGGGCGACGCCCGTGGACGGGCTTTCACCTTCCCCATCCCCACTTACAACATCACCCGGGACTTTGACTGGTACAGCCCGAATGCCGAACGCCTGTTTGCCATGACGGCCAAGTACGGTCTGCCCTACTTCCAGAACTTCATTAACTCCGAGCTGGAGCCGAACATGATCCGCTCCATGTGCTGCCGCCTGCAGCTGGATCTGCGCGAGCTGCTCAAGCGCGGCAATGGCTTATTCGGTTCTGCCGAGCAAACCGGCTCACTGGGTGTCGTGACCTTGAACTGCGCCCGCCTGGGTTATCTGTATCAAGGCGATGAAGCCGGCCTGTTTGCTCGTCTGGATGAACTGCTGGAAATGGGCCGCGACAGCCTGGAAATCAAGCGCACCGTTATTCAGCACCACATGGACCAAGGACTGTTCCCCTACACGCGCCGTTATCTGGGCACCTTGCGCAATCACTTCTCCACGCTGGGAGTCAATGGCGTTAACGAGATGATCCGCAACTTCACCCAGGATCAGGAGAGCCTGTGTACCGTCTGGGGGCACCAGTTCGCGGTGCGTCTGCTCGACCATATTCGACAGCGCATGGTGGAGTTTCAAGAACGTACCGGACATCTGTACAACCTGGAGGCCACCCCTGCGGAAGGCACCACCTATCGCTTTGCCAAAGAAGACCGCGCCCGCTGGCCCGATATTTTGCAGGCCGGCACCACGCACATGCCCTACTACACCAACTCCTCACAATTACCCGTCGGCTTTACCGAAGATCCCTTCGAAGCCCTGGAGCGCCAGGATGAGCTGCAAGGCAAATACACGGGGGGAACAGTGTTGCACCTGTACATGAGCGAGGCTCTGTCCAGCACCGATGCCTGCCGCAATCTGGTGCAGCGAGCCCTGAGCCGCTTTTCCCTGCCCTACATCACCGTCACGCCCACCTTCTCCATCTGCCCCAAACACGGCTATCTGTCGGGGAAACACGAATTCTGCCCGCACTGCGACAAGGAACTACTGGTCAACAAAATCGCACAGACTCGCAACGAAGCGTCCATTCCGACGTGCCCGAACCCGCAAACCCCTCCAACCGGACAGGGGCAGAAACCGAAGCCGCAACAGACACAAAGGCAGGAGCAGGACAAAGAACCAGCAACGCGAAAAGTAAACGTGTCTGCCCAACCAGAAGCATCCGCCTACTAAAGCAGCTCTCGGACACCCGACCGCCACCCCTGAACGAACGCTACTTGTCCTGCCTATTTCCACTAAATCCGGACAACCCACTTAGCTTGACCGCGACTTGCTAACCCGCCTCGTGGCACACCGTGGCCGAACACATCCGACCTTGTGACGGCCCTTTTATCCAAGGAGTTTTCTTATGAGCACCGAAACCATCACTCTCCAAGATTCCGAGCGCCAGCCCTGCGAAATATGGACACGGGTCATGGGCTACCACCGTCCCATGTCGTCTTTCAATATTGGCAAGCAAGGTGAATTTCATGAGCGACGCTACTTCATAGAAACCAGCACTGCGTTGAGCAACGCCGTCCCTTCCAGCCAGGCTAGCCGCTAATAATATGACGTACGCCACACGCCCCCCTTACCCAAAGACCAACACGCACAAAGTGACATTGAAAGTGGGCGGCTGCGCTCCTTTCTCAGCCACGGATTACCCGGGCAAGCTCGCTGCTGTCATCTTTGTGCAAGGCTGTCCCTGGCGCTGTGGCTACTGCCATAACCCCCATTTACAAGAGCGTACGACTGACAGTGCCATTGATTGGGATGATCTGATGGTTTTTCTCAATCGCCGGGTGGGCCTGCTGGATGCCGTGGTCTTTAGCGGCGGCGAACCCACCCTGGACCCCGCCCTGGGCTCGGCAATCCAGGCAGTGCGCAAACTCGGCTTCAAAATTGGCCTGCACACGGCTGGAACCCATCCAGCCCGACTGCAGGCCATACTCCCGTGGCTCGACTGGATAGGGCTGGACATCAAAGCCGAGTTCAGCCAATACGATGCCATTACCCAACGTAGCAAGAGTGCGGCTGCACCTTTGCGCAGCTTGCAGCTGCTACTGAACGAAGAGGTACTGTTTGAATGCCGCAGCACCCTTCACCCGCAGTTGCATAGCCCGGCCTCGATACAAGCCTTGGGGCAACATTTGCATAAGCTGGGCGTCCAGCGCTATGCCGTGCAGATCTTCCGCACACAAGGCTGTGAGGATGATTTTCTGAATGAAACTGGGCAGGCTTTGGAGGCCTACCCAGGCGCAGAAGTGTTAGAGACCCTCCAAAAGCTGTTTCCGCATTTTGAAGTGCGGCGCTCTTAGCTGCCTTCGGACGAAGCGGGCGTTCGGATAGGACGACGCAGCACATCCTGTAAAGCCGCTTTGCCCTGCTTGAGTACGGCACGGGGATGCAGAATATCAGGTTCCAAAGCATCCAGAGTGTTCTTCACCATCAGACCCAGCTCCGTATCGCCCTCAATCGACAAACGTCGATTAAAAAACAAGGTATCCGGGTCTTCCTGCCGCTGTAAAAGTTGATAAAACGCCCAAAGATCTGCTTTCAAGGTCAAATCCGGACTTTGTGCGCGTGCGGACAGGGGGTAAAAAGCTCCTTGGCGCCAGGTGTAGTCAAACGCCAAACCCGCATCCGCCACCCGTATGCGTAACGCCCGCCCTTCCAATCGTTCCGCCACATCAGTCGGCACGTAAGGGCGCATCAACACGTTCAAGCCGGTACAAAACAAACGAGAGCCGGGCCACGGGGGCAAACGACTTACAACACCAGCCACAACAGCGGGCAACCGAGGTGTCCTTATTTCATTCACTCTTGCATCCCTCCCTTAAAAACGCTCTGGTACCGGCGCCACCCATTCCAAGCCGGGACGTCCGTGCCAGAATCCGTTGCAGGCTTTGGCAGGCAGCAAGGGCAACATATCCTCGTGCGCATCTGATGCCTGGATACGGCCCTGCACCACATCATGAAACAAATGCACGACGGCATCCATATGTTGAGACTGCGGGCTCAAGCGCAGCATATCGACACCCAAGGCGCGCAGGTCCTGTATCTGCTCCAGCAAGGTGTACACCCAGGCGGATTGGGTCTGGATACCATTGATGTTCAAAAAACCCTGCCCCTCCCGTGTTTCCAGCAACAAACCATCGGGATAGTCCATGCACACGTACTGGCAATTGTCCTTGGGCAAGTTGCGATTACGCGCGGCAAAACAACGGGCCGAGAAAGCCAAGGGCAGGCGCCCGAAAGCAAAGACCTCGGTTTCCAAACCGGCAGGCCTGTCCTGCTGCAACTGCGCCAGTCCTGCACGGCCCATTTCCAGAGGCATCACCCAGCGCACCGCCCCTTGGGAGGCGATCAAATCCAGCACGGGCCCGTTATAAACATTCAAAAAAGGGCCGGCGACAAAGTCCCGACCCTGCATCAAACGCACCGCCCCCATATCATTGGCTTCAACCAGGTACTCCGCCTGCTCGGTAAGCTTGCGTAGCGTATTGACGTCCCGCCCGGACTCCAACAAGACCTGACTGGACAGAACCGGCATCTTGCCAGCCTGAGCCAGCATCTGCGCAATATCCAGCCAATCATCCAGCCGTAACTCGTGACGGCGTGAACATACCGTCTCGCCCAGATACACCACATCCACAGGCCAGTCGCAGGCCGACTCATAAAACTGCATGGTGGCGATGCGGGACCAGTAGTACTGCAAGGGGCCTAAAGATAATTTCATGTTTGAGCCTCCCGTGCTCTACTTCCAGGGCCGAGAATAGGCACCCAGCGTATGTTGCTGCCCTTCGGCCAATTTGTTCAAAGCCCCCATCCAAGCGGGGTGGACTGAATAACGGGCAGGCGTGGATTTGGCCGAATCAATCGCTTGACGCCACACCTGGGTAACTTGAGCGACATAAGCGGGACTACGTTGCCGGCCTTCAATCTTGATGGCGCTGACACCCGCCGCCAACAACTGTGGCAACAAGGACAAGGTATTCAGACTGGTGGGTTCTTCCAGGGCGTAATAGTTTTCGCCCGCCACATCAAAGCGCCCTTTGCACAAAGTGGGGTAAGCCGCGTTCTCACCCTCCTGATAACGATCAATCAGCACTCCGTTCAGACGCGACTCCAGGCCTCGATCTGTTTGTTCCCAGCGCACATGCCCGGCGGGGGAACAGACCCCATGCGTATTGGGCGATTCTCCGGTGGCATAGGAGGACAAGGCACAGCGCCCCTCCACCATCACGCACAAACTGCCAAAGCCAAAAACCTCAACCTGAACGGGGACCTGCTCACAGACCTGTTCCACTTGTGCCATGGACAAAACCCGCGGCAGGACCACACGCTGAATACCGAAGTTCTGGTGGTAATACCTGATGGCCTCCGGATTGGTGGCTGAACCCTGCACCGACAAGTGCAAACGCAGATTGGGATGTGTCTGGCTGGCATACGCCATCAAACCGGGGTCTGCCATGATGACCGCATCGACCTGAGCCTCGGCTGCCCGGTCCACCGCATCGCGCCACTGCTGCCAGGCATTGGGTTGCGGATAGGTATTGAGTGCCAGCAAGACTTTGCGGCCACGCTGATGCGCATAATCAATGCCTTGTGCAATCGCCTGCGCATCAAAATTGAGCCCGGCAAAATTCCGTGCATTGGTGGCATCTCGGAACCCCAGATAAACACTGTCGGCCCCATTGTCGATCGCCGCTTTCAAGGCGGGCAGGCTGCCTGCGGGGCAAACCAATTCCATCTGCGGCTGATCAGACGCGGCTAAAGCCGTGAACGCTGTATTCATGACACTCCCCGATCTTCACTCTGGCCAGGGCAGAATCCTGGCTCGACAAGACCACCACTATGCCTGCTCCGAAACGGGGGGGCCTTAACGCATATCAAATTCTTCCCACCTCCTGACCGACGGCAAACAAGTCTCACCTTGTCTGCACCATAAGCGGGCAGAATGGTCCACAATGCCTCCCAAGCCTTTTGTGCTGGAGTCTTGATGACGCATACAGAGATCACGCTGGATACACGCGACCTGCCCGCCCCTGAACCTTTGGAGCATTGCCTGGAGGTGCTGGCCGAGCTGGCCCCCACCCAGACTTTACTCATGTGGCTGGATAGAGAACCTTTCCCCCTGTATGACATTCTGCGTCGTGCCGGTTTTCGCTACCAGGGCACCCAAACAGAAAACGGCTTTCAGCTCATCATCCGCAGGAACTAAGTCTATGCAACGCGCTTTATCGCTGGATCAGTCCCCCTCTTTATCACTGACCTTGCCCCTGTTTGCGAACGTCCCTTTTTTTGGTCTACTGGCCGCCATGCTGGCACTCTACAGCGGACCGGAACTATTCAACTCCCGCTGGCACCCGGCCATCTTGGCCTTAACCCATGCCTGGACCTTGGGAATCGTGGGCAGCGCCATGTTTGCCTCTTTGGTACATATTTTGGCAGTGGCCTGTAATGTGCGTATTCCGGTGGCACGCGGTCGGGCGCTAATTTTCTGGAGCATGCTCGGCGCCGGCACACTACTTCTGATGACAGGCTTTCTGAGCTGGCAACGCTGGGCGTACACACTGGCAGGCATTTGTCTGGCCTTTGCTCTGGGCGGCTATCTGCTCACTGTCATGCTGGCCTTGTGGCGCTCTCGGCGTGACATCTTTCGCGGTGCCAAAGAGGTCGTCGCCCCTATCCGCCTGGCCATGCTGGGTCTGTTGCTGACTGTCTCAACAGGGCTTGCCATGCTGGTCGCCCTGACAAACGAACAAGCGGTCGCCAATCTGCTGAACCTGCACGTGATGATGGGTTTGGCCGCTTGGGCAGGCTTGCTGCTGATCGCCATGTCGTTCCAGCTGCTGCCTATTTTTCAAATCACCGAACTTTACCCGGCGCCTCTGGTGCGTTGGCTTCCTTGGGTCGTAGGAGCATTGCTGATTGCCCAATGGGGCTTGAGCTCTTTGCCTGGCTCCTGGCTGCCCGTGCGTGATCTGGTCACCTATCTGATCTTTCTAAGCTACGGCTTATGGGCAGTGATTACCTGGGCGCGACTCTGGAAACGCAAGCGCCCCACAGCAGGGGCCAGCACGTTATTCTGGTACAGCTCCTTGAGCAGTCTGGTGGTTGCGATCCTTTTGAACTTCTGGGCCCACAGTCCCGCCGCCTCCAACGCGGAGCTAGCCATGGGAGTCTTGCTGATAATGGGAGCCTTAGGTTCCGTCGTTTGTGGAATGCTCTATACCATCGTGCCTTTTTTGCTCTGGCGCGAGGCACAGGAGCATGTCAGCATGGACACTGATAATACCGAGCACACACGCGCCCTCTTGCAGTTGATTCCCAAGACGGCTCACTACATCCCCGCGTCCACCGCCCGAGCACATTGGGCCTTGCACAGCCTAAGCCTGGTGCTTTGGACAGGGGCAAGCCTGGGAGTCGCATCTTTCGCATGGGTAGCAGCCCCTGCATTGCTGTTGTCTTTTACAGCCTTGAGCTGGAATCTCTGGACCGCCTGGCAGCGCTATCGTCATAGCCTGCGCGCTATTCGCGCGTATCAGGCAGAGCACCGTATTGCCGCAAGGCCGCACTATCCAGAATCGTAAAGTTACGTCGCTGAACTCGTATCAGATCCCGGTCCATCAGATCACGCAATGTGCGCGATAAGTGCTCCGGGGTCAGGTTCAGACGGGAAGCAATCACGGACTTGCCCACGTCAATTCTGAACGGCACGCCCTCCTCACCTGGCCATTCCTGCAAGAGATAGCCGACCAAGCGCTGCACCCCGTTGTGCAAGGTGTAGGCTTCCAGTTCACCCATCAAACGATATAAGCGCTCACTTAAACCGGCCAGCATCAAACGCGCCACATCACTTCCCTTGTCCAGTTGTTCCATCAAGGCGTCCTTGTTGATGTGCAAGAGCAAAGAGTCCACGAGTGTCTGAGCTGTCACGATGTAATTACGGCCCATGAACATTAAAGCCTCACCAAACCCCTCCCCTGGGCCGACCAGACGCACCACCCGTTCTGCCCCTGATGAAGAAACAAACACCAGCTTCACTCGGCCATATACCAACATATGAAACCCGACGCACGGATCACCACTACGAAACAAAGTGGTGCCGCGTAACGCGTGTACTTCCTGAGTACCTTTGGCGATCGGTTCAAGCTGCTCTAGCGGCAGCTCCTTGAAAATAGGCAGATGAGCCAAGTGAGCCTGGATACGCTTCCAACGCCCAGCTCCTTCGCCCTGCATCAGTCGGATGTCCGACAAATCATCATTGCCTGTGTGTGAGGCCGTATCTTGAGCCGCCATATCTTTTCCATGAATCAAGTAGAACCATCGCTAGACTGACATACTCCTTTCCCGCCTGCTCAGCATTGCTCGGCGCCTGATTGATACACGTCAAACAGATAAATCGAGGTCTTGGAGAGAAAGTAAGAAAACAGTCAGAACTGCTAGTTCAGCATGACTTAGGAGCAGATCCAAGCAGGAAGCGGTCAAATTTGACCATGTTAGTGATAGGGAATATCAAGGGGTGGCGTTGATAGGAAGTGGCCTCGTTTCCAAGTCGACTTCGATTCTGAATGGGTGTGATACGCCTTCGCAGGCTGAATAGCTGCAATACCAAATAGGAAAATGGAAATTTCAGGAGGGCCAGGGGAGGAGAAATGCAGGTAGAAGAAACAGCGGACCGAACACCCATCTGATCTCGGCCGTCGGATGCCGTCGCTAAAAAATTGAGCGGGGCTGGAGTACACATAACCGGTGAACCACCCGCTAGATAAAGCGGAAGGTTGTAACCCGACTTGGGACTTGGCACCATCTGGTGGCAACCAGCGGCCAAGCCGCGTCGCTAAAGCCTGGCTGAGCCGAGATAAATAAAAAAGCAACTTCACGCTGCGCAACAGCAGCAAACCCTAGAAGCACTAAGCGTAGCGCGATCACCCGGCAGATAGACAACGGCTTGATGCGAGAGGCTGAGGTTCAGCAAGCCGCTAAGGCTGAACCCGCCCCTCGTAGGGCTGCCATCGTGCAGGTAGCACCCGCAGAGGACTCAACATCAACCCTCAAGCCCAGGAAGCATACGCAATGACCGACCCCCTCGTCTTGGGCCAAGAGACGTAGTCTGCGACAAGAAGGGATAGGCAGTGCCCAGAACGGGTTTGGGGAGGGGGTGGGGTACGCCTGAAGTCGTAGCCCAGGGGCCAGACGATCAGCATCGTTCCGGTGTATCCGTCGCCGATGCGTTGGCGACCCATAAAACAAAACCCCCGCAAGGGATGCTTGCGGGGGTTTTGAGCAATAAGAGCTTGACGATGACCTACTTTCACAGACGTCCGTCCACTATCATCGGCGCAAAGGCGTTTCACAGTCC